>CAVOSY010000024.1:0-352747 GCA_963698965.1 uncultured Actinomycetota bacterium
GCTCTGGACCTGGCTTGTCCGCGGCCAGATCCAGGGCATGGTGCTTGCCCATAACAACCCATATGACGTCGTCGCCGGACATGCGATCGCTCGCGCGGCGGGAGCGATATGTACCGACTACGCGGGCAACCCGCTCACCCTGGATTCGCCGGGAGCCATGGCGGCCGTGCCCGGCATCCAGACTGAGCTCGTCAGCCTCGCGGGGGATCTCGCGGTGGCGGCAGCGCGGGACGACTGAGACAAAAGAGAACAGGCCAGGGCTTTCGACCTGACCTGCATCTTCTCGGTGGAGCTGCCGGAAATCGGACCCGCTGCCCAAAAGCACTTGAGCTGCGGAAATGCTGAATCTGACCATGCGAAACGCCGCGAAAGTACGCGAAACGACCTGCGGTTACGCGAAAGGTGTTGATGGCTTCGACACGACGTAGCCGGCTACCGAACCGAGTGAGACCGCAGCGGCGTAAGCCGCCTGGCCTTCGGGCTACGGCGGCCCCCTCTATGGCATCACCATGCACAGTGCATCCAGGGCGCCCGCCCACGCACTGTCCGAGGGAGCCGCGTAGCCGACCACCAGTGCGTCCTGCTCGGGCAACCGCCACCCGGAGTCCGCCACTTCGTAGCGGAACTCCGCCATCCCGCTGACCGCCAGGCCCTGACGGGCCGCCGATTGCACGACTGAGCGCTCGGTCCCGCGCGGGAGTTCGAGGACTGCTTGCAACCCGGCGGCCATGCCGGTCACACGGATGTCGGGGGCTCTCTGCGCAAGGGCCGCTACCAACTCGTCGCGGCGGCGCCGGTAGCGCAGCCGCATCGAGCGCACATGTCGGTCGTAGGCGCCCGACGCGATGAACTCCGCGAGTGTCAACTGGTCGAGCGTGCTTGACCATTCGACGTACCCCTTGGCCGCCACGATCTCCGGCACCAGTTCCTCGGGCAGCACCATCCAGGCGAGCCGGAGACCCGGCGCCAGCGACTTGCTCGCCGAGCCGAAGTACACCACCCGCTCAGGGTCAAGGCCCTGCAGAGCGCCTACCGGCTGACGGTCGTATCTGAACTCCCCGTCGTAGTCGTCCTCCAGGATCAGCCCGCCGGTGGCACGCGCCCAGTCGACAGCCGTCGCGCGCCGGTCCGGGCGCAGTTCGACCCCCGTCGGGTACTGATGAGCCGGTGTCATCAGCACCGCGCCAACTTCGTTCAATCGCGCCAAATCGTTGGTGCGCGCACCACTTTCGTCGACGTAGATGGGTGGGGTGCGCAGGCCGGCGCTGGTCAGCAGGTCCCTATAGACGTCGAAACCGTACGACTCGACAGCCACTGCCCGTACCCGCCGTGCCCGCAGTGCCTGCGCCGTCAGCATCAGACCGTGGTGGAAACCGGAGCAAATGATGATCCGCTCCGGCTCGGCGTACACGCCGCGGGCCCGCGCCAGATAGTCCGCGAGGACGGTGCGCAGCTCGAGCCGGCCGAGGGCGTCTCCGTAGCCGAAGGCGTCGTGCGGCGCCGCGGTCAGAGCGCGTCGGGCCGCGGTAAGCCATTGCGTCCGGGGAAACTCCGCCAGATTCGGCGAGCCCGGCAACAGTCCGTACGTGGGACGACGCGGGGTCGGCCTCGTTCGGGCAGCGGCGAGCGCGGCCGGGCGCGGCTCGGCCCGCCTGGCCACCTGGGTCCCGGAGCCCTGTTGGGCGATCAGCCAGCCCTCGGCGATCAATTCGGCGTAGGCGTCGGCCACGGTGTTGCGGGCGACGCCGAGGTCGGCGGCGAGCGAACGTGTCGACGGCAGCCGGGTGCCGGGCACCAGACGCCCCGTGCGCACGGCCTCCCGCAGGGCATCCATGAGCCCAGCGCGCAGCCCGGGTCCGGTCAGTTCCAGATGCAGGTCGGTACCGGCCACGGAAGGCGCGGAGGCCGCCAAAGTGGCCCAGTTATCTGTCATGGAAATGGACCATATACCTAGGCCACTTGACACGTAGCGTCAGGACTATCGAACGAAGGAGTACCACCATGAGAGTCAAACCGACCTACGTCACATCGCTGCTAGCGGCGGGCGCCGCCGCGATCGCGATCGTCGCCGCACCGACGGCCGCGGCCCTCCCGAAGACCTGCGTCGGGAACGGCGCGGGAACGACGTGCCAGTCGCCCGGCAACGTCGAGATCACCGACTCCGCTCCGGCCGTCAGTTTTCATCCCTACGGGACCATGCCGTATCTGCTCGGCGACCACTGAAAGGCAATGCAATGACCACGTCACGCCGCCGGACGACACCGGCGATCGAGACCGCAACTAGGCGCATCTTTTTCGCAGGTGCATCCGGTGTCCTAGGGAGTCGCCTGGTACCACTACTCATTGACGCCGGTCACACCGTTGGCGCAATGACGAGGTCGGCCGAGAAAGCCGGCCGGCTGGCTTCCGCCGGCGCTCAACCGATCGTCTGCGACGTCTTCGATCGCCCGGCCCTCACCAGCGCCGTTCGTGCGTTTTCGCCCGACGTACTCCTGCATGAGCTGACCGACCTTCCGGATGATCTGGAGAACCTGCCGGAGGATTCGCGGCTCAACGCCCGAATTCGGGTGGAGGGCACCCGCAACCTCATCGACGCGCTGGAAGGCTTGGGCCAGACGAAGATCGTGGCCCAAAGCGTCGCGTGGACAATGCGCCCCGGGCTGGAAGTCGACGCGGTCGCCTCACTCGAGCAAGCAGTGCTCGCAGCGAGCGGCGTCGTCCTCCGCTACGGCATGTTCTACGGACCCGGCACCTATTTCGACGATGAACTTCCCCCGTCGCCGCGCGTGCACATCGACACTGCCGCCGCTCGAACCCTCCAAGCCCTCGACGCCCCTCCGGGCATCGTGACGGTCGTCGAATAACCAACCCGCTCAGGCCACTCGACGATCAGGTTGCGCGCTGTGCGCCTAGCCCACCGGCCGGACGGTCCGCGCATCTCCGATTGAAGGAGCTTTCGTGTCATCATCTCCGGTCTCCACTGCGACACCCGCTACTGGGCGCCGCCCCACCCTCCCCGCCGGATTGGCTTTGACGGGTGCAGCGATCACGTTCACGAGTCTGTATCTCGCGGCAGGCGCGCTGATGCCGCTGCTGGTGGTCTATAAACAGCAGTGGGACTTGCCCGCAGCGCTTCTCACGCTGGCGTTCGCTGTATTCGCGATCGGCTTCCTCGCCGCTGTCCTCACCCTGGGGTCGCTCTCCGACCATGTCGGCCGGCGCCCAGTTCTGATGGGAGCTCTGATCATTCAGCTCGCATCGAACGTCATGTTCCTGGTCGCCCCCGATATCGGTTGGGTGATTGCCGGCCGCATCGTGCAAGGCTTTGCCACCGGCGCAGCAACGACTGCTTTCACCGCCGCGCTCGTTGAACTCGCCCCGCCAAACCGGAAGAGACTAGGCGCGATCCTCGGCAGCGTCGGCCTGACCGGCGGGCTCGGTGTCGGATCCTTGCTGGCTGGCCTCGCGATCCAGCTCACAACTAAGGCGAATGCCATCGTCTTCATCGTTCTCACTATCATCACGGTCCTGGGAATCCTCGTCATGGCCATGTCTCCCGAGAGCGTGACCCGCGTACCCGGCGCGCTCCGCTCGCTGGTCCCGCGCGTCGCCATCCCGCCCGCTACACGATCGGAATTCACCGCAGCGGCGCCCGTGATCGCCGCAGTCTGGATGCTCTCAGGCCTGTCGGGCGGGATCGCCCCGAGCTTGGTTCGCAGTGTCTTCCAATTGAACAGCGGCCTGCTGAACGGATTGTCCGGGTTCATCGCGCCGGCAACATCGGCTGTGATCGGAGTGATGTTCGCCCGCCTCGACCCCCGGCGCTCGATGACCATCGGAATCTACGCGTCCATCGTCGGGGCCATCGGCATCATCGGTGGCGTCTGCGCCGGAAGCCTGGCAACCATGATCATCGGGCAGGCCGTTGCCGGTGTCGGCTTCGGTGCGTCCTTCACCGCATCCCTGCGGCTCATCTTCCCGCTCGCGGCGGCACATCAGCGGGCGGGCGTCGTCGCCAGCATCTACGTCGTCTCCTACCTCGCGTTCGGAGTGCCGGTCGTCGTCGCCGGCCAACTCGCGAGCCCGTTCGGCCTGGTGCCGACGGTCTTCTGGTACACCACGGTGACCGTGCTCTTGGCGCTCGTCAGTCTCCCAGCGCAGCTGAAACTAGGGCGTCAAATGTCTTCTGCGGCGCCGACTCCCGGTGGTCGAGCATGACCGCGCCGGTTGAAACCGACGGCGCCGCGTAGCTCGTCGCCCTGGACATCGACGGGCACCGTGCTCCACGGGCGGATCTCATGCCCAGTGTCTCGGCGTCAGCGCGCACGGCCTCGGCGCATCGGATGGCCTGCGTTGGGCCGTCGAACGTGGTGAGGTGGCCGTCGCCGGTGCTCTTCACCACCGTGCCGCCGAATCGGCAGATCAACGAGATCTCTAGCTCAAGACTCAGCCTGCGGGAGATGCGAAGGAGGCATCCCGCAGAGACGTCGACGACAGACGCAAACAAACCAGGCATCAACATATGAAGGATCCGAGTCCGTACGGTCAGTCACGTTGCGAAGCGAGCCGAAGCCATAGCCACAGTCGGGTAGCCGGCGCATCCAGGTCGACCTGAAAGTCTTCCTCGAGGCGAGCGATGCGGTAGCGGATGGTGTTGCCGTGCACATGTAACCGCTTGGCGGTCTGGGCGATGTTCCCGCTGGCGTCCAGGTATGCGCACAGTGTGGTCAGGAAGTCGGTTCGGTGATTGGTGTCGAAGTCGCGGATGGTCTCGATGGCGTCGAACCTTCCGAGCTCGTGCTCGGCGATGTAGTCGCCGACCTCCAGCAGGTTGAGTTCGATCGCAACGTCCTCGTGCAGGCCGCTAACTGGCGGCTGAGCAGCGGCGTTCCCTCGAAGTTGGTGCAACAGATAGTTCGACGTGCGAACGGCTTCGGTACGCGACCGCCGAAGCTCACCGACGCCCCGCGCCACGCCGCCGACCGTCGCGACAATCGGGTACGCACTGATCGGCGACGTGTAACCGCCGATGTCCTGGATCAGACGACGGTGCGCGGCGCGGAACGACTCCCCTGCCCAGGGCAGTATCGCGTACACAACCGAGTCGATGAGGGCGTTGTATGCGCTGCGAAACTGCAGGTTGCAGGTGACGGTCACCAGCTGTCGCAAACGCTGCTGTTCGCGGATGGCGTCGACGCTGCCCGGTTCGGGGTGAGCGATGGTGAAGGCCGCCACCGCGAATCCGGGTGCGTATTGAGGACCGAGCCCGAGCTCGGCAGCGGCGAACGACGCGTGTCTCGGGTCGTCCATCAACGTACGCATCAGATCGGCATTGCGTCGCTCGGTGAAGTCGGCAGCCGAACGCGCGTGGAGCATGTGCAGCCCTGCCAAGGGCGCCAAGCGGTCCAACGCGTCGAGGCCATCCTCCCGACGTTCGTCACCCGGATCGATGACCCAGATCGATCCCAGAAGTTCTCCGCCCGCGCGGACCGCGATCGCCAATCGGCCACCCTCGTCATCGTGAGGTTCGACGAACACTGCGGTGTTCAACGAGTAGACGACCTTGTAGTCGGCGTCGAGCGCCGGCACGGTCCGCTCGTGCAGAGTCAGGGTGCTCTCGCGCCGCAGGTAGTCGATGGGCTGACCGGGAATCGTGGAGTATCCGACGACGTGACCGGTCGGGTCCACGATGCTGGTGGCCCCCCGCGTCATCGTCGCCACCGCGTTGGCGAAGGCGAACATGTCACCGAGCCGCACCCCGGACACGGAGTCAGCCGCGGCACCAGCGACCGCCGTTCGCGCCAATGCGGCCAGCCGAGTCCAGTCGGCGTCGTCGCGCACGACGATGACGGGGATACCGTGGTTGGCCGAGGCGGCGTGCAAGTCGTCAATTGGAGTTCCTCGGGCCTTCACGACCACCCCCGCAGCCTCGCAGCGGGCGGCGCGGGCCAACACTCGGCCGAAATCTGCTGTCCTGCAAGCGACTCCGGTTAACAGCAGGATCGCGTTCCGCATCACGGCTTGCTCGTCGAGCGGATCGTAGAGCTGTACGTCGGTCACTTGGCGGTCGAGGTCCGCCGAGGTGGGGTCGACGTGCAGCAGATCGTCCCCCATCAGCTGCGTCCAGGCCGATACCGTGAACGCCGCCGAGTCGGCCATTAGAAGATTCTACAAGCAGATCATGAAATACTAGAACTTCTTCCATTCAACTGGGCCTCCGCGCAGATCACCCTTGGGATCGACGCCACTTCGCCGACATCGAGGAATCCATGAAGCTCAGAGACATCCGCTCACTCGTCAACGTCGAGGGCCCTGCTCGTTCTGTTTCGGAGCGACTTGCCCGGACGTGTCACAGCGTGGACGACGTCCGCAAGCTCGCGGCCAAACGCCTTCCTCGCAGTGTCTTCGACTACATCGAAGGCGGCGCCGAGGACGAAGTTTCGCTGCGTCGCAACCGGTCGAGTTTCGCCGACTGGTCCTTCGTACCGCGTTGGGGCGCAATCGAGAATCTCGATCTGAGCTCGACCGTGCTGGGCGAACCGACGGCCCTCCCTGTCATCCTGTCGCCGACCGGGGGAACGCGTCTTTTCCACCCGGACGGCGAAGTCGCCGTTGCCCGTGCGGCCCTGGCCGCAGGCATTCCCTATGGATTGGCGCATCTCAGCACGACGCCGATGGAGTCGATCGCCGCGAGCACACCCGAACTCCGTCGATGGTTCAACATCGAGCCGGTCGCCGACAAGGGTGCGCTGCAGGAGCTGCTCGACGAACCACAAAGGCGGGCTATGAGGCGCTGCTGGTCAACGTCGACTGCCGAGCCATCGGTCATCGCGAGCGCGACTATCGAAACGGCTTCACGGCACCCCCAACCCTGAGGGCGAGAACGGTCGTCGAAGGTGCACTGCACCCCGGGTGGGCGTGGGGGCTTCTGCGCAATGACGCGATCGCCTTCCCCAACCTGGACGGCACCATTCCGGCCGGGCCGATGGCCAGTGACCCCGGCATGTGGCGAACCCTGCTCGCCGGTTCCTATGAGCCCACCGGTTGGGGCGACATCGAAGATCTGCGGCGCCGCTGGCGGGGTCCCATCGTCCTCAAGGGTTGCGTCAGCGCCGACGACGCCGCCATCGCGGCGGGCATCGGCATCGATGCGGTTCAGGTCAGCAATCACGGCGGCCGGCAGCTGGACCACATGACCTCACCGCTGGACATCCTCCCGGAAATCGTTGAGCGCGTGGATGGCCGGATGGAGATCATCGTCGACGGCGGCATCCGGCGCGGATCCGACATCGTCAAGGCGCTGGCCCTGGGCGCCGATGCGTGCGCGATCGGTCGGCCGTATCTCTACGGACTGGCCGCGGCGGGCCAGGACGGTGTCTCGCACGTCGTGCGCTTGCTTTCGGAGGAGATGAGCAGAACGTTGATGCTTCTGGGCATTTCGAACATCAAGGAGCTCCGCGACAGCGGACGGGCGCTACTTCGCCACCGCAACGGCATGGGTGACAAGCAGTCATGAAGGCGGACCTGGGGCGGCTCGCCCGCATGGGGATGGTCGCAGCATTGCTCCTCGGCACGCCGGCATGTGGCCGGCTTGAACAGCTCGCCGATCCGACGGTCGCGACTCCGGCGGGCGAGAGCGTGCCGGTCCTCGACGTGAGCGCGAACGCCGTCGCGCTGCTGCCCAATTCAGTGACGTCACGACGTGTGCTGCGGGTGGCGATTCCGACCAACGAACCTCCGACTCAGTTCTACAAAGAGGGCACTCGCTACCTGACCGGGGTCAACCCCGACATCGCGCGGCTGATCGGTGAAGCCCTCGGGCTCGAGGTGGAGATCAAGGTGGTCAACTTCGATTCCATCATTCCCGGAATGGCGGCCGGACGTTACGACATGACGGTGTCCTCGATGACTCCCACCGACAAGCGGATCGCCGTCATCGACTTCGTCGACTACATGCAAATCGGGAACGCGATCGTGGTCGCGAAGGGCCGACCGCGCCTGACACAGGAAGCCCTGTGCGGCAGACGAGTTGGAGTACTGATCGGCTCGTACCAGCTCACCACCAACATCCCTGACTACGACCAGAAGTGCGTGGCGACCGGCCGACCACCGATAGATGCGGCCCAGTTTCAAGACACGCGGCAGGCGATCTCCGCCTTGACCAGCGCACGACTGGACGCCGTACTGGCGGATTCGCCGATCCTCGAATTCGCCGCAACACAGGATCCAGACGTCGTGATCTCGGAGAATTACGACTTCACACCCGTCGCCGTCGGTGTGACCAAAGAACCCCCGCTGGTGAACGCCGTCGCGGCGGCTCTCGACACCGTCATCACCAGTAGCGCTTACCACGAAGTGCTCGCAAGGTACGGACTAGATTCCGCGACCATCACCCAGGCCCGCGTCAACGCGGCTCAATGAGGAGACCATCATGCCACCAGTGATATCGGAAGCCCCGGAGGCGTCGTCGCCTCCGTCGGAATCCCACGTAGACGAATCGATTCCTGTTGTCCCGCTTCGGCACCCGATCAGGAAAGCCGCCGCGATCCTGCTGCTTGTGCTCGCTGGCGCCGCGGCGTGGAACGTCGCGACCAACCGCAGATTCGGATGGGACGTCGTAGCTACCTACCTGTTGTCTCCCGAGATACTGCGTGGTGCGCTGCTGACCGTGGTGTTGACGGTGATCTCGATGATCGCCGGCATCGCACTTGGCACCGTTCTCGCGGTCATGCGCATCTCCGACAACCCCATTGTCAGCCGGATTAGCCGAGGGTTCATCTGGTTCTTCCGGGGGACTCCGCTGCTGGTGCAGCTGATCTTCTGGTACAACATCGCAGCGCTGTACCCGACCGTGTCGATCGGTATTCCGTTCGGCGGTCCGGACTTCGTCATCGGATCCGCCAACTCGCTGATCACGCCACTTGCTGCGGCGCTTCTCGGGCTGTCGCTGAACGAAGCGGCATACATGGCCGAGATCATCCGCGGTGGAATCGGATCGGTCGACACGGGTCAGTACGATGCCGCACAAGCACTGGGAATGAACAACATTCAGTTGATGCGCCGGGTCGTACTCCCTCAAGCCATGCGGGTGGTCCTGCCGCCAACGGGCAACGAGGTGATCTCGATGCTCAAGGCAACCACATTGGTCAGCGTGCTGGCCATCTCCGACCTGTTGTACTCGGCACAGATCATCTACTCGCTCAACTACCGGACGATCCCGCTGCTGATCGTCGCAAGCTGCTGGTACCTGTTGATGACGTCGATCCTCAGTTACTTCCAGAAAAAGCTGGAGAACCACTACGGCCGCGGGTTCGCTATCCCGACGACCACCAAACGGCGTTGGCTCGCACTGGGGAGGACGAAATGAATGCACTCATGGTTGAAGCACGCGGAGTTCGCAAGCACTTCGGTTCGGTGACGATTCTGAAGGGAGTCGATCTACAGGTCGAGTGCGGGTCCGTCACCTGCCTTATCGGACCGTCGGGGTCGGGCAAGACGACGTTCCTAAGGTGCATCAATCACCTCGAAAACGTCGATTCTGGAAGGCTTTACGTCGATGGCGAGTTGATCGGCTATGAAGAACGCAACAATCGCCTCTACGAGTTGAAGCCACGGCAGATCGCGCAGGCCCGGCTCAAGACCGGGATGGTGTTCCAACGGTTCAACCTGTTCCCACACATGACCGTCCTGGAGAACATCACCGAAGCCCCGTTGCGGATCCTCAAGAGGCCCCGCGACGAAGTGACCGACGAGGCTCACACGCTGATGGCGCGCGTCGGATTGGCTGACCGCGGGGCGTCCTACCCGCGAGAACTCTCTGGCGGACAGCAGCAACGGATCGCGATCGCCCGCGCCCTTGCCATGAAGCCGAAGCTGATGCTGTTCGACGAGCCGACGTCGGCCCTCGATCCTGAACTCGTCGGCGAGGTGCTGGAAACCATGAAATCCCTTGCTGAGTCGGGAATGACGATGGTGGTGGTCACCCACGAGTTGGGATTCGCACGCGAAGTCGGTGATCAGATCGTCTTCATGGACGGTGGCGTCGTCGTCGAGTCGGGGAGCCCGGCAGTCGTCCTCGGGAGCCCGAAGCACGATCGCACTCGCGGATTTCTCTCCAAAGTGCTCTAGCGGTGCGGGAAACGAAACGGACCAGGACTGTCGTCCTGGTCCGTTGCCAACCGGTGGAGCTGCCGGGAATCGAACCCCATTGCAGAATTCGCCGTGACCTGCTGAAACACCGGACTAAACGACGTGAAACTACGCGAAAGTGCGCGAAATGACCTGCGGATACACGAAAGGTGTTGATGGCATCAACAGCACTCGGTTCATCGCCACACCGCGGGGTTGAGCGACGCGTTTTCGGACGTCGCCAAGGCCACCGCGGGCTGGATCAAGGAGCTTGACGATTATGCGAATCGAGATCGCCGACGGCACTACGCCGGCGCAACGATGTCCACGATCGGGTCAGCCACCGGCTACGGTCAGCCGCGCGCTGCGGCGCAACTGCCGCGGATCGGGTCGCTTCGCTATCACTGTTCGCACCCACCGCGCCCGCGTGGCTGCGTCGGCCGCGACCCATTAAACAAGCGATGGCAACGAAAAAGGGGCCACTGACTTAGGGCCAGCCCGCCGTCGGGGCCGGCGCATCCGCGATTAGGACCTTTGCTGTGCGCGACGCGATCATCTCGTCGAACTTGTCGGGGCCCTTGAAGTCGTTGCACATCATGAACAGGGTTCGACCGTCGGGACCACCCAGGCCGGTGGCGAAGCAGGCGATGTCGAGTTCGATCTCGTCGAGTACCTCGCCGTCCTCGCCTACGCGCACCACGCCAATGTCGGGCTGGGCCGGCGACGTCCAGATCGCGCCGTCGGCGTCCATGCAGATTCCGTCGGGACCCAGGCCCTCGGCCCACGCGCGGCGGTTCGTCAAACGGCCGTCGTGGTCGATGTCGAACGCGAGCAACGTGCCAGTGAACGACTCTGACACGATCAACATCTGATTGTCGGGCGTGATGACCATGCCATTCGGAAACGCGATCGCGCCGGCCACCTGCGTCGCCACGCCGTCGGGCGTGATCAACGCAATGACACCCACCGTCGACTCCGCCGCGTTCTGCACCCGCTGGCCCATCTCGGCGAAGTCGAAGCCGATGCTGTTGACGTAGATGTTGCCGCGCCCGTCGACGGTCATCTCGCTCCAGATGTATGGACTGATGTGGGTCAGGTCGACATGGCGGACACGCGATCCGTCCGGCTCAAAGCGCATGAGTTCGAAGCCGGTCTCGAGCATCCGACCATCGGGCAACCAGCCGATCGACTGGCCCATGCCCGATACGCCGTGTGCGACAACCTCGACGTTGCCGTCAAGGTCGGCGGCAATGATCTCGTCGGTCCCCCAGTGCGGGAACCACAGGCGGTCGTCGTGCCACCGTGGCGACTCGACCATGGCCAGCCCGTCCAACAACACACGGGGTTGAAGCTTTTTCCGGACCATGTGGAGCCTGTACCCCGATGCGGCGGGGCTATTCCCCGCGGTCGCCATCGCGCTCAACGACCAACTGCGCGCAATCACCGACGTCCCGGTGTTGGCCGACCAGCTGCTCCGACATCTCGCGTAGGTGGCCGGCGTAGGCAACGTGCTCTTCGAGCGTGACAACGCGGGCTGTCTCGGTGCCTAAGCCGAGTACACAAATGGCCGTAGAGAACAACAAGTATCAAGTATGAGGTAAGCAGATGCTATGAGGTGGACACACGTGATGCCTCCGGCACCGCCACCACCTCCACACTGAGATCCGAATGATGGGTAAAGGGGCGTGACATGAGTCTGTACGCAGTGGTCGACCCCGCGACCGGGGATGTGGTGCAGGAGTACCCGACCGCGACCGACGAACAAATGGAGCAAGCGCTGTCGGCGGCGGTCAAGGCGCACCGCGAATGGGGGCGCACATCGACGCTGGCCGAACGGGCTGCGCTGATGAAGCAGGTCGCTAGGCTGCACACCGAACGACGCGAGGAGCTCGCGAAGATCATCCAGCGCGAGATGGGCAAACCGCTCGACCAGGCGCTCGGTGAGGTCGACTTCAGCGCCGCGATCTACGAGTACTACGCCGACAACGCCGAGAAGTTCCTCGCCGACGAGCCCATCGACCTTCTCGGCGGTGAGGGCAGCGCCCTGATCCGTCGCAGCTCGGTGGGTGTGCTGATCGGGATCATGCCGTGGAATTACCCCTACTACCAGGTCGCGCGGTTCGCGGGCCCCAATCTCACGCTCGGCAACACCATCATTCTCAAGCATGCGCCGCAGTGCCCCGAGTCGGCCGCCGCGATTCAGCAGATCTTCACCGACGCCGGCTATCCCGAGGGTGCCTACGTCAACGTCTATGCCACCAATGAGCAGATCGCGACGGCCATCGCCGACCCACGGGTGCAAGGGGTTTCGCTGACCGGTTCCGAACGCGCGGGCGCCGCGGTCGCGGAGATCGCCGGCCGCAACCTCAAGAAGGTGGTGCTCGAGCTCGGTGGGTCGGACCCGTTCATCGTGTTGAGCTCCGACGACCTCGACGCCACCGTGGACGCCGCCATCGCGGGCCGCTTCGAGAACACCGGCCAAGCCTGCAACGCGGCCAAGCGCTTCATCGTCGCAGAGGACATCTACGACTCATTCCTCGACAAGTTCACCAAGAAGGTGCTCGAGACCGCCGAGAGCCTTCCGCCGTTGTCGTCGGTCGCCGCGGCCGAGCGACTCGACGAACAGGTAAATCGGGCCGTCGACAACGGCGCGACCCTGGTCTCCGAGGGTGAACGCAAGGGTGCCTACTTCCCGCCCGGTGTGCTCACGAACGTCTCGCCGGACTCCCCCGCCTATCTGGAGGAACTGTTCGGTCCTGTCGCCACCGTCTACAAGGTGGCCTCCGAAGAGGAGGCCGTCGAAGTGGCCAACGACACCCCGTTTGGCCTGGGTTCCTACGTCTTCACCACAGACAAGGATCAGGGCTCCCGGGTCGCCGACCGGCTCGAAGTGGGCATGGTCTTCGTCAACTTGGTCGGCGCCGACAGCGCCGAACTGCCGTTCGGCGGTGTGAAGCGGTCCGGCTTCGGCCGCGAGCTCGGCAGGTTCGGCATCGACGAGTTCGTAAACAAGAAACTCATCCGCACCGGCTAAAGCGTCTCCTGTTTCGAGCCGCCGACGGTTTCTCAACACGCCGCACAGCCGGCGGAATACCGCCCCGCAGGTGATCGAGACCCGGCCCACGCCCAAACTGGTATCGGCGGGAAGAACGACCACGTTGTCGACCAATCAGGTCCGACCTACTGCCACAGAGTCAGCCTTAGCGGTTTGGAGCAAGAACACAGTCGGAAGAGCGGCCCCTATAGGCAGCTTCACCCTCGTCATTCACAGGTACTGACTGGCTCCAATCGTAGGGCTGGCAATCCGAGTATTTGTGATCAGCATGCTGAGACCGGTGAGGATGCCGCGGCGACCTCGCGGTGTGGGACAGCCGTGTCGCGATGATCGTCGGCGACGGCGCGATGATCGAAGCGGGCCCCTATAGGCCGCTGATCGACTGCCATTGAAAGGTGGAGATGCTGGGAATCGATCCCGCTACAGAAAACGCGCTAACCTGCGGAAACATCAGAATCGGCCACGCGAAACGACGCGAAATGACCTGCGGATACTCGAAAGGTGTTGACGACGTCAACACGCGGCGCCTCCGGCAATGGGCTCCTCGTTCGATTCCCGGACTCCTGACCAAGCGTCTCATCCGCGACCGATGGCCGGGGCGAGGCGGGACATCCCGCGGAGGATCCATGGTGTCTGACTGGCCGTCACTTCGACAGCGCGGTTCGACCGGCGCATTGCGGTTCGAGGGCCCGGGGTAGGCGTTGACGCCAGTCTCGCTTCAGCCGATTCCGCCCGCGCCCCATGGCGATCGATGGCCAGGAGTTGCCAGGTGCCGGGCACGCCACGCAATTCGACGCTGCCGCGGTCCTCGAAGCCCGTGCCCGAGCCGGCGACCAGGTCACGGACGGCGCTGGAGACGAGGATTTCGCCGGCCGCGGCCTGGCCGAGAATCCGCGCTGCGATGTGCACTGCGATTCCTCCGATGTCGGAATTCAGCGGGTTCGCGCTCGCCGATGTGGATGCCAGAGCGGATCTCAATGCCTAATGTCTCGGCGTCGGATCAGCAGATGATGTCCATGGCGGGCAGCCGATTACGCCGATTCGTCGGACGTGCGGAGCGTGCGTCGGGCAGCGAAGAACTCCGACCAGGAATTCACTTCGGGATGCTGCCTGAGCAACGCTCGCCGTTGGCGTTCGGTCATGCCGCCCCACACACCGAACTCCATTTGGTTGTCAAGCGCGTCGGCGAGGCACTCGGTGGCCACCAGACACGGCCGGCAAATCGTCGCAGCGTCCCTCTGCGCCGCTCCGCGGACGAACAGATCGTCGGGATTGGTGAAGCGACACCGCGCCTGCAACACCCAGCCGATGCGGGAGCCGAAGCGAGCTCGCGGCGCCGGCCGCGCCGGGGTCACAACACCCTCCTACCAGCAATCGCACCGTATACCGCCACACCGGCAGTTAGTCGATGAATCATAAGTATTCTCAACATTAATGATGGCCAATCATATTTGCGCTGCTGATAGTCAGCAAACATCATACGATATGTGTGCCTAATCACAAAATCGCTGACTTTCCCCTCGAAAACGGCCTCGGGGCGAACAACTCGGCCGCAGGGGCCTGCACCTCCACGGAACGGCTGATCTGCTGCGGACCAGCGTCCACGACCGCCACGCTCTGTCTGCCTTCCCTGGTGGCGTGTAGATCTTGTGGTTCGAACAGTACTTCCTGACGGCGACCTCCGATGACGCGGCAGAGGCGGTCGCCGAGGAAAAGTTCACAGCCGTGGCGAGGCAACCCAAGTTGTTCGGCACGCATGCGTCACTGACCTCGTCGATAAACCGGGTCGCCTCCTCGGTCACCTCGACGGTCGCGAGCTCACCGTGGCGAAACCGCCGGAGCCGCTGCGTGGCGTTACGCGCCGCGCGCGCAGCGGAGTAGATGCGCGTCCCAGCCGGAGGGTCGACGAAAGCTCTGCTGGCATCGACACCGCCAGGTGGTTTCCAGCTTCCCACTTAGGCTGGCTGCCGGTCTCGTGGTGAACTCGAGCGCAGCTGCACTCCAACCGACGATGGAAGGCAAACCAATGACGGACGGCCAAACCACGACGCACGCGGAACTTTTCGACCTGACCGGCAAATCCGCCCTCGTCACCGGCGGCACTAGCGGTATCGGTATGATGATGGCCCGCGGTCTGCTGCAGGCAGGCGCGCGCGTCGTCATCAGCTCCCGCAAGGCCGATGCGTGCGCGCAGGCCCAGGATCACTTGTCCAGGTTCGGCGACGTACGAGCCATTCCCGCAGACCTTTCCCGGCACGACGAATGCCGGCGCCTCGCTGACCTCGTCACCACCGACGCCGACGGACTCCACATCCTCGTCAACAACGCCGGCGCTACGTGGGGCGAGCCGCTGGCGAGCTTCCCGGACTCGGCGTGGGACAAGGTGCTCGACCTCAATCTCAAGTCGCCCTTTTGGCTCGTTCAGGCCCTGCTGCCCGCGCTTCGGCAGGTGGCCACGGCCGACGACCCGTCACGGATCATCAACGTCGGCAGCATCGACGCCATCCACGTCAGCCAACTGCCCGTGTACTCCTACGCCAGCAGCAAGGCGGCGCTACACCAACTGACTCGGGTGCTTGCGCGCGAGCTGGGGCCGCAGCACATCACCGTGAACGCGGTAGCGCCGGGACCGTTCCGCTCAAAGATGATGGCGGCCACGCTCGATGCCTTCGGCGACGCGATCGCGGCCTCGTCTCCACTTGGTCGTATCGGACGCGACGACGACATGGCGGGCATCGCAGTGTTCCTTGCCAGCCGCGCGGGCTCCTACCTCACCGGGACGATCATCCCGGTCGATGGCGGCATCGCGACAACCGCCACCGGTACCTCGAACTAGCCCGTCGCGCCGAGCAGTTTCGCCGACACGGTTGCGGCAAACGTGTGCGTGTCGCCGGGCCAGCGTGCCGACACGTAGCCGCCGTCATCGACGACGAATGCAGGCCGCGCGTTCGACGCGGAGTCTCGCATCATTCCCGACTTCTTCAGACGCCAGTCCGTGGAACCCACTGCGACATCACGGAAGTCGGCGGGATTCTGCAGCGCACGAGTCACCTCTGCCTGCACGGACATGTAGCCGATCGGGTCACCCGGCTTCTCGACGTAGGTGCGGTAGTAGTCGGGATCCCAGAACCTCGTCACCCGGGATATGCGCCAGGCGCGACGCTCCAATTCCCATGTCAGCGCCGTGGTCTTACGGCCGTAGAGCACCGAGCGACCCGTCGCCGGATCCACGGTTCGGGCGGCGAGCAGCACGCCGTGACAGATGGCGGCGACGACCATTTTTCGGCGGAAAGCTTCGGAGACGAGACGCTGTAACACGTCGCTCTCGATATAGCTGCGCATCCCCCGCGCACGGTGCCCGCCGGGAAGCAACAAGCCGCCCACATCCTCCAGATCAGTATCAGCCCAAGCGGCCGGCTGCCGGTACTCCGGTGACGCCAGCATTCGCCCGTACGCAGCGCGTGCATCGCGGCTCGCGCGCAGGATCCGACCGACAACGATCACCCGGCTCAGACCGGGTACCTTCGACCAGAAGTCGAGCCCGCGGCCGGTGAGCATGATGTCGTCGGCGACCGCCTGCACGCCGCTTTCGGTGCTGAACACGACGAGGTGCCCTCGCGCAGTCAGCACCTGCCAGCTGACGGCGACCTCGGTCGGGTCGAAATCGGTGTCCGGAATGGGTATCAGGACGGTGGCCACGAGAGCCAGCATGCCACCGGTGAGCATCAGCGAACAGCGAGACGGTGTCGACCTCACCAACCTCGACCAGCCGTTAGGACCAGCCACAAAGCGCGACCTGGTCGACTACCTCGAGGCGGTCGCCGACCGGATGCTCCCGGACTCGTCGGGCGGCCACTCACCGTGTTGCGAGTGCTGCGCAGGCGAGCGCCGTTCATGCAGAAGAACGTTCCCAAGTACACCCCGGACCGGGTCCAAACAGTCCGCATCTGGGCGGAGGGCGCCCAAGCGCGAGGTCCGCTACGCGGTCTGTGACAACCGAAGGACCTGCTGTGGTTCGCGAACCAACGCGCCATCGAATACCACCCGACATGGTGTCTGGCCGAAAGTATCTATCGGCCAACGTATTTGATTCTCGATCTGGATCCTCCCGACGATGACGACTTCTCCGCGGTCGTCGCCGTCGCTCATCTAGTTCAACAAGCGTTGAGCGACAGCGGACTGGCAGGTGCGGTCAAGACCAGCGGCGCGAAGGGCCTTCACGTTTTCGTCCCGATCGACGACGCGCCGGTCGACGACGTGGCGGCGGCGACCCGTGCGCTCGCCGCGCGCGCCGAGGCTCTCGATCCAAGCATTGCGACCACTGCGTTCATCGTGGCTGACCGCGGCGGCAAGGTGTTCGTCGATTCCACCCGAACAGGTGGAGCGACCGTCGCCGCGGCGTACAGCCCACGACTACGCCCGGATACACCGGTGTCCTTTCCACTTGACTGGTCCGATCTCGACCCGCATCTCCCCCGCCGACTTCACAGTGCACACCGCACTTGACGCACTCGACAGGCGCGTTTCGTGGGCGGACTCGATGCCCGCGCCCCAACGGGTGCCCAGCGATCTGATCGAACAAGGTCGCACCATTCCCGTCGCTCGGGTCACCGCCACGCACGAGGGCAAACGACGCGCGCGACGCGCCGACGAGAGCTGACAGCAGGCGCTGGCGGTGTTCCAACGCCGCTCCTCAGCGACCGTGCCACGGTTATCGCGCCGAACTCCGGCACCGCCGCCATCGGCTCGTCAAAGGGTCGGCGAACGTCAGAGAAACTGTCGGCTCAGCTTGGCGTGCCGGTTGACGTCCTTGTAAAGCAGGTACCGGAACCGGCCTGGGCCACCCGCGTAACAGGCCTGCGGGCAGAAGGCGCGCAACCACATGAAGTCGCCCTCTTGCACCTCGACCCAGTCTTTGTTGAGCAGATACACCGCCTTGCCCTCGAGGACATAAAGGCCGTGCTCCATCACGTGGGTCTCCGGGAACGGGATGACGCCGCCGGGTTCGAAATTGACGATGTTGACGTGCATGTCGTGGCGGACGTCGGACGGATCGGCGAACCGCTGCGTGGTCCACCGGCCTTCGGTCCCCGGCATCTCCGCCCCCTCGACGTGAATTTCGTTCGTGACGAACGGTTCCGGTAAGTCCAGCCCGTCGACGCGCTCGTACGCCTTACGGATCCAGTGGAAGCGCGCCGTCTCGGCGGTGTTGTTGCGCAGCGTCCAGTCGCAGCCCGGCGGCAGGAACGCATACCCACCCGGCGTCAGGTCGTGCTTGTCGCCACCGACGACGAGCGTGAATCCGCCCTCGACGACGAACAACACACCCTCGGCGCCGGGATCGAGTTCCGGCCGGTCGCTGCCGCCTCCCGGCGACACCTCAACGATGTACTGCGAGAACGTTTCCGCGAACCCGGACAGCGGGCGCGCGATCACCCACAGCCGGGTGTTGTCCCAGAACGGCAGGTTGCTGGTGACGATGTCACGCATGGTGCCGCGCGGGAGCACGGCATACGCCTCTGTGAACACCGCGCGGTCCGTGGTCAACTGGGTCTGCGGTGGGTGTCCACCGGTCGGCGCGTAATACCGTGGCGCGTCGTTGCTCATGCTGCACCTCTACTCAGGAGCCGGCCTTGCGGCTCGTCGTTGATGTCAATCTTCTTGCCCCGCAACCATGGGTCTGGGTCGGCGGTGATCGGCTGCGCTAGCCGACCGTCACTCGACGGGCTGCTGGTCGGGGCGCGCGACCGTCTCCTCGAACGGCCCTTCGACGAGTGGCTTACCGCGGGTGACGATGTAGTAGGCGATGGCGCCGAGGGCTGCGCCGATGAACCACCCGAACGGCGCGACCTTTTCGAACGTCGGCACCAGCGCCAGGATCAGTGCGATCGCGGCGGATGGCACGAACGCAATGACGGCCTGCGGGTTGACGCCGTTGCGGTAGTAATACTTCGACTCCGGCGTCGGCAGGTACAGATCCGGAATACTGAAGCGGCCCTTGCGATACCAGAAGTAGTCCAGTGCCAGGATTCCGAAGAACGGGCCGAGCAGTGCGCCGAGTCCGCCCAGGAAGTAGGCGATCACTTCTGGGCTGTTGTAGAGGTTCCACGGCATCGAGACGAGGGCCAGGATCGACGTGATGATGCCGCCCTTGCGGAAGCTGATCCGCTTCGGGTTGACGTTGGAGATGTCGTAGGCGGCCGAGACGAAGTTCGCGACGATGTTCACGCCGATGGTGGCCAGCACGAAGACGGCGCTGCCCAGCAACATGATGATGTCGTTGTCGACCTTCTCGAGCAGCTCTGCCGGATCGAGCACGGCCTCGCCGTACACGGACACGGATGCGGCCGACACGATGACGGAGGTCAGCGCGAAAGCCGTCCAGTTGACCGGCAGGCCCCATGCGTTGCCCTTCACGACGTCAGCTCGGGACGGGGAGAAGCGCGCGAAGTCAGAGAAATTGAGCATCAGGGTGGCGAGCACGCCGACGGTCAGGCCGACGGCTGCGATGGTGTGGTAGATCTGCTCGCCGGTCGACAGGTTGGCGTCCCCACCGCCCTGCGTCCAGGAAATGTTCCAGTTCGCCTGTGACAGCATCCAGATCGCGAGCGCGATCATCACCACCCAGATCGCCGGGCCCGCCCAGCCCTGGAAGTGCCTGACGGCCTCCATGCCCTTGGCGACGATCACCATCTGGATGCCCCACAGGATCAGGAACGCGATCCAGCCGAGCAGGTCGAGCCCGAACAACCTGGTCTCTGCCAGTCCTTGAAGCCCCGGAAAGAAATGCAGCAGAAGGACTTTCAATGCGATGGAGGCGAGGAACGTCTGGATGCCGTACCACGCGATCGCCACCGCGCCACGCACGAGTGCCGGGATGTTGGCGCCCCAGATGCCCCACGACATCCGCGATACGACCGGGTACGGCGCGCCGGTGTCATGGCCCATGAACCCGGACATGCAGCAGCCGGCGAAGATGATGAGAGCGCCGCCGAGGATTCCGAGGGTTACCTGAATCGGGCTGAGGCCGATCAGGAACAGGCCTGCGGCGAAGGTGTAGTTGCCGGCGTTGTGCGCGTCGTTCATCCACAGCGAGAACAGGCTGTAGGTCGACCACCGGCGCTCGTGCGGTTCGGCGGGCTTGAGGTCTTTGTTGTAGAGACGCCCTTCAGGATCCTGAGCCGCCAGGGCAACGGGGTCGAACTCTTGGATTGGCATCGTGTTTCTCCGAATCGTGAAGAGATGAAATCACCGGTCGGTGCCGGGCGACATGGGCCAGCCGCTGACGCGCTTTTGACGCGGAGCGGCGAAAGTCCTTGTCTTGCTGGTGGTCAGGCCGAGCCCGACGAGGGCCTCGGCGAGTTTGACGGCCGCGGTGACGCCGTCAACGACGGGTACTGAAGTGGCGGCTGCGACGGCCTCGTCGAGACCGGCCATGCCCCCGCAGCCGAGGCAGATGACCTCGGCGCCGTCCTCGGTGACCGCGAGCTTAGCCTCGGCGACTATGGCCTTCACGGCGTCCTCCGGTCGTTCTTCCAGCTCGAGAACGGACATGCCACTGGACCGCACCGATGCGCACCTGGCGTCCAGACCGGCGAGCTTGAGCCGGTCCTCGATGAGCGGGACCGTGCGGTCGAGTGTCGTGACGACGGAGTATTTGTGCCCAAGCAGCGACGCAACATGGCCTGCGGCCTCGGTGATATCGACGACGGGGACGTCGCACAGCTCCTGCAGGCCCTCACGCCCGTGTTCGCCGAAGCCGGCCTGCACCACCGCGTCGTACTCGCCTTCATAACGGGTAACGACGTCCATGACGCCGACAGCGGCGAGGTAGCTCTCGAAGTTACCCTCGACCGATTCGGCACCGAAGGCCGGCGTAAGACCGATGATTTCGGTCCCGGGCGAAGCAACCGAGCGGGCCGACGCGGCGATCGCGTCGGTCATGCTCGCGGTGGTGTTGACATTGACGACGAGGATCTTCACGAACCGCTCTCCTCAAACCACAGGCCCACATTTTCCGTATTATGGACTTTTATTTCCACTTTACGACAGTGTGGCCGCCATCACTCCAGCTGTCAAGAAGATAAACCGAAAAGAATGACCGGTGCCGTCCGAAGACGGCACCGGCCGGATAAGAGCAAAGGTCAGGCTTTCGGGCGCCGTCTGGCGAGGGAGGCCAGGGTGTCCGGTTCGACCCCGACGAGCGTGTCGAGCTCAGCCGCATCGAGCGCGCCACACTCGAGGCCGCGAAGCAAGAATCCGGCCATCGCCGCCGCCGTGGCAGGCTCGTCGAGGAATCTCGATTGCCCGCCGTGCACATATGCGCGGAGCCGCTCGGCCGCACCGGGCAGCCCCTCCCTGAAGAAGGAGTACGTCGCGACATAACGACTGGGTAAGTGGCCCGGGTGCATGTCCCAGCCCTGGTAGATGCCCCACTCGAGGGACCGGCGGACCAAGCGGACGTGAAGGCGCCACGCAGCCCGCACTTGGTCGCGGTCACCCACGGGCAGCACATTGGTCGAGCCGTCAGAAACGAAAACGCCCGTGCCCGCGGCCGCGACCTGCATAACCGCTTTGGCGTGGTCGGCGACCGGATGCTCGAGGCTTTGGAATTGGGCCGCGACGCCCAGCGACGCGGAGTAGTCGTAGGTGCCGTAGTGGACCCCGGTGACCCGTTCGCCGCCGGCGTGGATCATGCGTGCGATGAGAGCAGTACCGTCGGCGGCCAGGATGGCCTGGGGAGTCTCCACCTGGATCTCGAAATGCAGCGCGCCGGGCTCGAGTGAGCATGTCTTCTCCAGCCTCCCAAGGGCGAACACGAATGCGTCGACCTGCTCGGCCGAGGTCACCTTCGGGAGCGTGATGACGAAGCCGTCGGTCAGTCCGCCCGCCTCGACCAACGTGCGCACGAACAGCCGCAAAGTGCGGACCCCGCGTCTGCGTGTGGGTACCTCGAGACTCTTCACCCTGATTCCATGGAATGGCGCGGCGTCGCCTGCAGCGATCGAGGCCGCGAGTGCCTGCGCGGCGGCGATCGTCGCCGCATCCTCGTCTTCGTCTGGCCGGATGCCGTATCCGTCCTCGAAGTCGATGCGCAGATCCTCGATCGGCTCGGCGGCCAGCTTACGCACCATTCGCTGGTAGATCTCTGCTGCAACGCTGGGCTGCAGGTCCAGCGCTTCGGCCAGCTCCGTCTCCGACCCGCCGTGGATATCCAGCGCGTGCCTGGCCTCCTCGGCCCACCCTCGGATCGTTCCGGAGTCGTAGCAGTCAGCGGGCACATAGACCGTATGCACCGGTTGGCGGCGGCCGCGGTCCCCGGGGTATCTCGCCGCGAGGGCTGCGTCCGCATCGGCAAGCCGCGCGTCGAGCTCGTCCGCGAGTGCGTCGCTGCCGTCGGTCATTGCCACCACCCCGCTGGACTCATTGTTTTCGTATCGTGGAGACAATATCTGGACAGCGGAAAAACCGAACCCTGCCGGCGATACTAAACTTCCGGCATACGAAATCAGAGGATCACGGACGCGGAGTTGGCCACGGATGCGAAGCTACCGAAGACGGTGTGAGCGCTAACCGGCCGGCTCGCCGACGTCGCCGCCGCGGCGGACCTCCAGCACTAACATCGCCACGTGCAGCGACACCATCGATTCGGCATCGGCAAGATCGACCCCGAGGTTCCGCTCGATCGCGGACAGTCGTTTGTATAGCGCCGGTCTGCTGATGTGCAGGCGTTGAGCCAGCGCGGCCTTGTTTCCCGCCAGCCGGAGGTACTCGCGAAGGATCGCCAAATCCGTTGATGCTCCTGCACTCTCGACGCTCAGCAAGCCCTTGAGCTCGGTCTCGGCAAAGGCCTGGACGCGAGGATCGTTCTGAAGCAGGAAGATCAACCCGCGTAGCCGTACGTCGGATGCGCGGTAGAACAGCCGCGGCTGTCCGCGCATGGCCAGGGCTACCTCCGCGATGTGAGCCGCGTTGCCGAGACCGTGGATAGCGTCGGTGACGAGCTCGGAGGGCTCGCCAAGCGCGAGCACCGAGCGTTGCCCACTGTCGACGCGCGCCACCTCGCGAGCCAAACCCGTGCCCAACGAATTCCACGCCTTCTCCGACGCCGCGGCACGAGCCGCGCCCAGTGCCACCACCGCGCCGATCTCGCCGTCGCCACGGATCGTGAACAATCCGGTGTGGCCCAACGCATTCACGGTGTGTGCCACCGCGTCGAGGAGTTGGACGTTGTGGCGCTGACCAACCACCGGATCGGATCCCCTGGACGGGTTGCGGGTGCGCACCACCACCGGGAAATACCGCGCCGTCTTACGCAGCCCCAATGCATGTGCGCGAGCGGAGATTTCGCGCTCGTCGCTCGCCCTGTTGCGGAGTACATCGTCGATAAGGCCGCTCTGAGCCTGTTGATGTAGACCGGACCGGTCGCGCTCGATCATCCGGTTTAGCGCAAGTGCGGCCGCGGCCCGTTCGAGCACCATCTTGGCGCGGGCGGTATCCGCCGGGACGCGCGGCACGATGAGTCTCCCCCATTCCTCACCGCGGGGTCCCACCGCCGTCGTGGCCCAGCCCTCATCACCTTGTCCGACTGAGGCGCGCCGGGAGCGTCGCTCCCAGTCGTCGAGAAGTGCCGCCGTCGTATCCGGACCCGGCGCTATTGCGACAGCCTGATGCGCAAGGTCTTCCAACACCACCGGCTCGTCGAGCATCCGGGCGGTCGCCTCGACAATTCCGATGGCCGAGACCCGTTTCATGCTGAGGTCGGTGAACGTCTCGTGCACGCGGCGATCGAAGGCGACCTCCTCGAACTGCTCGGACACGATCCGTCGATGCACCTCCTCGGTCACTTCGACGAATTTGATCTCGCGGCGCAGCGCCACAAGCGCAAGATCAAGTTGCTCGGCGAGCCGCTTCACAGACTGCGCCAATGGCACCCCGGCTGCCAGTTCGACCACGACCCCGAGCGCACCGGCGGCGGCGAGGCCGCCCAGGTACCTTTCGGGCGACTTGCGCAGCGCCGCGCCGGTGGTAAAGACCAACTCGCCGCCCTGCAACAGGGCCGACAGATCCGCGACGTCACTGACATGGACCCAGCGGATCTGTTCGTCCCATCGGCGCGCGCTGAGTACCTCGGGACGCCCGGCCTGGAGGACGGGCAGATCGATCACTTGAGCCACCGTAAGAGGCATTTACATAGTGTAAAGAACAGAGGAGTTTCATTAACACTTTGCACATAGTCAGTGGCGCTCCCCGACCCCACACTGAGGCATATGGCGGACACCATTACCCATTGGATGAACAACGAGGCCGTCGCGGGCAGCGGCGGCTCGCAGCCGGTAACCAATCCGGCGACCGGTCAGGTCACCGGGCAGGTGGCGCTGGCCACCGTCGAGGATGCGCGCGCGGTGATCGACGCGGCTGCCGCGGCGTTCCCGGCCTGGCGGGATACCTCGCTGGCCAAGCGCACCGCCATCCTGTTCAACTTCCGCGAACTGCTCAACGCCCGCAAGGGCGAGTTGGCCGAGATCATCACCAGCGAGCACGGCAAGGTCGTCTCCGACGCGCTCGGCGAGGTGTCGCGCGGCCAGGAGGTCGTCGAGTTCGCCTGCGGTATCCCGCATCTGCTCAAGGGCGGGTTCACCGAGAACGCCTCGACCAAGGTCGACGTCTACTCCATCCGCCAACCGCTGGGACCGGTCGGTATCGTCAGCCCGTTCAACTTCCCTGCCATGGTGCCGATGTGGTTCTTCCCCATCGCCATCGCTGCAGGCAACACCGTCGTCTTGAAGCCGTCGGAGAAGGATCCCTCGGCGTCGCTGTGGCTGGCCCGGTTGTGGGCCGAGGCCGGCCTGCCGCCTGGGGTGTTCAATGTGCTCCAAGGCGACAAGACCGCCGTCGACGAACTGCTGACCAACCCCAAGATCAAGTCGGTGTCCTTCGTCGGCTCGACCCCGATCGCCCAATACGTCTATCGAACCGGCACCGCGCACGGAAAGCGCGTACAAGCCCTGGGCGGGGCCAAGAACCACGCCGTCATCCTGCCCGACGCCGACCTGGACCTGGCCGCCGATGCGATGGTCAATGCGGGCTTCGGCTCGGCCGGGGAACGCTGCATGGCGATTTCGGCGTGTGTGGCGGTCGGACCCATCGCCGATGACCTGGTCGCCAAGATCGCCGAACGCGCCGCGGGCATCAAGACCGGCGATGGCACCGGTGACGCCGACATGGGCCCGCTGGTCACCAAGGCCCACCGCGACAAGGTGGCCTCCTACATCGACGCCGGCGAGGCCGACGGCGCCAAGATCGTCGTCGACGGCCGCGATGTCACCGCCAACGGTGGTAAGGACGGGTTCTGGCTGGGCCCCACCCTGATCGACAACGTCACCCCCGAGATGAGCGTCTACACCGACGAGATCTTCGGGCCGGTGCTGTCAGTCGTTCGGGTGGAGTCCTACGACCAAGCCCTGGAATTGGTGAACTCCAACCCGTATGGCAACGGGACGGCGATCTTCACCAACGACGGCGGTGCGGCCCGGCGCTTCCAGAACGAGGTCGAGGTCGGCATGGTCGGCATCAACGTGCCCATCCCCGTGCCGATGGCCTACTACAGCTTCGGCGGCTGGAAAGCCTCCCTGTTCGGCGACACCCACGCCCACGGCATGGACGGCGTCCAGTTCTTCACCCGCGGCAAGGCCATCACCAGCCGCTGGCTCGACCCCAGCCACGGCGGCATCGAACTCGGTTTCCCCCAAAACAAGTGAAAGCACCGGACATGACCCTCGTTGATGACAGGACCGCCAGCACCGTGCTGCCCAACGGCCTGACCCTCGCAGACGCCCGCGCCCAGGCGGCGCGCGCCCACGAACTTGACCGCGCCCACGTATTCCACTCGTGGTCGGCGCAAGCCGAACTGAACCCGATGACCATCGTCGCGTCACAGGGTTCCTACGTGTGGGACGGCGAGGGCAACCGGCTGCTGGACTTCTCCTCGCAACTGGTGAACACCAACATCGGCCACCAGCACCCGAAAGTCGTTGCTGCCATCCAGGCTCAGGCGGCCAAGCTGTGCACCGTCGCGCCCCAGCACGCCAACGATGCCCGATCCGAGGCCGCGCGGCTCATCGCGGCGCGCACCCCGGGTGAGTTGAACAAGATCTTCTTCACCAACGGCGGAGCCGACGCCAACGAGCACGCGGTACGAATGGCGCGGCTGCACACCGGCCGCTACAAGGTGCTGACGCGCTACCGGTCCTATCACGGGGGCACCGACACCGCGATCAACCTGACGGGCGATCCCCGACGCTGGCCGAACGACTACGGCAACAGCGGGGTCGTGCACTTCTTCGGTCCGTTCCTTTACCGATCGCACTTCCATGCCACGACCGAGGCGGAGGAGTGCGAGCGCGCACTGGCCCACCTCGACGATGTGATCCGGCTCGAGGGGCCGTCAACGATCGCGGCAATCGTGCTCGAGTCCATCCCAGGCACCGCCGGCATTATGGTGCCACCACAGGGCTACTTGGCCGGTGTGCGGGAACTGTGCGACCGCTACGGCATCGTGTTCATCGCCGACGAGGTGATGGCCGGCTTCGGGCGGAGCGGAAAATGGTTCTCTGTCGATCATTTCGACGTCACGCCGGACCTTCTCACCTTCGCGAAGGGTGTCAACTCGGGCTACGTCCCGCTGGGCGGCGTTGCGATCAGCCCCGCAATCGCCGACACGTTCGCCCACCGCGCCTATCCCGGCGGGCTCACCTATTCCGGCCATCCGCTAGCCACCGCAGCGGCCGCTGCCACCATCAATGCAATGGAAGACGAGGGCATCGTCGCCAACGCCGCCCGCATCGGTGATGAGGTGCTCGGACCCTGCCTTCGTGACATCGCCCGCCGCCATCCCAGCGTCGGCGAGGTTCGCGGCGCGGGTGTGTTCTGGGCGGTCGAGCTGGTCGCCGATCGCCGGACCCGTGAGCCGTTGGCCCCTTACGGCTCCAGCAGCCCGGCGATGAACGCGACGATCGCCGCCTGCAAAACCGCCGGGCTGCTTCCCTTTGCGAACTTCAACCGCATCCACGTCGTGCCGCCGTGCACGGTCAGTGAAGCCGAAGCCCGCCAGGGTCTGGCCATCCTCGACGACGCTCTGGACACCGCCGACGCCCATCTGTGAGCGACGGCGTAGTCGTCACGTCCGCTCCGATCAGTCGGCGCCTCCCGCGCCGCCGCAGATGATGACACGTAGAAAGGCCCAGGTTCGGGATTGGATCCCTGACCTGGGCCTTTGTGGTGGAGCTGCCGGGAATCGAACCCCCTCCAGAAATCGCGCTGAGCTGCGGAAACGCTGAAGCTGGCTACGCGAAACGACGCGAAATGACCTGCGGATACGCGAAAGGTGTTGATGACATCAACACGGTCAACACTTGCCGGGGAAGACGCGCGCGTCCCCGTTGTGATGGCGAGTCATGACTACACGCTCCGATCTACTGGTAATGGGCGTCGTTGGATGACGACGCGTGGCTTCTCATGAGCAACCCAGTTCGGGGACCTGCGCCATAGGCGCAGACCCCCGATGGCATTTCGCATCTCGGCGGGCTAGCTGGGGCACGCCGAAACGACGATCAGACCGCCGCCGTTACTCGCCAACGCGATTTGTTCCGCTAGTTGCTGGTTGTAGGAGGTCGCGGTGGCGATCTTCCATCCCTCTGCTCCGTTTGACGCGGCGACGGCGGCGCACTCGTCGTGTGCAACGACGCGCACCTCGCATTGCCCTCCGCCGGTTTCGCCGCCGTTCTTCTGACAGTCGTTGATGGCGTTGATCCTCGCGGTATCCATGACGCCGCTCTGCCCAACGCCGTGGGCATCCCGGTAGATGAGTTTGCCTCCGAACCCGTAGGACTGCTGATAGGCAAGCGCGAGAAACGTGCCGGCGGCGTTGGCCGGTGCGGCAGGGCCGATCGCGCTGGCGGCGAGTATGCCCGCCAGCATGGCGGCAGCCGCGAAACGACTTCGGCTGCGCTGTTTCTGGTGTGTCGTGGTCATGATGTTCTCCTTATCTGTTGGTCACCGCGTCGGTTTGAGGCGGACCATCGACGGTCCATCGGCTACCTCTCGGACGAAGGTCGATCGCATCGGCGACGGTGCCTCCGACGAGCTCATCCCACCGAGCCCGCAGCGAGTGCCTTGACGTCGGCGGTGTGCATTGGAGTACCGCCGATGCCCCAGTCCCCGCTGGCGACCTCTTCGACCACCACCCAGGTAACGGGGCGCATGTTTTCCCCCTCGATCTCCACCATGGCGTCGGTCACCTTCCGCACGATGTCCTGCTTCTGCGTTGCGGAGAACACGCCTTCGATGACCTTCACATTGACAAACGGCATTTCGTTGCTCTCTTTCTGGTTCTGTTGCCAGCCATGCGAATAGCTGACAGGTGTGACGACAGCGCGGGTTGCGCGCCGGTTGTGGACGGGTGTCCTTTTCTGTACGACATCACCGTCGCACCGATGGGCATGGCCGCGAATCCGGTGCCCCACCTAGTCGTTGGCGTGAACGGTTAGGCGTCGCGTGTGGACGGGTCGATGACTGCGCGGGCCCGACCGTTTCGGCGGCGTCGCGGCGGGTCGGGTACGAATCCGAGGAAGCGTTCAGCCGGGCATTCCGCCGCAGCCAGGGCAGTTCGCCAGGGGCGTAGCAGGTTTCGCAGCAGCCGACCGCGTGACGGTCAGAGGAGTTCTGCGAGCATCGCGGCGGCCCGCGCCGCTCCATCGGTTTCGACAGGGTGGAAGGACGTCGGTCGCGACGCCTGCTCGACGATGGCTCGTGCCAGCCGATCGGGATCGGCGGCGTCGGAGTAACTCATTGCGTGGCCGGCGCGGTAGCGCTCCAACCGGTGCCGGACATGGAAGTTCTGCTCGAAGTGATGCTCGAGCGGTACGTAGATGAATGGGGTTCCGGCTGTGGTGAGTTCCATACACGTGCTCAGTCCGCCCTGCACCACGGCGACGTCACAGGCCGCCAAGTACTGATCGAGGTCGGGCAGGAAGCCGCGCACCCGGACGCCGCTTCGTCTGGGTAGTGAAGCGGGATCGATCCGCGGTCCGGTGACCATCAGGAAGTGCAGATCGGGTGCGAGCTTGCGGGCAGCTGGCACCGCGTCCAGCACCCGATGCAGAAGCGACTCGCCCACCCCGGTCCCACCGACGGTGACTACGCACAGTTGCTGGTCGGACTTCACCCCGAGCCGTTGTCGCAGCGCCGTGCGTTCGGGTGCTGACGGGGGAAGTCCGCCGACGACGTAGCCGGAGAACTCGAAGTTCTGCTCGGTCCAGTCGCGGATGCTCGGCAGTCCCGGCCCAAACGGCTCGGCGACCACGTCGGCGGGGTTGCCGACGAAGATCGAGCGGTCGCGCAATCGTGGGAATCGGGCGCGGTGCTCGATCATTTCGCTGTTGTAGTCCGCGGTGAGGGACGCTTCGACCGCGCCACCGTCGGGCATCGGGAGGTAGCCGACGAAGTCGGTCATCCACGCGAAGGCAAAGCGCTTCAGTTCGGGATTCTCGTGCAGGAAGTAGTCCACCTCCCACGCCTCGTCGCCGACCACGAGGTCGGGCATGTCGGTGCGGATGACTTCGTCGAACAACATGAAGTTGGCGACCAGAATCTCATCCATCCGACGAAGCGCCTCGAAGGCGTGCAGGTCGTGTTCGCCAGACTCGGCCTCGATGTGCCCGGACTCGGTGAGCAGGTGGCGCGATGCCGGATGCACGGACTCACCGGCAGCTTCGAGGACTCGGGTTACGGGGTCCTGCGCCAACCACGTGACGTCCAAATCCGTTCGCGTGCTGCGCAACTGCTGCACAATCGCAACGTCCCGGCGTGCGTGGCCCAGACCGATCGGCGAGCACAAGTACAGGACGCGGCGTCGTCGTTTCAGCGAGCGAGTCCAGGTGACTGGTTGCACCGGGGAAGGAGCTATCTGCTCGACGAACTCTCGGATCAACGTGTTGATGCGGACCGGGTCACGGCCCGTCGGCCCGTGGCCGGCGTGCTCGATCAGGGTTAGCTTGCCGCCGGTGAGTTCAGCGAGCCGCTCGCCAATCTTGGCCGGGCGCAACCGATCACCCGTGCCGTGCACGACGTGAACAGGGCATTGGACTCTAGGGGCGATGTCATCGATTAGTTCGACGGTGAGCCCATGGGCGCCCAGGCGCGCCGACGTGGTGTCCACCAGCACCTGGGCATCGGTGCCGGCCGACCAGAGCAGGGCGTCGTCGATTTGCTTGGTTGAGTGCGGCTCGGAGAACATCTCGGTGAAGTAGAACTTCCGAAAGTCGTCCAGATCGCCGTGCAGCCAGTTGTGTCGGGTGTACTTCTGCCAGCCCCGAGGTTCTTCGAAGACGTTCAGCCAGCGGGCGAGTTCGAGGTCGGGACGGGTGATCTCGAGCCCGCAGGCGGGTGCGATGGCAACGACGCCCTGTACGCGTTCGGGCCGCGCGGCGGCCAGGTGGACGGCCCAGGTGGCTCCACAGGAGAACCCGACGACCACGGCCCGGTCGGTCTGCGTGGCGTCGAGCACCGCGAGCGCGTCGGCGGCGAACTCATGATCGGCGTAGGCCGCGGCGCCTCGAGGCCGGCTGGACCGACCCGAACCCCGACCGTCGAAGGTTACGACCCGGTAATGGCGAGCCAGGAAGGCCACCTGAGCCTTCCAGAACCGGGACGTCACGATCGACCAGGTCGGCAGCAACAGGACCGTCGTGGCGGCGTCGCCGTAGACGTCGAAGTGCAGCGAGACGCCATCACGACTCGCTGCACCCGACTTGTCCGGTAGGCGGGCGGGCCGCTGTTCGGCCTTCACCCACCCATCGTCGCGCGTCATCCGCGTTAGGGCCGGACTTCGAACACGTTGTTGAACGGCGTCTGCGCGGCCACTCGGAACCGGGTGAAGCCCGCCGTCGACACCACGTCGCGAATGCGGGCCGGGCCCGCCTGCGTTCCGAGCGCCAACCCCACCGGCTGCGCCAGCGATGACGGCGTGCACAGCAACGTTGAGAATCCGTAGTAGGTGCGCCCGACGGGATTCAAGTTGTCCTCCACGTGATCACCGGCGATCGGTTCCACGATCATCCAGGTGCCGTCTTCGGCGATGACGTCGCGGACGTGGCGGGCGGCGCCAACTGGATCGCCCATGTCGTGCAGCGCATCGAACGTCGTTACGAGGTCGTAGGGGCCGCCGGTGAACGCGTCCGCGTCCGCGGTTTCGAACTCGATGTGCGACTTCAAGCCCGACTGATCCGCGCGTGCGCGAGCGGTCGCGATCGACCCCGAGTGATAGTCAGTGCCGCGGAACCTCGAGGCCGGAAAGGCTTGGGCCATAAGGATTGTCGACGCACCGTGGCCACAGCCAACGTCGGCGACCGAGGCCCCCTTGGATAGCTTGTCTACCACCCCGTCGAGGGCGGGCAACCAGTCCGCGACCAGGTGTGCGCGGTAGGTCGGCGCAAAGAAGCGTTCGCAGCCCACGTGCACGTCTGCGTGGTGGTCGCCCCAGCCCACCCCGTCACCTGTGCGCGCTGCGTCTACGATGCGGTCAGCGTCGCACACGGTTCCGTGCGCGATCTGGAATAGTCCGCCGACGAACGCGGGACTGGTTTCGTCGGTCAACGCGACGGCGTGCTCGGGTGGCAGTTCGTACCGACCCGTCGACGCGTCATAGGTCACGAACGATCCGGCCGCCTGCGCATTGAGCCATTCGCGGGCGTAGTGCTGATCGGTGCTGGTGCGTTCGGCCAGTTCGGCCGGCGTGCTCGGCCCGCAGTCGGCCAGGCTGCGGTAGTAGCCGAGACGGTCACCCATCACGACCAAGGCGCCGTTCAGTACGGCGCCGACCTCTTCGACCGCCTTGAAGACGAACGTCATCAGCGTTTCCGGGTCGACCGCGGGAGCGGAAGTCGCGTTGTTCATGAGGTGTCCTTTCTCGACACCGTCACCGTGGCATCCCAGTGCGCCCTACCGAATCAGGTGACCCCCCTGGTAGTTCTCTCCTACGATCGATCGATGCTGGTCGGTCGCGAACCCGAACAGCAGCGGATCGCGACGCTGGTTGCTGGCGCGCGGGTTCGGCAAAGTGGCGTGCTGGTCATCGCGGGTGAGGCCGGTATCGGGAAGACCGCGCTGCTGGAGGATACAGCGCGCAAGGCCGATGAGATGCAAGTGCTGCAGGGCCTCAGGCAGCGAGTTCGAAGCGGGACTCGGCTTCTCCGGCCTACACCAACTGCTACTGCCTACCCTCGGCCTCCTGGACCATCTACCCGCGCAATTGCGCGACGCGCTTGAGATCGCCCTTACTCTGCGGAGCGGTCCCGCCCCGGAGCGGTTCGCGGTCGGGGTCGCTGCGCTGAGTCTGTTGAGCCGATGCGCCGAAGATCGTCCGCTGCTCCTGCTCATCGACGACGCGCACCTTCTGGACCCGGCAACCGCTGAGACGCTCCGCTTCGTCGCGCGTCGCCTGGTGGCCGACCCGATTGCGCTGCTCACTTTCTTGCGGCCCGAGCCCGACGCGATTCTCTACGCGACAGGTCTGCCGACATTGGAACTGACCGGTCTCGGAATCGACGCGGCGACAACATTGATCGCCCACGAAGCTGGTGGCGCGTCAAGCCCCGACAGTGCGGCGGCACTGCATCGTGCGACTGCCGGCAATCCGCTTGCGCTATTAGAGCTGTCGCAGGATCTCGACAGTGTCGCCCGCCTGCCTCCCGAATTGCCCGTCGCGGTACCCGATGCGATTGCGCGGGCATTCAGCGGCCGGGTGTCGACCCTGACGGAGTCCGCAAGACGCGCGTTGCTGATCGCGGCGATCGCAGATGGCGATCTCGCCACGACCGCGCAAGCCGCTGCGAGGCTGGGCTGCGCGATCCACGACCTAGTGGAAGCCGAGGCGATCGGCCTGTTACGCCTGGTCGGAGACCGCGCGGAGTTCCGCCACCCACTGGTGCGCCCCGCGATCTATTCGACGGCGACACCCGGTCTGCGCCGCGACGTCCACCGCGCCGTGGCCGCTGTGTTGCCGGAGTCGTCGGCCGACCTCCGCGCCTGGCACCTCAGCGAAGCCTGCGTCGGCCCGGACGACGACGTAGCCAATGCACTTGGCGTGGTGGCCGAAAGCGCCAGTGCGCGTGGGGCCTTCGCGGTGGCAGTCGCCGCGCTCACCCGCGCCGCCGAACTCACGGCGCAGCACGGCTTGCGGGCCACGCGGATGCTCGGCGCCGGGGAGTCGGCATGGCTTGCTGGACAGCCGCGGCGGGCGGACGCCCTGCTTGAGAAGGCGGCCGCGCTGGCGACCGACCGCGCGACGCTAGCCCAAATCGACGAACTTCGGGGAAACCTGGCTCTGCTCACCGGATCACTGGACGCGGGCCGCGCAATGCTGCTTCGGGCGGCAGAACTCAGCGAGTCGTCGGATCCCGACGCGACCGTGATGCGCCTGGCCGATGTGATCTACGGATGCTTCTCCGAGTGCAATACCGCAAGCGCGATTGCAGCCGCCGACCGCGTGGAACGACTGATCGGCGACTGCAGGACCGACGTCGCGCGGATCCGCGGTCAGATGGCAATCGGGGTAGCACGCATCCTCGCCGGCGAGGCTGGCGTGCAATGGATCCGCACCGCTGTCGACGCATTGGCGGTCCATCCAGATCTGCCGGAGGACCCGCGAAGGCCGCACTGGCAGGTGATCGGCACGCTGTTCCTGCGTGAGGCGGGATCGGGCCGTGACCTCATGAGTCGAGCCGTCCACGATGACCGGGTGCGAACGGCTTTGGGGGCCTTGCCCACCCTGCTGTTTCATATGGCCCGCGATGACGCGACAACCGATCGCTGGGCCTCCGGATTGACTGGGTACGACGAAAGCATCGCCTTGGCGAGGGAAACCGGTCAGAGCACCGACCTGGCGGTGTCCTTGGCTGGGTTGGCGTGGTTGCAGGCGCGAATGGGTCGCGTCCAAGACTCTAAGGCGCACGCCGACGAGGCGCTCATCCTGGCCGAGCGTCATCGCATCACGCTTGCAAAGCTTTGGGCGCAGTTCGCCCTTGGCGACCTGCACCTGACCCTCGGCGACGCGACGGCGGCTGCCGACTGGTATCGGAAGTTGCAGACGACGTTGAACGACATCGCCTTCCTTGACGTCGATCTCGCGCCGGGGCCCGAACTCGCAGAAGCGCAACTACGCAGTGGTGACACCCCGGGGTCGGTGGCGACCGCGCGTGAATACCTGAGTCGTGCTATGGATAAGGGCCAACCGTGGGCACTGGCGCGCGCGCATCGCGCGGTGGCCATGACCTGCTCCGACGCGGTCGAACGAACATCGCAGTTCGAACAGGCCCTCGAATTGCACAGCGGTAGTCCGGATTTGTTCGAGGAAGCCCGAACACGTCTCGCCTATGGCGTGAACCTGCGCCGCAACCGCAGTCGGGTGGCCGCGCGGCCCCAGCTGCGCCTGGCAATGGAGGCGTTCGAACACCTCGGAGCTCGTCCCTGGGCCGACGTGGCCGCGAACGAGCTCGATGCAACTGGTGAGAAGGTTCGCCGCGGAAGCGACGGCTACCTCGGCGTCCTCACCTCTCAGGAGATTCGGATCGCCCGGATGCTCAGTGCGGGGCGAACGACGAAAGAAACTGCTGTGGCCCTATTCCTCAGCCCCAAGACCGTCGAGTACCACTTGCGCCACGTTTACCAGAAGCTGCAGATCAGCTCACGAGACGAATTGAGCGCAGCTATGGCGGTCGCGAACTAGCCGTCGAATATGTGTGCCGGCCAAGTTGGTCTTCGTTGGCAAGAGATGGTCGGGCGCGAGACGTCGAACAATCGTTGCCCTCCCTAGGCTTCTGCCGCAACCTTTCTGTTGACCGGTCACCACGGGGCGACAACAACGAAAGAGAAATCCATGATGACCACCGACAACATCAAGAAGATGGCCGGCAAGGCCCTCCTGTCGGGCAGCCTCGGGCTCGTCGGCTTGGGGCTGGCCTCAGGCACCGCCCACGCCTTCAACCCGCAGCCGGACCGCCGGGCAAGCCGGTCGCCGTCTCGGTAAACCCACAATTCACTTCCCCGGGTACACTTGGCGGCTTCAATCCGACGCCGGAACCACCGGGAAAGCCGAACGCCGGAGTTATCCGCGGGTGTGAGGGTTCCGTCTGATCGCGGTCCCTCGGGGCTTGCATGCCCACGAAACATCCACTCGTGCAATGTTCGTCGGTATCGTCGCGGACCTCGAGCGCGAAACTGGAATCTCCCGCAGGCAGATTCGATGTTGATTTCGCTATGCGGCGCACAATTGCCAGGCGCAGCGGCGGGCACCTCGCCACCACGAAACCCAACGGAGCAGTCACCGTCTGGTCTCAGATTCATCTTGTGTAGTCAACACAGTGGCACGGTACGACCCAGGCGACCAGGCGATATATCTGGTGGGCGGGGCGGTACCGCGCATACGCTCACAGTGTGAGCGGGAAGTCCGACGCGAGAAATTTCTTGGCGGAGGAGGTCCTGGATCCCTCTGATCCACATGTGCGGGAGTCAGAGGCATTCCCCAGTCTGACCGCCGATCAGGTCGAGCGCGTCTCCAGCTTCGGCGTCGTACAACAGCTGCCGCGCGGCACCGTGCTTTACGCGCCGGGCGATCGAACGGCCGACTTCTTGCTCGTCCTCGACGGCTCGTCGAAGTGTATGTTCCCCGCGGCACGACGCAACGGGTGGTGCACGTATATGGGGAACAGCAGTTCACCGGCGAGCTCAACCTCTTCAGCGATCGGGCGACACTCGTCGGCGCGCGCATGGGTCGCGATGGGCGCGTGGCGCGTTTGAACGGTGCACAGTTCCGTCGGCTTCTGGCTGCCGAACCCGACATCGCCAACGTGGTGATGCGCGCGTTCATTCTGCGCCGTGAACGCATCATTGTGCTCGGTCATACCGCGGTGACGATCATCGCGCCTCGCGACTCGGCGAAGTCACTGCAACTGAAACGGTTCCTGGACCGCAACCGCCAGCCTTATCTCCTCGCCGATCCGGAAGTCGACTCTGAGGCGGCGGCGCAGTTGTCCGATCTGGGCTTCGTCATCGGTGACACACCGGTGGTGGTGTGCGGTGACGATCGCGTCTTGGTGTGCCCGACACCGCGGGAGCTCGGCGACAGTATCGGTATCGCCGAGATGCTTGAACCGCAGCACGTCGCCGACGTGGTCGTGGTCGGAGCCGGGCCGGCCGGACTGGCTGCGGCGGTGTATTCGGCCTCCGAGGGCCTCGACACGGTCGTTTTGGAGGCCGATGCACCTGGCGGTCAGGCGTCGACAAGCTCGCGCATCGAGAACTATCTGGGGTTCCCGATCGGTATCTCCGGCCGGGATTTGGCTCACCGCGCGCAGGTCCAGGCCCAGAAATTCGGGGCCCGGATCATCGTGCCGCGCACGGTGGTGCGACTGGTGACCGATTCACGCCCTTACGTACTCGAATTAGACGACGGCATCCGAGTGCGCACGCACACCGTCGTCGTTGCCACTGGTGCGCGCTACCGCAGCCTTCCCCTGGCCAATATCGACCGATTCGAGGGGTGTGGGGTCCACTACGCCGCCACCGCGGTCGAATCGGAGCTCTGCGATGGCGACGACGCGGCTGTCGTTGGCGGGGGCAACTCCGCCGGGCAGGCCGCGGTCTTCCTGTCTCGTCTCGCGCCGGTGCGCGGCGACGGCTTGGCGTCCACCATGTCCGACTACCTCATCCGTCGCATCAAGGCGGCGCCCGAACGCATCACCGTGCATCCGCACACCGAGATCACCGCGCTCAGTGGCGACCGGCACCTGGACACCGTTACGTGGCGCGATCTGGTCACCGGGCAGTCTCAGACCCGCCACATTCCAAACGTGTTTCTCATGCTCGGGGCCGCGCCGAACACCGAGTGACTCCAGTGCGCCGTCGCCTTGGACGACAAAGGATTTGCGCGAACCGGTATATCGGCCGCCTCCGATGACCCGGCGAACTCCCACGCGTTGGCGCAACCGCTGGCCACCAGCTGTCCCGGCATTTTCGCTGTCGGTGACGTACGATCCGGATCGATCAAACGGGTCGCCTCGGCCGTGGGCGAGGGCTCGATCGTGGTCAGCTCGGTGCACCCAAGCGCTCGGCCTCTTGTGAAGCCGTGCCGCGCCGCATCGGCTGGCCTCCATGCAATCGGGCGCGAAGGAATGACACATCCTGCAGTGCCGCGATGCTGATGGCAGGTGCAGGATTCCAACCGGCGTAGTGAGCCGACGAATATACAGTCCGCAAAGCGGTGCGGTGACGGTTCCAGAGCGTGCCACCAAATATCAGCTTGTAGCGCACGATTTGATGCTCCTATTCCTGTTAAGAAGTCAAGCGGCGGTGAGCCATTGGCGGTAGATGTTGGCCAGGTGTCGTTGCGTTGGTGTCCACGTTCGAGCCGCGAGACGGTGATCGGTGGGACGTGAAATCGGTGGCCGGGATGATGTTATTGGCTTGTCGGGCAGGCCGTAGGTCACAGTAGTTGTCGATAGGGGCGGCTTGAGTCAGCAGTTGGAATATTTCGCGCGAAATGGCTCGTTGAGCAGCCGCAGAATCTCCTTTTCTGGTGCGGCCGTTTCCGTGTTGATGCTGGACGTAGTCGCGGGTCTGCTGGTGGGCCTAGATGCGAACCAGCGCGATGCGGTACAGGAATTGTTGGCTGCCCGGTCGCCGCCGCGGGAGGGTCGCTGCCCGGTGATTTTGCCCGAGGACGCCGGGCCGGCTTGCCTGGCGAGGGCTGTCGATCCAAGGGCCGACGTTATCGGCTGCGTGTTACAGCAGTCCGAGCAGCTCCAGGTCGGCGACATATTTGACGATGATCTCTGGTGTCACGCGCGGGATGTCTTTGTCCAGGCCGATTTTCGCGCATTGCACCGCTGTGCGGAAACGCTGGGTCGGTATGAGAGAGCCGCACACCGGCGTATCGGGCTTTCGGTCCGCTATGTAGCAGTGGCAGCAGCGAGTGCTGGCGCTGCCGATCCGGCAGGGCACGCATCGATGTCTCGAAGCGCTGCAACCAGTCGCGGTAGTCGCCGATGCGCTCGATCTCATACCCGGCGTCAGTCAGCCAATCGACGTACTCGTCGAGTCCGATCCCGTCGTCATACGGGTTCGCCACGTGATAGGTCAGGTATCCCGTTTCTTGCTGCGCGTGCAGGGTGGTGATCGCCTCGGCGATGAAATCCACTGGCAGTCCGTCATAGTGGGCGCGCTGACGGTGGCCGGCCTTGTCGAGTTCGTAGAACGAGGCGGGCGCGATGCCGGTGGCCGTCACGCTGAGCATGGAGGCGGGTAAAGACGTCCGGCACATTGAGTTGGCCGACGTATTCGGTATCGGCAAGGATCATGTCGCAACGGAACACCGCAACGGGCAGGCCACACACGTCGTAGGCCTCGCGCAGCAGCACCTCGCCGGCCCATTTACTGTTGGCGTAGCCGTTGGCGTAGCTGTCGTCGACCTGCGTTCAGGGTGACGACCCGGATGTCGGCGTCCTCCGTGAAGGCAGGCGGGTCGATCTGGTCGCCCACACGAACCGTCGACAGGTAGGTGAATGGCTTTAGCTTGGTGGTGAGCGCGATGCGGATCAGCTCGGCGGTGCCCAGGACATTGGGGCCGAATAGCTGCTCGTAGGGCAGGACGTGGTTGACCAGGGCGGCGGGATCAACGATCAGATCGACTGTGTCGGCCAATCGCTGCCAGGCCCGGGGAGGCAGGCCGAGATTGGGTTCGCTTTTGTCTCGGCGATGACCTCCAGATGGTTGGCGGCCAGTTCGCGGTAATGGCGTAGCAGCTTCTGGTCACCGCTGTCGAAGGTGTTGTCCAGGCGTGCCCTGGCGTCGCCGTCGTTTTGCGCGCGCACCAAACAGATCAGCCTGCCTCCGACCGGGGCCAGCCGCTTCAGCCACTCCAGCGCCAAAAACCGGCCCAGGAACCCGGTCGCTCCGGTCAGCAGCACCGTGCGCACCTCTGAGCTCGGCCCGGGCAGCGTTGGGGCGGCGGCCAGCGTTGCGTCGTCAAGGAACATGTCCAGTGTCAGATCGCGGGCGTGCACCTCAGTGGCGTCGGCTCCGTGCACGCTGGCGACGGAAGGCCGCTTGGCGCCGGGCTGCCGCTGGGCCTCGATGTAGTCGGCCAGGGCACGCAGATCGGTGGCCGGGCTGACGATCACACCCACCGGCACGTCGATGTCGAACACCTCATGTAGCAGGTTGGCGAACGTCAACGCCGACAGCGAATCTCCGCCCAAGTCGGTGAAAAGCGCGTCGGGACGCACCTCACCCGCCCCTGCCCCCAGCAGGGCACCCGCGGCGCGGCTGACAGTCTGCTGCACCGGTGCGCCTGCGCCACTGCGGCGCAGCGCGCGCAGCTCGTTGATCTGGCTTTCGGCCAGCTTTGTATAGAGCCGTTCCAGACGTTCGCCGTAGCGCTCTTTGAGCTTGGGCCGCGCCAGCTTTCGGATACCGGTCAGCAGGCCGTTTTCCATCGTGAACGGCGTGGTCTCGACGATGAAGTCGCGTGGGATCTCATAAGACTGCAGGGCGGCTGCTTTCGCGACGTTCTGCAGCGAGTCGGCGATGAGCGGCTTCAGCGACTCCACGTCATGGCGGGACAACGCCTCTTCGGTGGGCACGACGACCGCCAGGAGATAGGAGCGTGCGCTGTTGCCATAGATGTAGATTTCGCGGACGAGCGGACTATCCCCGAACAGCGTCTCCAGCCTGGAGACGGTCACGAACTCGCCCTGGGCGAGCTTGAGCACGTTGTTGCGCCGGCCGACATACACCAGCTGATCGGGCCCCGTCTCGGCCATGATGTCTCCGGTGCGGTAGTAGCCGTCGGCGTCGAACATCTCCGCGGTGAGCTGCGGTCGCTTGTAGTAACCCGGGGTCAGCGTCTCGGTTTTGACCAGCAACTCCCCCCGGGGGTATGGCCGGTCGGTGTGGAAGTAACCCAGATCGGGTACATCGACCAGCTTGTAGTCGATCACCGGGGGGTGGCGCACCTGGCTGTCGTAGTAGACGAGGCCGGTTTCAGTTGAGCCGTAGCGTTCCACCATATGCAGGTCGAGGTAGGAGTCGGCGAACGCTTTCATCTCGGTGGAGATCGGGGCGGAGCTTGTCATTGCTGAGACGCACCGCCCACCGAGCAGGTTCTGCCGCTGCTCGGCCATCACCTCTGCCGCGAGGGCGGCTCGATCGGTACAGTCGGGCAAGCGTCGGTCCAGCTCACTCTGGAACTCCTCGAACAGCATTTCCCAGATCCGCGGCACGAAGTTGACTTCGGTCGGTCGTACCAGCGCGAGGTCTTCCAAGAGACGTCGAAAGATCGCTCTTGGCCGCGAAATAGGTTGTGCCGCCGGCCCCGAGCGACCCGTACAGGATCGACCGGCCCATCACATGGCTCATCGGCATGAAGCACAGCGTGATCGACGGCTCGGCGTTATCCGGGTCCGCCCCTGACCTGGAAGCTCGGCGCCAGAATCGGGCCACCAAATGCGCCGGGTACATGGCGCCTTTGGGCGCACCGGTGCTGCCGGACGTGTAGATCAGCAACGTCAGGGGGTCCGGGGAGTCGGAAACGAGGGCAGGCATGGGCAGCGCGTGGCCTCGGTCGAGCGAGGTCGGCCAGCGTTTCCACGATCGCCTTGCCGCACGCGGCGGCCAACCGCGCCTTGGCCGCGTCGAACGCCTCACGCTGGTCGTCGACCTGCGGGCGGTAGTCGAACACGATCAGCCGCCTCGGCGAGTGTTCGGTCAGCACCAGTTCGACGGCGTCGGCGAGATGGTCGATGTCCACCGCGAGCGCAGTCGGCTCGGTCTCGGCGACAATCGGCCGAAGTTGTGTGAGCGGGGCACTGGTTTGCAGCGGAACCGATACCGCTTGGAGTCGGATCAGAGCCAGGTCGATGGTCGTGTAGTCGACGCTGGCGAAGCCCAGGACGGCGACGCGGTCACCGGGCCGTATCGGATGCGCCGAATCGCTTGCCAACGCGCCCGCGATCCGACCGATGCGGGCCCACACCTCGCGGTAGGTGATGGTGTCGAATCGGGGCAGCAGTTGCGCGGACGTGCGGCCCGTCTCCCGGTCGATGACGAAGTGCACCGCGCGTTGGCCGAGGGCGGGCCGATCGGCATAGCCTTCCATGACCGTGCGGACGAGCTCCGGCATTCGCAGTCCGGGCTGGTTGATCGCCGCGGTGATTTCCTCATTCGGACGGGCGTCGGCGAACTGCTGGTCATTGGCGTACAAATCGGCGAGGCGACGCACCAGCCGCTCGTCAGGACGATCACTCGACATGAACATTCCTCTCCCATAGGAAGTCGACAGCGCGCAGCAGGGCCTGGCCACGTACGGCGCGTCGGAGGTGCCGAGTCCGGAACGAAACAGCGCGATGGCGACCCGGACGAAGCCGGAACTGTCATGGCAGCAACGTATTTGGGGGTTGACGACACCTCGCCATGTCGCCGACGCTAGGTGCGGGTGATCGATGCGTCCAATACTGAATTATGCTGTGATCTATTCATAGGCGAATCGATACGGCTAGACCAGGGCAGGTCCCGTGCGCAACAATCTCAGGCGTGTCCGAGGTAACACTCCTGCGGTTGATGGCCCCGAAGCTGGCGCTGCTGCATGCGGTGGCCGCAGAGGGGAATCTGACCAGGGCGGCAGCCAGCGTGGGCCTGCAACAGCCGACCGCGAGTCGGTGGCTGGCGGCGTTGTCCGCCGAGTTGGGCACGCCGGTGGTGGTCCCCGATGGGCGCGGCATCAGGCTCAGCCGCGCTGGCGCCAGCCTCGCTGCGGCGGCGGGCCGGGCACTGTCCGAGCTGGCGTCCGGGGTGCGTCAGGCCCAAGACGAGGCCGACCCCGAGCGCGGCCGCGTGGTGTTGGCGTTTCTGTACACGCTCGGCGAGCGACGGGTGCCCGCGCTGCTGCGGGCGTTCCGGCACAAGTACCCGCACGTCCGGTTCACTCTGCTGCAAGGTCCCCACGAGGAACTGCTCGACCACGTTCGCAGCGGGCGCGCGGACCTGGCTTTGACCTCGCCGCCGCCCGGACGCGGCGAATTCGCCGAAGTCGCCCTCGAGGAACAGCAGTTGGTGGTAACGGTGCCGGACGGGCACCGTCTGGCCGGCAGAGTATGGGTGCGGATGGCCGAACTGGCCGATGAGGCGTTCGTCGGGATGAAGGCGGCGTCCGGCTTGCGTGAGGTGACCGACGAACTCGCTGCGGCGGCCGGCTTCACCCCGACGCTGGCCTTCGAGGGCGAGGAGGTCGACACGCTTCGGGGACTGGTCGCCGCCGGGCTGGGCGCGGCCGTGCTGCCCGTCGCAGAGCCCGCTCCCCCGCGGGGTGTCGTGGAGATTCCGTTGCGTCCCAAGGCAACCCGCCGCATCGGCCTGATCTGGGCCGGCGACCGCCCGATGGCGCCGGCCGTGCTGGCCTTCCGGGATTTCGTCAGCTCGCAGGCATAATTCGGCGTTCGTTCCGCGGTTCGCCATTTGGTTACCTCGGACACACCTGGGATTGTCACTCCCCCAGCTTGCGCTGGTCGACCCACATCGATTCGTCAATGCATGGATTACGGCATGATTGCGTATTGGACGCATCGATCACCGGAACCTATGGTCGGCGGACATGGTGACGCGCGTAGCCGACCCCGAACTCGACATCGCCGCGGTGGTTCCGCGATCCGCCGAATCACCGTCGCGCTGTTTTGCGCCGACCGGGCACTCTTCGGCACCCTGTACTCGCTTCAGCCCCTGACTGCCCGGGCTGAGCACCACGTTGCACGCTCACCGGCGACCGCCAGCCCTTTCGGTCTCGGTCGCCACCTCGACTCGACGCCACGGCAGCGCCCGATCGCCACCTCGGAGGCCACGCACATTCCTCTGGGGGCACTAATATGAAGACGATCGGGATCGTCGGCGGCATCGCGTGGCCCAGTTCGATCGTCTACTACCGGATCATCAACGAACGCGTCGCCCACCGCTTGGGTGACGGCGGCTTGCACAGCGCCAGGCTCGTGCTGGGCCAGACAGATTTCGAACAGATCGAGCGCAACCAGCGCGAAGGCCGGTGGGATCTGGTCGGTGAGCTGCTGGCCGAAGAGGGCAACAAGCTCAAGGCGGCCGGTGCGGATTTCTTCCTACTGGCCTGCAACACCGTCCATACCGCTGATGACTGGATCGAAAGCGCTGTGGATCTCCCGTTCCTGCACATCGTCGATCCGACCGCACGCCAGGTCCTGGACCGGGGGTTCACGACCGTGGGGCTGCTCGGCAGTCGGTACACGATGACCGGCAGCTACTTCGTGGGTCGTCTACGGGAGCGCTACGGTTTGCAAGTCCTTGTCGCTGAAGGCGAACACCAGGAAAACGTGCATAATGCGCTGTACGCAGAACTTGCCAAAGGCATCTTTCTGCCCGCTACGCGGGAGAAGTTCAAGGCTGCGATCGCGGACCTTGTCGAGCGCGGCGCGCAGGCCGTAATCCTCGGGTGCACCGAGTTCGGCATGCTCATCGAAGCCAAGGACAGCCCGGTGCCTCTGATCGACACGACCGTCGCACACGCCGAAGCTGCCGTCGACATGGCACTGCAACATTGAGCCTCCCCCGGATGCAAGGATTCTGGGCCTTCACTGCTTCTGCTCCCGCCAATGTCATGAAGCTACTGGACACGCTGTCGGACGACCTGACGCGGTTCGCAGTGCATGAGATGCTGGCGCACCTCGTGCGGTTGGAGCGACAGGCGTGCTGCGGTCGTCGCACGACCCGGTGGCCCGGTGGTACCCCGCATCTGACCTCGTAACCGCCCCGTCCGGCATTGACGAAGGAGCACGACACTCTCGCCATCGGGGTCCGCGCTTGACGTCGCAGCGTACGCGCGAAGTCGCCGTTAACAAGTCGTCGCGTTGGCACTTCGCCGGCCGAAACCTGGCGAACATCAAGAAAGAAGGTTGAATGTCCCACGGCGAACAAGCAGTCCGGCCCCTTTCGGGTATTCGGGTAGTGGATCTCTCGAGCTCATTGGCAGGCCCCTACCTTGGAATGTGTCTCGGGGACCTGGGCGCCGATGTCATCAAAGTCGAGAACCCGTGGGGTGGCGATATGACCCGCCAATGGGCACCGCCGGAGATTGGAGGGGAGGCAGCGTACTTCCTGTCCACCAACCGCAATAAGCGCTCGGTGGCTCTGGATCTACGGGCCGCGGAGGGGCAGCGGTTATTGCGCCGGATGGTGCGCCAATCGGACATCGTCATCGACAACTTTCGCCCCGATAGTGCCCTGCACCAAGAGCTTTCCTACGACAGCCTCCGTGCCGACAACGACAGTCTGATCATGGTGCACATCTCCGCGTTCGGAGAGGTCGGTCCATGGAAGGCGCGCGCCGGCTACGATCTGGTTGCCCAAGCATCAGCTGGCCTGATGTCCGTCACCGGAGAACCTGACGGCCCCCCGGTGCGTGCGGCATACTCGGTCGCGGATCTGTCTGCGGGAATGTTCGGACTCGTTGGTGTACTTGCCGCTCTGTTCGAGCGGAACTGCACAGGCAAAGGGCGATACGTCACGACCTCTCTGTTCGAGGCGCAACTCGCCTTGCACGTCAATCTTGCGATGAACATGTTTGCCGGTGACGTCACCCCCGGGCCAATGGGGAGTGCGCACCCCAACGTCGCTCCCTATCAGGCATTTCGGGCGAACGATGGCCATTTCGTTATTGCGGCAGGCAGTGACCGACTGTTTCAGCGGATGTGTGAAGCGATAGGCCGAGCCGACCTGGCCGACGACGACCGCTTCCGCACCAATGCGGGCAGAGTATCCAACCGTGAGGAGCTCGTTGGGCTACTCGAAGCCGTGCTGGTGAGCAGGTCGGTCGATGAGTGGTGCAAATTACTTGACGATTACGGTGTGCCCAACGCGCCCATCCTTGATCTGGCACGGGTATACGATCATCCCCACACGCAGGCGCTGAACATGGTCCGTTCGGTAAACCATGTGGTTGGGCCGCTCCCGCAGGTCTCCAGTCCGATATCGCTGGATGGTCACCGCCTGACCCCCCGACTCGCGCCGCCTACTCTGGGGCAGCATACAAGGGAGGTTCTCGCTGAAATCGGTGAGGATTCGGATTCTCTGGCTGCCCTTTTCGCCGCGGGCACCATCGCCTAACACCGTCAGCAACCAGTCAATTCAGCAACGACAAGGACACCCCTGCACATGGACATCTGGACGGAACGCTGACCGATGACATTGCGCTGCAAGGGATCTGGTCTGTCGGATTGTTTGTGACGTAAGAACCCAGTAATCCTCTTTTGAATCAGCGATCTGCTGACCAACCAAAGTTACCCACCACGACTGCATAAGAAAAGGAGCCCGGAATGGGACTGCCTCTTATCCACGACGACAACGGGATCCGCTGGATCACCCTCGACCGGCCCGAGATCCGTAACGCCTTGCTGGTCGAGGATCTCGACCACATCGCCGACGGGGTGCGTTCGGCCGGACCGAATGTTCGGGCGATCATCCTCACCGGCGCAGGGGACCGCGCCTTCTCGGCGGGCATGCACGTCAAGACCTTCGCCGATGCGACCCAGGAGAGTGCGAGAAAGAGCATTACGCGGGTGCGTGATTGTCTCGGCGCCATCCGGCTTTCTCCGCGGCCGACGGTGGCCCTCATCAACGGCTACTGCATCGGGGCGGGCTTCGAGATGGCTCTGGCCTGTGACCTTCGAGTCGCCCATCCACAGGTGCAATTCGGCCTTCCCGAAGTGAAGCTCGGTATCCCCTCTGTCGTGGATGCCGCACTGCTGCAACAGTTCGTGGGACTGTCCAAGGCAAAGGAAATCATCCTCACCGGCGACATGTACCCGCTGGCCGATCTCGCACACACCGGAATCGCAAACAGGATCGCCGACCCGTCGGAGCTGCACGCGACGGCACTCGATCTTGCCAACCAGCTCGGCTCGTATACACCGCAGGTGATGGCGGCGCAGAAAGGACTGTTCGAGACCTGGCTCAACAACGGCCTTCAGCATGGAATCGACACCAGCGTAGATGTTTTCGCCGATTTGTTCGCCCACCCGTCGACGGTGCAGGCGATCGCGCAATATCAGCCCGCCCCGCGGACCTGATCGGGCGAAAGATCGCCAATCCGCGACCGCGACGACTTTAAGGGCAGCAGACCAGTCTGATTATCACAACCCTGTCCATCTTTGCGCCGGTCCCTTTGAATCACGCCCGCCAGGTAACCACCTGCGCTCTTCGGCCCTGACGATCTGGTACTCATGGCGGTGGTTGACACACCTGACAGTGCCTGGAGCACCTGGCCAGGTTTTCCAAGAATCAATATAAGCGAGCATGCTCCTGTGCGTAAGCACGCATTCTTCTCGAGATTCCCTGCAGGACTTAATACTTCGCTATAGACGCTCTACAGGACGGTGACGGATCGATCAGAAATGCCCAGGGTCATGACCAATACGGCGGGCGCCAAAACCTATAGTCGATCGCAGCCAAAACTTGTAGTCCGTCGCCCAACAGCTGGTCCATCGTGTCCGCGACGGCCTGCATGCTTGTGCGGTCGAGGTAGACGTGGAGGCCCACGGTCGAATGGATCGACGCATGACCGAGATGCTGATAGACGGCGGCCATCGAAACCCGGCGGCGATCAGCCAGGAGGCACACGTGTGGCGGCAGTCATCCCGCGACAGGGCCTTGAGCGGGATCGGTCCGAGGGTCGGATTGATGTCGCGCTTCGCATAGGAGTGGTAGTCGGCCAGTGTCGACTTCGCCAGCGCGGTACGGTGCTCGATGTAGTGAGCCACCCACTGCTCGACAGTCATCGTTGAGAGTGCGGGGTCGGCCGCGACTGACGCCAGGCCCTGCACGTGGCCAACGGCATCGACCAGATCTCGGAACTTCTCGGCCGACGCGGCGTCGTCGAAGGACGTCGACGTCTGCTTCCCGTTTAGCCGATAGAGCACCTGGACATAGGCGGTGCCGTTCTTGCGGGTCATGTTTTGCAGCGAGACCATGCGGGCATCGTCGACCTCAGATTGTTGATGGGTGCGTTGATGGAAAAGGGCCCAGGTTCGGGAACTTTTCCCTGACCTGGGCCTTTCAGTGGAGCTGCCGGGAATCGAACCCGCCGCAGAAATCCAGCTGACCAGCAGAAACGCGGAAGTCGACGGCGCAAAAAGCACGCGAAATGACCTGCGAATACGGGAAAGATGTTGATGGCATCAACACCGGGGTTGCGCTCGGCTGTCAGTAATCGCGGCAGCCCACGCGCTCCAGCAAGCAGATTGCAGTCGAAATCAGGAAGCGGCAAACGCACCGCTTCCGCCGTGTCGATCATCGTGTGTACCCGAGCTTCGGTCCAAACCATCCGGAACCGGGGACACGTGTCTTCGCAAATGCGCGCCCGCCGTCGGGTGCAGTTCGGTTAGCGGGTATCGATGGCGGAGGTGATTCAACCGAGCGAGTTGAACTCAGAGATCTGATGAGACCCGCCATAGATCAATGCCCGCGTCGGTTGCGTACTTGTCGATAGCTGAAAGCTCGGCGCTGGAGAAGTCGAGATTGGCTAGAGCGCCAAGATTTTCGTCAAGCTGTGCAACGCTCGACGCGCCGATTAGTGTCGAGGCGACGACCGGGTCGCGCAGCACCCATGCGATCGCCATTTGCGCTAGAGATTGTCCTCGCTCGTCGGCGATTGCCTTGAGTCCACGAAGCTTTGTCCGCATGTCCTCGGTGACGGTCGATGAAGTAAGGGTGGGGCGGTGGGTGGCTCTGTCGATGTCGATCGTCTCTTGGGCGGCGTAGCGGTCGGTGAGCAAGCCCTGCGCCAAGGCGGTGAAGCCGATTGCACCCATCCCCGTCTTGCGAAGCTGGTCGGTGAGTCCGCCTTCGATCCATCGGTTGAGAAGGTTGTACGACGGCTGGTGGATAACCAACGAGATGCCCGCCCGATCAGCGATCGCTTTGGCCTGGGCGGTGTGTCCGGCCGAGTACGATGAGATGCCGACGTAGCGGGCTTTGCCCGACTGAACTGCGCTAGCGAGCGCACCGACGGTCTCCTCGAGAGGCGTTACGGGGTCAAATCGGTGCGAATAGAAGATGTCGACGTAGTCAACCGAGAGCCGACTCAGCGATCCGTCGAGGCTGGAGAGCAAGTGGTTGCGCGAGCCCAACTGACCCTGAGGGCCAGGCCACATGTCCCATCCGGCTTTCGTCGACAGGATGAGCTCGTGACGATACGGCCGAAAGTCGGTTCGCATCATTCTGCCGACGTTCTCTTCGGCGGCACCGTATGGCGGCCCGTAGTTGTTGGCGAGGTCAAAGTGTGTGATGCCCTTGTCGAAGGCGTGGTGCAACACTTCGCGCTGCACATCAAAGGGCCGGTTGTCGCCGAAGTTGTACCACAGGCCGAGCGAGATGGCCGGCAGCATCAAGCCCGATTTGCCAACGCGGCGAAAGACCATATGGGCGTAGCGATCCGGCGAGGCTCGCCACGGATCCAAGGTGTGTGGCACACCCCGGTAATCGACATCCGCCATCATCAAATCCCGTTCGATCAGGCCAACCAATCAAGGCGGCGAATCGCGCCACGGACACTTGGCCGCCCGTACGATTAGGCGTATCGCAGGCGGTGATCCCCGCGTGCCGGGCCGTCTGCCAATTTGGGCGCCGTCGCGTGCTCCGGATAACCCTTGACATCTCAGTCTAATTCGGCGGCTCCCGCGATGGCTGACACGGTGTGAGCAACGCACCCCGCCAAGATTGCACGGAGCGCACCGCACTTGCGTCGGCCGCCGCCACTTCACTGCCCCTCGCCTGTGAACACACGCACGTCGGTGGTGCAGCGCATCTCGTCTCGGTCGCCGCCGCATACGGATCAAACAGCCTGTACGACAGGCGTTTCCCAAGCAGTCGCGACTCCGCGGGATTACCCCGGGGCGCCTCCTGAACAACGTGCATCCACGTACCGTAGATCTCTTCTCACAGTGAGTCCTTCGCGAACAGGTAGTCCTAGCTCACACTGTAGGGGCATGCATACCGCACCCTTACGTGGAGAACCCTTACGCTGCCGCACACCCATCGACTTTGGTTGCGAGTCCTGCTGCTACTTGCCGCCGCCACCATTTCTCGTCGTGGCCGCAGTGAACGCCACAGCGGCGCGCTGACATTGACCCTCGACACGGCCCCCAGCATTACCTCAGCGCATCTATTGCCCGGGACAGGTCGTGCCAGACACGGCGCAGTGCACGGCTGAAGCGCCACGGCGCCTTAAGATTTCACCGGGTGAACTGGTTCGGGGCCGACCGTGGTGGCCTCCGCGGACACCGGCTCCGTCACATCTGCGTGCAGTTCATGGATCTCCGACTTGAAGATGCGCATCGATTTGCCGAGCGACCGCGCCGCGTCAGGCAGTCGCTTCGCGCCGAATAGCACGATGATCACGACGGCAACGATCGCCCAGTGCCAAGGACTGAGACTGCCCATCGCGTAACCTCCGTATCTCAAAGGCGCCGTCAGACTGGTCTGCGTGCGCCTGTCATGGCGATAGTCTCTCGTGCGTTCGCGGGTCAAGCGAGAGGCAATCTGTGCAGCCGGCGGTGCTTTGATTGCGCAGATGTGCATTTGAGACACCCGGCCGTGGGCCACGAGATCGGGACCGCAGCCCGCGACAGCGTCAAGTGTCTTTGCGCGCAACAGAGTCGGGCGCGATGCGCCGTCACCCCTTAGCAGGGACGGCCGACATCGATGCTTCGGACGCGCTGGTGAAGTAGGCGTTACACACGAGCGGTGGCATCGTCGTCACACTCCGTCCCCATGCGATGCTGCGTTTGCTGAATCGTATCAGCGCAGGTTAAGCACATTGTCTCTGGCCAACCGTCCGGAGATGGTGATACGATTCACCAACGCCACCACCAGTGGCGTGCTCCACTGCCACCTGGCTGCGGTTCTTTTGTCCAGCGGACACTGACGGTCCCGGCAGGGAGTCCCGACAATCAACACGCTTTGGAGTTTTCAATGGGACAGCTTGACGGCAAAGTCGCGTTCATCTCTGGTGTCGCGCGCGGTCAGGGCCGCTCGCACGCCCTGACGCTGGCTCGCGAGGGAGCCGGCATCATCGGTTTCGACTTGTGTGCGAAGCCTTCGACGACGGCCTACCCCGGTGCCACCGAGGAGGATCTGCAAGAAACCGTGCGCCAGGTCAAAGAGGTCGGCGGCGAGATCCTTGCGGAGGTAGGTGACACCCGCGATTACGACCAGGTTAAGGCGATCTTCGATCGCGGGATCGAGCAGTTCGGCCGGGTGGACATCGTGCTGCCCAACGCGGGCATCTGCTCGGGCGCCAAGACCTGGGAGATCAGTCCCGAGGACTGGCGCGAGATGGTCGACATCAACCTCAACGGGGTGTTCCACACAATCAAAGCCGCAATCCCTACGATGATTGCCCAAAACGAGGGCGGCTCCATCGTTTTCACCGGCTCGACCGAAGCGCTCAAAGGCGCCGAGAACATCTCTTCCTACGCGGCTTCCAAGCACGGCGTGACCGGCTTGATGACCTCTCTGGCACGAGAACTGGGCCAGTACAACATCCGGGTCAACTCGGTGAACCCCACCTGCGTGGACACCCACATGATCAACAACGACTTCGTCTACGGACTCTTCCGCCCCGATCTGGAGAAGCCGACTCGCGAAGATGTTCTCGACACCTTCGCCGGCACCCACATCCTGCCGGTGCCGTGGATCCAGCCCCAGGATGTCAGCAACGCCATCCTCTACCTAGTGACCGAACCGGGCCGCTACATCACCGCCACGCCGCTGGTGATCGATGCCGGCTTCATCGTAAAGTCCTGATCAGGCCCACCAACACCCTTACGAGTAGCCCTCCCTGCTGCCGCCCGCGGCCGGCTGGGAGGGCTACCCTAGCGTCCAGCCCAGGCCGGATGGCCGATGTCGAGGAGCGCGATGGTCACAATGAAGGACGTCGCCAAGGCGGCCGGCGTATCCCAAGCTTCGGTGTCCTACGCCTACAGCGGATCGGGTCGTGTGTCACAAGCGCAGCGCGAAATCATCTTCGCGGCCGCCGCCCGGTTGGGTTATACCGGACCCAACGTCGCCGGAAGCAGCTTGCGGCTCGGCCGGATCGGCACCGTCGGCGTCCTGGTACCCGGTTCGCTGGCCGCGGCCGTCGAAGATCCCTCCACGGCGCTGCTTCTGCGGGGAATCGTCGAAGTCAGCGAGCTCGCCGACGTCGGGCTGACGTTATTGCCAGTCAGTGGGCGGACATCCCGATCTGAGCCTCCGTGCCCCATCATGCCCAGCGCCTTGCGAGGACTTGTCGACGGTGTCGTGATGCACTGCCTCGCCGAGGATCATCCGGTGGTGGAGATGATCCTCGCGCGGCGCATTCCGGCGGTTGCAATCGACTCCCCGCGCCTACCGGGTCTGCCCTACGTCACAATCGATCATCGGGGCGCCGGCGCCGTTCAAATGAAACATGTTCTGAGTCAAGGGCATCGCCGCATCGGCGTGGTGTCAGACCGTCTCGGCCCGCTGCCTGGACAAGGTGTGCGGCCGCTGCCTGCTGTCGATCCAGTCAGTGAGGTCTACTTACGTGAACGGCTGGCAGGCTACCGCGACGCGATCGCTGCCGCCGGCATGCCCACTGTCGAGATCCACGTGATCGAGGCCGCCGATATCGACTTGGACAGTGGAATGGCCGCCGTCGCCGAGTTGATCGCTGTTGCGGAGCCGACCGCGATCGTGGCCACCTCCGACGTACATGCCGTCGCCGCGTTGAAGGTCCTCAAAGCCGCGAACATCGCGGTACCCGAAAGGGTCTCGGTGATCGGATTCGACGACGCACCGATCGCTGATTTGATGGGCCTTACAACGATCAGGCAGCCGTTGGCCGATAAGGGTCGCGCGGCAGCAACGATCCTGCTCGACTTGATCGCCGGGCGCGTGCGTCGCCGCGCGATGAAGCCCACCGAACTCATCGTGCGCACGACGACGGGCCCGGCGCCGCGCTCCTAGCCAACCGGCGCTCACGCCAGCCAAATGCGTCGAACCACCCGCCGGCACGCGGCACGGCCAACACCCGCTCCCAGGTGGGCAAACGTGTCGCCATTTACTTCGCATTCTGTGTATTACACCGCCGAGCAGGTCCTCGTATCGTCGAAACCGCAGTTAAGCGGTTCTAGCGAAGGAATGGCGATGTCTGCCGACCCGATGGACTTTTGGTCCGAGATCTACCGCGATGCGCTCACCGAAGAGAATGCCATCGACTTCGACAGCTTCTCCTACGCCGATGCCTGGGCTCTGGGCAGCGAAATGGTCACCGCTGCAATGAACCACGACTACCCGGTGGCAATCGCCATCGTGTTCGGAGAACAGCTGGTATTCCACGCCGCCCTCAAAGGGTCGTCGGCCACAAATGACGATTGGCTCGCTCGCAAGTTCCGCGCGGTGTACAAGCACAACTGCTCATCGTGGGCGCTTGAGTGCCAGCAGCGCGCGATGGGGGGCGACTATTTCGCCGAGAACGGCTACCGCACTTGCGATATCGCCCTGGCGGGCGGCGCAGTGCCGTTGCGGGTGCGAGGGTCGCTGATCGGCGCGGTCGGCGTGTCCGGCCTGGCGGCCGAACACGACCACAACTTCGTCCTGGACGCGCTGACGAAATACAGGCGCTGACAATCGCATCGCTGCCGCCTACGGCCCGCCATAGCGGTGGGCAACGCAACGGCGACAACCGATTGGCGGTCAATCGGCGTTGGGCGCGACGAGGCGGGCACCGAGCGCACAGATGACGAGCGCGCAAAGCGGCACCAGAAACGCGCCTTCCCATGACACCAACTGCACGAGCCAGCCGATCAGTGCAGGACCGCCGAGGATGGCGACGTAGCCCACACCCACCACGCGTGACATCGTCCGAGCCGATCCGCCGCCGAGATTGCCCGCGGCGGTGAGAACCTGCGGCACACCGCCGGCTAGTCCCAGCCCGAACAGCGCCCAGCCGGCAAGTACGACCGGCAGGTTGGGCGCCATGATGACGGTCAGGATGCCCGCGGCGGCCACGATCGATCCGCCTCGCAGCACCCACACCCTGCCTACAGCTTGGGCGACGCGGTCCACCGTGAAACGCACCACCGTCATCGCCACCACGAATGCTCCGACAGCCAGCGCGGCCAACGATGCCGATGCCCCCAGATGCTGCCGGGCGTGAAGGCTGCTCCAGTCCATTGCCGAGCCCTCCGACAGCAGCAGCAGGAAAACCAAGATGCCCAGCAACAGCACCCGCCGGCGGTGGTGTCGATCAGGTTGTGGCGATAGCACCGATGCTTCTGCGGGATCGGTCACGCGACTGGCACGGTAACGGCGGAAGCAGGCGAAGGCGGCCCCGACGGTCACCGCGCATATCGCCGCGACGGTGGCGGTGGTCGTCAATGTGCTGAGCTGCAAGGCGAATCCGGCCGCCCCGAGGAGAGATCCGATGACGGTTCCGATGGAAAACATCGCATGAAAGGCAGCATTGATCGGTCGGCCGTAGTCGCGTTCCACATCGACGGCGGCCGCGTTCATCCCGACGTCGGCGCATCCAGCCGAGGCGCCGAACACGAACGCTCCGACGGCGGCCTCGCCGACGGTCGTAGCGGCCAAGGGCACCATGATCGCCACCGCCAGGGCCGCACCCCCGAGGACCGCGACGCGCTCGGTGCCCCAGCGATCGACGATGACGCCGACGATCTGCATTCCCGCAAGGGATCCGATACCCAGGATGAGCAACACCGTCCCCGTCATGGCGTTGGACATCTCGACGGCTTGCGCAAGCGACGGCAGGTGCACCGCCCACGTTGACAGGACGATCCCGAAGGAAGCGAACAGTGCGAACACCGCGGCACGGGCGTGACGCAAGGTCTGTGTTTGTGCCGGTTGTGTCATCGCCGCTGCAGGCCGCGCGCTGTGCCGTGGTGGATGCTTCCAGCGGCCGCACATGACGCAAGTTTCGGGCGACCCGTCGGAGCCGTTTTTGCCGTCAGACGGATCATCACCGCGGCTCCTCAAGCTCGGATTGTCGTTTACCTTCGTCGATGACCGGCAAGCGGGTGTCGGTCAGACCGGCGCATGTTGATCCAGTTTGGCGGTGGCGTCGATCCTGCGCGCCGCGCGCTCACCTTCGTGAACTGCTTCCATCATGGTGCGGCTGGCGATCGCGTCACCCACCCGCTCGACAGGAACGCCGCGCCCCTTCAGTGCGAAATAGAGGTCGGTGACCGGGCGGTGCCAGCCGGCGCGGATCACCGTGTCGACGTCGGTGATGGAGCCGGGCCTGCCCTGCTCGGTGATCTGCACGGTGGGCCCGTTCACGGCGGTCACTGTGGTGAACGGGTGTGTAGTCATTCCCGACTGGTGCACCCGCGGGACCGCGAGGTTGGCGCTGAAGGGACCCAGTTTGGCACCGACGTAGGGCAGCGGGGTGATCATCTCGACGTGGTGTCCTTCGCTTTGGAGCTGCAGGGCCAGCCCGATGCCTTTCCAGCCGCCTTCACCGTCGTCGATGATGACCACATGATGGCCAACCGGCTGTTCGTGTTCGAGCACGTCCCACACCGTGAGCACGTGGTCTTGGTCGAGGCCTGGCGTGAAGTGAATACCCTGTGCCAGATTGCCGACGATGTCGGGTCCGGGGGCCGAACCGGTGGCCACGATGATGTGGCCGGGCTTGATTAAGAGGACCTCCTCGGCGGTGGGCGCCCAGCCCAGCCGCACATCGACACCGTGCTTGGCGATCATGACGTCAAGATGGTCGATTACGCCGCCGATTTCCTTGCGGCCCTTGATTTTTTCGGCGATCCGCAGTTGACCGCCGGTGCGGTTTCGTCGCTCGATGAGGATCACCTCGTGACCTTGGCGGGCTGCAGTCTCGGCGGCCTTCATTCCCGCCGGGCCGGCGCCGATGACCACGACGCGTCGCCGGAAGGTCGCCTGCAAGAGGGTGCCGATTCCCAGTTCCCGTTCATAGCCGGCGGCCGGATTATGGACGCACGAGGAGTGGGTGACGTCGAACAGTCGGTCGATGCAGCCCTGGTTACAGCCGATGCAGCGGCGGATTTCCTCGGTCCTGCCTTCGCGCATCTTGTTGACGGTTTCGGGATCGGCGATCTGCTGGCGCGTCATGGCGACCATATCGGCGTGGCCGAGCTGCAGGATGTCGGCGGCGTCATACGGATCATTGATGCGTCCGACTGCGATGACCGGGATGTCGACGACTGATTTGACCGCGGCGGCAAGGCTTTCCCAGATGCGTTTGGGGTGCTGCATGTCTGGGACGTTTTGGTGGGCCTCGTTGTATGTCGCGGCTTTGACGCAGAGGTAGTCAATCTTGCCGGTCGCGGCGAGCACCTGCGCAATCTGCTGGGCATCGCTGACGTCGAGCCCGCCGGGGCTGAAGTCGTGGCCCTGCAGGTTCATTCCGACCAGATAGTCGGGGCCGACCTCGTCGCGTATCGCGTCGATGACGCGCAGCACGATGCGCATCCGATTCTCCAGGGAGCCGCCGTATTCATCGGTGCGATGGTTGGAGAACGGGGACAAGAACGACGCCAACAGGTATCCGCCGTATCCGGAGTGGATCTCGACGCCGTCCATGCCGCCCTGTTTGGCATGGCGGGCGCCGACGGCGTGTGCTTCGACGATCTCGTCGATGTCCTCGATCTCCATCTCCTTGGGCATCTCGAGATTGAACGGGCACGGGGTGTTCGACGGTGACCATAGTGCGCGTTCGGTGAACGTCGAATGTCCTTGGCGCCCTCCGTGTCCCAGCTGCATAACCATGCGGGCACCATATTCGTGCACCGCGTCGGTGATCGCGCTGAGGCCGGGAACGATTTGAGGGAGCCACGATCGCGGTTCGCCGGGCACGTCCTGTGAGGTCGGGTGTATTTGGGGGAACGCCATTCCGATCAGGCCGACGCCGCCCATGGCCCGCTCGCGGTAGTAGGCGACGTGCTGATCGGTGGGCAGGTAGTCCTTGGCCATGCCGGTGCCGTGGCCGGTCATCACCACCCGGTTGCGGATCTCTACGTTTCCGAGAGTGATGGGCTCAAACAGCGGCGCCAGGGCGCTCGGTGTCGAGGTAGCGGTCGTCATGGCGGGATGGCCTTCCTCGGGGACGTTCGATTGGTTTGGCGGATGGTCGTGCCGGGCTAGGTCGTCAGCGCACCGGAGTCAGCCAGGCGCAGAGCCAGTGCGGCGACGGTGAGCGCGGGATTGACCGCCGCGGAGGACGGGAACGGTGAACTGTCGGCGATCCACATGTTGTCCAGGTCATAGGCCCGCAATCCGGCGTCGACGACGCTGGTGGCCGGGTCGTGGCCCATGCGCGCTGTCCCGCACTGATGTGACGTGGCCTCCACGCCCAGGTTGCGTGTCAAGATGATCGGGAAGCCGGCCTTGCGGACCACCGACTTCATCCGCTTGATGAGGTCCTCGTGGGTGGCCATGTTGGTGGCGCGCCGGGTCAGCACGATCTGCCCCTTGGAGTTGATCGTCACCCGGTTCTCGGCCAAGGGCAGATCTTCGCTTTGGATGAACAGATCCAGCGTGAACTTGGTGACTTCGTCGAGGATCGGCAGCGGCACCCACGGTGTACCGAGTTTGGCTTGTGGGCCGCGCAGTTTGCCCAAACCCTGAACGTTGCCCAGTGGGTATTGGGTGGCCGGCCCCGCGGTGTACCAGTCGTTGATGCCGATCGTTTTCTGGTAGACCGCCTCGTTAGGGTGTCGCGGGTCAATGGCCAAGAAGAAGGTTGTCACGTGCGCCATGTAGTTGCGCCCGATCTGATCTGACGAGTTGGCCAGACCCTTCGGGTGGGTCGGCGACTGCGACCGCAGCAGTAGTGCTGCTGTGTTGACCGCACCGCAGGCAACCACGAAACGCTTGGCCCGCACTTGAATTCGGCGGCCGTGGTGGAGAATCTGGGCTGCGGTCACCGTGCGCCCGGCGCTGTCGGTTTCCAATCGGGTGACTTCGGCGTTGGTCAGCAGTCGCACGTTTTTGGAAGCCGCCCGCAGCGCCGGGCGCACGGCGGCAACGTCGGCGTCGCCTTTGGCGTCGACCATGCACGCGAAGGAATCGCAGGTGTAGCACAGCACGCAGTTACCGCCGGGCCGGCGGTCGAGGGCTTGCGGTGCGGCGAACGGGTGCAGGCCTTGGCGCCGGGCGGATTCGACCAGTTTGGCCATCGCGCCTTCGTGGGCCAGCCCCGGGAATGGGTAGTCGGTGGACCGCCACGGATCGGTGGGGTCCTCGTCTTTGTTGGCGTGCACCCAGAACATGTGTTCTGCGGCGCCGTAAAACGGCTCCAGATCGGCGTAGCTGATTGGCCAGGCCGGCGACACGCCGTCGACGTGGTCGATCTCGCCGAAGTCGTATTCGCGAAGTCGCGGCAGTGTGGCCCCATACATTTTGGTTGATCCGCCGACGTAGTGGTAGTTGCCGGGAACGAAGTCCTTGCCGGTCGTGGCGTCGTGCCAGGCCGCAGAATTCTTGTATCGTCCGCGGGTGTGGACCGCGTCAAACGACCAGTTCTCCCGTTCCACCGGCAGGAAGTCGCCTTGTTCGATAATCAACACGTCGGCGCCGCAGTCGCGCAGGGCGTAGGCGAGCGTGCCGCCGCCCATTCCCGAACCGATGATGGCGATGTCGGTGTCTACAACATCGGGTGTGTCGGTGAGAAGTTGCGACTGCAGCTCCGCGACAGCGGTGGTCATCAAGGCGCTCCCCTGGGCTGAGAGGATCCGTCCGTCCTGATCAGACGGGTGTCGTTTCCCAACCTAGGGCTCCGTGGTGGGTTGCTGACAGAAGCACTCTGAGAACTCCACTGCGGCATCGGTGCACACTGGGTGCAACGTGTCGTGACTGTGTTGTCGCTTCTAGCGCCGAACTTCGCGCTGCAGGAGGTCGTGTCCGCGGACGGCGAAAATCAGCGCCTGACGGGTGTCCGGGTCGTCCAGCGAGCGCCCGAGCAGACTCTCGATGCGCTCCAGCCGGTAGTACAGGGTGCGGCGCTGGACGTAAAGCTGCTGGGCGGCCTGCGACTTGTTGCCGTCGCAGGCCAGATAGGTGCGCAAGGTCGCCAGCAGCGGATTGCTGGCCGTTGCATCGTGTTTGAGCAGGGCGCCCAGTTCGTCTTCGATATAGCGAGCGAGTTCGGGCCCGCCGGCCAGCGAAGCCAGCAGCCGCAGTACGCCGAGGTCGTCGAATCGGTGTACCGCTTTATCTGGTCGCGTCGCCGCGACCGACGCGGCGCTGCGCGCTTGTTCCACCGCGGCGGACAACTGGCTGGCGCTGACCGGGCGGCTGATCCCGGCCCGCACACCCAGGGCGGTCAGCCGCTCCACGACTTTGGACTCCGACCTGGTTCGCGACAGGCCCATGATGACCAGGGTGCGCTCGCCGACGTCGGCGACCACCGCGGGCACCCGCAGGGACCGGCACATCTCCTCCATGGCTTCTTCGCCGGTGGCGGCCGCGGTCGCGTCGCGGCAGACCGACACCACCAGCAGGGCACGATCTCGCAGGTCCAAGCCGATGCGCAACGCTCGTGACACGAACTCGTCACCGGAGATGTCGCCCAGCAAGAGCCGGCTGACCAAGGCGTTTTGGCGTTGGGCCGAGCGGGCCCCGCTTTCGCGTGCCCCGAGTAGAGCGATGGCGATGCCGTCGGCGGCGCGGTCGATCGCATAGCCTGCAGTGCCCACGATCGGCTCGCCGCCGTGCAAGACATGCAGCCATCCCCACCGCTCTCCCCGAAGCACTACCGCCTTGCGGGTGCAGTTGTCGGCGTCGTTGGCGGTGCCGCTGCGGGCGGTGGCGGCGTCGTGGTCGATGCGGGAGTGTCGTTCCCACTCCCGTAGCGCCAGGTCACCGTCAGCCGAGCTGCCTGAGTAGGCCACGACCTGGCGAGCGGCGTCCTCGAGCACCACGGGTCGGTTGACCTCGGCGGCCAGTGCGTCGGTGAAATGCACGTGGTCGCGCCCGGCGAGCAGCAACTGCATGAAGGTTGCGTTGAGACGTTCGTAGGCGCTGAGGTCAAGGACACGCTGGTCGATGATCGACTCGTGGACCTGCGCGGAAACCTCGACGAACGGCAGCTCACCGTCAAGGCTCACCAGGGGAAATTCGCGCTCGCGGGCGGCTTCGATGAGCGGCTCGGGCAGGGTGGTGAACGCTCGCCCGCTCAGCTCCACGATCAGCACCGCGGCGTGCGCGTCGTCGATTTCGCAGAGGTATTCGCGTTGCCGCTCGGCGGTGTCACCGATGCCCAGCCCGGCGGTGAGCAGCATCTCCCCCCCGCTGAGGAATTGCGCGATATCGGGGATTTCGGTGGGGTGGACCCACCGCACCAATCTGTCGAGGTTGCGCTGGCCCGCGTGCACCGTGACCGCGACGCGGCTGAACACTTCCAGCTGCAACGCGCTTTCGATTGACATCGCCATGGCGTGAACCCAGACCTAGGACCTTCGAAGTGTGCAAGTTTATGCGTGATCCTTGCGCATTCTGAGTTTACTAATATCGGCGTCGCACGGCCAGGTAAACAGCCCAGTTAAGCGGCGCGGGGCGCCGCGAACAGACCTCACACAGGCTGGGTCATGCACAGGGGGTCGCCCAGCCGACGTGCGAAGCCGGCCGGGATGAGGATGTCGTCGCGGGTGAGGCCATGGATGGAGCCCCGACCCAGGCCCATCAACGCCGAGTCGATGCCGCCGCGCAGGATGTCGAGTACGTTCTCGACGCCGGCTTGGCCGTTGGCGGCCAGGCCCCACAGGTAGGCGCGCCCGATCATGACGGATCGCGCGCCCAGCGCCATCGCTTTGACGACGTCGCTGCCCCGCCGGATGCCTCCGTCGAGCAGCACCTCGACTTGGTCGCCGACCGCGTCGGCGATCGCCGGCAGTGCCCGCACCGCTGCCGGGGTGCCATCGAGATTGTTGCCTCCGTGATTGGATACCGAGATCGCCGACACACCGGCGTCGACGGCGCGTCTGGCGTCGTCGACGCGCATCACGCCCTTGAGCATGAACGGCCCGCCCCACAGCTCCCGTAGCCAGGCGATGTCGTCCCAGGTCGGCGGCGGGGTGCCCATCCATTCGCCGTAGGCCTCAAAGAACGTCGGGCCCGGCTCACCGCGCCGACCCTGATTGGGGACCCGCAGGTCTGGGGGTTGCAGATTGCGGCCGAAGCTCCACAGCCAGCTGGGCTTGGTGATCACTTCGGGCGCCATCCGCGCGATAGTGCGCAGGTCGACGCGCTCAGGGATGATAGGGCTGCCCCAGTCGCGTCCGTGCGAGAAGCTCCAGTCGGTCGTGACGATGAGCCCGACCGCGCCAGCGTCCTTGGCCCGCTGGACACGCTCGGCGATGGCCTCACGGCTACCGAGCCAGTAGATCTGGAAGAACACCTTGGAGTTGGCGGCGACCACATCTTCGATGGGTTTACTGGCGAACGAGGACAGACCCATGGCCGTTCCCCGCGCGGCTGCCGCTTTGGCGACTGCCACCTCACCGTCGGGGTCGACCGCTTGCACGCCGGTCGGGGAGATCACCACGGGGAGCGAAATCTCTTGCCCCAAAACGGTGGTGGACATCTCACGGGACGCGGGTGCACCGACCACGTGTGGGGCGAAACCGAGCTGCGCGAACGCCCCGACGTTGTCGGAGACGGTGAGGCCTTTCTCGCTGGCTGAAATCAGCGAGGAATAGACCGATTTCGGGAGGCGCTTTTTGGCGCGTTGCTGGGCGATGGCGACGGTCTCAAACCAAGTGTTGCGGGACATGAGCTTTCGTACTTTCGGGCTACGGCGTCTCAAGACGCCAGATGACAACGGATTAGGGGTTAGCGGCGGGCGGCCCAGCCGATGCCCTGCTTGGTGAGCAGGCGGACGTCGTCACCGGCGAGGTCTTGCGGTGCGTGGCCGATCGAGTGGTAGAAGACGCGGCCCTTGCCCCAGTTGCGGACCCAGGCGACCGGGCTTCTCAGGCCGTCGAGCCACGCGAAGTGCTCACCATTGAAGGTGGTTTCGGCCAGCACCACATTGTTGGGATCCACGCTCATGTAGTACTGCTCGGAGGCGACAGGGAAATCCGCGACACCTATGGTCACTTCGTGGTCGCGGTTGACGATGTTGACGTCGTAAGGATGCGGATACCCTTCTCCCGCCGGGTGGGCCAGGAAGTCGCCGCCCAGCATCAGGTGGTAGCGCAGGCTGGATCGAAACGCTGCTGCGGCGCCGTGCCATGCGGCGACCCCGGTGCCGGCCTCCACCGCCTCCAGCAGATGGTCCTCCTGCGAGTCCGACAGGTCTTCGGTCGTCAGCGCGTTGTTCCAGCCCAAGATGATCAGGTCGTAAGCGGTGAGGTCGCGATCGAGGGTGAAGATGTCCTGGGACTCTTCGAGGTGAAATCCGAGTTCACCGACGAGTTCGCGGGTCCAGTCAGCGATGTTGTAGGGGCTGTGGCCGGGCCAGCCGCCGTAGAGATACAAGACATTGGTCATGACGGGGTGTTCTCCTGAGACGAGTCGACGATTGCGTGTCTGAGCGGCAAGAGTTCACGGGGCCGCACCAGGGCTTCCGGCGTCAGCAGATGGGCCACTTCAGCAGCTGAGAGCAAGCCGCCTTCGACGACCAGATCGGGTATCGCCCGCCCGGTGGTGAGCGCCTGTTTGGCGATTCTGGCCGAGGCGGCGTAGCCGATATAGGGATTCAGTGCGGTGATGATGCCGATGGAATTGGTCACCGACTCATAGAGGCGCTGTTCGTTGGCGGTGATGCCCACCACGCAGTTGGCCACCAAGGTCTTGCAGGCCGCGTTGAGGTGGGTAAGCGATTGGAACAAGCAGTGCGCGATGATCGGTTCGAAAGCGTTGAGCTGCAACTGGCCGGCTTCGGCTGCCATGCTGATCGTCACGTCGTTGCCGGCGACCTCATAGGCGACTTGGTTGACCACTTCGGGGATGACCGGGTTGACCTTTCCGGGCATGATGCTCGAACCGGCTTGCACGGCGGGAAGATTGATCTCGTTGAAGCCGGATCTAGGTCCCGATGACAACAGCCGGAGGTCGTTGCAGATCTTGGACAGCTTCAACGCGGTGCGTTTGAGGACACCGGACAGTTGGACGAAGGCGCCGACATCCTGGGTGGCCTCCACCAGGTCGTGCGCGGTGGCCAGCGGGAAACCGGTGATCTCCCTGAGCTTTTCGCACACCAGCCCGGCGTACAGCGGATGCGAGTTGAGTCCGGTGCCGATCGCCGTGCCGCCCAGGTTGATCTCGGCGACCAGCTGCGCGGCCTCCTGCAGACGTTCGGCGTCCTCGCTGACCATGATGGCGTAGGTGCCGAATTCCTGGCCCAGCGTCATCGGGACCGCGTCCTGCAGTTGGGTGCGGCCCATCTTCAACACCGAGCCGAATTCCTCGGCCTTGGCGGCGAACGCCGCGGCGACCTCCAGCATCGTGGCGTGCAGGGTGGCGATGTGCACTTGCAGAGCGACTTTGATCGCCGTGGGATAGACGTCGTTCGTGCTCTGGCTGCGATTGACGTGTTCGAGTGGATGCAACCTGTCGTAGTCGCCGCGGTGCGCGCCGAGGATCTCCAGAGCTCGGTTGGCGATGACCTCGTTGGCGTTCATGTTCGTCGAGGTACCCGCACCGCCTTGGATCACGTCAACGATGAACTGTTCGTGCAGGGCGCCGCCGCGGATCTCCACGCATGCGACCTCGATGGCCTGGGCACGTTCGGCATCGAGTAGTCCGAGTTCGCGGTTGGCCGCCGCGGCGGCCTGTTTGACCGCCGCCAGCGCATTGACGAAATCGGGGTAGGCAGCCAGTGCGGTGCCCGAGATGGGGAAGTTCTGCAGGGCACGCGCCGTGTGCACGCCGTAGTAGGCCCGCGAGGGAACAGCCCAGTCGCCCAAAGAATCATGCTCGCGCCGCGTTGGGTGCGCGGCGATGCTGGGGGCCTGCAAGGTGTCGACACCGGCGTGGGTCATCGCGGCGTGACCTCCGGTGCGGAATTGCGGGCTGGCCGACTGTCGTTGACGACGCAGACCCAGACCGGGATGTTGCGAAGGATCGTGACCTGGGTGGTCGAGGTCATGGGCATGACCGACACGTGACGTCTCCTTATGGGGCTGAAGGCCGAACGCGTGCAGACTCCTGTGCGCGGCGTCCTCCAAGTGTTGCCGTGCGACGCTGTCGACTCCCAGACGCAGAGTGTGCAATAACGCACGGCCATGGTGCACAGCGAAGCGAACGTCCCCGATCAGACGCCGCCCGCGCGCACGCCCGCCACGGAATCGGACTGTCGGCGATTGCCGCGTGGACGCACACTGCACGCTCGCATGGCCTGGCAACACCCCTGCACGATGTCAGGATGTGCAGGCGTGGCGGTGCCCGTTGCTCACACTGCGTCTATTGCGACCCTCGCGCCGCGGGTCAGACTGTCGATACAGCCCGTCGCGCGTGCCCGCTGCGGTAATGCGGTTGCGGTGACCGGCCGGCAAGCACAGATTCTGTACGTCCGCGCGAGAAAGGACAGCTCATGCCCAGGCTTAACGGAGGGCAGGTCATCGCCCGCGTCCTCAAAGACTACGGAGTGCCCTACGTGGCAGGCATCCCCGGTCACGGCATCTGGGGACTGATGGATGCGTTCAACGAAGACGAGTCGAAGATCCCGTTCATCCAGACCTACCACGAGCAGAGTGCAGTCCACCTCGCCGACGGGTACTACCGGGTGTCGGGCAAACCGATGTGTGCTGTGACCTCCATCGGTGCCGGCGCCTCCAACACGGTGCTCGGGCTCGCCACCGCGTACAGCGACTCGACCAGCGTGCTGGTCATCACCGGCGGGCCCCCGCGTCACATGCGCGGCCGCGGCGTACTGCAGGAGCTGGAACGCCAGAAGGACAACGGTTTTCCGCAGATCGCCGAGGCGGTCTCGAAACGTAGCTGGGTCGCCAACAGCATTGAGGACCTGCCGTTCATCCTGCACCGAGCTTTCTCGGCGATGCTGACCGGCCGCCGCGGGCCCGCCCACATCGAGGTGCCCTGGGATCTGCACGCCGAAACCGCCGAGGTGAACTTTCACGATCTGGCCCGTCGCCTCCCGGTGGGATTGCAGTACCCCGATCCGCAGGCCATCGAGGCGGCAGTTGACCTGCTGGCCACCGCGAAGCGGCCGATGATCATCATCGGTGGCGGCGCGATCAGCGCCAACGCGACCGACGAGGTCCGCGCCCTCGCCGAGGGCTTCAACATCCCGGTGGCCACGACCTGGAACGGCAAGAGCGGTTTCCCTGAAGATCACGACCTCTTCGTCGGCAGCGTCGGACAGACCGGCACCATCCACGGCAACTACCTGGCCGCCAACGCCGACGCCGTGGTCTCCATCGGATGCCGCTTCACCGACTGGTCGGCCTCGAGCTACGCCAAGGGTCAGTCGTTCTCGTTCCCGCCGGCCAAGCTCATCCACATCGACATCGACCCGCACGAGATCGGCAAGATCTACCCGGCCGAGGTCGGCATCCTCGCCGACGCCAAGCCCGCACTGGCCGCGATTGTGGACTCACTGCCGTCCAAGCCCGACCGCACCGAGTATCTCGCCGAGGTCGCCGAACGCAAGGCCGAGTGGGAAAACGAGCTCTCCACGCGCCGCGACACCGACCGGTTCCCGTTCACCCTGCAGCGGCCGCTGGCCGCGCTGCGCCGGGTGATGGACCGCAATGGCATCGTGCTGGTCGGGTCCGGCAACACTCAGGGTGCCGTCAAGCAGACGTTCCCGGTCTATGAGCCGCGCACCCACTTGACCACTGGCGGCTTCTCGTCGATGGGCTGGCCCGTGCCGGCGGCGCTGGGCGCCAAGCTGGCCGCGCCGGAGCGCCAGGTCGCCACGATCACCGGTGACGGTGACTTCCTGATGACGGCCCAGGAGATCGGCGTGGCGATCCAGCACGACATCCCGGTGGTGTTCATCGTCCAGGACAACTCGGGCTACATCTCGATCCGCGGCGGACAGCGCAACGCCACCGATCGCATCATCGGCACCGAGTTCAACCGGCCTGACGGGACCCCCTACAGCCCGAGCTTCAAGGACCTGGGCAAGTCATTCGGTCTGGAGTCGTTCCGCGTCGACTCGGCCGCCGACCTCGAACCGACGTTCAAGCGGGCGTTCGACGCGCAGGCGCCGGTGTTGGTCGAAATCCCGACCGACCGCGACCTGGCCAGCCCGTTCGTTTCCGGGTGGCTGGACTTCCCACCGCTGCCCCACATCACCGACGAACGCGCTGAGGAATACCGGGAGCTGCGAGGCCGCGAGCAACACCAGTAACCCTCGGCGACAACGGAATTCATCACTTCGCAGCCAATCCGGAAAGAGGACTTCATGGGGCGTCTCGATGGCAAGGTCGCTGTTATCACTGGTGCGGCGCGCGGCCAAGGCCGCTCGCATGCGCTGCGACTCGCCGACGAGGGCGCCGACATCGTCGCCCTGGATGTGTGCCGCCAGATCGACACGGTGCCCTATCCGATGGCCGACTCCGATGACCTGGTGACCACCGTGGACCTGGTGAAGAGCCGGGGGCGCCGGGTTTTCGCCGCCGAGGTCGACGTCCGCGACCTCGCCGGCCTGCAGAAGGCGGTGCAGGACGGAGTTTCCGAGCTGGGACGCCTGGACATCGTGGTCGCCAACGCCGGCACTCTCAACGACACCGCGCCGCTGTGGGAGTTGACCGAAGAGCAGTTCCAGGACCAAATCGACGTCAACCTGACCGGCGTGTGGAAGACGATCAAAGCCACGGTCCCCATCTTGCTGGCCCAAAACGAAGGCGGCGCGATCATCTTGATCAGCTCGATCTCGGGGTTGACCGTCGAGCTCAATATCGGCCACTACGCGGCCTCCAAACACGGCGTCAACGGACTCATGCGCACGTTGGCGGGCGAGCTGGCGCCGCACAACATTCGGGTCAACTCGGTCAACCCGACCAACGTGAACACGCCGATGATCAACAACCCTCGTTACAACCGACTCTTCGCCGGAGGTAAAGAGGGCGCGACGCAGGATGACGCCCTGGAAGCACTGACCGCCATGCACGCGCTGCCGGTGCCGTTCCTGGATCCGAGCGACGTCAGCAACGCGGTGGTGTACTTGGCCAGCGACGACGGCCGCTACGTCACCGGCACCGCGCACATCGTTGACGCCGGCGCCCTGAACCCGTTTAAGGCACCCCATTTCCGCGATGCGGCAGGCAATCTCATAGGCCCGCGCGAGCCCCGTGCCGTCTCGTCAGCGACCGCTTCGCAGCGTTGACGCGGAGAATCGGCCCCATGATCAGGTCCCGCCGCGACACACATGGCCAGCGCATCGGTCTGTGGGAACGACTCGACGCGCGGCTGAGTCGCTGCGACACGCTCACGTTTTCCTCGGCAGGATTCGCCCAGGCGACGCTGTTAAGCCGCGCCGCTGGGATCGACGCACCCATCACCGAGCGAAGTCCGGCCAGCACCGACCCTGACGACACCCCACACCGGTCGTGACGACGCCCCAACAACCGCGCCGGCCAGTCAATACGTTGAGCGTGGTCTGGTGACTCGCCACTGCTTCGACTCAGCGCTACAGCAGCAGGAGAGTGGATGATGCCTAAGCTCGGATTCAAGCTCGACGCACGACCCGCCGAGGACGCGGTGCGGCTCGCCCGATCGGCCGAAGAGGCAGGCTTTGACGAACTGTGGGTGTGCGAAGACCTCGCCCTGTCCGGCGGCATCGCGCAGGTCGCCTCGGCGCTGGCGGTAACAACCAAAATCCAAGTGGGACTGGGCATCGCGCCGGCCGCCGTGCGCAACCCGATGTATCTGGCGATGGAATTCGCATCGGTCGCGCGCCTGTCGGCTGGTCGGTTCCATGCCGGCATTGGGCACGGGATGCCGGCATGGCTGACACAAGTCGGCCAACACCCCGGCAGCTTGATGGCATGCCTGCACGAGGTGTCCGAGACAGTACGAGACCTGCTCGCGGGCAAGCAGGTCAGTTACTCGGGGGACCACGTGCACCTCGACGCGGTGTCGCTGACCCATCCACCTGTTGACGCTCCCCCACTGAGCTTGGGCGTGCGTGGACCGAAAGGCATTGACACCGCCCAGCAACTCGGGCTGGGCGTGATCCTGGCCGAGGGCTCGCCGCCGGAGTACGTGGCTCGGGTCCGCCGGACGCTGGGACCCGACGCCCATATCACCGTCTTCGTCTGGTCCAACCTCGACCCCGAGGACGCGCATTGCGGTTTAGAGGCGCTGCGGTCCACCGTCGACGAGGCACTACGCAAGCCCTACCTGGCCGCCCAGCTGGGCACGTTGCAAGAATCTGACCCCGACCTCGACGTGATCAGCCGTCTGACCGTCGCCGGCGACGCCCAGGCATGTCAGGCGGCCATCGCAAAGCTGGCCGCTGCCGGCGCCGACTCTGTTGTCCTGCAGCCGATCCACGGTGACGAGGAAGAGCAGATCGAGCGATTCAGCCGTCACGTCCTTCGACACGTGCCCGCCAACACCGCTCAGAGCACACACTGACAGCAGCTCCGGGCGTGCTCCGCCGCGCACACATGATCAGCTGCTTGCCTTGCGCGGATGGTCGCCGTGTGATGGCGAAATCGGCGGTGACGCTTGTGCACGCCAGATGGTCAGGCCCGGCTGGTTTTGCCGCTCAGCGCCATGCCCGGCTTGGCACAGCCATTGCCGCCCCCGGCAGTCCGTCGTAGAAGCCCCCGGTGGGGCAGCTGGTGAGTTCGAGTTGCATCCCCCACGGCGACTGGAAGTAGAACCAACGTTGACCGGCCACCGGCGCTGCCGGATCGACACCGTTGGGTCCTTCCTGCACCACCACACCGGGGATGGATCGGACATAGTCGTGGGCGGCGTCGATGTCGTCGACATAGAACGCGAGGTGATGTCCTCCGATATCGCTGTTGTGCGGCAATACGCTGTTCTGTTCCGGCGCAGCATATTCGAACAGTTCGACGTTGTGATGCTTGCCGATCCGAATCATCGCGATCCGGCACTGGGCGCGCGGGTCGACGTTGAGGCGCCGTCGCATGCCGTCGAACTTCTCGTCGAGGAACGGCCCGTCGTAGAACACGAGTTCGGCACCGAAATGGTCAACGAAGAAGTCCACCGCCGCTTCGAGATCGGGCACCGTGTAGGCACAGTGATCGACCGCGCGCAACGTGGGGACTTTCGGCTGGGGGTTTGCGCTCAACGGAATTCACTCCTTGGCCCCTGTGCTGAGGGGCATTACCGGGCGACGCCCGACGGTGACACTAGGGGGCAGGATGCCTGTGCGGTCGTTCAGCGCGCCGAAACCTTACCGGCGGTGTCGAAGGCATGGTCGGTCCAAGGCAGCGCGTCACCGCCGAACTTGGCAGCGCGCACGTCGGCCGACCGGGCGTGGCCCTCGAAATTCTCCAGACGTGCCGCGCGGCCGCAGATGCGGCCCAGTTCCGCGCTGGACTCGGCGTTGTCGATCTCCTGGTAGGTCACCGTCTTGAGGTACTTGCCCACCCAGAGTCCGCCGGTGTACCGAGCCGCGCCCAAAGTCGGCAGCACGTGGTTGGTTCCGATGGCCTTGTCGCCGTACGACACACAAGTCTTATCGCCCAGGAACAACGCGCCGTAGTCGTGCATTTCGGTCAGCGCACGGCGCGGTTCAGCGGTGAGGATCTGGACATGCTCGCTGGCGAATTGATCGCCCAACGCGAACGCCTCCTTCAGGTCATCGACCAGGTGCACCTCGCCGTACCTCTCCCAGGACACCGCCGCGACGCCGCTGGTAGGTAGGTTCTGCAGCTGGCGAGACACTTCAACGATGGTCTCGCGGCCCACACGCTCTGAGGTCGTCACCAACACGCAGGGGGAATCCGGCCCGTGCTCGGCCTGGCTGAGCAGGTCGGCGGCCACGACGAACGGATCGGCGGTGTCATCGGTGATGATGAGCACCTCGGTGGGTCCGGCGAACAAATCGATACCGACCTCGCCGAACAGCTGTCGCTTGGCCTCGGCGACGTACGCGTTGCCCGGGCCGGTCAACAGATTGACGGGGGCGATCGTCTCGGTACCCAACGCCAGCGCACCGATAGCCTGCACGCCGCCGAGCACATAGATTTCATCGGCTCCGGCAAGATGCATTGCCGCAACGCTGATCTGCGGAGGTGTGCCCGCGTTCGGGGGCGTGGTCGCCGCCACGCGATCGACGCCGGCCACCTTGGCGGTCACCACGGTCATGTGCGCCGACGCCGTCAGCGGGTAGCGGCCGCCCGGCACATAGGCGCCCGAGGCCGCCACCGGCACGTGCTTGTGACCCAGCCGCACTCCCGGCAGGGTCTCGATCTCGACGTCGCGCATGGAATCCCGTTGCGCCTGGGCGAATCTACGGACTTGTTGCTGTACGAAGGACAGGTCGTCGATGACCGTCGTCGGCAGATCGGCGACGATCCTGGCGATCTCGTCGCCGCTGAGGCGGAACGATTCAGGCGTCCATTTGTCGAACTTCTCGGAATACCTGCGGACCGCCAAATCGCCGTTGGCGCGAATGTCGTCGAGAACCGCCGCGACGGTCTCCACAACCTGGGGATCGCTCTTGTGGGCGGTGCCGACCTGCGCTGCCGGCGCCTTGAGAATGACCGACACAATAAGTCTCCTTGCCGATAACCACTGTCGTATGGGCGTCTGCGGCGACTTCAGATCGCGGACGCATTTTTAGTGTTCTCGGCCAGCAACGGACCTGACAGACGCAGCATGTGCAAAAGGTCACCGCCCAACTACACAGCAGCGCGTACAAGTTGCACGTGCCGCGAAGCGATCCGCTCGACGGTTTACGAAGAGCGCCTCGCGGCCGGGTAACCACCACCGCACGTCAACCCCGAGGACTGCGCATCGGCTCAACGTGTCAGTGGGCGCCCGCCAGCAGGAACGGCGGCGTCTGACGATGTGGGGTGCGTTGCAGCACGTCGGCGACAATCGCTTCGAAATGCCCCAAATGCCGGTACATCTCGTTCTCGATCTCGGCGGGGTCGCCACGCTTGAGGGCTGCCAGTGTGGCGGTGTGCAGTTCGATTCCCGCCGCGTAGTCCTCGGGAGTGCGCAGCATCATGTCGTGGATCGGGGCGAGTTCTTGCTCAAGTCCCAACATCATGGCTTGCAGTGAGCTGTTGCGGGCGGCGCGCCACATGATCCGGTGAAACAGCAGCTCAGCCTGTTCCGCGCGATTGATGTCGTCACCGTGGGCGACAAGAAGATCGATGGAGTCCTGCAACTCGGCGAAGTCCTCATCGGTTGCCCGAAATGCCGTCAGCTGGGCGATGCGCGGCTCGAGCGTTTTGCGTGCCTCGAGCACGCGGAAAATGTCGTCGGCCTCCAATCTGCCGACGGCAGTGTGCCTCTCGATGAGTTCGTCTGGAACCCAGATCGAGATGATTTCGGCGTTGCCCTGCCGTCCCGGGCGCCGCCGCAGAATCCCGGCATCGGCAAGCCGGGTCATTGCGCCGCTGACTGTCGGGCGAGACACGTCCATCTGTGCGGCCAGGACGCGTTCGCCGGGCAGGACATCGCCCAGCTTCAGTTCCCCCGAACGCAGACGTTCGACAATCTGGCCCACCACATCGCTGGCAACGCTGCGTGTACGAACTGGACTGAAGTCCCGCATTCGGTCACTCCTTCGGGCTCACTGCACTCAAATGATAAGTCCGGAGGCCGCTAACGGTGAGTTTCTACAGCGCAGCCCGCTCTATGCCTCTCCGCGCAGCCCATCCGGCCTGGTACTAGAGAGTATATTGGCCATTATAGGACAATAGCGCTAGCCTTTATGACCGCCGGTGAGAGCTGGCGGACGGAGGCCCTGCAGATGCCGGCATCGACTGCACTCAGTCAACATGACCGGGCCTACCTCAACGGTGAGCACGGGCCCGGCGCTCAACTGGCCATGCGGGTTCTGGTGGCCGTTGCCAACGCCATGGACGCGCCGACGCTGATCGATGTCCACAGCGCGCACGTCGATGGTTGCCTGTACGTCGGCGCGGTATCGATCGACTTCGTAAAGGCGCTCGTCGACGGCGGCGCCCGGGTATCGGTACCCACCACGCTCAACGTCGGCTCGATTGATCTGCGGCACCCGCAATACTGGAATGGCCCTCAGGACTTGGCGACACATGCCCGGATCCTGATGGACCTCTACGAGCGTCTCGGCTGTGCGCCGACTTGGACCTGCGCTCCGTACCTGCTTGCCAATCGCCCGAAACTCGGCCAACACATCGCCTGGGGCGAATCTAACGCCATTGTCTTCGCCAACAGCGTGCTGGGCGCGCGCACCCAGCGCTACGGCGACTTCGTCGACATCGCCGCCGCAATCGTGGGCCGCGCTCCCTTCGCCGGCCTCCACACCGATGAAGGGCGCCGCGGCCGGCTACTCGTCGACGTCACCGCACTACCGGCACCCGTGATGGCCCGCGACGCGTTCTTCCCGCTGCTGGGCCACCTGGTCGGCCAGTGGTGCGGTAGCCGAGTGCCAGTGGTGCGCGGCATCACTACGGCTACCGAAGACCAGCTCAAAGCCTTCGGCGCGGCGACCGCCTCGACCGGGGCCGTCGCGCTCTTCCATGTCCTCGGCGTCACGCCGGAAGCGCTCGATGCGGATGAGGTGTTCGGGGGCCGGGCTCCCGAGCAGACCATCACGGTGACGACCGCGGACCTGCACCGCGCATGGACCGAGCTCAGCACCCGCAGGAACGGCAAGCTGGCGGCCGTATGCATCGGCACGCCCCACTTCTCAATCGCGGAGTTTGGCCACCTGGCAACGCTGCTCAACCGTCGACGTGTCCACGAGAGAACACCGCTTTACGTCAACGCCGGCCGATGGGTGTATGACGAGGTCGCGAAGCGGGGGCTCATCGAAATCCTGGAATCCGCCGGCGTGCGGATCGTTACCGACACCTGCACCTACAACACGCCGATCCTGCCGCAGACCGACGGGCTGGTGCTGACCAACTCCGCCAAGTGGGCCTGGTATGCGCCCCGCAACATCGGCGTCGATGTTCTGTTCGCCGACCTTGAGGTATGCGTCGAATCCGCGATCGCGGGCAGGGTGATCGACCATGACGGGTTCTGAGGGCGGCCACCCGGTCCGCGTCTTGTTGACGGGCTGCGGCGAAGGTGTCGTGCTCGCTCTCAGTGAACCGCTCAACGCGTGGGGAGGGCTCGATCCGGACACCGGCATCATCAATCATCACAGCCACCCCCAGCGCGGCAGGTCAGTGGCGGGAAAGGTACTGGTAATGCCCGAATCCCGAGGATCGGGCACGAACGCGCAAGTCTTCGCCCAGGCCTGGGCGGCCGGGAATGGTCCGGTGGCCGTAGTCCTGGCCGCCGCCGACTACGTGCTGTGCGTCGGCGCAGTGGTCAGCCGCGAACTCTACGGAGTCCGTTGTCCCGTCGTCGTCGCCGACGCCCCCAATTACGCCAGCCTGACCAGCGGTGACATCGTCGCCGTCCGCGCCACCGAGGCGGAGGCAACGTTGCGAATCGTTCAGCCGACCCCCAGAGCCGGCCCACCGGATGCCACCCCTACCACGAAGTGAGGACGGAATGAGCAGCTGCGCCAACAAGTCAGGACTCGTGACAGGAGCTTCCGGCGGCCTGGGCCGCGCAATTGTGCTCGATCTGGCTGCCGACGGGGCCAACGTTGTGGCTCTTGGCCGCAACATCGAAGGACTGCGCGAGACCGCAGCCCGGGCTCACGGTCTGGCCGGCACTGCCGAGGTGCTGCAAGCCGACGTCACGGATGAGGCCGCAGTCATCAGCGCGCTCGCCGAGGTCGAAAGGCGCTTCGGCAGCGTCGATTTCGTCGTCAACAATGCAGGCAAGCAAATCGAACGCGACCTTCTGGACACCACCAACGAGGATTGGGAAACCATCGATGCCACCAACGTCCGTGGACCCTTCTGGGTGTGCAAACACGCCGCGGCGGCGATGCTGCGACTCGGTCGGGGCGGCAGCATCGTCAACATCGCCTCGGTGCTGTCGGTCAGTGCCGATCCGATGCTGCCGGCCTACACCACGAGCAAGCATGCTGTACTGGGCCTCACCCGCAGTATCGCGGTGACCCGAGCACTTGCTCGTGCCGGAATCCGCGCCAACGCGGTCCTGCCCGGCGATATGGACACCCCGATGGTGCAGCAGTATTTCGCCGCCCACGAGGACCCCGAGGAAGCCCGCCGCCAGATCAGTTCGCGCTATCCGGTCGAACGCATCGCCGACCCTGCTGAGGTTGCCCACGTCGTGCGCTTCCTAATTTCAGACGACGCATCCTTTGTCAACGGCGCCTCGATCGTCGTCGACGGCGGACTGGGCGCTGCGCTTTACACGAGTCCCTGATCCGCCCACGCCCCTGCGCCAGGCCATTTAGCCGCGCACATCGGCGCCGTGCTTGCCCCAAAAGGCTAATTGAGATAACCTTTAACGGCCATTTAGGTCTCAGTTGCCGGGTCGGACGATCGTCGCCGTCGGCCGCAGCGGCGATCGGGTTGCTACCGGAAAAGGGTGTCAGATGAGTGTGGCGAATCCTTCCACCGAAACCGAGACTGTCGATGTTCTGATCGTCGGAGCCGGCCCGTCCGGAGCGGTAGTGGCACGCGAAATGGCGCGCAACGGTTTCGGGGTGCTCTGCCTGGAACAGGGTCGGTGGTACAACAACAACGAGTTCCCCGGCGTCAAACCGGAATGGGAATTGCTGTCCCAGCAAGGGTGGAGTGCCGAGCCCAATATCCGCAAATCGCCCGACGACTACCCGCTGGAGGTCGACGACAGCGATCTGCATCCGCTGATGATCGGCGGTGTCGGGGGGAGCACATTGCTCTACGGTGCGCAATGGATGCGCCTGCTGCCCTCGGACTTTCGCATGCACTCCCTCGACGGTGTCGGCGACGACTGGCCGCTGACCTACAACGACCTCGCCCCCTTCTACGACAAGATCGACCGCGCCATCGGCGTGTCCGGCGTCGAAGGCGATCCGATGTACCCGCCGGGCATGGTGCCCCCGTTGCCACCTCACCCAATCGGCAAAATCGGACGCCGCGCTGCGGCCGGGATGAACAAGCTGGGGTGGCACTGGTGGCCCGCTCCTAACGCGATCGCATCCCAGCGTGTGGGCTCCCTCGCCCGCTGCGCCCGAATCGGCACCTGCGAAACGGGGTGCCCCGAGGGAGCCAAAGCCTCCTTCGACCTCACCCACTGGCCGTCGGCCATCAAGCACGGCGCACAGCTGAAGACCCATTGCCGGGTCCGCAAGATCACCACCGACGCTCGGGGCCGCGCCGACGGCGCGATCTACTTCGACGCCGAAGGCATTGAACGCCGACAGAAGGCTCACCTTGTCGTGTTGGCGGCCAACGGAATTGGCACAGCGCGACTACTGCTGCTGTCGGCGCACGCCGATGCCCCAGACGGACTTGCGAACTCCTCCGGCTTGGTCGGAAAGCGCCTGATGCTGCACCCCAACGGTGAGGTCACGGGAATCTACGACGAACCCCTTGACAGCTGGCTCGGGCCGGCCGGACAGTCCATCCACTCGCTGGAGTTCTACGAAACCGACACCTCCCGCGGCTTCGTCGGCGGCGCCAAGTGGCAGGTGATGCCCACGGGCGGCCCCTTGCGCGCCTTGTCGCTGCACGACCGGGCGGGCTTCGGCGAGCAGTGGGGCCCCGCCATCCACGACCGGATCTCCGAAACGCTGGGCCGAAGCCTGCAGTGGGCCATCAACTCTCAGGACATGCCCGAGGAGACCAACACCGTCACCCTCGACGACACTCTGACCGACTCCCACGGCATCCCCGCTCCGCGAATCCGCTACCGCATTTCGGACAACACTCGCCGGTTGATGAGCTTCAACCTCGACCGTCTTGAAGAGGCCCACCTCGCTGCCGGTGCCATCAAGACGGTGCGCACCGACCTGTGGCCCGACCAGCCGGGCCACCTGCTGGGCACCGCCAAGATGGGCATCGACCCCGCCACCTCGGTCGTCGACAAATGGGGACTGGCTCATGACGTACCGAACCTGGCCATCGTCGACGGCAGCACCATGCCCACCTCGGGTGCCGTGAACCCCACTGCCACGATCACGGCGATGGCGCTGCGCACCGCCGAGCACCTCGTCGCCGCGGCGCGCTGGCAGGTGACCGCGTCATGAGCGCTCTGAGCCGAACCGACCGGGACACGCTGTATGACGTCGCCGACATTCTGATCCCCCCTACCAACACGATGCCGGCACTGCGCGACGCTGATCCCGACGGCACCTGGCTCGACCGGGCGTGCCTGGCGCGGGCCGAGCTGGTGCCGACACTGATGGAGGTGCTGCGTGTCCTCGCCGGCGTCTCCGACCTGGCCGCGACGGTGCGGACGTTGCATCAGCTTGATCGCGCCACCTTCGGTGTGGTGGCAACGTTCGTCGCCGGCACCTACTACATGGTCCCGCAGATACGCGAGTTGATCGACTACCCGGGACAGCTGCGCACACCCGCATCGATCGACCAAGCCGCCGATGAGCTGTTGGACGAAGTCTTCCAGGGCGCGCTGGGCTACACCGGCCGCTACCGCGAGGCACCCACCTAAACACGCCCGTGCACGCCCGTGCACGAGGACGATCAACCAGACAGGACACTGGACGCAACTGTGAACACCTCCGCTATGACTGCCGCCGAGCAGCGCGCCTACGTGCGTGATTTCGCCGCCCAGATCTCGGGCAACTTCATCGACGGCGGCTGGAGGCCGTCATCGTCGGCCGACACCATCGAAGTTTTCGACCCTTCCACCGGCGAACGCCTCGGCAACGTGGCGTCCTCGTCGCAAAAGGACGCCGACGCCGCGGTGGCCTCGGCCCGTGGCGCGCAGAACGCCTGGGCGGCAACCACTCCCGCCGAGCGTTCCCAAGCGCTATTCAAGATCGCCGACGCGGTGGAAACGCACTTTGAGCAGATGCTGTCGATGGAAGCGGTCGACGCCGGAAAGCCGGTCAGCGCCGTCCGCGACGACGAGCTGCCCGGCTGCCTGGACGCCATGCGTTTCTTCGCCGGCGCTGGTCGAACGCTGTCCGCGCAGGCCGGCGGTGACTACCTGAGCGGAATCACCTCGGTGATGCGCCGCGAACCGCTCGGCGTGGTCGCCGCTATCACTCCGTGGAACTATCCGCTGCTGCAGGCTGTCGCCAAGATCTTTCCGGCACTGGCGGTCGGCAACACCGTGGTCATCAAGCCTGCCGAGACCACCCCGTACTCGACGGCACTGCTGGTTCAACTCGCCGGTGCGATCCTGCCCCCAGGCGTGCTCAACCTTGTGTTCGGTGCCGGCGGGGTCGTCGGGGACGCGCTGTCACACCACCCCGACGTCGACGTCGTATCGTTTACCGGTTCGATCGATACCGGCCGCAAGGTCGGCATGGCCGCCGCTGATGGCGTCAAACGGGCCGTCATGGAACTCGGCGGTAATTCGCCGGTTCTCGTCTTCGCTGACGCCGAACTGCACTCGGCGCTGGACGTCATCGCCGCGGGGGGTCTGTACAACACCGGCCAGGAGTGCATGTCGGCAACCCGGCTCATCGTCGAGGACACCATTGTCGACGACGTCGTGGCCGGGCTGAGGCAACGCTGCCAGCAATACGTCGTCGGCGACGCTCTAGACCCCAAAACACTGGTGGGACCGATGAATTCGCGGGCGCAGCTGGCTCGAGTTGTTGCCAAGATCGACAGTCTGCCGGCCTCGGCCTCGGTGGTGTTGGGCGGGCAGGCCGACACCAACTCCCGCGGCTATTTCTTTCCGCCCACCATCGTCGTCGGCGTCGAGCAGGACGACGAGATCGTCGCCGAAGAGATCTTCGGGCCCGTCTTCACCGTCCAAGCCTTCGCCGATGAAACCGATGCACTGGCCAAAGCCAACGGAACACGATACGGACTGGCCTCGTCGGTGTTCACCGCCAATGTTGGTCGGGCTACACGCGTGCAGAATGCACTGAATTTCGGGACCGTGTGGGTCAACAACCATCTGGTATTCGGGCCCGACCTGCCGGTCAGCGGGTTCGGCCAATCCGGTATCGGGACCGAGAACGCGCTTGCCGGCTTCCTCGAGTTCACCCGCGTCAAGCATGTCATGATCGACAGCCGCCTCTGATCGCATCCAGCCACGCGGCGTTACCCGAAATGGCGCGTCCGACAGACCTGCGCATGGGGCAGGGACATGGCACAGTGACGCGGTGCGTGTCGGTTTAGGCGCGTCCGAGAGCTCAGCCGGCGGGGGCGACGCCGGTGGGCGCCGCATGTTCCCGGCTGCCGGCGTGCTCTTCGACAACGACGGCGTCCTGGTCGATTCCCATGAGGTAGCCGCCGGGGTGTGGAACCAGTGGGCCACACGGTGGGTGCCGGGATTCGACTTCCACCGCGACATCCGGCACGGACTGCGGTTGCGTGAAGTCGTCGCCGACCTCGTCAGTGCCGAACACGCAGCAGCGGCGACCGAAGACCTCATGGACATGGAGTTGACTCTGGCGACCGACGTGCCGCCGATCCGGGGCGCCCCGGAGCTCATCGCCGGCTGTCCGCCCGGCTCATGGGCGTTGGTCACCTCAGGCCGCCGCTGCCTGGCACTAGCCCGCTTAACCTCTGCGGGCATCGCCCACCCGGTCAGCGTTGTGTCCGCCGACGACGTGGCATCGGGCAAGCCCGCCCCCGACCCGTATCTGGCCGGCGCAGCCGCGCTCGGCCTGCGCCCAGACCAGTGCATCGTGTTCGAAGACGCGTCCGCGGGCATTCGCTCCGCACGAGCTGCTGGCATTGCGCACGTCATCGGGGTCGGTATAGCGAGCCGTGATGAAGACGTCGACGTCGCGGTGTCGAGCCTGTCCGGTATCACCTTCGACGGCACCCGGGTGTCCATCCCGCGGTGGTCGATCATCCCGCCGCGCTGACCACCGCCACCGCGCGGGTCGTGCGCGATCGTTAATTGCCGCTCATCCAGGTGTCGCTCGGGGTGTAGCCGTGCGGAAACGGATCAGTGGGGTCGAGAACCAGCTGGTTGAACGAGGTGATCCAGCAGCGGCCCGCCACACTCGGCACGACCGCGGGATAGGCACCGACACTGGTGACGTGTTCGACCCGGGCGTCGAATGTCGACCCGATCAGCGACTCGTGCCGCAACAGCTGACCCTGCTCGATCTCGCCGCGGGCATGCAGGACCGCCAGACGCGCAGAAGTGCCCGTGCCGCACGGGGACCGATCGACCCGGCCCGGGGAGACGATGACGGCATTGCGTGAGCGCAGCATGTCGGCGCCGTCGATGTCGGTGTCGCGAAACAGCGGGCCGGTGAACGCGGTCTGGGTGATACCCGGGATGTCGGGGTTAACGGGGTGTTGAACCGCCAGCTGTGCTGCGGCCGCGACCTTGATGCGCTGCCCCATTTCACACAGCGCGCGGGCTTCCTCGGGCCGCAGATCGAAGCCGACGTCGACCGCGTTGACCAACACGTACGTCATGCCGCCGTACGCCACGTCGACACGCAGCGATCCCAGCCCGTGGACCTCGATCTGAGCATCGAGGTGATAGACGAAGGCAGGCTGGTTGTAGAGCTTGGCGCGAATCACCTTGCCGTCGCGGCACTCACAGTGCACGCGGATCAGGCCCGCCGGCGACTCCAGAACCAACTCAGTGACGGGCTCGTGAATCGGCAGCATGCCGGTCTCAAGAAGCACCGTGGCCACGCACATGGTGTTCGAGCCCGACATCACCGGATACTCGGTGGATTCGAGGATCACATACCCCAGCGAGGCCTGCGGGTTGTTCGACGGCAGAACGATGTTGGCGTTGTGCCAGACAGCCCCGCGCGGCTCGAAGAGCAACAATTCGCGAAGCTGGTCAAGGTTGTCTTGCAGATAGACACGCTTGTCGAACATAGTGTCGCCAGGGACATCGCCGATACCGCCGACCACCACCTTTCCTGATTCGCCCTCGGCGTGACAGTCGACGACGTTGATCATGCGGCTGAACCTCACGTGTTCCTACTTTCAGTGGTGTGCGCGAAGCAGCTCGGCAGTCGGCCCCACGACTTAAAGGTAAGTCGTAATTACCTTTAACGGCAAGTGGATTCCGATGCTGTTGCCTGCGGCCCGCTCGGGCACGCCCCGGTACGCTGCGCACCTCGCTCTGGCCCGTGTCTTACACCGCAGTTCTGCCTCCTCTTCCCTAAAAGGTAAATTACAATTACCATTGTTGGACAATCGCATTCCTGGAAGGAAGAGGGCATGGCTGAGGCGCTCGGAGGTGTGTACTCCGCGGTCGCGACCCCGTTCACCGCAGAGCAAGAAGTTGATGAGGCGGGTCTGCGATCGCTCGTTGATCGCACCGTCGATGCGGGCATCCACGGGCTCGTTCCATGCGGATCGACGGGTGAGTTCTCGACGCTGACCCGCGCGGAGCGTGAGCATGTCGTCGAAGTGGTCATCGACCAGACCGCAGGCCGGGTCCCTGTTGTTCCGCACACCGGTGCCTGCAGCACGCGGGAGGCGATCGGGCTGTCTCAGCACGCCGAGAAGAACGGCGCCGCAGCGATCATGCTGGTCGCTCCTTATTACGAGCCGTTCTCCATTGCCGAGACCAAACGCTATTACGCCGACGTCGCAGGTTCAGTGTCGATTCCGGTGATGGCCTACAACCTGCCCGCCGCAACCGGAGTCAACCTCACTCCCGCCATCCTCGGCGAACTCATCGACGAGGTCCCCAATATCAAGTACGTCAAGGACACCAGCGGTGACTTCACGGCGGCAGCACAGCTGATCCACGAATACGGTGAGGCCGTCTCGGTTTTCGTCGGCTGGGACACGCTTTTCCTGGCTGCACTGCTCGAGGGAGCGGCCGGGTCTGTGATCGGTGCCGCCAACGTCGTTCCTGCCCAGCTCGTCGCGGTCTATGACGCGGTCCAACAGGGGGACCTTGCCGGTGCACGCAGCCTCTGGAGGACCCTCTTCCCGCTGCTGAGCACTTTTGTCAGCGGCGGTTACAACGCCGGCATCAAGGGCGGCATGGACCTCATCGGCCACTCCGGCGGCCCCCAGCGCAACCCCGGCGAGGACGTGGACAGCCATCGGCGGGAGCTTCTAGGGCAGAGCCTCAAGATCCTTGGCATCTGAGACCGCCCGCGGTTCCCATCGCACCCCGACCAGACTCCGCCCGGGTGCCGGTGCGAGGGTCCGCGAAGCCTCCGTCAGCCGAGCACGCGCCCGCAGCCCCACGGTCTGGATCTCAATAAATGCAGCGTCGGTAGAACTGTGCGATCGGCCGGCCAGCGTGGCTTATCCCGGCATTAGGAGTAAGGCCCCGAACAGGGGAACTCAAACATGGACACCCGTCTCGGACACGAGTGAGCATACCCTAATTGAACGGTGTGTGAAGTGATCTGCAAAGTGTGTTCACACTTGGCGTCTACTCACCGTCGACGTGTTCTTCGACACTTAAACGGTAGTGATCGAGCCAACACCAAACCGGTCGCGGGTGTGACACCCCGGCCCCGAGCAATGACCGAGCGTTCGTCGACAACGGGTTCGCCCATCGTCGCCGAATGTCGCTCGGCCCCAAGCCATTGTAGACAAGGATGGGAGGGACCCGGTGGTCCACAACAAAGGTGCGGAACCTGGATCCGGTTTTGGTAGTGCGCAGTTTGGTCGTCGGCAGTTTTTGTGGACGGCGGCGGTGGGCGCGGCGGCCGTGGGTGCTGCTGCGACGTTGGCGGGCTGTGGTGGGGGGTCGGGTCCTCAGCAGCAGCAGCAGGGACCGGCGGGTCCGGGTGGGCCGGCCAAGCAGGGTGGGGGGTTGCGGTTGGGTGCTCAGGGTGGCGCCAGCACCGACACTCTTGATGGCCAGAACGGGTTGACCAACGCCGATTTCAACCGGATCTATCAGCTCTATGACCAGCTGGTGGTGCTCGATGCGCAGGGCCAGCCGCAGTTGTCGATGGCCAAGTCGATTACCCCCAACAGCGACGGCACCCAGTGGACGATCGTGATCCCCGATGGGGTGACCACCCATCGGGGTAAGCCGTTCACCGCCGATGATGTGCTGTTCAGCCTCAACCGGATCGTGTCGATGAAGTATCCGGGCGCCACGAGTTTGGGTCCGGTTGATCTGGCCTCGTCGAAGGTGGCCAACCCGACCACACTGCTGGTGCAGTATCACCAGCCGTTCTCGGTGTTGCCCGAGATGTTGGCGTCGGTGTACTTCACGATGGTTCCGCGGGATTTCGATCCGAAGAATCCCGATGGCACCGGCCCGTTCAAGTATCAGAACTTCACCCCGGGTGTGGCGAGCACGTTCGTGCGCAACGCGAACTACTGGCACAGCGGGCTTCCGCATCTGGATTCGGTGGTGACCACCAACATCGCCGATGAGACCAGCCAGGTCAACGCGCTGCAGTCCGGGCAGGTCGACGTGATCAATTTCTTGTCGCAGGGTTCGGTGGCGGCGCTGCAGTCCGGCGGGATGCACGTCAACATCTCCAACACCGGCGGCTGGGGCCCGTTCACGATGCGCACCGACCAGAAACCCTTCGATGATGTGCGGGTGCGCCAGGCGTTCCGGTTGATCGTGGACCGCCAGGAGATGCTCAACCAGATCTTCGGCGGCCACGGCAAAATCGGCAACGACGTGTTCTCCCTGCTGGATAAGTCCTACCCGAAGGATCTGCCCCAGCGTGCCCAGGACATCGATCAGGCCAAGTCGCTGCTCAAGGCCGCCGGCGCGGACAATCTGAGCGTCGATCTGGTCACCACCCCCAATGCCCCGGGCATGGTGCAGGCCGCTCAGGTGTTTGCCACCCAGGCCAAAAAGGCCGGCGTCAACGTCAACGTGGTCCAGCAGACCACCACTGACTACTTCGCCAACTCGTATCTGAAAGTGCCGTTCAGCCAGGACTACTGGCAGACCGGGACCTACATGTTCACCGCCGGCCAGGCACTCGCTCCCGGCGCCCCGTTCAACTTCACCATGTTCAACGACCCCGAGTACAACGCGCTGTATACCCAGGCCCTGGCACAACTCGACGAGGGTAAGCGCGCCGACCTGATCCACCAGATGGCCCGCATCGACTACGACCGCGGCGGCTACATCATCCCCTACTTCTTCCCGGTCATCGACGCCGCCACCATGAAAGTCGGCGGCATCAAAGAAAACGCCAACGGCTACAGCCCCGCCGGCAACGACTTCGCCAACTTCTGGCTCACCTAAGCCGTAACGAGTTACGAAAGGAGTTGGCGCAATGACTGAGGTCTTACAAGCAACCGGAGCGATCGCACCGCAGCCCAAGGGGAAAACCGCTCACCCGATTCGATCACTGCTGATCTCGCGTCTGGCGACCGGTGTGCTATCCGTCATCGTGATCTCGATCGTCGTCTATGCGGCGACGCTGGTGCTGCCCGGGGACGCCGCCACCGCGATCTTGGGACAGCAGGCAACACCGGAACGGCTCGCACAGCTGCGCTCCCAACTGCATCTGGATCAGTCGCCGGTGTCCGGATATCTGAGTTGGGCCAAAGCCGCGTTACACGGCGACTTCGGCACCTCGCTGACTCAGGGCCAGCGGGTGTGGGACCTGATTGCGCCACGGTTGGCCAATTCGGCTGTGCTGATCGTGGCTACTGCGATCGTGTCGACGATCCTGGGGGTGCTGCTAGGGATGTGGGCGGCCTCGCGCAAGGACTCGTGGGTCGACCACTCCTTGTCCGTGACGGCTTTGGTCGCCAGCTCTCTGCCCGAGTTCGTCGTGGCGGTGTTCGTGGTGATGATCTTCGCCGTCACTGTGTTCACCTGGTTTCCTGCGGTGAGCATCTTGCCTGAGGGTGAACACATCTGGGACGAACCGAACAAACTCGTCTTGCCAGTGCTCGCGTTGGTGATCGTCGTGACCCCATATGTGTTCCGAATGTTTAGGGCCTCGCTGATCGAGGCCCTCAGCTCGGACTATGTGGAGGTTGCCACGCTGAAGGGTGCCAGCACGTCGCGGTTGTTGTTCGGCCACGCACTGCCGAACTCTCTCGCCGCAACGATTCAGGTGGTGGGTCTGAATCTGCTCTACCTGGCCGGCGGTATCGCTCTGGTAGAGACTGTCTTTCAGTATCCGGGCATCGGCTTGGCGCTCGTTGCCTCGATCACCGACCGCGACGTGCCAACGATTCAGTTCCTGGTCGTGCTGCTCGCAATCGCCTATGTCTTCCTCAACATCGTCACCGATGTTGCGGTTCTGCTCGTAACTCCCCGACGTCGACTTCCGAGGTGAAACCATGACCACCACAGCCGAACCAGTCTCTCCCCCAATAGAGCAGGGACCGGTCAAGCGACGCGGCGCTGTGCGCCGGATCCTGCGAGGTGCCCTTGCCACCCGCCGCGGACAGGTGGGTCTGGCGCTCACGTTGCTGGTCGTCGGTCTGGCTTTCATCGGACCATTCGTCCCGTCACGGTCGGCCACCGAGTTCTCCGGGGTGCCGTACTCGTTGCCCGGCAACGGCAGCGTCCTTGGCACCGATGCACTGGGTCGCGACGTGTTGGCCCGCGTTCTGCACGGCGGCTGGACACTGCTGCTCTTGGCGGCCATCTCCACGGCATTGGCGGTGCTGCTGGGCGCGGTCGCCGGCGTGGTGGCCGCCTACCGCGGTCGGGTGACTGAGACTGTGATCATGCGCTCGGTGGACATCGTGTTGGCCATCCCTCAGCTGGTGTTCGTGTTGTTGATCGTCAGCGTGATCGGAGCCAAGACCTGGCTGTTGGTTCTGGCGGTCACATTGTGCCAGGCGCCGCAGGTCGCCCGCGTGATGTACGCCTCGGCGCAAGATATCTGTGAGCGTGACTTCGTCAAAGCCGTCGCATTGTGGGGAGTGCCTCCGCGCACGGTGATCCGCCGCCACATCATGCCGAGCCTGACGACGCCGTTGGCAGTGGAATGCGGCCTGCGGCTGAGCTTTTCGATCATCCTCATCGCCGGCCTGAACTTTCTCGGCTTTGGGACGCAGCCCCCGAACCCGTCTTGGGGTGTGATGGTGAATGAGAACAGGCTCGGCCTGGCGACCAACTATTGGGGCGTGCTCGCCCCCGCGATCCTGCTGGCCATCCTGGCCGTGGGAACCAACGTCTTCGCAGATGCGCTGGCCCGAGTGGCATTCGGTGGCGAACGCGGTGAAGAGACAGCAGCGGTCACGGCATTGGAGTTGACGACATCATGACCAGATTACCTGAGGTAGTGGCCGACCCCGGCGGTAACACGCGATCCGACGACGGCGGCCTTGTCGTGGAAGGTCTGACCGTTGTCACCGAGGGACGCGGAACACCTGTCGTCGAAGACATCACGTTCCGCGTGGCACGCGGACAGGTCCTCGGCCTGGTGGGAGAGTCCGGCTCCGGCAAGAGCACCGTGGGCGTGGCTCTTCTGGGCCTGGCGCGCCACGGCCTTCGCATCGCCGGCGGGCGGGTCTGCATCGACGGCATCGACATCCTGAGCCTGGAGGGCAAGAGCCTGCAGCAGGCGCGCGGCCGCCTGGTCGCCTACGTGCCTCAGGATCCCGCAAGCGGGTTGAACCCGGCGTTGCGGGTCGGCCGACAGCTGCGCGAGGCGATCGCGATCCACAGTGAGGTGCTCCGCGACGGCGAGACGGTCAACGGGCGCGTCCTACAGTTGATGGAGGAGGTCGGGCTGCCCGGCACCGAGGCATTTCTCAACAGCTACCCGCACCAGATGTCGGGTGGTCAGCAGCAGCGTGTCGGTATCGCAATGGCCTTCAGCTGTCGGCCGCGGGTGATCGTGCTCGACGAACCCACCACGGGCCTGGATGTGACCACGCAGCGGCGGGTTCTTGAAACCGTGCGGCAGATGACCACCGAGCATCAGGTGACCTCGGTGTACGTCAGCCACGACCTCGCGGTTGTGGCGCAGCTTGCCGATCAGACTGCCGTGCTCTACGCCGGGCGTCTCGTGGAGAATGCCCGGACCGACGCCATCTTCCGCGGCTCGCGCCACCCCTATTCCGTGGGTCTTCTCAAGGCGGTCCCGAGCTCGGCCCGCAGCGAGATCCTGGTGGGCATCGAAGGAAGACCGCCCCGACCGGGACGGTGGCCGCGAGGCTGCTCGTTCGCCGACCGATGCGGCAACGTCCAAGACGCGTGCCGCCAGGAGCTGCCGCAGCTGCGTGACCTCGGAGACTCCGAGCCGCATTGGGTGCGGTGTTATTTTCCCGAGCCCCCGGTGTCTGTGGCTCACGCCAAAGAGCCGGTACCCGCGCTGTCAGGAGACCGACCACCGGTGCTCACGGTTCGCGGCGTGGCCGCCAGCTACGGTCCGCGCCAGGTGCTGCGTAACGTCTCCTTCGATGTCACCGCCGGCCGCTGCACAGCCGTTGTGGGACAGTCGGGTTCAGGCAAGACAACCCTGGCCCGGTCCCTGGTCGGGCTGCACACCGACTGGACCGGGGAGGTTCAGCTCTCTGGAACCAAGCTCAGCTCGGATCCTCGACGGCGCAGCAAAGAGGAGCGCCGGATTATGCAGTACGTGTTCCAGAATCCCTACGGTTCCCTCAATCCACGGATGTCCGTGCGGGAAAACCTCGAGGAACCGCTGCGATACTTCTTCAATCTTTCACGCAGTGAGCGAAATCAGAAGGTGGATGACATCCTACAGACGGTCGCACTCTCGACGGAGTACGGCGAACGCCTACCGCAACAATTGTCCGGTGGGGAGCGCCAACGCGTCGCAGTGGGACGGGCTTTGATCGTCGACCCCGAAGTCATGGTCTGCGACGAAATCACCTCGGCACTAGATGTCTCGGTGCAGGCGTTGCTGGTCGAACAACTACGTCAACTGCAGGTCGACCGCGGCCTATCGATGGTTTTCATCACCCACAACCTCGCCGTGGTACGCAGCATCGCCCAGGACGTGGTGGTCCTCTCCGACGGCGTCATCGTCGAGCACGGCCCCGTCGACCAGGTTCTCGACCATCCCGCCCACGGGTACACCCAGCGACTTTTAGCCGATCTGCCCTCCACCGAGTGATGCGCGCCTGTCAGCGAGCGCTGGACGTTACGCGGCATGCACGTATTACCTCAGCACCCGGCCTCGGTCGGCGCCACGCCGCGAGTGCCCGAAAGATGATGAGTGACTCCGTTTTCGGGAACCACGCCAGGCCCCAGGAAATAGGTGTTTCCGGGTAGCGCTGTGGCGGGCACGGGCGTTGTCACGTGCACTGGTCGAGGTGGATCAGTGCGCGGGTAGGCTTACACAAACCCCGCCACCGCGGAGACGGCCTACCGCGCGGGCATCATCGCTGGAGCGGCTCTAATACTTGCGGGCACCTCGGCCGTGACGCTGCGGGTCATTCCCGTTGCCGCGCAGGCACAGTCAGCGAATCAGTGACGGCGGCCACGAGAGGAACTCGTGAATGTATTCTTCAGTGAGATGTAGCTACACCTCGGCGAGGACCGGCACCTGTTAACCCCAGGCAGCTTCGCCTGATTCGACCGCCGCATCGCGCACGCCTTCTGCAACACGTCGAGAAGCAGCGACTGCCGCGCTTATCGGAGCTGGCAACCGCTGTGGTGGTCGGCCGCCCGCTGCGAGTCAGGGATGTCGATCTGCTGACTGGTTGCGATGCCGTAATGCGAGCGCACCCGCAGGATTGCCGCAGCTGACGCGTAAAGCTGGTGTCGTCCGCGAGCTGTTCGGGGATCGATCCGTAAAGGCTTCGCCCACACGGCATTCCGGCCATCGACTTTGTCGCATCGGGGTTGACCCCCATGAGGTCGTGGGCGGCGCGGTGGATCCAGCGGGTGTCGCCACCACGCAGGACGTCGGCGGCAGGCAGCGTGACCGTCCTGGCCGATCGGTCGCGCCGGCCGCATACCAGTCCAACGAAGCTGTCTGCCGACGTCGAAGCGCTGATTTGTCGAAAGCGCCGAGAGCATCCACGATGGTGCGCTCGCCGAATGAGCCACAAGTTGGGTAGCCACGGCTTGGCAGGTGCCGACGATCCAACTGCCATCAAAACAGCAGTAACTGTTGCCTTTTGCTCAACTGCTCAACGCTCCGGATCGTCCCAGCCTGAGGGATAGCGCGGCGATCGTTAGTGCGGGGTTCAGGGCGGCCGAGGCCGGGAAGGTGGAACTGTCAGCGATCCACAAGTTGCCCACGTCGTGAGCGCGCAGTTGCGGATCGACCACCGCGCTCTGCGCGTCCTCTCCCATCCGGGCCGTACCGCACTGATGCGATGTCGCCTCGACACCGAGGTTGCGGGTCAATATTATCGGAAACCCACTGCGTCGCAGCAGCTTTGATGTACGCTTGACGAGTTCGCGATGTGCAAAGGTATTCGTTTCGCGGCGGTCGAGGCTGACCTGTCCGTTGGTGGTGAGGGTGACGCGGCTCTCGGCTACCGGTAGATCCTCGCTTTGGGCGAGAACGTCGACACTATACTTGGTGACTTCATCCAGCAGCGCCAGCGGTACGCGCGGCTGCGCCAGCTTGGCTTGAGGACCACGCAATTTGCCCAAGCCCTGAATGTTTCCCAAGGGGTATTTGGTGGTCGGTCCGGCGCTGTACCAGTCGTTGATGCCAAGTGTTTTCTGATACACCGCGCCGTTTTTTCGGCGCGGATCGACACCTACTAAGAACGTTGTCAGATGGGACATGAAGTTTCGTCCGACCTGATCCGACGAATTGGCAAGGCCGCGTGGGTGGATCGACGATGCTGAACGCAGGAGCAACGCCGCGGTATTGACCGCGCCACAGGCAAGGACAAACCGATGGGCGCGCACGCGGATGCGGCGCCCGCCGCACGTAACTTGTGCCGAAGTCACATGACGGCCAGTTGTGTCGGTCTCCAGCCGTATCGCCTGGGCGTTGGTCAGTAGCCACACGTTTCCCGACAGTAGAGCTGGACGCACAGCACACGTGTCGGCGTCGCCTTTGGCACCCACCATGCAGGGGAACGAATCGCAGGTGTCGCACAACACGCATGCTCCACCGTCACGCCAGTCCACTGCCTGTGGTGCTGAGAATGGGTGCAGTCCCATCGTTTTGGCGGTTGCGGCTAGCCGTGCGGTCGCGCCTTCGTGAGATATCCCAGGAAACGGATAGCCGGTCGAGCGCCACGGATCGGTTGGGTCTTCACCCTTGTTGCCGTGGACCCAGAACATCTGCTCGACTTCGCCGTAGTAGGGCTCCAGGTCAGCATAGGTAAGCGGCCAGCCAGGTGACACGCCGTCGACATGCTCAATCGGCTCGAAGTCATGGGCGCGGAATCTGGGCAATGTCGCCCCGTAAAGCTTGGTGTTGCCGCCCACGTAGTGATAGTTGCCGGGCACAAAGCTTTTCCCCGTGGCCGGGTCGTACCAGCTGGCCGAGTTCTTATAGCGCTGGTCGAGGTGTACCGCCTCAGGCGACCAGTTCTCGCGTTCTGCTGGCAGGAAATCTCCCTGCTCGATGAGTAAGACCCGCGCCCCGGTGTCTTTGAGGGCAAAGGACAGCGTTCCCCCACCCATACCTGATCCGACGATCGCGATGTCGGTGCTGAGGGTCTCGGGCGGATCGACGACAACGCGAGATCGCACAGCCTCCGTTGTTATGGCCATTGAGGATTCCTCCTATGGATAGAACTGATCTGACGCGTCTTTCATCACCAGCGGCTGTTGAAGGACGCACCGTTGGCCGAATTTGATTCGCCGCCCTCGACGCAGCGCCAGTCATTCCGAGATCGGCGCCGCGTACAGCTCAGCGCGCTCACGCGAGGTCATCGCACCCCACACTCCCCACAGCTCGGGGGTGCTCAGGGCGTGCTCGCGGCACTGAGTCACCACGGGGCACTCAGTACAGATCCGCTTGGCCCGATCTTCGAGCCGGTTGAGGTCAGCTCCGCGCAATCCTTCGGGGAAGAACACATGCGCGGGCAGGCCGCCGCAGCGGGCCTGCTGTTGCCAGGCCCATATCTCGAACCGTGGCGGCGGCAGCCGCACCGATCCGAGCGCAGGCAGCGATTCGCGGTGTCGAACCGGTGGAGGCTTACCCAAGTTCATATGCTGCAGACCCAAGTCACTGCGCGAGCCGCTATCAGCTCAGCCGAGACGTACGCCGACGGGCCACCATCGCGTTGCGCGTTGCATCGATCGCCGCTATTGGTTAGGACTTGGCCAGAAAACCCGAGTCCAGCAGCATGGTAGTGCCTGTTGCGTAACGGCCGGCGTCAGACACCAGGTACAGAATGGCGTTGCTGATGTCCTGCGCCTGCATCCACGGGATCGGCAGCAGATTGGTGCCTGTGAAGGAACCCACCACGTCGTCCTTAGTTGGCTTCTCCAGATCCGGCCGGAACAACTTCCACACGAACTCGTTACCGAGCATGTCGGTGTCCACGTGCCCCGGATTGATCGAGTTCACTCGGATACCGTACTGGCCCACCTCGTTGGCCAACGACCTCATCAGACCGGTGACGCCGTGCTTGGACGCCGCGTAAGAGGATATGTTGGCTGAGCCTTTCAGCGCATCAACGGATCCGGTGAACACGATCGAACCGCCCTCGCCCTGCTCGATCATCGTCGGAATCGCAACACGCACGGTGTTCCACGGACCGGTCAGATTGACGTCGAGCATCTCCTGCCAGGCTTCGGGGGCGATCTCCCAGGTCAGCCCACCCGCGCAGATCCCGGCGTTGGGCAACACGATGTCGACGCGGCCGAACTGGGCGATCCCTGCTTCGAATACAGCACGAACTTGCGCGAGGTCGCGCACATCGGCCTGCTCGGCAACGATCTGGCGACCTGTTTTCTCGACAAGCCGAACGGTCTCCTCAAGATCTTGCGGCGTAGCGCCTGGATAGGGGGTGGTCGCCGGCTGCGTACAGATGTCGAGTCCGATGATGTCGGCGCCCTCGCCCGCGAGCGTAACTGCGTGCGAACGACCCTGTCCGCGTGCGATTCCGGTGATGAACGCTACCTTGCCGTCGAGTTGGCCCACGGTCGGCGCTCCTTTCCAATTACGATCACGTCTCACTTGTCAGCGAATACGCTGCCAAATCGCCGCGCCGAGCAGCAGACGCATACTGCGCAGTTATCCCACGCACTGATTGCGCGAAACGTGTACCCCCAGAGCCGATGCAGGCTGGTAGCCGAATTCTTGTCGACGACCCGTCACGGTGCGCACAGTGTGTAGCTCGGTGCGCAGGACTGCGCGCTGTGTGTCTGGGTCGCGACCGCTGACGCACCTAGCGTCATCGCCTATGTCCGGCGCAATTGAGCTTGATGGGCAAACAAAGCAGACCGGTCTTTTCGACGCGTTTGAGATTCGTGGCCTACGCCTGCCCAACCGCGTCCTGATGGCACCGATGGAAAAGAATCTTTGCACGTCCGACGGCGTGATGACCCAACGCTACATCGACTATCTGGTAGCGCGCGCCCACGGCGGAGTTGGGCTGCTGCGCGTGGAGGCGACGTACGTGGATCCGGTCGGCAAAGGTCGGCCGTTTCAGTGCGGCGCTCACTCCGACCATGTGATTCCCGAACTGATGCGGATGACTGACGCTGTGCACGCCGCTGGTGGCCGAGTCTCCTTGGAGCTCGCGCACTGCGGCCGGCAGACGAACATGCTGGTCAGCGGCTTTCAGCCGGTGGCCCCGTCCGCGGTGCCCTGCGCTCTGTCCGGCGGATATCTACCGCGGGCACTGCGCAGCGACGAGATCGCGGCGATCGTGCAGAAATTCGTGGCAGCTGCAGTGCGGGGTCAAGAGGCGGGGCTGGATGCCATCGAAATCCACGGGGCCAGTGGCTATCTCCTAAACGCTTTCGTTTCGCCCTACACCAATCTGCGTGACGACCACTACGGCGGTAGCCTCTTCAACCGCATGCGGTTTCCGCTCGAGGTGGTCACAGCGGTGCGCGAAGCTATCGGTGAGGCAATGCCGCTTCTGTACCGGATGTCGGGGCACGACTACGTCGACGGAGGCCTCACCGAGGCGGACTCCGTTCCCTTTGCCACGGCGCTCGAGCATGCCGGAGTGGACCTCATCGATGTGAGCGCCGGCACGTACGAGTCGATCACAGCCACCCAACCGCCGATGGAGGCAGCCCCCGGTGGCCTCGTCGACCTCGCCGCGGCGATCAAATCGGCGGTCACCATCCCCGTGGCCACCGCTGGCAAACTGGGGGCGCTTGACGTCGCCGAGGCGGCCCTCGCCGCCGGCAAAATCGACTTCGTCAGCATTGCCCGCGGTCTGCACGCTGATCCGGAGCTCTTGCTCAAGGCTCAACAGGGTCGCCTGCATGAGGCTCGCCGGTGCATCGCCTGCGCAGAATGCGTCGCGTTTCTCAACCGTGGCGAGCCAGCCTACTGTGCGGTCAACCCGACCAGCATCCGTGAGCTGGAATTGGCCGTAGCGCCCGCGCCCACACCGAAATCGGTGGTAGTCATCGGCGGCGGCCCCGCGGGCCTGGAGGCCGCCCGCACCGCTCGCCTGCGCGGACACACCGTCAGTGTTTATGAGGCCTCTTCGGCGCTCGGCGGCCAGACCCGAGCGGGTTCGATCGTGCGCGGACGTGAGGACTTCGCTGAGCCCGCGCGGTTTCTGGCACGCGAAATGGACCGACTCGGCATCACCGTGCACCTGGAAACCACCGTCGACGCCGGGTTCATTGCCGACCTCAGCGCCGACGAGATCATTGTGGCCACCGGCTCTCGGCCCAGCCCGTCGCCCATTCCCGGCGCAGGCCTGAACCACGTCGAGTCGGCGATCGAGTTTCTGGGGCACGTCAAGCCTGAATCGCCTCCGGTCTCCGGGCCGGCCGTGGTGATCGGCGCCAACTGGATCGGCTGCCACGCCGCCGATGTACTTGCAGCGCAGGGCTATTCAGTGACTGTCATTGGCACCCATGACGCGCTCGGCTACGACATGGGCATGCAGCAGGGCATGGTGTTGCGTGATCGCGTCGCGCAAACCTGCGCGGTGAGGCTCCAAACCTCAGTGGAGACCATCCACGCCGATCGCGTGACAGTCTGGGATTCGGCGTCTGGACAGCGATCCGATGTACCCGCGAGGCGAGTGGTCATCGCCTCTCGCATGCAGTCCGCGCGCACGTTGGCCGACACCATCGACGCCCGCATCCCAACACGGGTGCATGTCGTTGGCGATGCGGTCGAACCTCGCATGCTCGCGGACGCTTTGCTGGAGGGAGCACGCACCGCACAGGCGCTCTAACCTCGGCTCGGCTACCCCTAGCTGGGGTGCGGGCGACAGATCTCTCCACCCGCATCGCGGGCGACGCCGATCCGAGTTCAGCGCAGCCTTCTTTCCTCCGGTGTGTTCGACAGGGGCGCTGACCAAGACGTGCCATCTGGCGCGGGCCAATGCGTACGCGGAGGAGGCAGCTTCAGCACGGCACATATCGTGCAGAAGCTGCGCCCAGAATTTCGCGTCCTGAGTAGCGATCCCCGCCGTCTCCATGATTAGTCTCGAATTGTGCTGCGCAATGGTTATTTTCGATATCAACGCGGATAACGCCAACCGGCAAATCAGATACGCGATCGTGCGAAAAACTGCGAGGTGAAACCCAGCCATGAAAGTGTCCGATACCAGGGTCAACGCTCGATCTGGTCTGACGTTCACCGCGCTGAGCTTCGGCGGTGCACCGATCGGCAACTTCAATGGGGCGTTCACTGAAGATGAAGCCCAACACATGGTGTCGCAAGCCTGGGATCAGGGCATCAGGTACTTCGACACCGCCCCCGGTTACGGTAACGGGCTGAGCGAGCATCGTCTGGGCCTCGCGCTGCGTCAGCGTGACCGCAAAGATTATGTGTTGTCGACCAAGGTTGGCAGGGTGCTCACCCCCCGATTGGACGCGCCCTCGACCAACGGTCAATACCTCGACATCCCGCCGTTGGTGGCCGATTACGATTACTCCTACGACGGTGTGATGCGCGCTGTCGAGCAGAGCATGCAGCGTATGCTCACCGACCGTTTCGACGCCCTGTTCATCCACGATTGCGACGTTTACACCCACGGTTCAGCAGCGGCCGAATACTTCCGCCAGGCCATCGTCAGCGCCTTCCCGGCGCTGGAATCCTTGCGGGAGCAAAACGTGGTCAAAGCGATCGGGTTCGGAATCAACGAGACCGATTTGATGATCGACGCTGTCAAGGCCACCGACGCCGATCTGTGCCTTCTGGCCGGACGATACACACTGCTCGAGCAGGAACCGCTCGACGAGCTGTTCCCCATTTGCGAAGAGCGCGGCGTCGGGATCGTGTTGGGCGGCGTCTACAACAGCGGGGTGCTGGCCACCGGACCCGTCCCCGGCGCGCGGTTCAACTACGCACCTGCAGACGCGGACATTTTGGCCAAAGCCGCTGCGTTCGAGGGAATCTGCCGCCGTCACAACGTGGCGCTGCCGGCGGTGGCCCTGCAGTTCGCCTACGCACACCCCGTCGTCGTCAGCGCCTGCATCGGGGCGCGCAACGAAAAGCAACAAGCCCGCAACGCCACACTGTTCGAATCCAACGTGCCGGCCGAACTGTGGGACGACCTACGCGCGGCCAACATGATCCGACCAGACGCCCCAACCCCACACGCATGACACGGCCACCCATCCCGAGCTCGACGACAAGATCGTGGCGAAACCCGCACCGTCGCGTCCGTCCGTGGCAGCGCACATGCCCAGCCTGGCACGGTGGCCCCATATCTGCCGCCGTAGCGCTACCGTGAGCCAGCTGCACACGGTGTGTCACGAACCGGCCCTCCGCTGCGCGGGTTGCGTCTGATGATCGTGATCAGAATTGGTAATGCTTAGGGCACAGCCCATTCTGTCGCGTCCCACAGGCCGACACCACGATCCGCGACGTCGACTTATGCGCACCAACGCCATCGCACTATCCCGTCAACCGGAGAGGAGCGCCACCAGTGCCCACCACCGTGCCGCGCAGCGTTTCGCGACCCTCCCGTGACCACTACGACGTCATCATCGTTGGCAGCGGGATGGGCGGGGGCACGCTGGCCTTTGCGCTCAAGGACGCCGGGATCGCCGTTCTGCTCATCGAGCGGGGTGGATTTGTGCCGCAGGAGCCGCAGAACTGGGACGCTCGCGCGGTCTTCGGGCAGGGCCGGTACAAAAACGCCGAGCATTGGTATGACGAGCACGGGCAACCGTTCAGCCCGGGCACCTACTACTACGTGGGCGGTAACACCAAGTTCTACGGTTCATCGCTGGTGCGGTTCCGACGCGAGGATTTCCAATCCAGCACCCACCATGACGGGCAATCGCCGGCATGGCCATTCGGTTACGACGATCTGGCCCCCCACTATCTGCACGCCGAGCACGTCTACAAGGTGCATGGCGACCCCGACGACCCCACCTTGCACCGCGGCGAACCGTTTCCGTTTCCCGGGATCGGCCACGAACCGCCGGTGCAGGCGATTGCCGACCGACTACGGCAGCTGGGCAAAACACCGTCGACGATTCCGCTCGGGCTGGATCTTCGCCAAGGCGGCAGTTGTATCCGATGCGCCACATGCGACGGATTCCCTTGCAGAACACTGGCCAAATCAGATGCCGACGTGTCCTGTGTCCGCCCCGCCGTGGCCAGCGGCGCGGTTGAGCTGCTCACCCACACCACAGTCGACAAGGTGCTGACCGACGACACCGGTAACCACGCCACCGGCGTCGAATGCATCATCGCCGGGACGGCCGCGACGATCACCGCCGGCGCGGTCGTCGTGTCCTGCGGAGCTGTCAACTCTGCGGCTTTGTTGTTGCGCTCAGCCACCGAACACCACCCGAACGGGCTGGCGAACTCGTCTGACCAACTCGGCCGCAACTATATGGTCCACAACAACTCGATCATGGTCGGCATCAACCCCTTCCGCCGTAACCGCTCGGTATTCCAGAAAACGTTGTACTTCAACGACTTTTATCTCCACGGCACACCGGACCACCCTTACCCCCTGGGCCACGTTCAACTCATCGGAAAGCTTCAAGGTCCCATGGTCAAGGCCCAGCAGCCCCGTATGCCGATGTGGGCGCTGAACATGGCAACCCGCCGCAGCATCGACTGGTGGCTGTTCACCGAGGATCTCCCCGACCCCGACAACCGGGTGACCCTGCGTGACGACGGCACAATCCAGATTGCATGGACGCCGAACAACGTCCGCGCCCACGAAGTACTCGTCCGCGAGACCGGGCGACTGGTCCGCAAGTTGGGCTATCCGATCCTGTTCACCAGACGAACCGGAATCGAGGTCAACTCCCATCAAGCGGGCACGGTGCGCGCTGGAGCCGATCGCGCCACCTCGGTGGTGGATCTGGACTGTCGAACCCATGACATCGAGAACCTTTTCGTCGTGGATTCGGGGTTCTTCCCGTCGTTACCAGTGATGAATCCCGCCCTGACCATTGCCGCCAACGCCTTCCGCGTCGCACCGGCAATTGCTGCCTGCAGTTTGTATCGCCGCTCCCAGGCGGCCGAGAAACACCGTCCATAGCCACCTCGACCCACGAAAGTAATGCCATGACAACGACCAAAATGACCGGCGGCCAAATGGTCGTCGACATCCTGATCCGCGAGGGTGTCGAGAAAGTATTCGCCATTCCCGGCCACGGCAACACCGCTCTGCTGGACGCGTTTGTCGACCGCGCCGACGAAATCGAACTCGTGCCCGCCATGCACGAGCAAGGCGCTGCACACATGGCCGACGGCTATTACCGCGCGTCGGGCAAGATTGCCGCGGTCTGCACGTCCATCGGCCCCGGCGCGACGAACACGCTGACCGGATTGGCTACCGCATACGTCGACTCCCAGCCTTTCCTGCTGCTGACAGGCGCCGTGCACACCTACATGGAGAACTATGGGGTGCTGCAGGAAATCGACCGTCCGCATGGCAACAACTTCCCCCGGATGGCCGAACCTGTCGTCAAGCGCTGGTGGCAGCCGCACCGTGTGGAGTCGATTCCCACCGCGTTGGCCCAGGCCTTCAACACCATGCACGAGGGTCGCCGCGGACCGGTGCTCGTCGACATCCCTCAGGACCTGCAAGCCGAGTACGGCGAGTACACCCCGCCACCGGCGGGAATGCGGCGCGCGGCGACGCGGTCCACCGGTGATCCCGTGGCCATCGGGCGGGCTGCAGCGCTGCTGGCGAGCGCCAAGCGGCCGGTCATTCTGGCTGGCGGCGGAGTAATTGCCGCCGACGCATCGCCGGAACTGCTCACTGTTGCCGAGCATCTCGGCGCGCCGGTCACGCACTCGTTTCAGGGTAAGGGCGCGTTTCCCGCCGACCACGACCTGTACGCATGGCCATGCGGTGACATGGGATCCATCCCTGGCAACGGAATGACCCGCACCGCCGACGTAATCCTGGCCATTGGGTGCCGGTTCAGCGACCGGGTCACCTCGTCCTACCGCCCGGGGGTGACATTCAATATCCCGAACACCAAACTGATTCAGATCGATATCGACGGCTTCGAGATCGGCCGCAACTATCCGGTCGAGGTTGGAATCGTCGGCGACGCCAAGACGACACTGCAAGCGCTCGCAGCCGCCTTGGCCGCCGAGAAGCCGGCCGTGAATTACCGCTGCACCGACTATTTCGCTGAACTGCAAGATCTCAAGGCACAGTGGGATCAACACCTGCGCCCGATGCGTACCACCGACTATCTGCCGATGACGAACTCGCGCGCCATGGTCGAAATCCGCAAAGCCCTTCCCCGAGAGGGCATCCTGGTTACGGACTCCAGCAACCCGGCCAACCAGGCTTTCAACGAGTTCCCGATCTACGGTCCCAAGACCAACATCGTGGCCGGCGGCTTCTCCGGTATCGGTTTCGGCCTGCCGGCGGCCATCGGTGCCCAAGTCGCGCGCCCGGATACACCGGTCTTGGCGCTGATCGGCGACGGCAGTCTCCTGCAGACTGGTACCGAGCTCGCCGCCGCGGCGATGCTGGGTGTGCCGCTGGTGGTCGTCGTCCTCAACAACGGTGGATGGGAAGCGATCAAGGATCTGCAGATCAATCTGTTCGGCGCAGAGCGCAAGGCCACCACCAACTGGACGACGCCCGACGGCAAACCCTACTTCGCGGATGTCACCAACTTCGCGCAGTCACTGGGGTGCCGCGCAGAACGCGTCGAGGATCCTGACAAGCTCGCCGACGCCGTTGAACGTGCCTTCGCCACCCCCGGACCCGTCGTACTCGAGGTCATGAGCGCCACCGAATTGCCGTGGACCGAGATGCATCCGACCGGCTGGTGGGACATCACCGTCCCGGCGTACCACGGCGAAACCCGCGACTACTACGTCAGCAAGCGCGGCTTCTGAGCGAGGAGGGCACCGACGTGGGGACCATCAAACTCGGTTTGAACCTGGAGTTCGCGCGCCTGGAGAACCAGGGTTTCGATTGGGCGATGGATCGCGCCGCCGAAATCGGATACAAGTACGTCGAGCCGATGGTGCACTGGGGGCGCGAACTTCTCAGCGCAGCAGGTTATTTCCACAGCCGCTCCATGCTCGATGACCCGCTGATCCTCAAGAAGGCCGCCGACGAGCGCGGTCTGAAAATCTCGTCGTTGTCCAGTCACGCGCCGCTGGCCAAGCCCGACGTCGCTGTGGAGTATCTGCGCCAATCGATCCGATACGCCGTCGAAGTCGGCGCGCCGATGATCATGGTCGACGACGGTCCGACGCCTGCCTGGACCACCGAAGATGAGAACTACACCCTGATGCGGTACACCCTGCAGGAGGCGGCGCTGGTCGCTGAACCCCGGGGCATCAAGATCGCGATCGAAACTCACGGCCCTTACACCGCAACCCCGCAGCGGCTGCAGAAGATCATGAGCCTGATCGACAGTCCAGCGCTCACGATCAATCTCGACACCGGCAACAGTTACCTCAGCGGGAACGATCCGCACGAATGGCTCGAGCAGATCGTCGGTCAGGTGACGCACATGCATGCCAAAGACATCAGCGTCCAGGACGCCCGCCGACTACGCGGGAAAGTGCGCGGCATGCTCGGATGCGCCTGCGGTGAAGGAGTCATCGACTGGGAGCGCATCGTCACCACGCTGTCCAAAACCGATCACGACGTCGTGCTTTCCGTTGAATGCGCCAGCTTGGACGCCGCGCAAAAGAGTTACGCCTACCTGCGTCACCTGATCGAGCAGGTCCAAGGCGACGTCGATTGACGGACCCAGCCCTATCTACCTGTTCATTTCCGAACCACACGCGCAGCACAGCAAGGAGAAACTCCGTGCCGACAATCACCCACTGGGTTAACAACGAGATCTTCGCCGGCGCAAGCAGCGCCACCTCGCCGGTCACCAACCCCGCAACCGGTGCGGTGACCGGCGAGGTGGCGCTGGCAAATGTCGATGACGCCCGCGCCGTTATCGATGTCGCGGCCGCAGCCTACCCCGCGTGGCGTGACACATCGCTGGCCAAACGCACGCAGATCCTGTTCGCGTTCCGCGAACTGCTCAACGCGCGCAAGGAGGAACTCGCCGCGATCATCACTTCCGAACACGGCAAGGTGCTCTCCGACGCGCTGGGAGAAGTCAGCCGCGGTCAGGAGGTCGTCGAGTTCGCCTGCGGCATACCGCATCTGCTGAAAGGCGGATTCACGGAGAATGCGTCGACCAACGTCGACGTGTACTCGGTCCGCCAGCCGCTCGGTGTTGTCGGCGTCATCAGCCCGTTCAACTTCCCGGCGATGGTGCCCATGTGGTTCTTTCCCGTCGCGATCGCGACCGGAAATACCGTGGTGCTCAAGCCATCAGAGAAGGACCCCTCGGCCTCGCTGTGGCTGGCCAAGCTGTGGGCCGACGCGGGTCTGCCACCCGGCGTGTTCAACGTTCTGCAGGGCGACAAGACCGCCGTCGACGAACTACTGACTAACCCCAAGGTCAAATCGGTCAGCTTCGTCGGGTCCACCCCGATCGCCAAGTACGTCTACGCTACCGGCACTGCACACGACAAGCGGGTGCAGGCGCTGGGCGGTGCGAAGAACCACGCGGTGATCCTGCCGGACGCCGACTTGGACCTGGCCGCCGACGCGATGGTCAACGCCGGGTTCGGCTCCGCGGGCGAGCGCTGCATGGCGATCTCCGCGTGTGTGACCGTCGGCCCTATCGCCGACGACCTCGTCGCGAAGGTGGCCGAGCGGGCACGCACCATCAAAATCGGTGACGGCACTCGCGATTCGGATATGGGGCCGCTGGTCACCAAGGCCCATCGTGACAAGGTCGCCTCCTACATCGACGCTGGAGAGACCGACGGCGCCAAGATCGTCGTCGATGGCCGCACTGTTGCCGCCGACGGCGGGAAGGAAGGGTTCTGGCTCGGCCCGACGCTCATCGACAACGTCACCCCCGGGATGAGTGTCTACACCGACGAGATTTTTGGCCCCGTGCTCTCGATCATTCGCGTCGAGTCCTATGACGAGGCAATGGATCTGATCAACTCCAACCCCTACGGTAACGGCACGGCGATCTTCACCAACGATGGCGGCGCCGCCCGACGCTTCCAGAACGAGGTGCAGGTCGGCATGGTCGGCATCAACGTGCCAATCCCGGTTCCGATGGCGTACTACAGCTTCGGCGGCTGGAAGGCATCGCTCTTCGGCGATTCGCACGCCCACGGCATGGACGGTGTGCGGTTCTTCACCCGTCAGAAGGCCATTACGCAGCGCTGGCTCGACCCCAGCCACGGCGGGCTCAATCTCGGCTTCCCCCAAAACGGCTAAGGCTCTAACTCCCCTTCCAGCGCACCGCCAAATCGCATGACGCCAAGCTCGGCGTCAATCCTGAAGACAACGAAAGTCCCTCTCGTGATCGCAAATATCGCTTTCCCCCGTTATTCACGCATCGGCGCAGGCGCCGTCAATGAACTGCCGTCCCTGATCGACAGCCTCGGTCTGCGGCGGCCCCTATTAGTCACCGATGCCTATCTAACCCAGACGGGTGCTGTCGACCGACTGCTAACGCTGCTGCGCGGGGCGGGGATCAATGCCGCTGTCTTCGACGGCACGGTTCCTGACCCGACTACTGAATCTCTGGATAGGGGTGTCGAGGCGCTGCGCGCGCATCTCGCCGACTGTGTGATCGGATTCGGCGGCGGCAGTCCCATGGACTCGGCGAAGGCACTGGCCGTCCTGGCTTCCCAGGGTGGACCCATGCGCAAGTTCAAGGCTCCCAGCAGCTACGGTGGCTCGGCGCTGCCCATCATCGCCATCCCCACAACAGCTGGAAGTGGTTCGGAAGCAACTCAATTCACTGTCATCAGCGACAGCGACAGCGACGAAAAGATGCTGTGCCCGGGCTTGTCTTTTCTTCCCGTCGCCGCGATCATCGATTATGAACTCACGATCTCGATGCCACCCAGGCTCACCGCCGACACGGGTGTCGATGCGCTCGCACACGCCGTGGAAGCCTATGTCAGCCGCAAAGCCAATGCGATCAGCGACGCGATGTCGCTATCGGCGATCAACCTTATTTCGGCCAACCTTCGTCGCGTCTACCACGATGGGACGGACCTGGCGGCACGCGAGGCAATGATGTCGGCCGCAACGCAGGCCGGCATGGCCTTCTCCAACTCCAGTGTCACCCTCGTGCACGGAATGAGCCGGCCGATCGGCGCGCACTTCCATGTCGCGCACGGCCTGTCCAATGCCATGCTCTTCCCCAGAGTCACGGCGTTTTCCGTCTCCGGTGCACAACCGCGGTACGCCGACTGCGCGCGCGCCTTCGGTCTCGCCGATCCTGCGACCAGCGATGTGATCGCCGCCCAGCGGATGGTCGATGCCCTGGACGAGTTGTGCCATGACCTGGAAGTCCCTACGCCCAAGAGTTACGGGATCGATCACGATACGTGGACGAGGTTGACTCCACTGATGGCGCAACAGGCAGTTGCGTCGGGCTCCCCCGCCAACAACCCGATAGTTCCCAGCCTCGAAGAAATCGAGCGGATCTACACCGAAGTCTACGGGTAACCCTGTCGAACTGCGCTCATCCCTCCGCCTTGCTATCCACCCGCCGTCGCGAATTAGCCACCGATTGCGATATATGTCGGAATAGATTTCCGCCGACCTGAGGATCATCGAGTACGCACACGCCGCATTCCCACGTGGCACTTGATACCAATTTGGCTCTGCCTGTTAAGTGCCCAGCGAATGAGCCTCGGCGCGAGAACGAGCGACAGGGCCACCGGTGGGATCGAGCTGACATCAGCGCGAATGTTGACGGGGATGTTGACGAAAGCGAAAGCAGGCCAAGCCTTTCGGCCTGGCCTGCTTCACTAGTGGAGCTGCCGGGAATCGAACCCCCTTCAGAAAGGGCGCTGAGCTGCGGAAACGCTGAATCTGGTTACGCGAAACGACGCGAACGCACGCGAAATGACCTGCGGATACGCGAAAGGTGTTGATGACATCAACACGCGGGATGAGCTTCACGAGGGCCTGATCCACACGCTGCCTCCTGCACTTCGCGGTTACGCTCGGCCATCAGATGCGGAGGTGCATGACGGTTGTTGACGGTTCCCGAACCCCTGCGTGGATACAGGCGCGAGGGGCATCGAGGAACTGTCTGTTCCTGCAAATGCCGCGCGCAGCGCGTACAGAACCCACAGCCCCTCGTGAGGTGCAGTCGTCGGCAGTTCGCGCATACCCACCCCGGCCCTCGCCTTGCCGCAACACCACTGTGCTGGGGTCGATCAAGTGGTTACGGACCGCCGCTGGCGCGGAAGAGATCGCTGGCCTGGGCGCTATGCGACACTGCTTCCAGAAAGTGACTGGAGGGATGCAAATGTCTGGCTGGACGAGGGGAAGCCTCTTCGCCGCTCTGAAGGCAGCCGGAGTGGCTTCGATATTGGGCTGGGTGCTGGTGCTGAGTGCGGGTCCCGCGCTGGCGGATCCGGATCCGGCTCCGGCTCCGGGCGAACCCGGGGTTGTCGCGCCGCCCGTCCCTGGGTTGCCGCCTGCCCCTGACCCGCTGGCGGTACCAGTTGTCGCGGGGCCCGCTGCGGGGCAGGACCCGACACCGTTCACCGGCACGGCGCCATTCGGGCCGCCGAGGTTAGCCCCTGCCAACGGCTCGACGGTGGGTGTGGCCCAGCCGATTATCATCGACTTCCCCGGACTGGTCGATGACGCCGGCGCAGCCGAAAACGCCGTCCACATCTCTTCGGTCCCGCCGGTTCCCGGCAAGTTCTACTGGAAGAGCCCCACGCAGCTGCGCTGGCGCCCGCTGAGCTTCTGGCCCGCCCACACCGCGGTGACCATCGATGCGGGCGGCACGGTGTCCAGCTTCCAAACGGGAGACACGCTGGTGGCCACGGCCGACGACGCCACGCACCAATTAACCGTCACCCGCAACGGGACCGTGGAGAAGACCATCCCGATGTCAATGGGTATGGCAGCTGGCGGCCACCAAACCGCAAACGGCACCTACTACGTTCAGGAGAAGATGCCCTCGGTGGTGATGGATTCCTCGACCTACGGGGTCCCGGTCAACTCGACGTACGGGTACAAGGTGACGGTCGACCTAGCCGTCCGGTTCGATGACAGTGGCAACTTTGTACACAGCGCACCATGGTCTGTGGATGACCAGGGCAAGCGCGACGTCAGTCACGGCTGCATCAACATCAGCCCGACCAACGCAAGGTGGTTCTTCGACAACTTCGGCGCCGGTGATCCCATCATCGTGAAGAACTCCATCGGCACCTACACCAGAAACGACGGCTCCAACGACTGGCAGAGCTAGACATCCCAGGTTTTTCGAGACCGCGTTGAGTTCTGCTCGGGCCTGGTCGATTTGGTCGTAGGCGTATGTCACCATGGCTGCGGTCGTCATCGTCTCGCCCTGGCGGGGATGGTTGAGCAGTGACACTTTCCCCTCGCCCGATCGCGTCAACCCTCGACCGCGAACAGCCCCCACTCGCCCGGCACACCCTTGAAGGCGTGCTCGCCGCGAGCGGTAAAGCTGAGGCCCGACCCGGCGACCAGGTCGACGACGATGCGCGAGACGAGCACCTCGCCCGCCGCGGCCGCTGCTGCCACACGCGCGGCGACGTGTACGGCGATGCCGCTGATGTCGTCGTCGCGCAGCTCGATCTCGCCCGTGTGCACACCCGCCCGCACCTCGAGGCCCAAGCCCCGCAGCGCGTCGCGGATGGCCGTGGCGCATCGGATCGCGCGGGCGGGTCCGTCGAACCAGGCAAGGAAACCGTCGCCCGTCGTGTTGACCTCACGGCCGTGGAAGCGTTCGAGCTGGCGCCGGACGTGGGCATCGTGCCTGCCGAGCAGCACCTTCCATCGCTCGTCGCCGAGCTCGACTGCTCGCTTCGTGGAGTCGACGATGTCGGTGAACAGGACGCTGGCCAGGACGCGCTCGACCGCAGGCAGCGGCCGGACACCGGTGAGGAACTCCTCGATCTCATCGAGCAGGGTGTCGGCGTCGCCCGTGAAGAACAGGTGGTCGGCGCCCTCGAGCTCGACGAATTTGGCCCCGGGGATGCGGTCGGCGAGGTAGCGACCCATCTCGATGCTCACCATCCGGTCGTCCCGCCGGTGGAGCACGAGCGTCGGCACGTGGATCGCGGGCAGTACTTCGCGGATGTCCAGTTGCGGATAGAGCGCGAAGATGTTGCGCACCATGCCCGGGCTGGCGGCCATGCGCTGCAGCCGCGCCCACCACCGCCGCAGGTCGGCGTCGCCCCGCCGGCTCGGAGCCCATCCACCGAGTCCGACGCCCTCACCCCAGCCCTTGGCGCTGAGCTCGACCAACGCCGACAGCTGCTCCTCGGTGACGCCGAGCGGGTAGTCGCGCGCTCGGAGCAGGCGGGTGAACGTGCCGTATAAGACGAGCGCCTCCACGCGGTCGGGATGGCTGGCCGTCATCAGCATCGCCATCGTGCCACCCTCCGATATGCCCACGATGTCGGCGCGTTCACATCCGGCCGCATCCATGACCGCGCGCAGGTCGTCGACCGACTCTTCCAACGTCGGCGCGTGCATCGCCGGATCCGAGAGGCCAGTGCCTCGCTTGTCGAAGGTGACGACGCGCCGGAAGGACGCGAGCCGCGAATAGAAATGGACGACCGACGGCTCCTCCCACATGATGTCGAGGTGCGAGATGAAGCCGGGCGCGACGACGAGGTCGGGCCCCTCGCCGATCACCGAGAAAGCGATGTTCAGGTCGCCGCTCTTGGCATAGCGGATGTTTTGCGCCCTGTCCCCGACGTTCATGGTCGAACCTTACGCGGCGTGTACGCGCTGACCTGCTGCAGAAGGACGAGATCATGCGCTCCGCGATCGAGAGGGACGCGGACCCGCAGCAGATGATCCCAAAGCTGACTTGCTTGTTGTTGAAAACTGGTCAGGCCGAGTTTTCGGAGCTCGTTAGTTGCGCGCGACGAGTCCAAGTCCAGCTTTGCTGGTCCTTCTCCGTGGCAAAAAGTTGACGTTTACAAGGGGCAGTACATGGCTCGCAACGTCGCAAAAGATGACCTCGAAGCTCAGCGTGAAGCGTTATCTGGCCACGGCTACTTCGCGCACTCTCCAGCGGTTCGAAGACTCCGTGGACGATCATGTCGGCGAGCCAGCCGCTGAAGGTGATCTCGTCGCGGGCGTCGGGGTTCGAGATTCGAAGTGTCGTCGCAGAACACGTCTTCCATCTCGTCAGCGCGAAACACCCGGCCCTACAGAGTTCGCCGGTACGGGACAGGTCTCCTGTCGACGTGCGAAGATACCGACCAGACAGCACGGTGGATGTTGGAGCGCCGCTAATCCTCTTGGCCTGTAGAGGTTTCCACATTGCCTCTAGTCCCGAGGATCGATTCTTCAATAGGAGTCCCAACACCGCCCAGGGCATTCCGGAACTCGTTGACCATCCGGGTTCGCCAGTATGCAGCTACTCCGCTTATGTCGTAATGCCTCTTGGCGTGAATCCAGAGGCTCTCGTAGGTGATCCGGTCGCCCTTGTCCTTGCGGGACATGTTCCGGAGCGAGGCCATGCGCGCATCGTTAGACCCAGATTGTCGATGGGTGCATCACCGAAGCGTACGCCAAACTCGTTGGCGCCGACGCCTTCTTCTGGGCGTGGCCACTCGCCGGCGTCTACAACCGGCGCCTGGCATGCGCGGAGAACACCGAGATCGCACACGCTGGCCCCGTGCCGTCGGCGCCTCTGAACCAGCTGTCGATGCTGACCGACTACGTCGCTCCCGGAGGAACGTCTCGTCGCCTGCGCCAACCACCTGAGCAGAGGCGCCGTCGATCTGATTCTCGGCGTTGGTGTGCGCGTGTGCCGTTAGGCGCTGTGCTTCGCGATTCCCTACTCGGTGCTCGTGCGTCGACTGTTTCGGAAGAACGTCGCGGCCGCTGCGATCGCCTCCGGCGTAGGCCGCGGCCGCCAGCGCAGCTCTTGCACTGCCTTTGAATGGTCCAGCGGGGTCATGATGTTCATCAGCCGGATATTCAGGGGCGTGAATCGACTGTCGCGGTTTCGCAGGGCAGATATCCAGCCGCTGACGTGGCTGGCGGCAGCCATCGCCCGGATCGGTATCCCAAGCCGAGGGGGCGCGACACCCACTGCTTTACAACCTATTTCGTAGATTTCTTGCGTGCTCATGAAGCGCTCAGAGACGATGTAACGACGGCCGATCCGCCCGTGCTCGCCCGCTAGCACGAGCGCTCTCGCGGCATCCTCGACGCCCACGACTTCCGCCTCGTAGCCGGCGATGTAGAAGGGAAGTCTTCCGCGCACCGCGGCTGCGAGTAGCCCGCCGTGCGGGGTCGGCAGCCAGTCCCCCGGCCCGTAGGTGTTGGACACGCACATCGCGACGCCACGAAGCCCTGCGTCGTTGCAGTATCGGAGGACCAGCTCTTCTGCGGCCACCCGGGTGCGGATGTAGTCGCCGCCGACATCCAGCCAGTTGTGTCTCGTGCCCTCATCGGCGAGCCCCGTTTCACTGCGGCCAATGGTGCCGATCGAGCTCGTGAACACGAAACGAGAAAGGTCGGCGTCGACCGCGACGTCGAGAACGATTTTCAGCCCGTCGACGTTCGTGCGCCACATGGGACTCGGATCTCGCAGCCATGGCCTGGCATCGACCGCGCAGTAGTAGACGACGTCGCAGCCCGACATCGCAGCACGCAGCGGTGTCCGCCCGGTCGGACCCGGCGCGCTCCGGTCGTTCTACGGGCCATGGCGATGCCGGGTGACCGAGTGAGTGGCTCCAAACATGGCTGGACAGCATCGGCCGCGTCGGCCACGGCGAAGGTCGCGCACGTCGAAATCACTTCGTCGGCGTCCGATCTCTTGTTGTGGATGTGGAACCGACTGCCGGACAAAAGGCTTTCCGCCCGAGGCGATGAAGCTGACTAGCCGTCGAGTCTGATGGAAAAGAAATCAGGCCAGGACTTTCGTCCTGGCCTGATCCCAACTCGTGGAGCTGCCGGGAATCGAACCCGCTGCAAAAAATCGAGCTGACCTGCAGAAACGCCGAATTTGACGACGCGAAACAACGCGAAAACGACGTGAAACGACCTGCGGAGGCGCGAAAGGTGTTGGTGGCATCAACATGTCGCAAACGCCTTCTGGCTGATATTCCGACGGACGCCGGCCCGCGGATCGCCGGATCGACCGGGCCGCGTCAGTGGGTCGATAGCCTCAACGGCGAAGCGGCGGGGATCGGGTCTGCCGCTCACTGTTCGCCGACAGTGTCAATGTCCAGCCGTCGGTGGTGGTGGTGGACGCCAAGACTAGAACAGTAAGGAATCGGCTCCGCGCTCGTCGCCGTCCACGGTGGAGGGGGATCAAGCGTTGACGAAGAGAGATACAGGTCTGGTCATCATGATCTGAATGTTGGCGCCGAATGGTCCGGTGCGCGATGATGCCGCCCATGCGCAGCGTCTTTTGTCTCGTGTCCGTGCTGGCCGTCATCGGTCTGGCAACAGGCAGCGCCTGTGCTCCCGCGGACAACACGTCGTCCGGTCCAGCGCCGGCGGAACAGTGCAGCAAGGACTCCCTGACCACGCTGAGCGAAGGGGACCATCACCTTCGGCACGGATCAGCCGGCCTACCCACCGTGGTTTATCGACGACGACCCCGCCAACGGCAAGGGCTTCGAATCTGCGGTCGCTTATGCGGTCGCCGACAAGCTCGGATATGCCAAGCAGGACGTGAAGTGGGTGCGGGTGCCGTTCAACGCGGCCATTGCGCCGGGCCCAAAGACGTTCGACGCCAACCTCAATGAGTTCTCCATCACCGAGGAACGAAAGCAGGCCGTCGACTTCTCGTCGCCCTACTTCGACGTCACCCAGGCGGTCGTCACGGTGAAGTCCTCGCCGGCGGCGCAGGTGAAAACCCTCGACGGGCTCAAGGGCATCAAGCTCGGCGCCCAGGTCGGCACGACCAGCTACACCGCCGCCAAAGCGCTCAATCCAGCCGTCGCGGTGTTCAACAACAACGACGACGCCAAGGCCGCGTTGACCAACGGTCAGATCGATGCGCTGGTGCTGGATCTGCCGACAGCCTTCGAGGTGCAGAGTGAACTGACCGACGGGGTCATCGTCGGCCAGCTGCCCGCCGGTACCGAGAAGGCTGAGCAGTTCGGCATCGTGCTGGACAGGGGCAGCCCGCTCACCGCATGTGTCTCCAAGGCCGTCGACGAGCTCGGCAATGCCGGCGAGCTGGCCAACCTGCAGAAGGAATGGCTCACCGGCGCCGGTAGCGCGCCGATGCTTTCGTGACCACGGCCGCCATCGACCGGGTCGCCTACCGGCAGTCCCGGGCCCGCCGGTCGACGCTGATCGCACTCGTGTCGACCGTGGTGTTCGCCGCGGTCCTGCTGTTCGCGGTGACATCGTCGCCGGGCTGGCCGCGGGTACGCGACTCGTTCTTCAACCTGCGCGTCGGCTGGGAGAGCCTGCCTGCGCTGTTGGACGGACTGTGGCTCAACGTCCGGGTGCTCGTGGTCTGCCAGGTGCTGATCCTGATCTTCGGACTCGGCCTGGCCGCGGTGCGGACGCTGCGTGGTCCGGTGTGGTTTCCGTTGCGGGCGTTGGCAACCGGGTATGTCGACCTGTTCCGGGGCCTGCCCCTGCTGATCTGCCTGTACCTCGTCGGGTTCGGCCTGCCGGGGCTGCGGCTGACCGGACTGCCGACCAACCCGGTGCTGCTCGGTGGTCTCGCGTTGGTGTTGATCTACTCCGCCTACGTGGCCGAAGTCTTTCGGGCAGGCATCGAATCGGTCCATCCGTCGCAGCTGGCCGCCGCCAAATCGCTGGGGCTCGACTATCGGCGCACGATGCGACTGGTGGTGCTGCCCCAGGCGACACGCCGGGTATTGCCGGCGCTGCTCAACGATTTCGTCGCACTGCAAAAGGACTGCGGACTGATCTCGGTGCTCGGCGCCGTCGACGCGGTACGGGCCGCACAGATCCAGGCCGCCACCACCTACAACTTCACCCCGTATGTCGTGGCCGGCCTGTTGTTCGTCGCGCTGGCGGTGCCTTCGGCACGTCTCGCCGATTGGGCGTCCAGGCGTGTGGCCATCCGACAGGGCGCGTTGTGACACCCACCGTGCCGATCCTGTCGGTGCGGGGGCTGGTCAAGGCCTACCACGATCGGTCCGTGCTCGACGGCGTGGACCTCGACGTCGCCGAACACCAGGTCGTCGTCCTGATCGGTGCTTCCGGATCGGGAAAGTCGACCTTGCTGCGGTGCATCGACCTGCTCGAGGACATCGACGATGGCCAGATCCTGCTCGACGGCCGCGATATCAGCGACCCGCGCATCGACGCCGATGAGGCCCGCCAGGCGATGGGCATGGTGTTCCAGTCGTTCAACCTGTTCCCGCATATGACCGCGCTGGCCAACGTCGCGCTGGCGCCGCGAGTGGTGCACGGATCAACGCGGAACGACGCCCAGGAACGCGGCCGTGAATTGTTGGCCCGCGTCGGCCTGGCCGACAAGGCCGACGCCTACCCAGACAAACTGTCCGGCGGGCAGCAGCAACGGGTGGCCATCGCCCGCGCGTTGGCTTACGAACCTCGGCTGTTGCTGCTCGACGAGATCACCAGCGCGCTGGACCCGGAACTGGTCGGCGAGGTACTGGCCCTCGTCGGCGAGCTGGCGACTTCTGGCCGCACCATCGTGATGGCCACCCACGAAATGGCCTTCGCCCGCGAGGTGGCGGACACGGTGTGTTTCCTCGACGGCGGCCGAATCGTCGAATCCGGCTCAGCCAAACAGGTTTTGACCGATCCGCAGCACGACCGGACCCGCCAGTTCCTGCGGCGGTTCACTAGCGGACGACGCTAGTCGGCGGGCGGGGCCGGCAAACGGTCCTACCGAGGATAGGTACGGTCGGTGCTCGGCTCCAGTCCTTGCCGGGAGAACACCGCACTGCGATCCGCTCATGCTCGATACGGCACAGGCCCGTCGCGGGTGACGCCGAGCACGGTGTCGACCGTGAGCGAATGCGGTCGCTCGAATTCGGTCACCCACCACGTGGCGCCGGCGGCGGCGTAGGGCGCTATGTCGGGCAGTCACCGATTTTCCCCGGCATCCGCCACCGTCGGTGGGGACTCGAGGCACTAGCGTCGATCTCACCGACGACGGAGGTGCACATGGCCGGGCAAATACCCTTGGTCGACTATTTGGTGCTGGACGGCGACGAACCACACTTGGTGGCGCAGGAATGCACGAACTGCGGCGCCCGGTTCTTCGACCGTCGCAACGCCTGCGCGAACTGCTTCGCCACCGACTTCAAGACCGTGCCGATCGCGACCGAGGGCACGGTGCGCGCATTCACCATCGTCGCCTTCGCGGCACCGGGAATCCCCACCCCGTTCGTGGCCGCTGTCGTCGACTGCGGCGGGACCCAGGTGCGCGCCAACCTGGTCAACGTCGAGCCCGATGCCGAGCACGTTCACGACGGCATGAAGGTCCGGCTCGCCACCCAATCGATAGGCACCGACTCCGAGGGCACCGAGGCGATCGGTTTCGGCTTCGAGCCCGTCGGCTGACGGTCCCGATATGCCAACTACCCAGATGACGAAGGAGCACCAGCGATGAGCGCGAGCGACGAGGTCTGGATCCTCGGAATTCAGATGACCAAGTTCGGCAAGCACCCCGACCTCGACACCGTCGACCTGGCGGCGCGGGCCACCACCGGTGCGCTCTCCGACGCGGGCGTCACCATGGCAGACATCGGCGTGCTCGCGGCGGGCAACCTGATGAACGCCAGTGCCAGTATCGGACAACAACTTCAGAAGCAGATCGGCCAGACCGGCATCCCCGTCTACAACGTCGCCAACGCGTGTGCGACGGGCGCCACCGCGCTGCGGACCGCCATCATGGCGGTCAAGGCCGGCGAGGTCGACTACGGGCTCGCCGTCGGCGTCGAGAAGCTCTCCGGCGCAGGCCTGCTCGGCGGAGGCGGCACGAAGAAGAAGGACGCCGACACCTGGACGCCTGCGGGCCGTTACGGCGCGGTCGCACCGATCGACGGGCGGATAGGCACCGAGACCATGCCCGGCGTCTTTGCCCAGATCGGCACGGAGTACGGCCACAAGTACGGTGGCACGAGCTTCGAGTTGTTCGCCAAGATCAGCGAAAAAAACCACGCTCATTCCACCTTGAATCCGCTTGCGTCCTACCAGAAGAGATTCACGCTGGAGCAGATCATGAACGACGTCATGATCGCGTATCCCAACACGCGTCCGATGTGCTCGGCCAACTGCGACGGCGCCGCGGCAGCGGTCGTGTGCAACGGCGAGACGCTGAAGTCGCTGTCACTCGAGCAACGGCGGCGGGCGGTGAAGGTGTCGGCATCGGTGCTGACGACCGACCCGTACGAAGAGGGCTGCCAGGTGCTCCCGAACGTCAACACACTGACCCGCAAGGCCGCCACCATCGCCTATGAGCAGGCCGGCGTGGGCCCGAGCGAGCTCGATCTGGTCGAGTTGCACGACTGCTTCGCGACTGCCGAATTGGTGCACTACGACAACCTGATGCTGTGTGACGAGGGCGGCGCAGCGGAGTTCTTCAGTTCGGGTGCCACGTGGCGTGACGGCTCGACGCCGGTGAACGTGTCGGGCGGCTTGGAGTCCAAGGGTCACCCCATCGCGGCCACCGGTATCGCCAACGTCTGGGAGATCTGCCACCACCTCCGCGGCGAGGCCGGCGACCGCCAGATCCAGAATGCGAAAGTCGGCCTTGCCCACGTCATCGGACTCGGCTCGGCCTGCGGCGTACACATCCTCGAGAGGTCAGCGGCATAGTCTCTGCTCCGGCGAGCAGACTTAGCTTCATGCGCGCTGCGGTATTTGAGGAGTTCGGTGGTCCGGTGAATGTCCGGTCCGTCCCCGATCCGGCACCATCGCCTGGAGGGGTGGTCGTTGAAGTGCGCGCTACCGGTCTTTGTCGGAGTGACTGGCACGCGTGGGCCGGGCATGACGACGGGGTAGCGCTCCCACACGTTCCCGGTCACGAGCTCGTCGGAGTTGTCGCCGCGGTGGGCGCCGAAGTACGACGATGGAGGGTCGGCGACCGTGTAACCACACCATTCGTGTGCGGCTGCGGCACGTGCCAGTGGTGCGTGAACGGACAGGCGCAGGTGTGTCCGGAGCAGACCCAGCCGGGTTTCACACACTGGGGCTCGTTCGCCGAATATGTGGCCCTGCACGCTGCTGACGCCAACTTGGTCGCGGTCTCCGAAGTGGTCGGCGATGCTGCGGCGGCTGGACTGGGCTGCCGGTTCGCTACTGCCTACCGCGCGCTGAGTGCTCGGGCCGACGTCAGGCCCGGCGAGTGGGTGACGGTCGTCGGGGTCGGCGGTGTGGGCCTCAGCGCCGTGCAGATCGCAGTTGCCTTCGGCGCCAAGGTGATCGCGGTCGACCGAACCCCGGCGGCTCTCGCTCTGGCGCGGAGCTTGGGTGCAGAACACACCGTGCTCGCCGATGCTGTCGACGTCGCGGGCCAGGTGCACGACCTCACGGGCGGGGGCAGCCACGTCGCGCTCGATGCGGTCGGCTCGTCGACCACCTGCACGGACGCCATCCACAGCCTGCGGCGCCACGGACGTCACGTGCAGGTGGGGCTGATACCCAACGTTGGCGGGCACCCCGCGGTGCCGTTGGACCGCGTGATCGCCTGGGAACTGGACGTTCTCGGCAGTCACGGGATGGCCAGCGTGGACTATCCCGGCCTGTTGCATCTTGTCGAGGCGGGCACGTTGCGCCCGGAGGCACTCGTCGAACGCGTCGTCGGACTCACCGAGGGTGCTCGTCTTCTGCCCTCGCTCGATACCGCGGCGCCGGTCGGCGTCACCCTGATTGACCCGCGGCTCGGCTGACCTGCGGCTGCGTAACGTCGCCCGGGAAACAGCACCACCTGTGTTGACGCAGAAAGGCCACTCTGGGCGACTAATCTGATACGCGCCGAACGTGCTTCGGCTTCACCCGATTTGAGCCAGGGCACGAATCCGGTGCCATCTTCGAATCCCCTGAGAGGTCCGGGTGTCCAGCAGGGCCGTTCGCGCCGTCGTATTCGAAGGTGTGATGCAGAAAGATGTGGTCGATCATGATGCGGCACAGACCGAGATCAAGGTGGTGAGCGCGCCGAAGGCCAGGTTTTTGAGCGTCTCACATGTCTTATTCGAGACGTGTCCTGATGCCAGACCTCCGCCGCACACGCCACCGCCCGAAGCAGGCTAGGGCTCAACCACAACGCGGAACACACCCTTGGACTTGTCCTGGGACCCTCTGCTGTCGCGCATGGCGAGCACGCCGGCCCCGTGGGACGATAGGCGCCTTAACGCCGTCCGGACCGCGGCCTCCTCCGTGCCTTCGCGCGCGAGGGCGAGGCACGCGCTGCCGGCCTCCTCGCCGACTTCCTCGGAGAACTCGAGGAGCGCGTCGCGGAAGCCCCCGACCGCTATCGCTGGGACTACATCGAGGCCCTCGTCATCTGCCGGAAAGCGAGCGACGCGGGGCCAGGCCGCGCCCGCGTCTCCTCGACCAGTTGACCTGGTGGGGAAAGAAAACGGGCCAGGACTTGTGTCCTGGCCCGTTCCCAACCGGTGGAGCTGCCGGGAATCGAACCCCCTTCAGAAATCGCGCTGAGCTGCGGAGACGCTGAATCTGGCTACGCGAAACGACGCGAAAGTACGCGAAACGACCTGCGGATACGCAAAAGGTGTTGATGACATCAACACGCTGCACCTATCTCCCCGAGCCGTGATCTGCTTGCCACGAATCGCCAAGCCGCACCGCCTGTGGTGATGGACGAACGCGCCGCCGACACGTTTCGCCTCGACGCCTGTCCGGTCGAGGAGCTGCTATGCGGCCGCTCGATCGTGTGCTCGCTGCGCGACGGGACGTTGCGCAGGTATAGCGTCGTCACTCGAACCGTGGTGCAGGCGAAGACCCTTGACGGCTACGCCCGCTCAGCTGGGTTCGACGGTGCGAACCGTTGGGGATCGAGCACGACTTCTTCCGGTTGTGCCGGTTGCAATGAGTCAAGCAGGTCCCGGATGACCGCGATCGCGGCGCGACCCGACGCGGCTAAGTCAAGGGTGGCGCCGACAGCGCGGTGGTGCTCGAAATGGGCAGTACCCAACCTGGTCCGCAGCGCAGACTCGGCCGCCGAGAGCCGCTCGAGTTCAACGCCGTAGGTTGGGGTCTGGTCTGGCCGGGTAACTGCCCCGAGTACCTGGGCAGCCGCGGAATCGGCTGCAACCTCGGTCAGGGTGGGCACCAGATTGCGCATGGTGGTCAACAGATGCGACCACGATCCGGCGTCGAGCCATCGCTCGATGACGTCGGCATACAGCGGAAGCGCAGTCAGAGCCGGTGCCGTGCGCGACTGCAGCGTGACCGCCGATACCCGCGCGACCCCGCCCACATAGTGACTCCCCGCCGCGTCCGCAAAATCGATGGCCCGGGTGAACTCCGTGAACGCCGTTGTCGGGTCGGCGTCGAGCCACACCTCCCCGTGCAGGTAGGCCAGCCAACTCTGCTGGGTGGGGCTCAATGTGACCCCGGCGAACCGCCGTTCAGTCTCGGCGAGATACCTGCGCGCCGCATCCGGTTGGGACCCGTAAGCCAAGGCCATGACGAATCCGACGTGGCCGATCAGTTCGTAGTAGGTCTCGCCGGCGCGGCGGCCCACCGTCTCCAGCTCAGACCACCAGCTGCGGGCTTGATCGAGGTCGCCCTGAAATATGCAGGAGTCGCCGAGTGCTTCCAGTGCGCGACAACGGGTTTGGTCGTCGGCGGCATCGGTGAGCGCGCTGCGTGCTCGCTGCTGGGCGGAGTCGAGTTGCTCAGCGATAACGTACCGGTACGCGATCGACGAATCAACGGCTGCGCGCAGGTCGGGCCGGTCCTGTACCAAGGGTGCCAGCTTGGTGGCCCAGCCGAGCAGTTCGGTGTGCAGTCGCGAGACCGCAAACCAGTGCAGCGACATCGACATCCGCACCGCCGCTTCTACGTCGATGCGGCGGGCCCGGGTATGCGCGAGGCGAAGCTCATCGACGATCTCGACGAGCCGCTGATGGGCGGCGGCCTCGTCAGGTGTCTGCAGCGCCGCCGCGGCCTGCGCGGCGGCGGCCGAGAAGTACTCCAGATGCCTGCGCTCCGTGTCCGCCGACATGGGACCGACAACAGAACGCACCGTCTGCAGCATCCGGTAATACGTTCTGCCAGAACGTATCTCAACACTGAGCAATGACTGTATGGCGAGTTCGTCGACCACCTCGGGCGCGACCTGCAGCACCGCCTGCGCGTCACTCAAGCGGACGGCACCGGCGAAGACGGTCCACTGTGCCAACGCTTCCTTGGCGTCGTCAGCTAGCAGGCGTTCGGACCATTCGATAGCTGCTCGCAGAGTCCGGTGCCGCGGCTCGCCACCCCGACGCGATAGTCGCCCCGACGGCGTTGCGTTTGCTACCGACGCCTCGATCTGCTCGCCGAGATCGGCGATACCCAGCGTGGCGACCTGTGCGGCGGCCAGCTCAATCGCCAACGGGAGTCCGTCGAGGCGACGCACGATCGCCGTGATCGCATCCAGGTCGGCCGTGGTGACCGCACCGGGCCGAGCAGCGTCAGCTCGCCGCCGAAAGAATTGCTGGGCCGGCGAATCGGGCCGAGAGCAGTCCAGCGGCTGCAACGGCCAAGCGCATTCACCCGGCATTCTGAGTAGTTCGCGGCTAGTGGCAACCAGCCGCATCGCCGACGACTCCGATCCCAGGACGGCGTCAAGCACCTCGCACACGGCATCCAGGACATGTTCGCAATTATCCAGCAGGACAACAAGATCCATGAAACGTGCCCGCCGCAGCAGGGCCAGGGGCGCGCCACCGTCACTGGTCAGACCGAGTGCAGTCACCACCGCGTCCGGTACTGCGGCGGAATCTGTGACAGCGGCCAATTCGACGATCCGAGCGCCGCCGCCATGGGCCGAGGCGCGGCGTCGAGTGACCTCGCGCGCCAGGGTGGTTTTGCCGACACCTCCCGGCCCGACGATCGTGACCAGCGGTCGCCCGTCGACGAGCTCAGCCAACGCGGCGAGATCCTCGTCACGCCCCAGCAGCTCCTCGCCTGGCGCCCGGTCCGACCGGCGCATCGCGGTCCGAGGGCCGGGGGTGGGCGTTGACGCCAGTTCCGCCTCGGCCGATCCTGCCCGCGCGCCGTGACGATCGACCGCCAGGAGCTGCCAGCTGCCTGGCACGCCGCGCAACTCGACGCTGCCGCGGTCCTCGAAGCCTGTGCCCGAGCCGACGACCAGGTCACGCACGGTGCGGGAGACCAGGATTTCGCTCGCGCCTGCCTGGCCGAGGATCCGCGCCGCGATGTGTACGGCGAGCCCGGCGATGTCGTCTTCCAGCAGTTCGCACTCGCCGGTGTGGATGCCCGCGCGGATCTCGATGCCCAATGTCTCGGCATCGGCGCGCAACGCCTCGGCACAGCGGATCGCCTGCGTCGGACCGTCGAAGGTGATCAGGTGGCCGTCGCCGGTGCTCTGCACCACCGTGCCGCCGAAACGGTTCGTGAGGTCGGCGGTGACCTCACCAAAGCGCTGCAGCACCGCTCGCCACCGCTCATCGCCCGTGGCCGCGGCATGTGCCGTCGAGGCGACCATGTCGGTAAACAACACGGTGCGCAGGGCGCGATGGGACTGCGCCGGCGCCGCGTGGCTGCCGGTGAGGAACTCCTCGATCTCGCTCGTGATTGCGTCGGGATCGGTGAACCAGGGCGCGTTGTCCGTTCCATCGACCTCGAGCCACCGCGCGCCGGGGATGTGGTCGGCGAGGTACCGGCCGCCCTGCACCGGAACGAGGTCGCCGCTGGCATGGATGACGAGGGTTGGCGTCCTGATCGTCGACAGGATGGGCCGCACGTCGATTCGGAACGCCGATTCAATTGTCGCCCGCGCCATCCCCGGGCTCGCGCTCATGCGCTCCAACATCGCGAGCTGGCGTGTCGACCGGACCGACGGCAGGAGATCCCTGAGTGCCGCACCGCCGCCCCACGCCGAGCGGATGGCGCGGCCGAGTTCCTGCAAGCGCACGATCTGCTCCGTGGACGGCGTGTAGTCCGCACCCAGCTCGGGAAGGATGCGCGCCCGCAGCTCAGCCGGGTCGCGTTCGATGTCATCCCACCCGGTGAAGCCGAAGAACGAATACGAGCCGGTGAGGATCAACGCCCGGGTTCGCTCCGGTCGTGTTGCCGCGAAGACCATGGCTGCCGGGCCGCCTTCGCTCACACCGAATAGGGCCGCCCTTCCGAAGCCGACGGCGTCCATGACGGCCTCGATCTCGGCCGCGCGATCATCGAGCGTGCGAACTTGCGGGACCGGGTCCGACAGACCCACCCCGGCCTTATCGAATACGAGCACCCGACAGAACGTGGAAAGCTGCTCCATGAAGGCCTGAAATTCGGGCAGGGTCCAAAACAGCTCGACGTGGCTGACGAACGACCCGGCGAAGACGAGCTCGACCGGCCCGTCGCCAAACACCTGATACGCCAGGCTGAGATCGCCGCACGATGCGTACGACGTTTCCGCCACGCCATTAAGCGTATCGATGCCTGGCGCTACGACTTCGGACTTTGCGCAGTTGTCGCCGCCACTGCAGATACTGCTCCAAAGTTTGGGCGCGGGGTCTTGAAACGACGTGGGATTTAGGCGGCGACCTCCCATGGGGGTCGATGCAGCCAACGCATACGCGCCGATGCGAGACCGCACTTGTTGATGGCCTTATGCATCGGCCAGAAAATGCACTCTGACCTGCATGTTGTGTGGAGCTGCCGGGAATCGAACCCGCTACAAGAATCGAACTGACCTGCATAAACGCTGATTCCGGGTACGCGAAACAACGTGAAATGACGCGAAACGACCTGCGGAGACGCGAAAGGTGTTGATGTCATCAACAAGGGCACGGGCGGCAATCGCCTCAACCTTCCCGACATGACCAGGCCTTAGGGTCACGGCGAAGTCGGCGCACGACGGATGAGCTGGACCTTGCTGCATCGCTTCGCGGCGGCCGCCGCCTTAGCTAGCCGGCGGGAGGTGCCGCCGTAGCTCCAGGGCCAGCTCGACGGCGAGCCGTCGCGCGCCGGGCGCATAACCGAGCAGCTCGCTCGCGCGTGCTATCCGCTTGAGGACCGTATTGCGGTGGGTGTACAGCCGGGCTGCAGCACGCGGTGCGTTGTCGGCCTCCTCAAGGTAGACACGCAGCGTTTCACGCAGTCGGGCCGCGGAGGGGCTGTCTTCGGCAAGCGGGCCGAGAGTCGCCGCGACGAACTCGCTTGCCGCGCGCGGATCGTGTGCCGCGAGTGCCGTGACCTCAAGTTCCCGATAGGAGCCGAAACGACCGCTTGCAGGGTTGCCCAGCAGCAACCGATGCACGGTCAGCGCGGCCTCGTGGCTGTCGCGAAACCCTTCGATGCCCCGGCGGGTCGGACCGACGGCGGCGCGCACATCGTCGGGTGATCGCCCCACCGCCGAGCGCAGATCCTCGATGGCCGGTTCGCCGGGCGTGCCGATCCACGCCCACAGCGTCGTCGTTCCCGCCGGAAGGGTCAGCGGCCGTTGGGATCCCGCGGCCTGGGCGAGCAGCACCGCAGCCGACTCGAGGGCGCCGTGGGGCGCGACGGCCGACTCGGCCCACACCACAACCCCGGTATGCCGGCGGTCCAGCTCATAGCCGAGGCGGCGGCCCGCGGCGGTGGGGTCGATCGGGGCGCCGTCGAGGATCAATCGGATCGTCTCGGTACGACGCGCCAGCGCACCGCCGATGACCTCTTCGCGTTCGCGCTGGGCCTCCGTCAGCACGCGACCGAGTGTCTGGTCGATAAAGCGGAAGGCGAGCGACAGCGACAGCTCGGTGACACCGATCAGCTCGGACCCTGGCTCGACGATCTCATACGCGCAGGCCAGCCAGCGCTCAAGTCCAACCTGATGGCCCCTCCGGTAACCCTCATAGAGCCTGTCCAGGTCAATGCCGCGGCGCACGACGGTACGGGCGGCGTCAAGTGCCTCGGGTGGGACCGCATCCGATAGCGGGGATTGCGCCTGGCGGGCCACCGCCAGGAATCGCTGCCAATTGCCGCGGTTGGTCGCGGTGAGCTCGGCCGCAATCGCGGCGTCCGCGCCGAACTCCGGAACGACCTCGATCACCGCGGCGTCCATCGCCGCGACGGTCTCGTCGACCTCGAGGGCCAGTCGCTCCGCGATAGCAGCGATCAGTTCAAACGTTCGCGCAGTCGGCGCAACCTGCGTCATGGGTTTATTGTGCCGCCGCACACCGCTGGCCGGCCGCTCATCAACTAATCGAGGAGTGCGTCCGAGGGGTGGACGTTGGCCAGGTCACGAAGCTCGCGCAGACCGGTCCGCAGGGCGCTGAAGATGGGCCACGGGTCGTCGACCTGCTCGCGGTCGACGACGATGCCTATTTCAAGGGAATCCTCGTAACTGAACACAGTGATGTTCAGGCCGATCCCATCCTTTACCCCGGAGATCGGGAACTGCGCCTGCTGCCGTGCTCCGGCGAGGTACACCGGCGCCGAAGGACCGGGGACGTTGGAGATCATCAGGTTAACGGGCTGATTGATACCCGGGAGTCCGGTCACCTGGGACATTGCTCGCGCTGCGTGGCTGAACAGGGCGGGCGGAATGATCTCGTTGACGTCCCGCATGAGCGATGCCGGCAAGGCGCGGTGCCGTTTCTTGGCGGCGGTTATCGCCTCGCTGACCCGGCGCAGCCGCTGCCCGGGGTCAGCCACGTTGGTGGGCAGCTCGACGGTCATGGCCGAGACCTGGTTGCCGAAGGTCCCCATCTGCTCGCGGGTCCGTACCGACACCGGGATGACGCCCAGCAGGGGTTCGGTCGGTAGCTCACCCCGCGCGTCGAGCCAGGAGCGCAGCCCGGCGGCGCACAGGGCCACGACAACGTCATTGACCGTGCAGCCGAAGGTGTTCTTGATCGTCTTGACGTCATCAAGGGGCAGCGACCCGAACGCCACCCGACGATGCGCCGATACCCCGGTTTGGAATGGGGTCTCGGGCGCGACGAGGTCGATGCCCGCTGCGACGGGCCCGTCACCCGCGGCGGGCACGAGCCGCTTGACCTGTCGGCTGCCGCGGGCGATCACCTTCACCCCCGGCAGGTGGCGGATCGTCGGTACGTCGTCGAGGTGAGGCAACGTGGTCGGCATGGCGCGCAACACCCGGATCGGGTGGCGCAACATACCGACCACGCCGCGGCCCAGCATCTCCACCTCGGAGGGGAAGCGCTCAGTCAGGGCGGCGGATGCTGGCCCCAGCTCCCGACCGGTCGCGGCGTCGTCGAGCAGGACGCGCATCACCTCGGCGCCCGAAACCCCGTCCACCGCGGCGTGATGCATCTTCGTCAACAACGCCACCGCGCCGTCTTGCAGACCGTGGATCACATACATCTCCCACAACGGGCGCGCCCGGTCCAGGTGGCTAGCGATCAGATGGGCCACCTGCTCGGCCAGCTGGTGCTGATCGCCCGGCGAGGCAAGCGCGACGTCGCGGACGTGGTGTTCGACGTCGACAATGCCTTCGTCAACCCAGTACGGATGGTCGAGGCCGAACGGCACACCGGCCAGTCGCCACCGCAATGGGGGCAGCAGGTGTATGCGCTCGGTCACCAGCTCGCGAACCAGCGAGGCATCGAGCGGCCGGCCCGATGCGGTGACGGCGTCATACACCCCCAACGCGCTCACGTGACCGTGGGTGCGGTCGTTTTCGGCGGCCAGGAACAGCGCGTCGAGTGCCGTCAGTTGTCGCATGTGTTTCACCGATCTCTAATCGGCACCGCGTCGGGTGCCAGGTGCTTGAAGCTGGGATGGGCGTCGACGGCCATGCGCGGCGCCAGCGGCCCGCGTCCTTGCCTCCCAGTCCGCGCGGGCCATCGGTAGCAACGGCGCCGCCCCGGCCAGACCGGCAGGTAGGTCTCGATCGGGTAATCGCGGATTGACATGCGGCCAGCGTGGCACACCCCCGCCGCGAAACTGGTGTGCCGCTGCACACTGACTTGTGTTAGAAGTGTGCGCACGGCGATTCCGCCCGACGCACCTCCGCCGTAGGTTCGCTCAGCAGAAACAACCTTCGGACTAGGACCGGTATGGACGAGATCAGCTTTATCAGTGGCCGCGACCGTTGCGCCGCTTGGCATTTCGAGGCGAATGGCGATGTGTTCGCCGGTCCGCGTGGCGTGCCGTGCGTCGTGATGGCACCGGGATTCGCGGGCACACGCGATACCAGCGCCTTGATCGACTATGCGCGCGGCTTCGCCGCCGCCGGATTAGCCGTGGTGTTGTTCGACTACCGCGGGTTCGGCGGGTCGGGCGGGTCGCCGCGCCAACTGGTGTCGGCTTCGCGCCAGCGCCGGGATTACAACGCCGCGCTCGCCAATGCCCGACAGTTGCCGGGCGTCGACCCGGAACGCATTGTGCTGTGGGGCATTTCATACTCCGGCGGTCACATTGTGCGCGTCGCCGCGGAGGACGGGCGCGTCGCGGCGGTGGTCTCTTTGACCCCGGCGATGGACGGTGTAGCAGTACTGGCGCGGCTGGCCCGCAGTGTCGGCACAGGTCAGCTGCTGCGCGTGGCCGCACACGGGATGCGCGATGCGCAGCGAGCGCTGACACGGCGTAGGCCGCATCTAGTGCCGATGGTCGGAGAGCCGCGCTCGCGCGCGATCTTCGCGATGGAGGGCGCCGAGCAAGACTACATCGAGGTCGCGGGTCCGAGCTGGCGCAATGAGGTATGCGCGCGCACGGCGCTGGAGGTGGCGTTCAACCGGCCGATCAGGTTCGCGCCGCGTGTCCGCTGCCCGCTGCTGGTGCAGGCCGGCACCGCAGACCGCATCGCCCCGCCGGCCACCGCCCGTCGAGCGGCCGCCAGCGCCGGTGTTGCCGCGGAGCTGCGCGAATACCCCATCGACCACGTGGACGTCTATACCGAGCCCGCACATCAGCACCTGCTCGCCGATCAGCTCGATTTTCTGGGCCGCCACCTGTCATCCACCGCGTCCCGCCAGGTCGCGAACACCGCCGCCACCGATCGGAGTCACCCGTGAACGTCAAGAACCTGCGCAACCGCGTCGTGCTGGTCACCGGCGCCGGCAGCGGCATGGGCCATGCGACGGCACTGTTGTCCGCGCGCCGCGGCGCGCGACTGGCCATCTGCGACCTGAACGAAACGGGCCTGAAGGAGACCGCCGAGGCCGCCAGTGAGCTTGGGGCCGAGGTGTTCGCGCAGACGATCAACGTCACCGACGCCGAAGCGATGGGTGAATTCGCCGACGCAGTGCACGCCCGGTTCGACACGGTGGATCTGCTGATCAACAACGCGGGCATCGGGGTGCTGGCCGGATTCCTCGACACCGCACCCGAAGACTGGGAGCGGCAGCTCGCGGTCAACCTGATGGGGGTGGTGCACGGCTGCGAGCGGTTCATCCCCCGCATGATCGAACGCGGTCGCGGAGGGCAGGTCGTCAACGTCGCATCCTCGGCCGGCTACTCCGCCATCCCGGCGATGTTCGCCTATTCCGCCACCAAGTTCGCCGTGTTCGGCTTCTCCGAAGCCCTGCGAATCGAGATGCGCCAGCACAAGATCGGGGTGACCACCATCTGTCCCGGGCTGATCAATACCGCGATCACACGAACCAGCATCGTCCGCGGAGACCACGCCGACGAGCGGGCCGTCCGGGTCGCGCGCCTGTACGACCGTCGCGGCTATACCCCTGAACGAGCCGCGGTCAATATCCTCCGCGCGGCGGGCCGCAACCGCGCGGTCGCCCCGGTCACGCCCGAAGCCCACCTGATGTACGCGCTGACCCGCGTCGCGCCGCCCGTAGCGCGCTGGTTTGCCGCCCGCACATCTGCCGTCCTAGCCGAATAGACCACCCCATAGCGCTCGAAACGCCATCAAGGAGGCACCCATGAAACAACGCAATATCCGCATGATCGAAACCAACGGCATCAGACTGAAAGTAATCGTGGAGGGCAGCGGCCCGTTAGTGCTTCTGCTGCACGGCTTTCCGCAATGCGGTTACCTGTGGCGGAACCAGATCGACGACTTGGTCGCCGCCGGCTATCAGGTTGCCGTGCCCGATCAACGCGGTTATGGCGGCAGCGACAAACCGGCAGATCCTCAGGCGTACGACAGCCTCACACTGTCTGCAGATGCAGTCGGCATCGCCGACGCATTGGGACACGAGACGTTCACGCTTGTCGCACACGACTGGGGCGCGATCATCGGCTGGTACATGGCCTCGCTGTATCCGCAACGGGTCAACGCGGTGTTCGCGCTGAGCGTGCCGCCCACAATTGGGACGCCAGTTGGCGCCCTGACACGCCAGGAAAACTTCGGCGACAACTTCGTCTACACCGTCTATTTCCAGCAGCCCGGTGTCGCCGAGGCCGAACTGGACGCCGACGTGCGCAAGTCGATTCGCAAGCTGTACTACTCCGTCAGCGGTGACGCGCCGGAGTTTGGGTTCATGCGTCCCAAACCGGCCAGCTCAAAGATGCTCGACGGCTTGGTCGACCCCGCTCCGCTCCCAAGCTGGCTCACAGAGGAAGATCTTGATCGGTACGTCGAGGATTATCGCGATGGGTTCCGCGGTCCGATCAACTGGTATCGCAGCATCGATCGCGGCATCGAGCTGACCCGTCACCTCTTGGGCACCAAGATCATGCAGCCGTCCCACTTCATGATCGGAAGTCTGGATCCCATGAATGTGCTTCTCTCGGATGCCATTGCCAACGTGGAGCAAAACGCAGCCAATCTGCGAGGCAACGTCGTACTCGATGGTGCCGGCCATTGGCTTCCCGTCGAGCGACCACAGGAAGTCAACGCCGCGCTGCTCGACTTCCTCGCCGGGCTCGAGCGCGCTCCGCAGTCCGCCATCACCAAGGGATGAACGACATGGCCTCAAGGACCAACGACTTTGTGCCACCGCTCAATCAGATCGCGTTCTCGGTGGTCGATTTACGACTCACCGAACGTTGGTTTCGCGAAGGCTTCGGCCTGCTACCGGCCGGCGGCAGTCGCGCGTTGATGCGAGGCCCGCTGGCAGCCAATGTGCAGGGCCTAACACGCGCGGCCTCGACCTGCTGGTGGCTGCTGGGCCGAAACTCCTGGTTTCAACTCGAACTGTTCCAGTTCGAACGCCCGATGGCCAAACTGATGCCAGCGGATTTCCGGCCTTGCGACATCGGCTACACGCGTATCGGAATCTGGGTCGAAGACTTCGACGCGACCATGAACAGGCTTGCCGGACTTGGCAGTCAGCCGCTGACTGCCCCTCAGGGCGAGCGGGGTACGCGGCGCTCCTGCGTCCGTAACCCCGACGGGGTCTACGTCGAAATCATGGAGGACGACCCGTTGCCGGAATCCAACCGGCGCGGGCGCGTCGATTGCCCGGCGGCCATTCGTTCGGTGACGTTGTCGGTGCCCCAGTTGGTCGATGCCGCTGCCTTTTTCGAGGCGGGCATCGGCCTGAAAGCAAGCACCGTGGCCCTTCACACGCCAGAGCACGAGGCCTTGTGGGGCCTGGCGGGTGCCACCACGGAGAGCAGGCTGTTCGACGGCGGCGAGGTGCTGATCGAGGTTGTGCAGTACCTCGATCCGGTTGGAAAGCCGCGGCCCGATGGGTATCGCCTGTCAGACCAGGGCATCCTCAACATCGCGTTCGGGGCGCGCCGCAAGACAGACTTCAACGCGGTCCATCGACGGGCCGAAGCGTTTGGCGCCCAGCCCAATTGCCGACCCGTTCACCTACCCCGCGTCGGCTCGGTGGTTTACGTCAGCGATCCGCACGGCTTTTCGGTCGAGCTCCTACGAACGACGCCTGGACTGTCCGACCTTATCTTCGGATTCGAGCCACGGCCCTTACACAAGCGCCCGGACACCGATACGCGCCGGATCGAACACCGGATCAAGATCAACGCACCAGCCGACAAAGTCTGGGACGCAGTCACCGATCAAGACAATATGGCCGGCTGGATCGGTTTCGACCCGGTTACGGTGCGAAAGGAAGGCTGGACACGACGCCACGGCGCCGGTTCCGAACGCCTGATGCAGGGCCCGCGCGGAGTCGGCCAGGTGGTGGAACAAGTGATTGCCACGAGCCCGCAGCAAAGCCTGCGCTACCGCGTCATTGACGGGTCACCGCTGACCTGTCATCAAGGCGAGATCACGCTGAACCAATCCGACGGTCACACCGAGTTGCACTGGTCCATCCGCTTTCGGCCCAAGGTCGCCGGCACCGGCGCGCTCTTGCAAAAGGTGTTGCAGGGAAAGTTGCGCTCCATGCTGGACGACCACTTCAAGCCCTACATCGAAAACTCCACGGCTGCTGGGGTTTCCGCAACCCGGGAATCGGCGAATTCAGAGACGGCGGGGAGATGAACGCGAATCCACAGGGCCCCCAACATGTCGGTGTGTTGATCATTGGGGCCGGATTCTCCGGGCTAGGTGCCGCGATCGCCCTCCAAAAGGACGGGTATACCGACTTCCTGGTGGTCGAGCGGGGAAACAATGTCGGCGGCACCTGGCGGGTGAACACCTATCCCGGCGCGGCCTGCGATGTGCCTTCACACCTGTACTCCTACTCGTTCGCGCCGAACCGCAAGTGGACCCGTTCGTACTCCAAACAGCCTGAAATCGAGGCCTACATCCGGCAGGTTGCCCGACAGCACCAGGTGCTCGACAGACACCGGTTCGGATGCGAGGTTCACGAGGTGCGCTGGAACGCCCAGGAGGCGCAGTGGCACGTGAGCACCTCCCAAGGGACTTTCACTGCGAATTTCGTGGTCTCGGCCGTGGGTCCGCTGACCGAGCCGGCATTGCCGGACATTGACGGTCTCGACGAGTTCGAGGGCGAGATCTTCCACTCCGCCCGGTGGAACCACGACTTCGACCTGACCGGCAAACGCGTCGCGGTCATCGGCACCGGGGCCTCGGCCATCCAGATCATCCCCGAACTGGCCAAAACTGTACGGCAGCTGGACGTATATCAGCGCACGGCCCCGTGGGTCCTCCCGCGTTTCGACCGCAACTACACGCCCGCAGAACGCGTTGCATTCGCGCACGTTCCCGGCTACCAGCGATTGATCCGAAGCTCCATCTACTGGAGCAAGGAGCTGGTCGGATTCGTCGTTAACCTATGCACCCAAAATGCTTGTGCCGGTGCAGAAATTAGCCACGCGCCATATCGAGCGGGCCATCGCCGATACCCGGCTGCGCGCCAAAGTCACCCCTCGCTGGCGGATCGGCTGCAAGCGCATCCTCATGTCGAACACCTACTATCCGGCACTAGCGCAACCAAACGTCGAGGTCGTCACCGATCGCATCGCCGCAGTGCGGCCGAACGCCATCATCACTGCCGATGGCAACGTGCGTGAGGTTGACGCGATCGTCGTTGCTACCGGGTTCCATGTCACCGACTCACCGACCAACGAACGCATTATCGGCCGCGGCGGCCACAGCCTCGCCGACACCTGGCAACGGGCCGGCGCGCAGGCGTACAAGGGGTCGACCGTGCATGGTTTCCCCAACCTGTTTGTCATGACCGGGCCCGGGACGGGGTCTGGTCATACCTCGGCCGTCTTCATGATCGAGTCGCAGCTGAATTATCTGCGGGATCTGATCCGCACGACGACCGCCCGGGGCATCGCGACCGTCGAGGTCCGCAAGGACGTGCAAAGCGCCTACAACGCTGAGTATCCAACAAGGTTTGCGAAAATCGGTGTGGGAAGTCGGCGGATGCTCGAGCTGGTATCGAGACCAGTTCGGCCGGATCACCACCATGTGGCCGGGCTTCACGCTCCGCTTCCGCCAGCGGACCCGCACATTCGACCTCAACGCCTACCACGCGGTGCACGCCCGCGATCTGTCCGCCGCCACGGAGAAGTACTCGGCCTCAGCATGACTTCGTGCGGGTCGGTGGGTCAGGTGTATGCCACGTGGACGCGATCGATGTCGGCCGTCGAAGGGGAAGGGCGCCTTCTCGTAATAGTCCAGCGACACCGGTGAGCCGAGGCAGACGCCGATGTCGAAGCAGTCGTTAGCGGTGAACAGCAGCGGCGCGCTGACCGGCACCTGGCCCTCGCCGACAACCTCTGAGCCGACTCGGATGGTGACGTCGAGCGGTCCGGCGGGTCGCTGTTCCGCATAGCGGGTTTCGACGACGATCGTGGTCGGCCCGGGCGGCAGTTTGGTGGTCGAGCGGATCCTGGTGCGCGAGAGGATGAAACAGGTTGTACTCGTAGCACAGGTGCCCGTCGTCGAGGTAGCAGGTGACCCCGCCGGCAAAGCCGCCGAGAGCATAGAGGACTCCGCTCGCGTCGGGGGGCAGCTCGGCTTCGACGGTGACGACGTTGTTCTTGTTTCCCAGCGCGGGCGCGCAGAACTCGGGGATGCGGGTGATTTCGCCGGGGAACTCCCATTCGCGGTACGGCGGTGTGATGCGCAGCTCGGGGTGGAAGATCGGCACCCACAGACCGCCGCCGATCGGGAGCACGGGTTTCGCGCGGCTTCAATGGCGAACAGTTCGCGCATTTGGGCGAGCTTGCTCGGGCATCTCGGCGGCCAGGTCGTGGGCCTGGGACCAGTCCTCGTCGAGGTGGTACAGCTCCCAGCGGTCGTTGTCGGGTGTCCAGTCTTGGATTCCGGGTGGCAATCCCGGTAGCCAGGGCACCCGCGGACCGAACGTCGAGGCCATCCAGCCGTCGTGATAGATGGCGCGACTGCCCATGATCTCGAAGTATTGAGTCGTCTTCCCACCTGACGCCGATCGGTCAGTGAGCGTGCGGGCGAAACTTGCTCCGGCGATTGGGATTTGGGGCACACCGTGGACGGTGAGCGGCGGCTCGACACCCACGATGTCGTAGATGGTCGGTACGACATCGTTGCGATGCAGGAAGTGATCCCGCGGTACAGGGTCCGGCGCGACTTTCCTGGGCCAGCGGATGGCGAGCGGATTGCGGGTGCCGCCCAGATGCGAAGCGACCAGCTTGACACCCTTATATGGCGTGCTGCCCGCCCAGCCCCAGCCGGAGTGGTACTGGTTGTCCGTCTTCGGTGAGCCCAGGACGTCAAGGCCGCCGAGTTGCTCCAGGCGTCGATGTGCATCCGCGGGGTGGTCGGAATGCCGTTCTGCGCGAGCAGTTCGGCGATGGTGCCGTCCTGTCCCTCAGCCGATGATCCGTTGTCACCCCAGATGTAGAGGAACAGCGTGTTCTCCCCGTAGCCCAACCGATCCAACTCATCGACGATCCGGCCCACCTGAACGTCGACGTGTTCGGCGAACCCGGCAGCCACCTCCATCAACCGGCGTTGAAACGGCCTCTCGTCCTCGGGGATGTCGTCCCACGCCTTCATTCGCTCGTCACGGTCGGTGAGCTCACAGTCTTGTGGGATCCAGCCCTTGTCCTTGGCGCGCTCGAACACCCGCTGCCGGTAGGCATCCCAGCCGTCGTCGAACTGCCCGGCGTAGCGGTCGGCCCACTCCTTCATGATGTGGTGCGGGCCGTGCAGGCAGCCGCTGGCCCAATACATGAAGAACGGCTTGTCGGCCTGCAGCGCTTTGTGGTTGCGCAGCCAGTTGATCGCGTCGTCGGCCAGGTCCTCCGAGAGGTGATAGCCCTCTTCGGGCGTCTTCGGCGGCCGCACCACAGTGGTGTTGCGCACCAGATGGGGCTCGTACTGCGAGGCCTCCCCCGCCAGGAAGCCGTAGAAATACTCGAAGCCCAGTCCGGTTGGCCAGTCCTCGAATGGTCCGGCCGCCGTCGTGTCCTCGGCCGGGGTGTTGTGCCACTTGCCCCAGGCGCCCGTGCTGTACCCGTAATCCTTGAGCACCTCGGCAACCAGGGCGCTGCTGCGCGGAATCTTCCCGGCGTAGCCGTCCCAGTCGTTGGCCAGTTCGGCGATCTGCCCGTTGCCGATCTCGTGATGGTTGCGTCCGGTCAGCAGCGACGCCCGCGTCGGCGAACACATCGCGGTGGTGTGAAACCGGTTGTAGCTAACGCCTTCCGCGCAGATCCGATCCATTGTCGCCGTGCGCACCTCGCCGCCGAACGTCGTCGGCAGACCCGGCCCGGCGTCATCGATCAAAACGATCACGATATTGGGCGAATCCCTGTGCAGCCGAGGCGGAGTGACACGCTGGGCGTACGTGGACTCCTGCAACGTGCGGCCGGCAACGCTCGCCGACGGCGTCGGCGGAAACGGCAGCGTCGCCCCTCCCGGCAACTTCGGCGCCACCACCCCACCCGTTGATTCGATATCAAGGTTTGCGACGCCATCCGACATGGCTGCTCCCCGCTCGAAGCTGTGCAAGGCAGTCGCCGACGCGGCCGCCCTGACTCACGACGCCCCGAATGTACTCCCCACGCCCCGTTCGGGCAGCGCGTTTGGACAGCCTGCCAGCCGGTTGTGAGCGCCGCGGTGAAACGAGCCAGCGCCGACGCGACCCACACCAGGACGGTTGTCGCACAACATAAATAAGCGCGGCGTTCGCCACGGCCCAGTGATCGCGCCGAGCAGCCGGGCCAACTCTGCTCGGCGGCACGCCGGATTGGTTTGGCAGCGGACCGCGGACGCTTCATTCTCGCTTTGGTCACGACATTGACCAGCAATGCCGATCCGGCGAAGACGGTGGTTGAATCGGTCAAACGGCCTACGCAGACGACGGCCAGGAGGTCGGGGAAAGTTGGATTGCACTTCTCCTCGACGCGGCCAGTAGTTGACGAGTGCAGTGAGCATCCGCTAGCCGAATTCGTGATCGACGCGATCGCCGAAGCCAAGGTGCGGGACGGGCCGGGATGCAGACGCGGGTGAACCCGGGGGGTTCTTTCTGGCCGGGCTGTTCGGGTTGCTCGCTACCGATACGAACGCGCCCAAAGCACGGACGGCTCTCATGGATCGGTATGTGAAGACGATCGTTGTGGGAATGGAGACACGATGAGCGACACAGGAATTGACGGCCACCGCGTCTACTAGCAGCGCCGCGACGGCGAAGCCGGCTTGCTGAATCGACGCCTGGCCGGCCGCGAGGAATTCTTGCAAGTCTAGAGGCGGACCCCGCGCGCTCGGCCCATCCCACTGACCGCGGCGTGTTCATGCGGAACCGGCGCCGCCGCCGACCCGAGCCAGGCATCGACCGGAAGATGATCTTTCTTTTGGCCACCGCCAAACTGAACCAGGCCGAGCGTTTCGGCGTCGGTCTGGGAAAACCTACGGACTCAATAGCGGCGATGACCTGGCGCCGAGCGGGTCTACCCCGAGCCCGAGGAGCACTATCACACACGATTGCTGGCTAACGTGCTGGACATGTTCAGCCTGCCGTTCCAGGTAGTTCCGTCGCCGCTCGTGATGCGCCAGTTCGTCAAAATCGGCGTGTTTCTCCCCAAGCGGCTGGGGTTCCCGTTCGTGGGCGCGGCGGAAATGGCGGGCATCGAGATCGAAGTCCTCGCGACGAGCGACGAGTCGCAGGCGTGTGTGGCGGACCGTCGCGCGGATTGCTCTAGTCGCTTCTGCTGTCTGTGTCCGGCCGCGATTTGGGGGGTTGTTTAGCCGCTTTCCGGCGCGACTCTTCTGCCCGCAGGGCATCGTTGTCGCCCTCCAACGTGACGTTACGTTCGTCGAGCGCGGCATTGCGGTCTTCCAGCGAGAGAATGCGATCGATGCCGGCGAGGTTGACCCCCGCGGCAACAAGTTCACTGATGCGCTGCAGTCGAGCCAGGTTGTCGGCGCTGTAGCGGCGGGTGCCCCCGGTGCTGCGTGCGGGCGTCAGAAGGCCTTGACGTTCGTACAGTCGCAGCGACTGTTCGCTGATGCCGGACAATTCGGCAGCCACCGAAATCCCGTAAACCCCGCGATCGGACGCGGGCGGGCCGACCTTCCTGACCTCGCCTTGGCTGTCGTCGTCGGTCATCGTGCGCGAACGTCCTGATGGTGTCGTTGGGAAATGTGTGCCTGGTAAAGGTCAACATATGGCTGGGGCATTGCACAAGTCCGATGTCAGTGCTATACCAAATCTGCGTTTGTAGCCACAGATTACCATTTGATGTTGACAAGGGGAATCGAGCGATGGGAGTGACGATTATGCTGCTTCAGCCTCGCGCCGACGCCCGCGGCGACGATGGTGTTCGTGCGAGCGTCGTGACCCCGGCACGCCACGAACCCCGCGCAATGGACAGGTCGCGCTCCGACATCGACGGGAATCGCGAAGCAGTTGAACTTGCGGTGGGCACCGGAGAACCGCAGCGGGTAGGAAGGTTCCGCTTCTACATCGACGGTCAGCGGTGGGAATGGTCGGAAAACGTTGAACGACTGCATGGCTACGAGCCAGGCACCGTAACACCAACCACCGAACTGCTGCTCAGCCACAAACATCCAGACGACCGCCAACAGGTCGCTGCGGTTCTGGACAGGGTGGTGGACGGAGAGCCGTTCAGCAGTCGCCATCGCATTGTCGACACCGCCGGACGCACGCGTTGGGTCATTGTCATCGGTGACCGCATGCTCGATGAGGCGGGCAATGTTGTCGGCACATCCGGCTTCTATGTCGACTTCACAGACACCTTGCAATCCGACATCTCCGCTGAGGTGTCCAAAGTTGCGGAAGCCCGCGCCGAGATCGAACAAGCCAAAGGCTTAGTCATGGCCGCCTATGGCATCAGCGCAGACCGGGCCTTTGACATCCTCGTCTGGCGCTCACAGGAAACCAATATCAAAGTCCGAGAACTCGCCCGCCGGTTCATCACCGCCATGGCCGGCAGCCTCCCAGCTGATACTCGCACACAAGTTGACCATGCCCTGCTGAACATCTCATAACGGGGCACCCCGCGATGAAATCGCCCAGCATCTGGGCGCGCACGGATAGCGCCCTGGTGCCCTTGACGCTCAGACACCAGGGCGCTGGGTCCCGACGGCGTCTACGCCCTTGGTGTGGGTAGCGGAGGCGCCGGTGAGTCGGATATCCCGTTTTGCCTGAGTGGGGTGCAGGGAGTTGCGGTTCAGGATGTCCTAGCGGAGGCCGAGCTGACGGAGCTGTCGAGGTCTTCTCGTCGATCACGAGGCGCGTGGGAGGAGCTTGACAAAAGGGCGGCTTCAACGGTGTTGGTCATTTCCGCTGCGAAGTTGAAGGACTCACGCGCTCATTGCGGGGAGTACGACCTGACTATGGACCAGATTGCCTTGGACGCAATCAAATCACGATTTGCGGAGCTGACTTGAGATCCGTTTATCAGAAGTCACAGGGGGAAGTCGGTTGACGGATGACACGGGAATGGCCGTGATGGAGTTGCAATGCCCGAATAGGCACCTCGTGGGCCGAATTATCAAACATTCTGTGGTGAGTCCGCTGCTGCTCGACATGCCAAAACGGCTGCGAGAGGATTGGAAACAAGTCTCCGAGCGACCCATGCTCACCACGCACTGTGGGGTGTGCAAGCGGGCGGTCAGCAAGGCAACCGACACGGTTAAGGAGCGAGTTGACAGGCTGATTGATGACGAATGGGAGCACAAGAACCAGTACGTGCTGCCGTTCCTAATAACGAGTGAGGACTGGGCGCAAACTGCCTACACCGCTCCATGAGCGGTGTAGGGGGCCCGGCACAGCACCTGGCGCTCTACGAGGGTGGCGACATCGTCAGCGTGACGCTGTTCGCGTGCAAGGGCCACACGCGTTTCGACGTGCCGTCCTTGCGTTGACTGGTCGCAGGCTGGCCCGGGGGCTACACCAAGAATCTTGACGTAGCCTCTCCGGTCGGCCCTCTCATAGTTATGATCTGCTGTTTTGTTGTGGAGCTGCCGGGAATCGAACCCAGCGCATATATCGGCTTGACCTGCGAAGTTACCGAGGCTGACGACGCGAAAGCACGCGAAACGACGCCAAATTTCCTGAGGAAACGCCCGGCGTGTTGATGCCATCAACATGGAACCCTCGAAATCGAGGCCGGTGCCTGTCGTAACTGGCACATCAATACCGAACAGTCCGACACTGGCACATCGAGTGGCACCCCGAGCCCTGTCCCCATGGCGGCCGCCCAATTCTCCGGGTTCGCCGCCTCCATTTACTAAGCAGATCTAATGTTTCGTATAGGCTCGACACAAACTTGTTTCGCCGAGCGAAAGGACTCCGATGGCTAGAAGCGACGATGACACCTGGGACATCAACGAGAGCGTCGGCGCGACCGCCTTGGGGGTCGCCGGAGGGCGGGCGGCCGAGACAAACAGCGCCGATCCGCTGATCAATGATCCATTCGCGCAATTGTTCCTCGATGCGGCCGGCGACGGCATCTGGCGGATGTATCAGGACGGCGAATTGCCGTCCGAAATGGTCGATCTCGATCCGCAATTCGCAGACCGCATGCAGGCAATGCTGGGCTACACGGCATGCCGGACGAAGTTCTTCGACGAATACTTTCTCGTCTCGGCCGACGACGGGATCCGGCAGTCCGTGATCCTCGCCGCCGGCCTGGACGCACGCGCGTGGCGACTCGCCTGGCCTGCTGGCTGCGTGGTCTACGAGGTCGACCAGCCCAAAGTGCTGGCGTTCAAAACCGCCACTTTGGAATCACATCAGGCCACCCCGATCGCGTCCCACATCAGTGTCGGCATTGATTTGCGCCAGGACTGGCCAACAGCGTTGGTGGAGTGTGGGTTTGACCCGTCGGCCCCGACGGCGTGGTCGGCGGAGGGACTGTTGCCCTATTTGACAGCAGAGGCACAGGACCTGCTTTTCGACCGTGTTCAGTCGCTCAGCGCCGCCGGGAGCCGGGTCGCCGTGGAGGCCTTCACAAACGAATTCTTCAGCCAAGACAGCTTCGCGCGCCGGGAAGAGCAGATGGATCGGTATCGGGAGGTGGCGGTCAAGCTGGGCGGCAAGGACATCGCCGAGTCCGGCGACCTGCTGTACGAGGGAGAGCGGACGGAGGTCGCCGACTGGCTACGCGCCTATGGCTGGGCGATCACCACCGAGACGAACGCACAGGACTTGATGGCCGCCAGCAACCGGGCCGTCCCACCCGGCCTCGATAACGCAGTCCCGGAAAGTGTGTTCGTCGAAGGGCGGCTTGGCTGACCATCCCGTCAGTCCGGTGCCTACGCAACAGCAGTGCGTGAGTGAGATGTCCACCGGTGCAGGCGGTACTGCCAACGAAAGAGGGACACCCGCATTGGGGTGCCCCTTGGTGTGGGTGTGTGGTTACCGCTGCGGGACGTTGGCATGCGGCTGGATGTCAACGACCCACGCGTGGTGGCCGAAGTCGGTCGGGATGTTGATCGCCGAGGCCACGATGACCGGCGTTTTGACGGCCGTGGCGGCTTGGGCGGGGGCGGCGAGGCCGAGGATGGCGGCTGTGAGCCCGCTGGCGACGACGGCGGCAAATCCGAACTTGTTCATTGTGGTGCCTTCTTCTTTTTATCTTCTGTTGTGTTTGAGCCGTTGGCGCGAACTCGCGGTTCGGAGGCTGTGTCGGCCAGTGGCGATGGTTTGCCGATCTAACTACTTAAACGCTGAGGTCAGAGCATTTATTCCGGTGGCAATATCTGATCGCTGGTTGGCAGAAACCGGCCAACGGTAGCGCCGCTCTGCACCCAAGGACCCTGCGACAGGCAGGCGGCTAAGCGTCCTCGAGCGCTTCGCCGAGCTCCTGGGCCACCCGACGAACTCAACCTGGGAATTCGCAGTGGACGTCAATATCTCCCGCCGGCAGAGGAGGACCGAATTCCGTTTGGCCCGGGGTGAATTGACCGCCGAGCACGACTAACACGCCGGCAAGGCGCGACTCGCCCTGGTTCCGGCGCGCTTTGTGCGATCGCAGTTCTCGAACGACCCCGGATCTTGCCGCCCCAAGCGAAGGCAATCGCTGGTCGTCTCGCCGACGACGAAACCCACGACCGGGTGCGAGGTTTGGCTCGACCGATGCGGGGTATTTCGCTGCTTGCGAGTTGCAGTCGCCCAGCGAGTCGGGCTGACTCTGCTCTACGACTAGAGCTAGCTGGTCGGCAGGCGTTCCCATCGCCATCCGGGCGCTCTGAACAATTCCGCACCGAACACCTATCGAACGCTTTGCGGCGTGTCGATTGATGTCAATAGGAGGCTTAAATGTCTGAGCACGAAAAGGCCGAACAGGCACGGAAGGGCTTGATCGACTCGATCAAGGGAAAGGCGAAGGAAATCGTCGGCGCGGTGACCGGCAACGACTCGCTGACCGCCGAGGGACAGCTCGAGCAGACCCAGGCCCAGCAGCGCAAGGAGGCGAACAGCGTCGAAGCCGTTGCCGATGCCGAGGCGGCGCAGGCCCGTGCCGAGAGAACGGGTGCCCGGGTCGACGGCGCCCACGAGCGGATTGCGGTGAACGCCGAGACAGCAGCCGTGCAGAACTCGGTGCGAGAGCAGCAGTCCGCTCACAAGCGCGCGGCTGAGCAGGCTGCCGGACTGGGCGCTGCCCGAGCGGAGACGCGGGCCGATCTCGACGCGCAGCGCGAGGTACAGCGGGCGAAAGCCGAGGAGCGCGAGGAGATCAGCGCCGCAACCGAGCAAGCCGTCGATGCCGCGGCAGAACATCAGAGCTCGGTGCGGGCGGCTAGCGCGGCCCAGGCAGAGGCCGACCGCATCAGGCGGCAGGCCGACAAATTGTCCGACGAAGCCGACCTGCCCTGAGCGCCGGCCAGAGAGATAGGAGTTTGATGAAGGTCGCCGAAGTCCCGTTTGTGGTATTGCGTTTTCAGTATCAGATCGCCCGGTTGCCGCTTCAGCTGATCGAAGATCAGGTGGTGGCTCGGCTGCGTTCAGAAGGGCCGGCACGGCTGTTATATGAACGTTCCTTTGGAGCGCTCGACGCGACCGTCGGCAAGCTCCTGGGTGATCCGCAGCTCGAGAAGCGTGGCGCAGCGCTTGTCGAGCGCAGTAACGCGCTCAGCAAGGCCGCCAAGATTGACGCGACCGCCACCCGTGAACCGACAGCAGGCTGACGCCAAACTGGCGGCCACGCACGATCAAGTGGTGACGGATATCAATGAGGCGCGCGACGCGGCAGAGCAACAAGCGGTCGAAGCGCGCACCAAAGCCGAGCAGCGCAAACGCGCGGCTGACGAGACGGCTGAAAAGCGCACCGTTGCCGCCAAGAAGCAGGCCGACGAAGCGGCGGCTCAACGCAAGAAAGCAGCGCAGGCAGCCAAGCGCCAGCAAGAGGCAAAAATCGGAGCGGCCGAGCAGCGGGCCACCAAAGCCGCCGAGTCCAAGCTCGACGACGCCCAAGCGAAACGCAGCGAGGCTGCAAGCAGGCGCGCGCAGGCCGACCGGGTCGAGGAGCTGGCCAACATCGAGAAGCAGAAGCGGCGTTCCGATCGCGTCAACAACAGCTGACGACTGGGGGTGACGGCCCATGGAGCACGGAAAAGGCTTGCACAGCAGCACGTCTGTGTGGGCGTTTTCCGCCAGCGCCTCATGCCCGGTTGTTGGTCCGCAGTGGCACGCACAGGGTCGACCGCCGGGCTTATCGTAAGTGCAAGACCGATGATCGCTCTTCCGCCAGCGGCGAGCATCGCGGCGGAGTCAACCTCACCGCCTCGACCAGCCGCTGGGTTTCGGTACGGACGTCGAGGCTCACGGGCGATCAACCCTGATCTTCAAAGGCGACCAGCCAGCCCTGCATCGGCCACCGGCGCCACAGCTCGTAAAAGATAGCAGCGTTGCACACGATGTCGTCGAGATGCTGGAAGGCGAGTAAGCGTGAGACATGCATCTGCGAACAGCCGATGCGGTTCGCGATTTCGGTCTGTGTCATGTTGTCGAAGAACCGAAGCGCCAAGATGGTTTGTTCACGCTCGGGCAGCGGGGCGATCAGGGGCTGCACCGTGTGAATATCGAGCACCTTATCGAGGTTGTCGTCGAGCGCGCCGAAAGTCTCAGCGAGGGTTTGGTGTTCGTCGTTTCGACCGAACTGCATGTCGGTTGACAGTGTCGTGTAGTTACTGCTGGCGATTGTCGCATCGACCACCGACTCACGGTCGATACCGAGATGATTGTCAATCTCGGTGGCCGTGGAGCGCGACCGATGCGTTGTGATAGCTCTGCGCGAGCCCGACTCAACTGGTTTTGACGGTCTTTCAAGCGGCGCGGAACCTTGACCGCCCAGCCGAAATCCCGAAAGTGCCGGCGTACCTCGCCCATGATTGTGGGCACGGCGAACGCCACAAAGTCCGAGCCGCTACCGACGTCGAAACGGTCGACCGCGAACTAAACCGACTCGCGCGGCCTGTACGAGATCGTCAAGCGATTCGCCGCGGTTCCGGAACCGGCGTGCGATGTGATCAGCCAGCGGCAGAGTCCGTTCAATGATTACCTCGCGTTGACGACGAAAGGCCACCGACCCCTCGTCGAGACTTCGAAGGCGACGGAACATCTCGGCCACTTCGGCATACTCAGAACGCGACGTAGCCACCACGAAAACCCTACCGTTCCGCTGTTATGGAATCACGCGGCTTGGAACTGAACCCGTGCTCGTCTGTACCCCACCGATGGCAACCCAAACGTCAGAGGGCCTGGGGGCTAGCTGTCGCCCCGGCTGCAGCCGACCAGCATGCGGTCGCCGACCCCATCTGCCAGCGATTCAGGCGCACACCCGCACCTTTGCGGTGAGAAGCAACTGGTCGGATCCTGACTGGTGCGGCCGGTTCTCGTCGTAGCGCATGCCACGGATATCTTTCTGCAGTTGTTCTGCCATTGCGCGTAGCTTGACGTTTGTATCCTGGGAGCGGCACTTCAACGGTTCAACGGCTGCGTCGGCATCGACGCAGTGGACGAAACACGAACACGTTCATCTGTTCAATGACTGCGCGGTTCTCGGCGACTGCGGCGCTGAGCGCCGCTTGCTGGGCTGGACTCGAGGGCGTCATGTCGATGTCCTGCTCGCCGGTAACGGTGTGTGCCGCGACTACGCCCACCCAGTTGTCACATTGCTGCGGGCGGTCAACGTACCGGCACGCCTAGTAGCGGTCTACGCGCCTGTCGCCGATGGACTTCCACGCAGTGGCCGAGGCGTTCGTCGACGCGGCTTGGAGGGTGGTCGATGCGACGTGCGTGGCGCCACGGCAGACGCTAGTACGGATCGCCACGGGACGCGACGCCGCCGACACCACCTTCCTGGACAACCACAAAAGTGCCATCGCCTTGAACAACATGACTGTCACCGCCACTTCCGATGGCGACCTGCCCAAAGACTCAGTGGACCAACTAGTTTCGATCCAGTAGCGAGGTTAGGCAGTCCGTTCGGCGTCCATATACCGGTACAAAGTGGCACTGCTTACGCCAGGTACTTCGCGATGTCCTTGACGACGCGGGATGCGCATCAGCCGCAATACGCTTCGCCGTGGCGTGGAGTCACGATTGGTGCCTGTCTTTCTCGCCACGGTCATCGAAGGTGACGTCGATGCGTTGGAATCCTTTAGCGCGTTGAGCTTTGGCCTGCCCGGTATAGGTCTTGCGGTCAGCGCGGGTCAATTCGACATTGTCGGTGAAGGGAGTCAGCAGGGCACGCGGGTGGAGGCGATCGGCGGCCACCACGTTGGCTTGGGCGCACAGCAGCAATGTCGTGGCGATCAGATACAGGAAGGCCAACAAACCGAGCACCAGAGCAAACACACTATTGGTCGCACTCGACGACTTGACCACCTGCGATACGTAGATCGCGCCGAACCACTGCAGCAGCTGCCAGATGATCGCTGCCGCCAGTGCACCGGGAGCCACCTGACGGTAAGTGAGGTCCCGGGTCGTAGCGACCCGGAATGCGACCAGACATACGCCCGCATTGATCAGCACCGACAGCGCCACGATGCCCGCTTTGCCGACTATCCCGAACGATTCCGACGCGCGACCGATCGCCGCTAGGACGGTGGTGACGATGAGCGCGGAGCCGAGGATGAGGAGCAACAGAAAGCTTCGGATACGCGCCCGGATGGGGTCCGGCCGGTCGTTGCGCGGCACAGCCCACAACGTATCCATGGCGTTCTGTACCGCCTGGCCAACGCCGAGACCTCCATACAGCGCCCCTACGATGCCGACGACGACCCCGAACGCCCCACCGCTCAGACCTTGGGGCTGACCGAGTTGGTCACCGATAACGGGGAATTGGGCGACCGCCGACTGCACAATCTGCTCCTGCATCTCGGGGTGGCCCACCAGAACCACTCCTAATACGGTGGTCAACAGCAGCAAGGCGGGAAATAGCGACACGAATGCGTAATAAGTGATCAGCGCGGCAAGGTAGCTCCCTTGATCATCTACGTACTTGTAGATAACCGCGATGAGGAAACCGGCGCTGCGGCTTCGCCGCTGTAAGCGATCCAGCCAACTGACCATAAGGGGACTCCGCTGCCAGATGCGGAAAAGCCCGCACGCTGCAGAGATACCCAGACTGTCCAGGCGCAAATCAATACAGGCGTTGGGTGCAGCCGCGTTCTCACGGTCAGTGAAAGCGTGCCCGGCCGCATCAAGATGTCAGCCGAACGGCTGGCGATGATGTCGGCCGACATCCGCAGTCAGCTACTGGCGCTGCAACGCGGTGCCCCGGATGGTGCAAGCTTTCAAATCAGTGTCGGATACTTGATATATCATCCCGATAGTGAGTGCGAGGTAGGCGAAATCGACTCCGCTCGAACCTTTTAGGTAATACAGGCGCGCGTAACGCAACGTGGAGACAGTGTGTACGACGAGCCACGCCGCGCCGACGCTGCCGATTCCGACCGCAGCGGCAACTTCAGCCTCACCGGCCGCCTTTGATGCTGCTGACAAGAGGTACCCAACGGCCACCAGACTGGCCACGCCCGCCGAGATCACGATCGCATCGGTCGGCGCAATGCGGTGCGCTACGTACGGACACCAGCACCGGTGTGGGCCGCGCAGCAGCCCTCCTGCAGCGTGACTAGGTGAAGCGCGTACTCATCCGAATTCACGCATCTTGCAGAGCGCCGTCGCGAACTGGCTCGCAGGCCGCTGCAATCGGAATCACCAGCGCGACAGCCAAGTTCGAGGATCATCGATGCGGTCGCCTCGCCGTCGAGAGTCAAAGACGGCGCTCAGGGACCGCCTCGCCAGTGTTCGATGCGGTGATGGTCAGGAGTGAAGCCGTGCTTCACACCCCACAGGACGGCCTGGGTCCGGCTGCCAACTCCGATCTTGCGGTAATCGGTGCGGATGTAAGACTTCACCGTATTAGGGCTGAGATATGTCAGCGCCGCGACCTCGGCATTGCTTCTGCCCTGGGTGATGAGGGCCAGAATCTCCGACTCACGATCGCTGAGGCCCTCGCCTCGGCCGGGCCAATCAAGTCCTACGGCGCTGCGCCCGCGGCGGAACATCACTTATGACCGCCTGTCCGGCATGAACTGCCTCCAGTGCGGCTACCAACTCTCGCGCAGGCAACGTCTTCGATAGGTAGCCGTGCGCTCCCTGCTGCTGGGCACTGCGGATAAGGTCCGGGTGAAAGTTCCAGGTGTACACCACGACTCGGCGTGCACGCGGATTGGCGACCAGAACGGCGATTGCTTCGTGATCCGATTCTGGTTGGGCGAACGAGTCATACAGAACGATGTCGACGGCGTCCTCGACAGCAGTATTCGAGTCCAGTTCGGCGACAACCACGCGGTCTCGGTACTGGTTGAACATGTTGGCCACGCCCATCAGCACCACGTCGTAGCCGTCCACCAGCGCCACGGTGATCGGTTTGTTCGCACGGGAGGCCGTGCATCTCAAACTACCTACCTAAGGGTGTAACAACACCCTCCCTAGGGGTGTTGACTGTAGTCGGCGCGAGCAACCGCTCGGCTTGTCCGACCTCCACGCACCTGGCGACGGGACTCGGAAGGGCTCACAGCCATGGTCATTCTCGGAATGATCAAAAAGGGGGTTCTACAATGGTCGATCATTCTGCCGAACCAACCATCGTCGCCGTATCCGCACACCAACAAAACGGCTTCGAGGTGCGGGAAAGCTGGAGCGACCGGCTCGTGGTGTTGTCCGTGTGTGATGTGGTCGACATGCTCAGCGCGCCACGAATGTCCGAGGCGATCTGTGACGCGTTAGGCAACGCGCCGGCGGGACTCATTGTTGACCTCACCGGAGTGCATTTCCTTGCCTCCGTTGGAATGAGCGTTCTGGTGGCAGCGCAGCAGGCGGCTGATGCGATGTTAGTGCGATTCGGGATCGTCGCCGAAGGGCCCGCCACCAGCAGGCCGCTCAGGCTACTCGGAATTGACGCCATCCTGGCGCTTTATCCAACACTCGACGACGCGTTGCGCGATCTTCGCTGAGGCTTCAGCCACGTTCGTCCAGGACCGCCCGATATCGATTCGGATCATGGCCGACAAACACGCCCAACCATCCACCAACGGTCGGAATGGCACCGCCGAAAAGAGGAGCTCGGGACATCAGCTGGATGCGCATCTTGACCGCTTGATGACGAACCAACTCGTGCTCAATCGCCTTTATTGCCTTCCCAATTCGCTGATCACGAGAGTCGAGATCGGTCAGAACAACACCGTCGCGTACTGGTTGAACGTAAGGCCACACCCAGCCGCACCATGTCGTAGTCGTGCACACCAGCGCCACGGGGATTGCACAGTAACTGCGATGCCCAGATTACCCCTAGTGGTGTAGCGAAACAGAAAGGCCCGCAGCCATGGTCGTCCTTGGAATCATCTTGCTCATTGCCGGATTCCTCCTCAAGATTTCGATTCTGTGGACCATCGGCATCCTCCTGCTCGTCATCGGCGTTGTTCTCGCGATCCTGGGTTCAGTGGGACGCCCTGTGGGCGCCCGGCGCCACTGCTTCTAATGACCAGTCCTGTGGCGAGTCGGCTACCACGGCGACCCACTCGGCTTCACTCCACCGGAGTTCTACGAGTTCGGTCACCGCGTCGATGACATCCGGCGACCTTTTGCTATGCACGAGATCAGCCGACGCGACAACTACGCCGCGGCGTCCACACATCGGGCTATGTGCTGGAAAAGACATCCGCGACTGGATCACCGATTGGAACGAAAACCCCATACCCTTCCTGGACCAATTCCACGGACGAAATCCGCGGGTGGTCGTAGCGCACCTCCGATCTGCTGTGACCCGCCCAGCTAGCCTCGATCGCTTCGGGACAGACGTATCCATCGGTATCCCCAGCCGTTCAGCGTGAGGTCTGTCAGCTTCTCGGTCGGTGCGGCGTACGGGCCGTCTACGAACAGGTCGTACGGGTTGCCGTTCATACCTGGCTGCGCGCCGATATCCACCGTGACCGTGGTGTCGGCCAGATTGTGCAGCAGCAAGATCGACCCGGCGGCCGCGTCGAATCGGTGTGCCACCACCGAGCGCGGCAGCGGGGCGTCGATGACCGAGCAGGTACCGGTCCCGATCTCCGGCGCGGTACGCAGGGTGTGTATCAGGTTCTCGAACCAGCGCAGCAGCGAATTCGGGTCTTGTTGCTGCGCGCGGACGTTGACCTTCTTTGCGCCAAACCGACCCCTCATGGCAACGGGTCGGAAGAGAGCGTCTGGCGCCGCTGGACTGAAGCCGGCATTGGGTGTGTCGTCCCACTGCATAGGCGTTCGGATCGCCTCGCGCCCGTCAAGGCTCAGGTCCTCGCCCATCCCGATCTCCTCGCCGTACCGCAGCGCCGGGGTGCCCGGCAGCGAGAACTGTAGGGCGTACGCGAGCTCGATCCGGCGGCGATCACCCCGCAGCATCGGCGCCAGCCGGCGACGAATGCCGCGGCCGTACAACCGCATTTCGGGGCGTGGCGCGAAGGCTCGGAAGACGTCACCGCGCTGTTCGTCGGTGAGTCGGCTCAGGTCGAGCTCATCGTGGTTGCGGAGGAAGCTGACCCACTGCCCGCCCTCTGGCAGCCGCACTGCCGTGGTCAGAGCTTCGATGAGCGGCTCCGCGTCGCTGCGAGCCAGAGCCAGCCAGACGCGTGGGTTGAGCAGGAAGTCGAACATCATCTGCGCCCGATCGCTCGGGCCGTCGGACCGGCTGCCGACGAAAGTACTGACGTCACTCGGGGGCACATTGGCCTCGCAGAGCAGCACCGAGTCGCCGCGCAGCCACTGGGTCTCTTGGCGCCAGGAGTCCATGATCGAAAAGTCCTTCGGCCCGGGATCCACACCGGGCGACACCTGCTCGAGGACGAACGGCGCGGCGTCGATGCGGAAGCCGGCCGCGCCCACCTGCAGCCAGAACTTCATGACCTTGGCCATCTCCTCCCGTACGGCAGGATTGGCCCAGTTGAGATCGGGCTGGAAGCCATAGAAACGGTGGAAATACCACGCCTGCGCCTGCTCGTCGAAGGTCCAGGTCTCGTTCTGCTCGCCCGGAAACACGGTGCCTTGATGCCGGTCCGGAGGCTCCTCGGCGCTCCAGACATACCAATCCCGGTACAGCGAATCAGCGCTGCTCTGGGCCGACTTGAACCAGGGATGCTCGTCGGAGGTGTGGTTGATGACCAGGTCGAGGACGAGCCGGATGCCTCGCTCTTGGGCTTCGCGGGCCAGGTCCGCGAAGTCACCAAGACTGCCCAGCGCCGGGTGGATGCCGTAATAGTCGCTGATGTCGTAGCCGTTGTCCCGCCACGGACTGGGGTGGATGGGATTCAACCACAAGCATGAGACGCCCAATCGGGAAAGGTAGTCGAGGCGACTGATCAATCCCCGCAGGTCGCCGCGGCCGTCACCGTCAGAGTCTTGGAACGAGGACACGTCGACGCTGTAAATGACGGCCTCCTGATACCACCTGTTGATCACGATCTCCTAGCGTTCCGGCCGACCGCTGCGGTGAGACCTGCACCTGCCGCTGCCGCGGCGCCCAGCAGGGCCTTGTGGTGCTGAGATAAAAAGACCTGGGCGCTCCGAGGCTTGGCCCTTTGGTCGAACCCACCATGGGCGCCAAAGTCGTGGCCCCCCGTGCCGTCCGCCGGCTCCCACAGGTTTGCCGGCTGATCGGGATCCTTGGGCCGCCCGGTCTGCTGTGCCTTGAACCCAGTCCGCGCCAGATAGCGATCCAGCAAACCAGGCACAACGGCGTTCATGATCAGCGTGGCGGCCGTGCTCGCGCCGACCCAATACTCACGTCGATTCGGATGATCTGCCGCGTACAAGACCGCGCGAGCGGCGACCTCAGGTTGGTAGATCGGCGGCACCGGCTGCGCGCGCGCGGGCAGCCGGGACAGCACCCACGAGAATTGCGGAGTGTTCACCGCCGGCAGCTGCACCATCGTCACCTGGACATGGCTTTGATCATGCAACAACTCGCAGCGCAGCGACTCATGGAAACCTTGCAGTGCATGTTTTGCGCCGCAGTACGCGGTCTGAAGCGGAATCCCGCGGTACGCCAGCGTCGAGCCGACTTGCACGATGGTCCCCGCGTCGCGCTCGCGCATCCTGCGCAGCACCGCCATGGTGGCGTACACCGCGCCGAGATAGGTCACCTCGGTGACCCGCTTAAACTCCGCAGGGCTGATCTCAGCAAAGCGAGCAAAGATCGAGGTGAACGCTGAGTTGACCCAGATGTCGATGGGGCCAAGCTCGTTCTCGATGCGCGCGACCGCTGCCTCGATCTGGAAGGGGTCGGCGACATCGACAGGCACCACCATCGGGGTTGCTCCCGCTACCGTCACCTCAGCCGCGGCCGCAGCCAGCCCGACCTCGCCACGAGCCAACATCGCGATCGAGTCCCCTCGCTTGGCGAACTCGCGTACCACTGCCCGGCCAACACCGCCGCTAGCGCCAGTCACGGCGACCACGCGGCCATGTACCTCCCCATTGCTCATGCCTACGCAGTACCCAATGGCAATCAGTCGAAATCCCGTTACGCACAACAGCACCCAGAACCAGGTATTAGTTAGATTGGTCCGCGCGTGCAGCGACTTGAAGTCAAAGTCGCGCTGGTACTACCCCGGCACATCCACCAGCGTCGTCGCGCCCGCTGTCGCGGAGCGCGACAGATCGGGAGGACCAGCGAGACGATCGACTCATCGCCGCCGCCGACGCCACCACGCCGCACATCAGAGGAAGCGCCCAGGCGCGCATCGTCAACTTCCGCGCCGGGCATCTGCTCTTCGGCGTCCTCGACACGGACACCCCCGGTGACACCGTGTTCTTCGCCCGCGGTGCCCGCGGCTACACCCTCACCGCGATCGCAAGTAGCCGAGTGGACGGTCGGGATCGGCGACGACAAGAACCTCCGCGCTTCGCCGGGCTCGACGATGCGCTCGACCACATCCTCACCGAGCTCGACCCGGCACCCACCGCCTGAGCCAACACCGCAGTCGGGCCGGGGGCCAGTGCGCCTGCGCGGAGCCGGCCCACCGCCTGAGGCGTAAAGGGTTGCGCTCGGCGCCCGATGGCCGGCCCCGGCGGCCATCATCCGTGGCCCTTACCCTTATTTACACACGACGTCTGGAACACCGACGAGGTCAGCGCGCGGTTGTTGCCCGATGACTAGCCAATCCACGCCGAGCGCGGCCAGCCGCCTATCCTCGTCAACTGCATCGATGTCGTGGAAACCTGGGTTGTAGTGCACGCGGCGCCGGAGGTGCCACCGAAAATTCACGCCGTATCGCGTAGGCTCCTGCGGTGATCGCCAACGATCTGGGCTGGCTCGACGCGGTTGCCCTGCGGGATCTGGTCGCCGACGGTGAGATCACGCCGGCCGAGCTCGCGGATAGCGCGATTGCCCGCATCGACGTCGCCAACCCGGTGCTCAACGCCGTTGTGGTGCCGCTGCCCGACATCGGGCGCGCCCTCGCCGCCGATCCGGCGTTGCCGCGCGGGCCGTTTCACGGCGTGCCGTTTCTGCTCAAGGACGTCGGCGCCTGCCTGGCCGGTCTTCCGCTGTACATGGGCAACGGGCTGCTGCGATCGCTGGACTGGCGCGCACCCGCCGACACCATCCTCGGCGCCCGCTTCCGCGCCGCCGGCCTCGTCACCATCGGCAAGACGGCGCTGCCCGAGTTCGGCTGCCAGCCGACCACCCAGCCGATCGCCTTCGGCGCGTGCCGCAACCCGTGGGACACCCTGCGCTCCACCGCGGGATCCAGCGGCGGTGCGGCCGCCGCCGTCGCGGCCGGGCTGGTGCCGGTGGCGCACGCCAGCGACATCGGCGGCTCGATCCGGCTGCCGGCCGCGTGGTGCGGGGTCGTCGGGCTGAAGCCGTCCCGCGGGCGCACGTCGAGCCTGCCGATCACCGACCCCAACCTCGTCGAGCACGTGATCACGCGCAGCGTGCGCGACACCGCCGCGTTCCTCGACGCCGTCGGCGGTGCCGATCCGACCGACACCTACCACCTGCCGCCGCCGGATGTGCCCTACGCGACGACGATGTCGGAAGCACCCGACGGCCTGCGCATCGGCTACGTCGAATCGGTCGCGGCGATCGGTGTGACGGTCGCACCCGACTGCGTCGCCGCGGTCACCGAGGCGGCTGGGCTGCTCGAGGCGCTCGGCCACCACGTGCAGCCAAGCCGACCGCCGCGGCTGTTCGACGAGGAGTTCGCGGCGCACCACCTGCGATCCGCCGGCTGGGAGTTCCAGCACATGCTGGACGGGCTCGCCGCCGCGATCGGCCGGCCCCTGACCGCGGCCGATGTCGAGCCGTACTCGTGGGCGCTCGCGAGCGTCGGCGCCAGCCTGAGCGACGCGACCTACTCGGCCAGCCAGACCTGGCAGCGCGCCTACACCGCTGAAGTGTCGGCGTGGTGGGCAGGCGACTTCGACCTGCTGCTGACGCCCGCGGCCGGCGAGCCCCCCGCCCTTCTCGAGGAGCTCCTGCCGCCGCCTGCCGACCCGCTGTCGATCCTGCCGCGGTTCGAACGGATTTGGTGCTTCGCGGCACCGTTCAGCGTCACCGGCCAGCCGGCGATCAGCCTGCCGATCGGGCAGACCGCGGGCGGGCTGCCGGTCGGCGTCCAGCTGGTCGCGGCGCTCGGGCGCGAGGATCTGCTGCTGCGCGTGGCGGCACAGCTCGAGACCGCCGCGCCGTGGAGCAATCGCCGTCCACCGCTGTCCTGACACGGTTTCGCGTGCGGTCGCGCCGAGCAGTGCGGGGCGTCACCGACGAAAGGCTCCGCATCGTGGCTACGACGACCCGCCCGCGCAACCCATTTCCACATCCGGGCATGTCGCCCAAGGACTCCGACAAGACAGCCGAGATCCTCCAAGGCGCGCGGCTGGAACAGCGCCGAGCGGGACGCGCTGCGAGATGCGGCGATCGCCCTCGCCTCCATGCGCGAGCACTTCGACGCCGCCAAGATCGTGGTAGTCGGTCACTCGATGGGCGGGCGAGTGGCCGCCCACCTGTCTGCGAGCGGCGACGTCGGCGCGGTGGTCGCGCTGGCACCATGGTGGCTGCGCGACGACGCCGACCTGATCCCTAACACCTGTCGGCTGCTGGTCATGCACGGCACGGCTGACACCTGGACCGATCCTCACTCGTCCTATAGGCAGACCCTTCGTGCCGGCGGCCGCGGCGTCGACGCCCAGTGGATACCGATTGAGGGCGCCGGACATTACCTCCTCCGGCAATGGCCCCGCTGGCATCAGTTGACCGCTCAGTTCGCAGCCTCCCAGCTATCCGAGCGGCTCCTTGAACCTTGAATCCGATTGGCCTGCTTCTAGTCCTGTGGAGATCGTGAGCCGTGCGCGCTCCCACGACCACCCACCAACCCGATGCCCTAACGGCACACAGTTGCCGCCGGCTAAGTGCTCGTTCCGCGATCAAGATCGTGTGTGCAAGGTGCTCGACAGCTCGACTGTGTGCGCCCGGGTGTTCTTCATCTCTGACGCGGGTACAGCTGAAGGCATGGGTAGCGAGACGATCGTTGCGGTGTCGGGGTTGATTGGTCTGGGAGCCGCTGTGCTCACGGGGGCGCTTTGGGACAGCCCGCTGGCGAGTGCGCTGTTGCGTCTGCGGGAGAACCTGCGGTCGCAGGGCCGGCACGCAATGCCACGCTAAACGGTTTGGCGGGTCGCGGGCCCGCCGCTCGCGGCTCGAGTACTCCGCGCGCTTGACCTCCAGCCTCACCCACGAACCCTCGTCAGTGCTTCCGGCACTGGCGCCGACGGGCAAGAAGCGATGCCGAATCGGTTTCTGGGATACAGTGAGGTCACAGTGTGCCCGTAGCAGCGGTTATCGCATGCTCTGAAGGGCACGAATCATGAGTGCTGATCTGCTGGAGCCATTGGCCAGGCTGGTAACCACCGCGACCGCGATCGAGGGACTTCGAGACCTCTTCGCCGCCGAAGAGCCCCTGGACGATATAGCGGCGCGGGTGGCCGAGACGGCGGTCGCCGCGATCCCGCATGCGGACGCCGTCAGCATTACCGTGCTGTCGTGGCCTGATGCCCGTACCGCGGCCGCCACCCATGAGCAGGCGCTGGAACTCGATCACCAGCAGTACGCGTCGGGCCGGGGGCCGTGCCTGGAAGCCGCGTGGCAGCGCGCGCCGGTGCGCGCGGTAATTGGCGAAGCACATCAACGGTGGCCGGAATTCGTTGAGGCCGCGCAGCGAGTCGGGATCCGTGCGAGTTTGTCGGTTCCGCTGCTGATCGCCGGCCTGGATAACGAGCAGGAACTCGTCGGCTCGCTCAACATCTACAGCCACACCGCAACCGCGTTCGATCCGTTCGATGCGCAACTCATGCGCCTGTACACCGTTGCCGCCGGTCAAGCGATCAGCAACGCCGGCCGTTGGCAGAACTCCCGAGAAACGGTCACCCAGCTTGAGAAAGCACTGCTCTCGCGTTCCGACATCGACATGGCCAAAGGCGCTCTAATCGCGTTACACGGCTGCGAGCCAGATGAGGCGTTCGCCAGACTGGTGGACGAATCCCAAAGGCGCAACGTCAAAGTGCGCGACGTCGCCCTCGAATTGCTCGACCGAATGAAGACGACGTCCTAGGTACTGCTATCCGAGGGCGTCGGGGTCAGCGTTTTCTGCGATCATCGCTAACCGCCACGTGCACTCGCGATTACGCGGCGCCACCGCCGTCAGTTGCACGCTATCGGGTACCCAGCGCAACGGCGCCGACACGGCGACCTCGGTCATAGCGACGCGGCAACCGCCGGCAATGTCGGTGAGCTGCAGCGTTATTCGCGCCTCAGCCGCTGGCCTGATCTTCGCCAGCAGCACTAGTTCCTCGCCGGTGATGCAGTTCTCGACGACGGTCTCATCGTCGATCACCGCTGGCCAAGTCCCGATGGAGTGCAGGATGCGCGCACCGGGCGCGGGCCAGTCGGCACTGACGGCGCGGATTCGGCTGTTCCCGACGACCCATCCTGAGTAGGCCCATCCGTCGGCCAAGACATCCCACACTCGCTGACGGGTGGCAGCGATATCCCGAGTCACGGTCATCGTCTTAGTCCTAACTTTCGAAGTTGTCGCCCGCGAGTTGATGCACGACGGTCAGGCGGCGGGCGGGACGGCGGACGACATGACTTTGGCGGCCCGGTCCCACGCCCGATGAAGACCCAGCGCCGCAGCCAGATTCGCAGTGAAGGCCTTATCGACTTCCTTGGCCACCTCCACGCCCGGATCTCTGCTGGAGATACGCGCAGACTTGAGGACGGCGCCGCCGTCGCCCCACGCGGCGATCGCCTTGCAGTGGCGGAACGCTTCTTGGAGCAGCACGACGAGTTTGATGTCACCGGTCGGTGTGGTGCCGCCGGCCACGACGAGCGCGTCGAACTCGATCGACCGGGCAGTGGCCAGCGTCCGGTCGACAGTGACGGTGCGGCGGCCTGCCTTCAGAACCCCACCGACCGGCGCGATCACCAATGCGGTAACACCAAGTGCAGCTGCGGCTTTCACCAACTTGGACACACCGGCGAGGTCGGACCCCGCGTCGGCGATGATCCCGATCTTGCGTCCGTCGATCCGACCCGGCTCCGCCAAGATCTGCACCAATGCCGGCGAGACGGTGACGCCCTCGGCGGGTTTGCCCTTCGGGGCGGACAGACCGAGACCGGCGGCCACCTGCTCGCACAGGTCGGTGTCGACGTTGGCCAGCACTTGGAGTTCCCGTTCCTTGATCGGCTGCTCGTAAACCTTGCCCAGCTCGAAGGTGAAGGCTTCGACGACGTGGGCCTGTTCGGTCGGACTCAGGCTGCGATAGAACATGGTCGCCTGCGTGAAGTGGTCGTCGAACGAGGCAGGTTGCGCGCGCACCGCCGTTCCTTCGATCACCCGCGGCGTCTGCACGTATCCGCCGTGCTTCTCATCGGCGAGCTTCGGCTCGTCTCCGTCGATGCTGTTGGGGTGATAGGCCGCTGTGCCGGTGTGGATTGCGGTCTGATGCATGCCGTCGCGGAGCATGTCGTTGACCGGACAGTGCGGCCGGTTGATGGGCAGCTGGGCGAAATTGGGTCCGCCGAGACGGGTGATCTGCGTATCCAGGTAAGAGAACAGCCGGGCCTGCATCAGCGGATCGTTGGTTACCTCAATGCCCGGCACCAGGTTTCCAGTGTGGAAGGCGACCTGCTCGGTTTCGGCGAAGTAGCTGGTGGGGTTGCGATTCAGCGTCAACTTTCCGATCAGCTGCACCGGAGCGAGTTCTTCGGGGACCAGTTTGGTCGGGTCGAGCAGATCGATCCCTTCAAAGCTGTCGGTTCCGTCGTCGGGCATCACCTGAATGCCGAACTCGTATTCAAAGAACGCGCCGGCCTCGATCCCGTCGGCCATGTCGCGGCGGTGGAAGTCCGGGTCGCAGCCGGCGGCGATCTGCGCTTCTTCCCACACCAGTGAGTGCACACCGGCGACGGGCTTCCAGTGGAACTTGACCAGGCTCGTCTTGCCGGAGGCATTGACGAGCCGGAAGGTATGCACGCCGAATCCCTCCATGGTCCGGAAGGAGCGGGGAATACCGCGGTCGCTCATGTTCCACATCACGTGATGTGTCGCTTCGGTATGCAGCGACACGAAGTCCCAGAACGTGTCGTGGGCGGACTGCGCCTGCGGGATCTCCCGATCCGCTTGCGGCTTGGCGGCGTGGATGATGTCGGGAAACTTTATGCCGTCCTGAATGAAGAACACCGGCATGTTGTTTCCCACCAGGTCGAAGGTGCCCTCGTCGGTGTAGAACTTCACCGCGAACCCGCGGGTGTCGCGGACCGTGTCGGCAGACCCTCGGGAGCCGAGCACAGTCGAAAAACGAGTGAACACTTCGGTTTTCGTGCCCTTCTTACCGAGGAACCCGGCCTTGGTCACCGACGCTGCGTTACCGTAGGACTCGAACACACCGTGCGCGGCGGCACCGCGGGCGTGCACCACGCGCTCCGGGATGCGCTCATGGTCGAAGTGAGTGATCTTCTCTCGCAAGTGAACGTCTTCCAGCAGCGTCGGGCCGCGAGCGCCCGCCTTCAGCGAGTGATCGGTGTCTGGCAGGCGCAGACCCTGGGCCGTAGTCAGAAACTCACCGGACTGGGCCCGTGGATCAGGGTCGGGGCTCTGGCCGTTCGTGACGCCGGTCGGGCTGGGGCTGGCGGGTTTGGGAGCACGTTGGTCGGGTTTACGCGGCGCGGGCATATGAAGTCTCCTGGGAATCGACGGGTGCAGTCGGTGCGTGCACGATGGCGATCCCGCCGTCCTTCACTGCCTCGCTGACTAGTTACCCCATTCCGGGAAATGCAAGCGGAATCGCGCGAACGAAATGCTGTTGTGGCGCAGTCAGATAGTTATCGCAGCGTTTGGGCGCGGGACAACGCTCACAACACGCCGCTTGAGGGGCCGGCGACCATGCGAGATCTCCCACCGAACCCGCTGACCGACGTCGAGCAACACTCGGGTTTGCAGGAGGTACACAACGGGCACCACCACCCGAGCGGGCGTTGACGTTTGGTTGCGCTGTCGTCCCCGCCAGGCCAGCCCAGGGTGCAACTCTGACGTTGAGAAAGCAGCGCAGCCCTGGGCTATGCCGCACGTCGCGCTCCACCCTCGCCACGGCGCCGTTTAGCGATCGGCACCCGCGGCTAGCGGCGCCCTGCAACTCATCGGCGCCCGGCAAAGAGGAAGGGCCGCATCTCTGCGGCCCTTCCGAGAGGGATGAATGGCCGCAGCGAGGATCAAAACACACGGGCCGCAGTCCTGCGGCCGTTCAGCGGGGCTGGGGCCAGTTTTTGAGCGTCTCGCATGTCGTCTTTTTCCAGACGCCGTCTGGCACGCCGGCCCCGTGGGACGATAGGCCCCGCGCCGTCCGGACCGCGGCGGCGCTGTGCGGGAGGGAAGCACCACGCCGTCACGTCGCCCCGAGCTGTTGAGCATGGCGGACGACTACGCGCGGCACGCCCTCTCGCAGCGCGCCTCCTTCGCGGCGATTCACCCGGCCGTGATGGCCGCCGCGGGGCAGCTGGCGAGCGAGCCCGTGCTCTGCGTGGCCGATCTGGGCGCCGCCGACGGCGTGAACTCTCACGGCCTCATCCGCGATCTCGTGGCGCAGCGCGCCGGCCGGCCGCTGATCTACGCGCTCGTTGACCTCCCGACGAACGCGTGGCGGGTCGCCGCCGCCCACCTGCGGGACGCCTTCGGCCCGGGGATCGACCGGGGCGCGATAGTCGTGATCCCCGCGCCGGCCGAGTCCGGCCCCGGGGTCGCCGACACGGGCACGGGCGCCCATTACGCCTGGCCGGAGGCCCACGGCGAGGCCTGTCGGCGAGCGCTCGATCGCGACCCGCCTCCCGCCACGGTCGTCTCCCTGGCCGGAATCCCTCTCCACCAGGCGCCCTCCCTTCCACGGGGCACAGTGCACCTCGCAGTGACCGGGACGACCATGCACTGGGTCGCCGACGCCGCCGGCCTGGCCTCGAGCGGCTCGGTCTTCCCCGGCTACCCGGACCACGTGGACGACGACGAGCGAAGCGCCTGGCGCGTCGCCGCGGAGCGGCAGTGGGAGCAAATGCTCGAGATGCGCGCAGTAGAGCTGGCGCCCGGGGGGTGGTTTATCGCCGCCATCCCGGCCTCCCCCGCTGCATGCCCGGACAGGACGGGACTCTACGTCGAGATCGTCGGGGACATGAACCTGCTGCTGGCCGACTGGCGCCGCGCGGGGCGCATCGGCGGCGCCACCGTCGCCGCGGCCGTCGTTCCGGTCTGGTCGCGCACACTCGGCGAGTTCCGGGCTCCCTTCGAGGCGGGCGGCGGGAGCTTCGCCGGCCTCGAACTCGAGAGCATCGAGCTGTTCCGTCTCGACAACCCCTACTGGCACGACGATCCCGCGGTGTTCGCGCGGGACTACGTCCGGAGCGTCACCGCATGGGGAGGGCCGCTCCTCCTCCGTGCCTTCGCGCGCGAGGGCGAGGCACGCGCTGCCGATCTCCTCGCCGACTTCCTCGGAGAGCTGGTGGAGCGCGTCGCGGAGGCCCCCGACCGCTATCGCTGGGACTACGTCGAGGCCCTCGTCATCTGCCGGAAAGCGAGCGACGCGGGGCCAGGCCGCGCCCGCGTCTCCTCGACCAGTTGACCTGCACGTCCTGGTGCGGTGCCTCTTGGGTGATCAGTCCCTTCGTCGCATAAAACGAGCCTTCGAACTTCGCGACCTGCAGGTTTCGGACGGCTTGTGTCCTAGGACACAAACGTAGACACGCTAACTGCCCGCCTCGTCGTCGCCCGGCAGCCAGGTCTTGACGTTGATCGTCGGCAGGTCGGTCAGCTTCTGGAAGACGTCGGCCGCCGAGATGCCGAAGCCCCTGTAGTCCGGCCGGATCAGGCCACCCGGCGCGAAGCCCGGCGGCGGGGTGGTGTTGAAGCCCTGGGCCTGAAGATCGGCCAGCGGAATCCGTCGCCCGCCGCCGGACGATGGGCCCCGATCCAGTGTTGGTTCGTTTACACGGGGCCCTTCGCTGTCCACGTCGGGCCGGGACACGCCGCCGCCACCAGGGAACTTCCTGGTCTGTGCGGCGATACCATTCCACGAGCGCGTGCGATCTACCTTTGGGAGCAAAGATGTCGCGTACCCGTGAGGAATTGCAGACAGCAGCAGCTGACCTCAGCTGGGCAGCGCTGAGTGCCGATAGAAACGTCGACATCTATCGCGCGGAACCAGTACCAGCGGGGCGCCGTTGGTCCACAAGTTTTGCATTCAACCCGGCGCCGGGCGCACTAAGATCTCCCCATGACAGCGTCGGGGAGAGCGCTGCGATTGCTGCTTTCGCTGGCAGTGATCATCGTGCTGATGGCGGTGCCCGCCGGAATCCCGGTGCCCACGACCCTTCCGGCCGCCAGCGCCGAGCCCGCGCCGGGTGAGCCTGGCGGCAATCACTCGTTGCCGGGCGACAACAAGAAGAAGAAGCGGGACGACGACCAGCGGCGACGTAACACTGGTTCGGATTGGCAGCAGCGCGGTTCGGACCAGTCGGACTCTCAGCGGCAACAGCAGGGGTCGAACACGCGGCCGACGTCTAGGGTCGGCGTGCAGCCCAATGAGGGCTCGCAGCAGATGCCGCGCCAGGCGACAGGGCGCGAGCCGCATCCCTACTACCCGGATCGGTCCACCGACGGCACCTACCGATCGGGCAACAGCGGGTTCGACGGCCTGGCCGAAGAGCAGCGCAGCTGGGATGCCCGCGAGGCACAAACCGGCATACCGATTGAGCGCAAGAAGATCCGGGTGCGGATCACCGATCCGACCAACCCGAACGGCCCACCGGTGCAACGCGAATACGACGGCCTCGAAGAGATCTCGCCGGGGAAGTATCGCGGCCTGGAGCACAAGGTCGGCAGCTCGTTGCCGACGCCCAACCAGAGGCTCGCGGATGGCCTGGTGCGATCCGGTATCCCGGGACGGGGCGTGCTGAACGGCAAGCCGATCGAGGTAGTCGACGTCGCCGACGTTCGCGTTCCGACGCCGCCGCCACCCGGTGTGGCCCCACCGGCCCCGGCGGCGGCTCCGGCGCCACCGGCTCCTGCTGCGCCACCTGTTCCTGCTGCGCCGCCCGCGGTAGCGCCACCGGCTCCTGCTGCGCCACCTGTTCCTGCTGCGCCGCCCGCGGTAGCGCCGCCGGTCGCCCCGCCGCCCGCGCCGGTCGTCGTAGCGCCGCCGGACACCAGCATCGCCTGGGGCGCCATGTTCCACGACTACGCGCGATCGTTCTACGGGCCGCTGGTGACCGTCGGGGCTGGGCTGGCTGCCGTCGGCGGGCTGCTGAGCAATCCGCTGGCCGGTCACGGGTTAGCTGGCGGGGGGTAGGGTCAAGCCATGGACAGCGGTTACACACATGTCGTGGAATACGACGGTGGAGCAATGGTCGACCAGATCACCCGCTATCCCGACCGCAATCGGTTCCTCTCGCCATTGCGTCGCCGCAACGGCGACACGCGGTGGGCACTGACGCTGTGGCCGTTGCCCGAGGGGATGAGCTACGACGACGCCGAACACCTGCCCAGGACGACCTACCTGCAGGCGGCGGGCACCGCGGACGCGCTGATGGTGGACATCCGCAAGCCCGGCGGCGCGCAGTGGGGCTGTGAGTCGGTGCGTTACTTCGTAGGCCACTCATCGACGCCCGCGCCGCTCGACGTGCCGATCAAGCTGCCCCAACGCGCGGAGATGGTCAGCGCCGACGAGGTGTTCGGCGCCGACGAGGCCGCCGACCTGTTCCTGGCCTACCAGCAGACCGGGGATCTCCCGCCGGGGTATGCCCTACGGCCGGTCGAGTGTTACCGCGCCGACGGATCGATCGTCGCGATTGCCGACACCGCCCGCCAGTGACACCGCCTAGCGCCACCGCACAGCGTTGACCGCATCGGCCAGCAGCCGCGCCACCTGTTCGCCGACCGCCTTGGTGTCGGTCGGGTTGGCAAACGATGTCACCATCACCATGTGCCGGTCATCGAGAACGGCGATGTAGTCGTATTGATCGACAACCCGATCCCCGGCCAGCCCACCGGTCTGGATGGAGTGGGTCGCACTGGTCGCCGCATCGGCGACCGGCGGGGCGTCGATGACACGGGTTCGGGACACCGCGCCGTCCGGCCGTTCCGCGTCGAAGGTCCGGCACGCGTCAACCGGCGCCGACGTCACGAACGGTCGCGGGGATTCGGCCGCCTTAATGACCACACCGAATTGCTTGTTTTCGGCCGACAATGACGTCACCACGGTGCCCACCGTTTGACCGAAGTTCGCGGCCGCCGCGTTCAGGCATTCCGGCGGCGTGACGGTCAAGGCGTTAAGGGCGGCGGTGAACTTGTCGACATTGTCCTGGGTCACCGTTTGTGTCGGTTGCATCTCGACAGCGAATGTCGCGGCAAGGCTGTCTTTCAGCCCCGGCAATCGCGCGATGTCGATCTGATACGCAGCCGGTGCGGTGTGCTGGGTGGTGGGAAGAAACAACGCTGCTGATCCACCGATCGCAATGACGACCGTGGCGGCGAGTAGCCACGATCGTCGCCTAAAGTTCATCACTTCACCAACTTCAGCGCCGGTGTGCCGTCGCCCAGGATCCGGTCGAATGCCGCTGTGATCTTGCCGTCGCTGTCGCGCTTGTCGAAAATGTGGCCGTACACGTTGTAGGTCGTGGTGATGCTTTTATGGCCGAGGCGGTTCTTGATTTCCAGCGGCGACGCTCCGGCATCGATCAGCCATGACGCGCTGGTGTGCCGCAAATCGTGCAGGCGCACTTTCTTGTGCGGCGGCAGCTTCTTCTCGGCGATCAATTTCTCGATTCGCGGCGTCCACACGTTGGTGCGGAAGTTGTTGATTTTCATCATGCCCGGCGTGCCAATCTTATGACGGCCCAGCGCGTTCGCCGATCCAACTGTGTTGACGAATAGGTATTTGTTGCCGCGATCCAATTTGTCGAGCAACGATCGGCGCACGGCGACGCGCCGGGTGGACGATTTCGTTTTCGGCGTTCCCACGGTGTAGTTCGCACCGGCGGCGTGGGGCCGTCGAATGTTTCGGCGGAAGTGGACGAGTCTAAGGCATTTCTGTGTCCTTTTTGTGTCCTTTTTGCCTTAGCTGATCTACTTACCCCCTCTGACCTGCATCTTTCCGGTGGAGCTGCCGGGAATCGAACCCGGGTCCTACGGCATTCCCTCGAGGCTTCTCCGTGCGCAGTTCGCTATGCCTCTACTCGGATCTCCTGATCGCGCGAACAAGTCAGGATGACGATCCCAGTCGCTGTTTGGTGTCCCGATGAGTCCCGCGACCGAACTCATCGGTTTATCCCTCTAGCTGATGCCAGGGTCCGGGCCGAGGGCTCTCCCGGTCTGACAGACTCACCGTCGCTTAGGCAGCGAGGGCGAAGTCGCGCTGATTGGAATCGGCGCTTAATTGGTTGCAACGACGCTTACGGTGGTCTCTTGCCTGCACCGGCACGCTTCCCTTGATTCGATGCGCGAAGTCGAAACCGTTCAGCCCCTCGCATCCCCGCCGACTTTCGGCAGGACATTCAATGCTACGCCAAACCGAACACACCACCGCAACATTTTCATCCCAGGCGGGCGTGTTTCCCCAGTTCAGATCGCCTATCGGGGCACCGCATGCTCAGTCAGCAAGCAGGTTGACGAGCCCGGTGAACACGCCGGGCAACGCTTGTGCGGCCGGCACAATGCCGGCGCGAACGGCCGGACGTGCGCTCGCCTGCAGGAGGGCCGCAGTGAGCATCCGATAGCGCCGGGTCAACCTGCGCCATCGGCGGTCGTACTCGTAGGGCCGATCGCGCAGCACGCAGTCCACCAGCAGCTCGGCGGCGCCGAACGCCAGCCCCATGCCCTCCCCGGTGAGCGCGTCGATATATCCGGCCGCGTCGCCGACCAGCAGCGCCCTGCCCGCCACACGGGTGCGCACTCGCTGCCTCAGTGGTCCCGCCGCCCGGTCCTGACCATGGGCGTGGCCGGAAATGCGATCGCCGAGCTCGCCGAAGGATTCGAAGTGACGGTCGAAGCCCCCGCGGGTGGAGCTGAGGATCGCGATCCCGACGCAATCGTCGGCCACCGGCGTCACATATGCCTCAGCGCCTCGCGACCAGTGCACCTCGACCGAATCGGTCCACGGCGCGATCTCGAAATGCCGACGGATCCCCCACCGGCGCGGGCCCACGCCCGGCATAGAAAGCCCCAGAGCTTTGCGGATCGGTGAATGCAGACCGTCGGCCGCGGCCAGGTACCTGGCCCGGAATCCCGCGGCGTTAACCGATTCCGCGTCCTGAGTGACCTCGCCGAGCTCGCCGTGCACGAGCTTCACCCCGGCCGCTTCGGCGGCCAACCACAACGCGCTGTGCAGAACGGTCCTGCGCACGCCCCGGCCGACGCCCGCACGAAACGCCGCATCGACGCGGCGATCACCGTCGACATAGCTGATCCCGCGCAGCGGTCGGCCTTCCGCCGTAATGCCGAGCCGGCCAAGGTGCGCGACGGTGTGCGGCATCATGCCCTCACCGCAGGCCTTGTCCAACACGCCAATTCGGCGTTCGACCACGGCAACCTGCAGTCCGGCCGCCGCCCCGTACAGCGCGGTGGCCAGGCCCGCGGGCCCGCCGCCTGCCACGAGCAGGTCGATCACGTCAGGCTCGCGAGCGCGTCGTTCTCGACCCTGATCCGCGTGCGCAGCAGTCCGGCGTTCAGCGCAGTGAAGATCAGGGCGGTGAGCCATGCCGAGTGCACCAACGGCAGCGCGATGCCCTCGACGACGACGGCGACGTAGTTGGGGTGCGGTATCAGGCGATACGGTCCACCCGAGACGCGCGCCGCTCCCGGGATGACGATCACTCGGGTGTTCCACTGGGGCCCCAGCGTCGTAATGCACCACCAGCGCAACGCCTGCGCGGCGAGGACCACGACCAGCATGGGCCAGCCCAGTGCGGGAACGAACGGCCGCTGCAGCGCGATCACTTCGATCAAGCAGCCCGCCAGCAAGCCGATGTGCAGCACGACCATCACCGGGTAGTGTCCGGCACCGACTTCGATTCCACCGCGTTCCCGGCTCCACGTCCAGTTGCGTTTGGACACAACCAGTTCGGCCACCCGCTCGATAGCGACGGCCACGATCAGCAGGACATACCATGTCATGGTCACTGCCAACGCAGCAGGACCAGTTCGGAGCAGAATCCCGGTCCCATCGCCATGAGCACACCGGGACTGCCTGCGGGTGGGCGCTTGGCCATGGTGTCCCGCAGCACGTGGAGCACCGACGCCGACGACAGGTTGCCGACCTCGGCAAGCGAACGCCACGTCAGTTCGAGCGCATCATCGGTCAGACCCAGAGTGGCGGTGATCGCCTCGATCACCTTCGGGCCGCCGGGATGGCTCACCCACGCGCCTACTTCACCGACCGTAAGACCATGGGACGCAAGAAAACTCGTGACATCATCGGCCAGATAGCGTTCGATCACCGCGGGTACGTCAGGCGACAGCACCAGTCTGAACCCAGTCGCGCCTACATCCCAACCCATCGTGTGCAGCGAGTCCGGATAGAGGTGGCTGCGCGAGTCGAGCACCACCGGCCCCGCCGCACCGATCTGTTCGGCCCGGCGATCGCCCACGGCGACGACCGCGGCGGCGCCGTCGCCGAACAGTGCACTGCCGACCAGCGTTGCCATAGACGGATCGGATTTAGGTGTGAGTGAACACAATTCGACTGCGAGCAGCACCGCGACTCCATCGGGTGCACCGCGAAGGTAGTCGTGAAGTCGGCCCGTGCCGGCCGCGCCTGCGACACATCCCAAGCCGAACAGCGGTACCCGGCGCACGTCGGGCCGTAGCCCGATCCGCCCGGCGATCCGCGCGTCCAAGGTCGGGACAGCGAGTCCGGTGACGGTGGTCGTGATGATCAAATCGACGTCCGACGGTTCCAGCCCCGCTTCGTCGAGCGCTCCGGTGATCGCGGCACAGCCGAGTTCGACCGCGTGCTCGATGAACACGTCGTTGGCGGCACCGAAGTCAGTGAGCCCCGTATACGCCTCCAGCGGCAGCACCATGTGGCGAGCGTCCACCTTGGCGCTCTCGTGCACCGCCCGGACGAAGTCACCATGCTCCGAGAAGCCGGGCATCGCCAGCAATGCTTCGGTCACCTCCGCCTGGGTATAGCGGCGTTCTGGTAGTTCCCCACGCACCGAGGCGATCACACTCATGACACAATCCTCCTGTTCCTGTATGCGCTTGTTCGACTACGGACGGATGGTCGACGCGGACGCCGTCGGCTGCTTCGCGACGAGACCGTCTTCGATACCGAAGCGGTCGTGAAGTTTGGTCATCCACTTGGGCGCCCACCAATTCCACTCACCCATGACATGCATGAATGCGGGAAGCAGCACCATGCGGACCAAGGTGGCGTCGACCAGGATCGCCAGAGTCAAGCCAAGGCCGAACATCCGCATGAACGACACCTGGGCGGCGATCAGCGCGGCGAACGAGATGGACATCACCACAGCGGCCGCCGTGACGACACGGCCGGTGCGCGCAATTCCCAACGCAACGCTCTCATCGTTGTCGGCGCGTGTGCGCGCCGTCTGAAGCCAGAACTCGCGGATGCGCGATACCAGGAAAACCTCGTAATCCATCGACAGGCCGAACGCGATGCAGAACAACAACACCGGGATGTTGGCGACGAGGATTCCCGTGGCCGTCGTGCCCAATCCACCAAGGTGCCCGTCCTGAAAAATCCACACCATCGCACCGAAGGCCGCACTAAGCGAAAGCACATTGAGCACCAACGCCTTCAATGGGATCACCACGCTGCCGGTGAGCAGGAACAGCACCGCGAACATGATCACCACGATGAATCCGAGCACCACCGGGAGCCGCGACGTGATGGCATCGACGCTGTCGCGGTTGACCTGCGCGGTGCCGGCGAACAACACCTCGCGGCCACCGGGGCCGTCGACTGCGTGCAGGCCGTCGAGCTGAGCATCGGATGCGTCGGAGAACAACGGCGCGGTGCTGCGCACCGTAAGGTACGCGCTGCCGTCGGCGACCCGGACAGGAGACACGCCGACAACATCCGCTACCCGGGCGAGATCCGTTGCGTACCGATCGAACTCGGCCTGAGTCGGACCAGTCGCATCGGGCACGACGATGGTGACCGCTGTGGCGGAGTCGTCGGGGAACTGGGTGCGCATCTCGTCACCGACCTGATGGGCCGATGCGGTCGTGGGTAGCACCCGGTCGTCCGGAAAGCCCCACTTCACCCCCAGGAACGGGGCACCGAGCAGCAGGAGCAGGGCAACGACGGCCAATCCGGCAGGAATGGCGTGCCGCATGACGGTTTTCGTCCACCGATACAGGGCGTGCTGCTCGACGGTGCGCGCGACCGGTTCCTGCCGGTTGAGTATCCGATCCACAAGTCTGCGAATATCCATGGCGTGCAACCGATCACCGAGTAGAACCAGCGCCGCCGGGGTGACGAACAGTGCGGCGAGTGCGGCGAACGCGACGGTGGCCACTCCCGCATAGGCGAACGACTTGAGGAACGCCATGGGGAACACCACCATCACGGCCATCGAGAGGGCCACTATCGCGGCCGAGAACACCACGGTGCGGCCCGCCGTCGCCATGGTCTGAACCAGCGCGGCGTCGCGGCTGACACCGTCCGTCAACTCGTCGCGGTACCGGCTGATGATCAGCAACGTGTAGTCGATGGCTAGGGCCAATCCCATTGCAGCGCTGAGGTTCAGCGCGAATATCGACACGTCGGCGAAGGAGCTGACACCGCGCAGCACCGCAAGTGAGCCCAAAATCGCCAGGCCGCCGACCGCGAGCGGCACCGCTGCGGCGAGGACACCACCGAACACCCAGACGAGCACGACGAAGCTGATCGGAATCGCCAACGACTCCATGAGCAGCAGGTCACGCCGCGACTGCTCGGTGATCTCGACATTCACCATCGCGTCGCCGCCCGCCCGTACCGTCACGCCGTCCCTGTCGTGAACGAGCCGGTCCGACAGGTCCTTGGTGTATTCCTGGAGCTTGCTCTCATCTCCGGAGATCCCCGCCACGATCAGGCCGGACTTTCCGTCCCTGCTGACCAAGGCAGGCCGCTCGGGAGCCGGTGCGGTCCACAAGGACGTCACGGACACGACGTGCGGCGAGCGCATCAGGTCGTCGGCCAGTTCGGTACCCACCGCCCGCGCTGCACCGCTGTCGGCCCCGTCCGGAGAGGAGACAGTGACCATCATCCGTACGTCGCCTACATTGAACCTGTCCGTGAGCAGTTCTTTCGCCTTGGCCGATTCCGAGGACGGATCGTCGAATCCACAGGCGCACAAGCTCTTTGCCACCGGAACACCGAACACACCCGCGGCCACCGCCACCAGTGCCGCCACGGCGAGCACCCGCCGCGGTGCGGAGATGGCGAGCTGTGCGATTCGGTGGAGAAACCCAAACCCTGACGGAGTAGTCGGCTCGCTCACCACGGTCCGACGAATCTGCGCGGTACACCGCCCAACGCTGCCAGCCACGGGACCACCCGCCCTCTGCGACGCTATATCAACATCCGATGACTTTTGTCATCCGTCGATGACTTACGACGATAGGCCGCGGTTGCCGCGAAGTCAACAGCGGCTGACATAAAGTTCTGGGATGGCTACACCACGACCCCGCAATGCCGCCCAGACGCAGGCCGACATCCTGTCGGCCGCGCGTCGCCGCTTCGCGACCGAGGGGTACGAACCCACAACTTTGCGCGCCATCGCGGCGGACGTCGGCGTCGATGCCGCCCTGGTCAGCCGTTACTTCGGCAGCAAGCAGGACTTGTTCGCGACGGCAACCGAGTTCAGGATCGATCTGCCAGACCTGGCCGGCGCGGCCCCGGACGACATTCCGGGCATGTTGCTGCCCCGATATTTCGCGGTGTGGGAGGACGACCACACGTTCCTGGCGCTGCTACGGGCGGCGGGGACGAGCCGGATCGCAGCGGACACAATCAATCAGACGCTTGCGAAGCATGTGGCTCCGACGTTGCGCGCCGTCACCCCGGACAACCACCGGCAGCGGATTGCGCTGACGGATGCGTTCGTCATCGGGCTTGCGATGACCCGATCCATCCTCGCCAATCCACCGATCGCCAACCTCGGTCGCGAAGAACTCAGCAACTGGGCCGGACCCGTGTTCCAGCAGCTACTCGTTGGCCCTGCGCCGTCGTGATCTCACTGAGTCAGATCACGTAGTTGAGATGCTCCACAACTCGCCTGCCCACGGCTTCATCGCCGCCGTAGGAGATCGCGTCAGCGTGCCGGTTCGGGGCGGTCCGGCCGCCCGCCAGCCGGGTGAAGAGCAACCCGTCCAGCGCGATCGTCGCCGTCGGCTCCCGGCCACCGAAGTCGTCGACCACCTGGCCCCTACCCTCGATCGCGACGTTGATCGTCCGGCTCAGCGGCCCCGTCAGGTCGATCGCCACCCGCGATCCGTCCGGCGCGCCGCCGAGCTTGCCCACCACGAAGCCCATGCTGGCCGCCATCTCATCCAACGCCAGCCGGGACGACGGGCCTGCGGGATCGGGCGCCGGCTGACCGAGGGCGTCTCGAATGTCTTGAAGGTGCATCCAGCAGTCGAAGTCCCGCACGCGCATGAACCGCCCGTACGTGTCCGGGCCCGCAGGCGTCGCGGTGATCTGGTTCCAGTCGGCATCGCCAATGGCCGAAAGTGCTTGACGGCGTTGGGAAATAGTAGCCCGGAACTTGTCGAGCAGATCAGCCGGGCTGACGCCGCGCAGCTTGCGCACCCACCGCTCGTTCATCACACCGATGTCGTTGCGCACGTGTTTGAGCGTCGACACGTCGATGTCCGCGTTCGGCGTCGCAACGCCTTGCAGCATCGACTCGGTGCCGATCAGGTGGGCCGCCACGTCATGTACGGTCCAGCCGGGCAGCGGACTCTGCGCCTGCCATTGCTCGTCGTTCAGGAGGGCGAGCACCGAATCGATTTCGTCCCACACGGCGAACAGGCCGTCCAGCACGTCTGACTTGACGAGGTTTGTCACGGGTCGCGAGGGGCTGCTCACTCGGCCGAACGTAGCGCCCGCGGCGGCCGAGCGTGCGCGAAATGCCCGCCTCGCGAGGTTAGGCCCTGCGCAGCGGGACTTCGTACGACGTTGACCAGCCGACATCGGCGATCGGCACCGGGCGGCCAAAGAGGTGGCCCTGCGCAAGACGACACCCGGCGACGAACACCTTCTCGGCCTGTGCGTCCGACTCGATGCCCTCCGCGATCACCTCGAGACCTCGTGCGTCACACAACCCGACCACCGAGCGATACAGCGTCACATCAAGATCGGGCTCGGCACCGACAGCGAGACTGCGATCGAGCTTGACGATTTGCACCGGCAACGCGTGCAGATATGTCAGCGAGTTGTACCCCGCACCGAAATCGTCGAGGGCGACCCTGACACCGAGCGCATTCAGCCGGGCGATCTGCACGGCCGCTTCGGCGAGGTCCACGATCGGTACGGTCTCGGTGATCTCTACAACCAGCCGGCTCGGCGCGATTCGGTACCGCGCCAACGTTCGACGCACCTCCTCTTCGAACGCGCTATCGCCCAGGCGCGTCGCGCCGATGTTGACGTGAAGGTCGAGGTCCAGGTCGGCTTCCGCGACCTCCCGGCAGGCCATATCCAAAACCATCGCGTCCAGCAGCGCCCCGAGCCCGGCGCCTTCCACCGCCGCCACGAAAGTCTCGGGTGGAATCCGGGTTCCGTTGGGCGCGATCCACCTCGCCAAGGCCTCGACTGCCACCGGCGCACCGTCGGGCAAGCGCACGACGGGTTGGTAGACCAGGCTGAATCCAGGAGGCGCAACGCCTTTCGCTTGCCGCAGCGTGGTGGGGAAATCCGCCGCCAAGCCCGACGACGGTCGATAGACCACCGCGGTGTCCTTGCCGAGCCGCTTCCCGGCGTACATCGAGATATCCGCCTGCCGCAACAGGTCGTCCGATGTCGGCGCGTGTCCGTCGACCCTGGGGCGCACCAGGCCCATGCTGGCCCGGACCTGCACCGAGGAACCGTAGACGGCGAACGGATCTCGAAGCGCGACCCTGAGACGATCGGCGACCATCTCGGGCGCCTCGATGTCGCCCGCGATCAATATCGCGAACTCGTCGCCGCCGATGCGGGCGAGCGTGTCACTTTCTCTGACGCACCGCTTCAGTCGCTGGCCCATCGCGCAAAGCAGCTCGTCGCCGCCTGCGTGCCCGAACCGATCGTTGACTTCCTTGAAATCGTCGATATCGACGTAGATCAGCACGAATTGGCCGTCCCGCATCGCATCGTCGAGCCGCTGCGCGAACAGCACCCGGTTGGGCAGTCCGGTCAGCGGGTCGTGGTGCACCTGATGGGCGAGTCGGCTTTGCGCGTCATACAGCTGCAGGGTCAGCCGTCGCTGCGCGCGAACCGCGATCACCTGCCGGATCGCGACGAGGAAGACCATCGTCAATGTCGCAGAGATCAGGATCGCGTGTATCTGCCCACCGATCAGTACGTGGAAGGAGAGCAACACCGCGATGCCGAGGAACCCGCTGTAGGGCAGGATCAGCTGCGCCCAATCCATCGCGTCTTCGTCGCGGCTGGGTGCCCGCCGCTCCGGGTATTCGAGCACGGCGAACGCCAACATCAGCGGTCCGAGCACGAATCCGATACCGCCCCAGAGGACACCACCTTCCACACCCACGCTTCTCAAATAGGCGACCAACCTGTCGGATGCCGCAACGATCACGATGCCCCCCGACAGCAGGAGGTAGTTCGCGCGGTACGGGCGACCCCGCCGGTACATCACTGCCATGAGTGTCCCAGCCACCACGACAACCAGCTCGATCAGCGAATACGCAACGAGGACGGTCGTGTTGTCCGACCGGGGCAACACGCGGCTGGACATGTCACCCAATCCCGCGAGGTACACCAGGATCGAGAACGCCACAGCCGCCACAAGTCCATCGAGGATCGTGTTAACGAGGGAACGCCGCTGCGGGTCGTCCGGGTGGCCGCCCAGACCAGCTGCCGCGCGGATCAATACGACCATCGCCGCCAGTCCGAACAACGGGGACAGGAAGTACGCGGCGACGGCCGCTGACTTGGCAACTCCGCTGCCGGAATCGCCGCCTCCCCACCGCCAGACCAGCTCGCCAACCAGCCAACCCAAACAGGCCGCGACGACAAGCAGCCGCCACGACCGCGATAAGCCGTGAGCCCTGCGCGCAAAAACCGATCCGCAGATGATCGCTCCGGCGCCGGCGCCCGCCTGGAGCACCGTTGCACCCATTCGGCCGGCGGCCTCACCCCACGGCGCCAGGGCGTTGACACAGACCAGCGCAACAACAGTGGCAAACAGACCGAGGCGCACCTGGCGGGCCTTTACGGACACGGTTCCTTTCCGCAAGTGGGGTGGGCGCACGGTTTGCTGGCGACGCCCTCACTCCATCTTGCCTTATGCCAATGGGTGGTAGGTGCACCAATTTAGAGTTACTAGCAGGTTCGCAGCACATATCAACGACTTCATCCCGCGGCGATCATCGCGACGGCCGCCAGCGCCAGCACCATACCGACCACCTGCCACCGCGTCACCCGCTCCCGTAGCACGACGATCGCCAGCAGCACCGTCGCCGCCGGATACAGCGACATCAGCACGCCAGCCAGCGACAATAGCGACGCATGCAGCGCCATCAGCATCGCGATGTTTGCCGCGGTGTCCAGCAGTGCGGCGAGCACGGCCAGCTTCAACGGCACGCCCGTCGGCGGCCGCAGGTTGGAGCTCATCGCAGCGATGACGACGACCACCACGCTGGCCGAGAGGCGCGCAAAAACCAGCGGCCAGAGTTTCGCCTCGACCGGGGCTTGGTGAATGAGCACGAAGTTCAGCCCGAAGGCTAGACCCGAACCAACCGTCAGCCATGCGACGGCTGCCGTGAACCTGTGCGGAGTGACGTCCTCATCGGTGGCTTCCCGCGAGACCAGCACGACTGCGATCAACGCCAGCACCACGCCGATCCCCGCGATCGGTCCCGGCCGCTCGCCGAGCGCCAGGCCGACGCCGACCGGGATGCCTGCGACCAGCACCGCCGTCAGCGGCGACACCACAGAGATCGGTCCCGACCCCAACGCCGCGTAGAACCACCAGATGCCGAATGCCTGCGAGACGCCGCACAGCGCGCCCCAGAAGATCGCCGCTCCCGTGATGTGCCCGCCGACGATCGACGCCAACGCCGCCAGCAGCGCCAGGGCGATCGGATAGGACACCAGCACCACCCGCAGCGCGGCCACCCGCCGTGACGCCAGGCCACCAACGAAGTCGCTGATGCCGTACCCGAATGCCGACAGCAGCGCGAAAACGACCCCGGTCAGGTCATGCCCTTGACGCGGCGGCCGAGCTCGCGGGTCACCTCACGCTGCGCGTCACGCCGGGCCATGTCCTGCCGTTTGTCGTGGGCCTGCTTGCCGCGGGCCAGCGCCAGCTCGACCTTCACCTTGCCGTCCGAGAAGTACAGCGAGAGCGGCACCAACGTCAGGTTGCCGTCCCGGATCTTGCCGACCAGGGTGTCAATCTGCTGGCGGTGCAACAACAGTTTGCGGTTGCGCCGGGGCGGATGGTTGGTCCAGCTGCCGTGGTGATACTCCGGGATGTGTAGGTTCCGCAGCCAGATCTCGCCGTCGTCTACGGTCGCGAACGCATCGGCGAGCGACGCCTGGCCCTCGCGCAGGCTCTTCACCTCGGTGCCCACCAACTGGATTCCGGCCTCGTAGGTGTCGAGAATCGAATAGTTGTGCCGCGCTTTGCGATTCGTCGCGACAACCCTGTTGTTGCTGGACCTCGACGGGTCGGCTTTCTTCGCCATGGCTATCTTCGAACGTAGAGCCGCAGCGTGACGTAGGCGGTGAAGGCCGCCATGGCCACGCCGACGAACAACAGGATCGGCGAGATATAGAGGATGTCGGCGTAGTCGATCCTCGAGATCAGATTCGCTTGATAGAACTGGTTGAGGGCGTTCTCCAGGAACAACGCTCGCACCAGGATCAGGCCGACGATCGATATGACCACGCCGATGAATGCCGCCAGCATCGCCTCCAGCAGGAACGGCAGCTGCGTATACCAGCGGCTGGCGCCGACCAATCGCATGATGCCGATCTCGGTGCGACGGGTATAAGCCGCCACTTGAACCATGTTGGCTATCAACAGGACAGCACCGACCGCCTGCACCAAAGCCACGGCGAACGCTGCGTTGGACAGCCCGTCGAGCACCGCGAACAATCGGTCGATCAGGTCTTTTTGGTTCAGCACGTTGAGCACACCCGGTTGGTTGACCATCGCCTGGTCGAAATCCTTGTGCTGCTCGGGATTGTCGAGTTTGACGATGAACGATGCCGGGAACGCGTCCTTGCCCGCGACGTCTTTGTACTGCGGAAACTTCTTGATCGCGTCGTTGTAGGCGTCGTCGCGATTCAGGAACCGCACCGACTTCACGTCTTCGAGGCCCTCGATCTTGGCGCGCAGCGCCTTACACGGATCGCCGTCGCACGTGGGGTCGTTCGCGGAAATGTCGTTGGTCAGGAACACCTGACTCTCCACGCGATCGAGGTAGATCTTGCGGGAGTTGTCGGCGAGCCGCACGACCAGCAACCCTCCGCCGAACAGGCCGATGGAGATCGCCGTGGTCAGGATCATCGCAATCGTCATGGTGACGTTGCGGCGGAGCCCGGTCAGGACTTCATTGATGAGGAAGCCGAAGCGCACTTAGCGGTCCATTCCGTAGACGCCGCGCTGCTCGTCCCTGATGAGCCTGCCGAGCTCGAGTTCGACGACGCGCTGACGCATCGAGTCAACAATGTGGTGGTCATGAGTGGCCATCAGCACCGTCGTCCCGGTGCGGTTGATCCGCTCGAGCAGGTCCATGATGTCCTTGCTGGTCTCAGGGTCGAGATTTCCCGTCGGCTCGTCGGCCAGCAGCACCAGCGGCCGGTTGACGAACGCACGGGCGATCGCCACGCGCTGCTGTTCGCCGCCGGACAGCTCGGCCGGTAACCGGTTGGCCTTGCCCGACAGCCCGACCATTTCCAGCACGTCGGGCACGACGCGGTTGATCACCTCCCCGCGCTTGCCGATGACCTCAAGCGCGAACGCGACGTTCTCGAAGACCGTCTTCTGCTGCAGTAGCCGGAAGTCCTGGAACACGCAGCCGATGACCTGGCGCAGGCTAGGGATATGTCGTCCGGGCAGCTTGTTGACGTGAAACTTCGACACCCGGATATCACCCGTGGATGGCTGGTCCTCGGCGAGCAGCAGCCGCATGAACGTCGACTTGCCCGACCCCGACGGACCGATCAGGAAGACGAACTCACCCTTGTCGATCTTGACCGAGATGTTGTCGAGCGCCGGCCGGGCCGACGACTTGTACTGCTTTGACACGTGGTCGAGGGTGATCATCACGGCACGCCAGTGTAGCGGTGACGGCGGCGAAAGCCGCTAATCGCTAACTCGGCGCAGCCGGCGTGGTCGGCGCCAGTCCCGACCCGGGCGCCGACGGCGTCGTCGGCGTGAGGGTGGGCGACTGCGTGACGGTCTGCGGCCCCAGCGGCCCAGGAACCACCGTCGTGGTCGGCGACGTCGGGCTGGTGGTCTCCCCCGGTGACGTCGTGGTCTCCGTCGGGCTGGTCGTGGTCGTGGTGGTGGTCTCGGATTCCGGGGGCCGCCGGACGTTGGTCCGCGGCACCCACGTGTAGTTGGGGTCGGGTATGAAGCCCGGCGGGACGACGGCCGTCGTCGGCGCCTCGCTCGACGCCGGCTCGAAGTTGTGATACACCCAGAACAGCCCCAAGAACGCGACGATCAACACAATCGTCGACACCCGCATTCGGCCGAGCCTGGCCGACAACCATGACGTCACTTCTTCTGCTCCGGCGGTGCCTGCGTCTCTTCTGCGCCGCCGGCGGTGGCCGGGTGCACGATGGCCTCCACCATCGGGGCGTGACCCTCTGTCGGCGACACGATGCCGGCCCGGCGCAGCGCGCGGACCACCAACTGACGTAGCCGGCGGCCCACCTCGAACTGCTTACCTGGCAGCGTGCGCGCGACCATCCGCAGGTTGACCGTGTCGAGCTCGATGCTCTCCACACCCATCAACTGGGGCGCGTCCAGGAGCAGCGCATCCAGACTCGGATCCTCCATCGCCTTCTGGGCTACCCCGTGCAGCACCTCGTTGACCACATTGAGGTCGGCGGCGGCTGGCACCGGGATGTCGATCACCGCGCGCGCCCAGTCCTTCGACAGGTTCACCGACTTGACGATCTGGCCGTTGGGGATAGTGAACATCTCGCCCTCGGTGGAGCGCAGCTTGGTAACTCGAAGGGTGACGTCCTCCACCGTGCCTTCCGCTGGTTCGGCGATGTTTCCGACGGTCAGCGAAACCAGATCACCGAAGCCGTACTGCTTCTCGGTGATGATGAAGAACCCGGCGAGCAGGTCCTGTACTACGCGCTGCGCGCCGAAACCGAGCGCGGCGCCGAGCACCGCGGCCGGTGCGACGAGTGACCCCACCGGGATGGCGAGGATCGTGGTGACCTGCACGATCACGATGACGAACAGCAGGGCGACCGACACCCAGGAGATCACCGACGCCACGGCCTGGCGGTGCTTGGCGCTCTCCGAGCGCACCAGCTGGTCGCTTTCCCGATACTCGGCGTCGATGCGGCGCACGATCCGGTTGGCCAACCAGGTGATGAAGCGGGCCACGAGCAGGCCGCCGATCAGATACAGCGCGATCGGCACACCGCGGGCGAGGATCCATTCGCCGATGGGATCGCTCCAGAAGCCGTGCCAGCGGTCGGCAAAACTCACTGCAAGTACGGTGCTATTCGTCATCTCGTCTATTGCGCCACCGGATTCCCGCTTCGAGGAACCCGTCGATGTCTCCGTCCAGTACTGCCGCTGGATTGCCGACCTCGTAGTCGGTGCGCAGGTCCTTGACCATCTGGTACGGGTGCAACACGTAGGACCGCATTTGGTTGCCCCACGAGCTGCCGCCATCCCCCTTCAACGCGTCCAGCTCAGCACGTTCTTCTAAACGCTTGCGTTCCAACAACTTTGCCTGGAGCACTCGCATCGCTGAGACTTTGTTCTGCAGCTGCGACTTCTCGTTCTGGCAAGTCACGACGATACCCGTCGGAATGTGGGTGAGTCGAACCGCCGAGTCGGTGGTGTTCACCGATTGGCCGCCGGGGCCGCTGGAGCGGTACACGTCAACACGTACATCGCTTTCCGGGATATCGATGTGATCGGTGGTCTCGGTGACCGGCAGCACCTCGACTTCGGCGAACGATGTCTGGCGCCGGCCTTGATTGTCGAACGGGCTGATTCGCACCAACCGATGCGTACCCTGCTCCACCGACAACGTTCCGTACGCGAACGGCGCATGCACTGCGAACGTCGCGCTCTTGATGCCCGCCTCTTCGGCGTAGGAGGTGTCGAACACCTCGACCGGGTACTTGTGCTGCTCCGCCCACCGGATGTACATCCGCATCAGCATCTCGGCCCAGTCCGCGGCGTCCACCCCACCGGCGCCGGACCGGATGTTGACCAGCGCCTCGCGCTCGTCGTACTCCCCGGACAGCAGCGTGCGCACTTCCATCGCCTCGATGTCCTCGCGCAGCTTCTTCAGCTCGGCGTCGGCATCGGCCACATCGTCGGCCCCACCTTCTTCGGCGGCCAGCTCGTACATCACGGGCAGGTCGTCGAGCCGCTGCCGGAGTTCCTCGACGCGGCGCAGCTCACCCTGAGTGTGAGACAGCTCACTTGTGACCTTCTGGGCGCGCGTCTGGTCATCCCATAGATGGGGATCGGACGCCTCGTGCTCAAGCTTCTCGATGCGACCGCGAAGCCCCTCGACATCGAGCACCCTTTCCACCGTGGTCAGGGTGGAGTCGAGGGCGGCGATATCGGCTTGACGGTCAGGATCCACGGGAGTTCACGTTACCGGCGCCAGCGTGCGCGTTTAGCATCGGAGCGGTAACCAGCTTGGCTTCGACGCGACAGCCGCTTTGCGTGTGGCCGGGTAGCGACAGAAAGCTAAAGGTGTATGCGCCCCTACCACGTGGCGATCGTCGGCTCAGGCCCCTCGGGTTACTTTGCCGCGGCCTCGCTTCTGAAGTTCGCCGACTCGGAAGACGCCGCCGACGTGCGCGTCGACATGCTGGAGATGCTGCCGACCCCGTGGGGGCTGGTGCGCTCCGGTGTGGCGCCGGACCATCCGAAGATCAAGTCGATCAGCGCCCAGTTCGAGAAGACCGCACTGGACGCACGGTTCCGGTTCTTCGGCAACATCGTGGTCGGTGACCATGTACAGGCGGCCGAGCTGGCCGAGCGCTACGACGCGGTGATCTACGCCGTCGGCGCGCAGTCCGACCGGTCACTGGGCATTCCCGGCGAGGATCTGCCCGGCAGCGTCCCCGCGGTCGACTTCGTCGGCTGGTACAACGCGCACCCGCATTTCGAGGAGATGGCGCCCGATGTGTCGAGCGGCCGCGCGGTCGTGGTGGGCAACGGCAACGTCGCATTGGACGTGGCGCGCATCCTCGTCACCGATCCCGACGTGCTGGCCGCGACCGACATCGCCGATCACGCGCTCAAGGCGCTGCATGACCGCGGGGTCGAAGAGGTGCTGATCGTCGGGCGGCGCGGGCCGCTGCAGGCACCGTTCACCACGCTGGAGCTTCGCGAACTGGGCGACCTAGAGGGGCTCGGCGACGTCGACGTGATCGTCGACCCTGCCGACTTCGCCGACATCTCCGACGAGGATCTCGAGGCCGCGAGCAAGATCGTCCGAAACAACATCAAGGTGCTGCGCGGCTACGCCGACCGCGAGCCGCGGGGCGCCAAGCGGCGCATCGTGTTCCGGTTCCGCACCTCGCCGATCGAGATCAAGGGCGAGGGTCGCGTCGAATCGATCGTGTTGGGCCACAACGAGCTGGTCGACGACAACGGCCGCATCGTGGCCAAGGACACCGGCGAGCGCGAGGAGGTGCGTGCCCAACTCGTGGTGCGTGCGGTCGGATACCGAGGCGTCCCGACGCCGGGGCTGCCGTTCGACGATCGCAGCGGCACGATCCCGCACACGAACGGCAAGATCGATGGCAGCCGCAACGAGTACGTCGTCGGCTGGATCAAGCGCGGTCCCACCGGGGTGATCGGCAGCAATAAGAAGGACTCGCAGGAGACCGTCGACACGTTGGTCTCTGGACCTGTCCGGCGCGGATCTGGCGGATGTCGGCGAGGACTACTCCGAGGAGCTCGTGGAATGGCTGTTGGAACGGCAGCCGAAACTGATCACCGACGACCATTGGACGTTGATCAACGAGTACGAACGCTCGGCCGGTCAGCCGCACGGCAGGCCGCGGGTCAAGCTGACCAGCGTGGCCGAATTGTTGCGCATCGGCCACGGCTGAGCTCGTTGCAGCGCCGAACGTGGGTTACCGGCACGCTGTCGGTCCGAAAAGCGTGCCTCAATCCCACACTCGGCGAGCTACGGCGCGTCCGACGGGGCGAAGGTCCATCGGTCCGGGTTGTTGGGCGCGTACATCACCGGGAACAACTGCCCCATTTTCGGCCAATGCTCGACGTCGATGGCGAGTTGTTGATAGATGATGTGCTCATTCACCGAGGGGCCGTTGATCACACCGGTGATTGTGACGAACTGTTCACCAGTGGCGTCCGGTCTCGGGCTCACGCCGGTGACCAGCAGGTTGCCCTGCACCCAGTCCGCCCCGGCGCCGCGACGGCGCATGATCCAGGGTGCCGCCAGCGCGACCAACGCCCCGATGAGCACGATGATGATCACGATCTCCAGCACACCGTCATGGTAGGACTGCTGGCATGACTGCGGTCCGAGATGACATGGCTCTTGCCCTCCGGTTGGCCGACCAGGCCGACGCGGTGACGATGGATCGCTTCGGTGCGCTGGATCTGCATGTCGACACCAAACCGGACCTGACGCCGGTCACCGACGCCGATCGCTCGGTGGAGGAAGCGCTGCGCGACACGCTGTCGCAACAACGGCCCGGCGATTCGGTGCTCGGTGAGGAGTTCGGCGGCACAGCGGTTTTCGCCGGTCGGCAGTGGGTGATCGACCCGATCGACGGCACCAAGAACTTCGTTCGTCGCGTGCCGGTGTGGGCCACGTTGATCGCCCTGCTGGAGGACGGGGTTCCGGTCGCCGGAGTCGTGAGTGCGCCTGCGCTGCAACGCCGTTGGTGGGCCGGTGCGGGCGAGGGCGCAACTGCGTCGTTCGCAGGTGATGCGCCCCGGCGGGTGTCGGTGTCATCGGTGGCCGACATGGAGTCGGCGAGCCTGTCGTTCTCGAGTCTCTCGGGCTGGACCGAGCTGGGCCTGCGCGACCGATTCATCGACCTCACCGACACCGTGTGGCGGGTACGCGCCTACGGCGACTTCCTCTCGTACTGCCTGCTCGCCGAAGGCGCCGTCGACATCGCCGCCGAGCCGGAGGTGTCGCTGTGGGATCTGGCGCCGCTCGACATCCTGGTGCGTGAGGCCGGCGGGGCGTTCACCGATCTGGCGGGCACCCCGGGGCCGCATGGCGGCAGCGCCGTCGCGACCAACGGGCTGCTGCACCAGGCCGTTCTGAACAGGCTCAACGGCGGGTAGTCTGGCGGTCGGAGCGCGTCATGACCGTCGACTCGTTCACCGTCCCCACCAGGCACTGGCACCGCATCGCCGACGACAGGATCCAGTGCGACGTATGCCCGCGCGCATGCAAACTCCGTGAGGGTCAGCGCGGCCTGTGCTTTGTCCGTGCCCGCATCGACAACCAGATCGTGCTCACCAGCTACGGCCGATCCAGTGGATTCTGCGTCGACCCGGTCGAGAAGAAACCCTTGAACCACTTCCTGCCGGGTTCGGCGGTGCTGTCGTTCGGCACCGCCGGCTGCAACCTCGCGTGCAAGTTCTGCCAGAACTGGGATATCTCCAAGTCGCGGGATACCGACACACTGGCCAGCCGGGCCACGCCCGATGACCTCGCCCGGATCACCGACGAATTAGGTTGCCGCAGTGTGGCTTTCACCTACAACGATCCGACGATCTTCTGGGAGTATGCTTCGGACGTCGCAGACGCCTGCCACGACCGCGGGATCAGGGCGGTCTCGGTGACCGCGGGCTACATGTGCCCGAGCCCACGTGCCGAGTTCTATCGGCATATCGACGCGGCCAACGTCGACCTGAAGGCGTTCACGGAGGACTTCTATCACCGGGTCTGCGTCGGGCATCTGGCCGACGTGCTGGACACCCTCGTCTACCTACGGCACGAAACCGACGTGTGGGTGGAGATCACCACACTGCTCATTCCGGGACAGAACGACAGTGACGCGGAGATCGCCGCAGAGTGCGCATGGATCCGGGACAACCTCGGCGTCGATGTGCCGTTGCATTTCACCGCGTTTCACCCCGACTACAAGATGTTGGACATCCCGCCGACACCGCCTGAGACGTTGACAAGGGCGCGCCGAATCGGGCTCGCCGAGGGATTGCGGTTCGTCTACACCGGCAATGTTCACGACCGCGACGGTGACACCACCCGCTGTCCCGGCTGTGGCTGTGCCGTCGTGGTTCGCGACTGGTATGCGATGCGGCACTACGGTTTAACCGACTCTGGCCGCTGCAAGCGATGCGACACGCAGCTGCCCGGCGTCTACGACGGCCCCGTCGGCACCTGGGGCGCTCGACGATTGCCGGTAGTGCTGCGATAGCTGAGTTGGTCGAAGGAGAGGCTTCGTGCCGCTGCGACGAACGCTCGGGCTGCGATGGAACCTGGGCCCGTCGCGTTGACAGCCACAGAGATGGTGGCCCCGACATCCGGATCGATCAGCCGGGCGACCCTCGTCGTGCCGACGACTGGCATCGAATGCAGCCAGGTATGCGGGACGATCGTCGCCCATTCTCCGGCACCCACAAGCGCGTAAAGCGATGCGACCGAGTCGGTTTCCACATGGGGGGTCGGCGCGGCGCCGGCTTCTGCAAACGCCTTGTCGATGACCTGGCGGATCCGCATGTCCGACGGCAGCAAGGCGAGTGGGAGCTGCGCGGCATCAGCCCAGCCGATCACCCTATCGGGCGGTATCAGTCGATCGTCGGACGTTACGACCACGTACCGTTCCTCATAGAGCGGGTTGATCCGCAGACCGGCGCCATCTCCATCGCCAAAATGGGCTATCGCGGCGTCAAGCTCGAACTCGCGCAGCCGACGATGGAGTTCGGCCGCCGCCAGGCGGGTTTCGACCCGAACCTTGGCGAGCGGGTGCGCGGCGCAGAACGCGGCGACCGGATGGGCAAGGCTGGTCGAAACCGTGGGTTCAACGCCGAGCCTCAAGGTTGCGGTGATGCCGGACTGTACGGCGGCCAACTCGGCCGTGAAGCCGTCGCGCTCCGCCAGGATGCGTCTGGCCCAGACGGCCAACCGCTCCCCTTCCGCGGTGAGGCCCTCGAAGTTGTGGCCGCGGTGGATGAGGGTGACGCCCACCTCGCGCTCCAATTTCGCGATCGACGCGGACAACGCAGGCTGTGACACGAAGCATGCTTCTGCGGCGCGCGCGAAGTGCCGTTCGCGAGCGACCGCAACGAAGTATTCAAGCTGTCGGAACAGCATTGCGAGCCCCGTTCTGGGCGAGTTTGGCGCGATCAACCGAGCCCTTGGCGGTAAGCGGTAACCGATCGACAAACGTGATCTGTGCGGGTATCTCAAAGGGCGCTAGGCATTCTCGGCAATAGGAGGCAAGATCACTCACTTCGAGGTGAGACCCGCCGTGACGCACGATGACCGCCTCCACGCGTTCGCCGTAGAGCGCGTCGGAAACGCCAAACACTGCGGCTTGGGCCACGTTTGGGTGAGCGAGCAGGACCTCCTCGACGTGCTCTGGCGAGATCTTCTCGCCCCCACGGTTGATCTGTTCCTTGATGCGGCCCTGCACCGCGACACAACCGTGGCCGTCGACCACACCGAGGTCGCCGGTGCGCACCCAACCACCCACGAATGTCGTCGCGGTCGCTTCGGTGTTCGCCAAATAGCCGCGCACCACGCCCGGTCCGCGCAGCCAGATCTCACCACTAGCGCCTGGTATGCAGCTGCCGCCGTCCTCGTCGACGATCCGCACCGACAAGCCGGTTGGCGTTCCTACTGTGTGAGTCCTTGTGTGAGCGTCATCCCACGCGCGCACGGTGCTCGCTTGATGAGTCGTCTCCGTCATGCCGTACGCCTCGAGCACCGGGGCGCCGAACGTCTCTTCCATCCGCTGAGCCACCGCGGCTGGCAGTGGTGCGCTGCAACTGCGGATGAATCGCAACCGGGTTCGGTCGCGGCGGAACTCGGTCGGCGCCCGATCCAGCAGTATCTGGTGAATCGTCGGCACGGCGGTGTACCAGGTGCCTCCCACCGCGGCGAGATCGCCCCAGAACGTGTGCGCGGAGAACTTTCCTCGCGCGGGCAGCAGCACAGCGCCGCCGGTCGACAGCGTGGCCAGTAGGGCGGCAATCAGCCCATGCCCGTGAAACAAGGGCATCGCCGCCACGGTCGCGTCAGAGGGACCCAGTCGGTAGGCGCCGGTGACACCGTCGATGGACGCGGCCATGTTGTCATGTGTCCATGGCACCATTTTGGGCGTTCCGGTGGTTCCCGACGTAAACATGATCAGCGCGTCGGGGGCGGTCAAGCCGGGTACCGTCGCATGATTCGTGCGCGCCGAACCACTTTCGACCAAGCGCAGCTCGGGCGTCGATCGCGACCTGCTGGGTGAAGTGAACTGCAAACACCATTCCGCGCATTCTCCCTCGCCCCCAGCCTTCTGCCGTGTCACGTCGGTCAGGATGACTCGGGCACCGACGCGGTTGACGCGGGCTCGTCGCTCAGTCGACGGCAGCGCCGGATCAAGGGGAGCGACAATGAGGTTCGCGCGCGCCGCACCCAACAAGGCGACCACAAACTCGATGTTGTTGCTGGCCTGCAGAGCGACAACGTCACCGGATCGCAGACCACGACCTAGAAGCGCGTTGCAATGGTCGACAACGAGCTGTGCCAGAGCGGCATATGTGATCGATCGGCGCTCGGCCCCGATGACCAACGCCGTGGACTCGGGCGCGTTAGCGGCATGGCGATCGATCACGTTGCCGAGTCGCCACAGGGACCGATCATCCGACAATGTGCCCATCGATCTAAGTGCCGCCACCGGCGTACGGGAAGTAGTCGACTTGCGGAGGCGCGTCATAGATCTGCGCATTCCCCGGTGACTGGCATTGGCTTTGAGTGCCGCCAAGGCCCACGCATGACTGCTGCCCCTGGCCGGAATCACTGGACGCCGCTGCTGCGGCACCGCCCGAGTCCTGACTCGGCGCGGCCGCTGCTATCGGTGCGGCGGCGATCGCCACAGTTGCCGCCGCCGCGGCCAACAGCGGCGCAAAGTAGTTCAGTTTGACCCGCATGGCGGCACTCCTTCAATGGTGGTCGTCCCTGCGTTCAGAGTGCGTTTGCAAAGCCCTGACGTCATCACCGGTAACACCCATCGATGGTCGTGCTACCCGGAATGCGGGCGTATCGGTCAGCCAGAGCGTGAATCCGGAGGGCAGCGGTGACGACAGCGGCCATTTCGCGCGCGACCCTGGAATTGCGCGACACAGCTCAACAAAGGAGTACGACCATGCGCATCAACCTCGTTCATGTCACGCCGCTATTCGGAGCCGCAGCCGTCGCGGCAGCGATCGCCGTCGCGCCGATTGCATCGGCCGCTCCCGGTCCCCAGGCCCCTGCGCAGCCGCAGCAGTCGTGTACCGGTAGCGGAGTCGGAACGATCTGCCAATCCCCGGGCAACGTCCAGATCAACGACGCCCCACCGCCGGCCCAGTTCTATCCGTACGGCGGGGAAGCCTTCCTGCTCTAGCCGTAAATCTCGGACACATCCCAACGATTTGAGGAGAATCATCATGAAGTTCAAACTGACCCATCTGACACCGGTCTTGGTGGCGGGTGCCGCCGCAGCAGCGATCGTCGCCGCACCAATCGCCTCTGCCGCTTCCACTAGCGAAGACTGTGGCGGCACCGGCGGCGGAACCGTGTGCCAGTCTCCCGGCAACGTCCAGATCAACGACTCACCCGGCGGGGTTCAGTTCTACCCCTACGGCGGCGACGCCTTCCTGCTGGGCGGCAACGGCTTTGTCGGCGGCGGCGGCTTTGTCGGCGGCGGAGGATTTCACGGCGGAGGCTTCGGCGGCGGTCACGGCGGAGGGCATCGCTGACAGCGCTGCACCCGCATAGCGAGAGGAGCGCGAGAGTGAGTCTTCGGGTCGTGATCGTGGGTGGCGGTATCGGCGGGCTATCAGCCGCGGTCGCCCTTCTGGCGGCCGGCTTGCGCGTCGAGGTGTACGAGCAGGCGCGTCAGCTCGGTGAGGTAGGCGCCGGGGTCGGCCTTCATCAGAACAGCCAGCGAGTCCTTCGCCGCCTCGGATTGCGCGAGGAGATCAACCGAGTCGCAGCGCGGATATCCGGATTTCGGGTTTGCCGCCCGGACGGCTCCGTTGTGTCATCGGAGACGTATGGCCCGGACGCCCCGCACCTCGGCGTGCACAGGGCAGACCTGGTAGCCCTGCTGGCCGCTGCGCTGCCCCAAGGAGTGGTGCATACGGGCCGCCGGTGCACACAGTTTGTGCAAGATGCCCGGTCTGCGACGGCGGTCTTCGACACCGGAGACGTCGTCGAAGCCGACGTCGTGATCGCGGCCGACGGAATCCATTCGGTGCTCCAGCAGTATGTCGAGCGCACCGAGCCGGTCTTCTCGGGCACCGTCGCATATCGTGGCATCGTCTCGGCTGCCCGTGTGCCCAATTGGCCACAATCCCTGGTGGTATGGGGCGGAGACGGCAAGCACCTGCTTACCTTTCCGGTGCGAGCAGGTCGCCAGATCAACTTCGTGGGCTTCGTTCCTGCCGACGCGGAGATGCGCGAATCATGGTCGGCGCCGGGCGATCCCGCTGTGTTGGCTGCGGAGTTCGGCGATTGGACCCCACAGGTGCGGCGCATATTGGAACAGGTCGACACCACGTTCAAGTGGGGCCTCTACGACCGCAACCCGTTGTCGCGCTGGACGAACGGCAGGCTGGCGCTGCTAGGAGACGCCGCACACGCGATGCTGCCGCACATGGGCCAGGGTGCCAACCAAGCCATCGAAGATGCGATGGCACTGGCCACACTGCTCCGGGAAACCTCCGCCGCCGACGTGCCGGACGTTCTCGTTCATTTCCAGCAGCTACGGCGCGACCGCACCGCCCGAATCCAACGATTGTCCCGGTCGAACGGCGTCGCGTTCGATGCGGGGTCCACAGTCCGACTCATCCGGCCATGGGTTCAGGGTTACGACGTCGAAGCCGACGCGCTCGCTGTTCGTCGCAACCTGACGAAAGCGTCTCGGGCGAACCAGGACTCGGTTAGTCCGCCCCGCTGATGAGATCCGAGCTATCCAACGGCAGCTCCGCGCGCAATGTGGTCCCCTCGCCTCGCGGACTCACGATGTTGAGCGTGCCGCCGACAGCTTCGACCCGGTCCGTCAGACCGATGAGGCCCGAGCCACGCGTCGGGTCGGCACCTCCGGTCCCATCGTCTCGAACGGTTAGCAACAGGTGGCCGTTTGTCACGGCCGCGCTTAGCTCCACGACCGACGCGTTGGCGTGCTTGGCCGCATTCGTCAGGGCTTCTGCCGCCACGTAATAGGCCGCCCCTTCGACGGTCTCCGGGAGCCGATCCTCAACACGCACATCCAGCTCCATCGGCACAGCGCAGCGGCGCGACAACGACCTTAGAGCCGGTCCTAGTCCGCCTTTGGACAGGATCGCCGGGTGAATACCGCGGGACAACTCCCGCAATTCCTCCACCGCTTCGAGTAGTCCGGCGTCGAGTGCCGCCAAGTCTTCACGCAGTTCCGGAGACCCGGGGGGAACGTTCGGCTCGACGAGGCGCAGCTTCAAGAGAAGCGCGACCAGTCGCTGCTGGATTCCGTCGTGCAGATCACGCTCGATGCGACGGCGCGACTCGTCGGCCGCAGTGACGATACGAGCCCGGGAGGCCACCAGGTCGGCGCGAGCTTGCGCGTTGGCGATGGCCGTACCGACCAGATCGGTGAATTCCACCATCCGTGTTTCTGTGTCTTCGGGGAGCGGGTGGCCGAGCAGTGACAGGGCAGTGACCGCGCCCCAGAGTGCGCCGCTCACGATGATCGGCGCACCCACCGCGCAATATGACCCCGCTGACAGGCCTGGGGGCGACTCCTCTGTGACTCGAGCGGACTTCCCACCTTGACGCACCCGCGCTGCGACGGTCGTGTCGATCTCGATCCGGGCACCGACCGGCACGGCCTCCCCGGTCCGAGTCCATGCGGCGGCCACGGTTCCGCTGCCGTCGGCCTCGAAGCGCAAAAGCCGCGTGATCTCGGCGTCCAATAGCAAGCCGATTTCCTTTGTGACCGAAGCGAAAACTTCGCCCGCCGGCCTGTCCTCCGCCACGCATGTAGCGACCCGCCGCAATGCCGCCTGCTCGTCGGTGACGCGGGCCAACTCGTGACGACCTCGTTGCAGGGACTCGCCCATCGCATTGAATTTCCGTTCCAGCACGCCGATCTCGGCCTTGCCCGTCTCGGCTACACGTGCCTCGAGGTCACCGGCCGACAGTCGCTCGGCCATTCGGGCAGTGCGCCGCACCGGACCAACGACTCCGCGCGCCAGGTATACGGTGCTGAGTGCGGTTACCAGCAGCGAGACGCCGAGGCCAACCACGGCAACGACGGTCGCTCGTTGGTAGTCACGGTCGGCGTGCCTCTGCTCCGCCATGCTCAACGCCAACTCCGTCGCGAGGAAAGTGTCCAACTCCTGGCGAAGTGCGTCCATCCGCTGCTTGCCCTCCTGGCTGGCCGGCAGGCTTTTCACCCCGGCCTCTCCGCGGCGGGCGGCGTCTACGAGGGGGACCGCATAGTCGTTGACATAGGACAGCGCGTCGGTCTCCAATTGCTTTGCCCGATCCTGCTGGGCGGGATCGTCGACCATGTTGCGCAGCATCGTCAGTTTCTCCGGTAGGTTCTGTCGAGCCGTGTCCCATGGCGCGAGAAAGCTTTGTTCTCCGGTGATGATGAAGCCACGTTGGCTGGTCTCCATATCGCCGAGCATCCTTCTCACGTCACGGGCGACATACGCCTCGTCCGCGGAATGCGTGGCCATATCCCTCGCGCGGTGTACGGAGGCCATCGCAAAGTAGAGAAACGCGAACGCGGTGCTGACCATCACAGCTACCACCCCGGTCGCCAACAACAACCGTGTGGTCAGTCCTACTCGCACGCCTGCCTCGCTCGGACGCTCGCGCTCGTCGTCGTCTGCATCTGGACGCCACCACCCTCACAGCCACCTAAGGTCCTAGAAGTAGAGCATGCGCTCGAACCGGGGGCATCGGAAACAGAGTGCTCTTCCCAGGGCGCGGCGGCCCGGCCGCCTCGGGGCCGGGTATGAGGCCAGCCGCCGATGTGGAAATCGGCGGCTGCCTGTTGAGGATGTGTTAGACGACGCCGTCGGCGTGCATTGCGGCGATGCTTTCCGCGTGGTAGCCCAGTTCGGTCAGAACGTCATCGGGGTGAAGTCCGAGAACTTGATCGGGTCGTCATAATGCTTGCTCTCCCAGATCAGTTGCTGTTGTCTCTACCATTCACGCTCCGCCGCTTTGGATCTCGCGGCCAAGACTTGCTGCCGAGCGTTCGGTAACCGAGGGTTATCAGCACGGCCGGCGGCCGCAGCCAGCTAAACCGCCCCGCTCGCTCGGTTGTCTTTCGATATCCGGCGCCATGCGTATGCCTGCCAGCCGGCGGCGCAGAGCGCAGCGGTCACTGCGAGCAGTTGGATGACCGGTGCAAACGTCGGCGCGTGGAGTGCGAGTAGCGCTCCAGAGATCGCACCAAAAAGCAGACCTGCCAACACCAGTGGGTGATGCGGGATGTCGCGGAGCCGATGCCCGGTCGCCACCCAACCGACCAGAGCGGTCAGCGAGCCGGAAAGGAAGGTCGTGTTGAGTCCAGCACCGAACCGTTGCATGGATGCGCTCTGGATGCCCAAAGCGATTGCGCCAAGTCCGAGCAACGCCGCCTTGGCGTAAACGCTGTGGTTGACGCCGATGGTCCACCAGCAGGTCGCGTAGACCACGAATGCGAGGGCTTCGACCGCGAGTGCTCGCGTAATGGCCGACGGCCAGACAGGATCGTCAGGTTTCGGACTGCGGACCATCCGTGCGCCGAGAGCCGTACCGGCCACAAAACAGAAGAGCGACACCGCAACACGTCCGACGCGCTGGCCGTCCCTGTGCGCAATCGAGATGCCGAGCAGCACCAGGTTGCCGGTCATCGCGCTGGTGAAGACGTGGCCCATAGTGAGATAACCGATCGCATCGGTGGCCCCGCTGGCGGCGGCCAAGACCATCGCGGCGATGTTTCGCACTCGAATGAGCAGCGGGAACTCGCGAAAGGTATCGACGGCGAACCGCTGGGACGGAGGCGAGGTAGTCATGTCCTCGACGGTCCACAGATCTCAACGACGTGTCATCGCTGCTGACGTGGATGCGCGACTACCGGTGACCGGAACCATCGCGTAGCGGTCACCATCCAGCACGCGCGCCGACCGGGCGCCTCGCGACTGTGCAGCTAGCCGGGATGGCACCGACGTGCGAGGTTCCCACACTAGGGACATGACATTGCAGGTAGAGCCCTTGCGGTGCGTCATTATCGACGACAGCCCAGAGTTCATCGTCGCTGCCACCAACACGCTCGAATGTGCGGGCATCAAGGTTGTCGGAGTGACGATGGACGGCAAGGAGGCGCTGCGCTGCATCGAGGCCGTGAAACCCGACATCACACTGATCGACATCGATCTCGGCCCTGAATGTGGATTCGATGTAGCAGAGCAGCTGCATGAACGCGCCGGTGCTGCAGCGCAATCCGCATTGATCATGATGTCGGCCCACGACATCGAAGACTTCGCGGATATCCTCGCCGCAAGTCCTGCGGTCGGGTTCATCACCAAGAGCTCGCTGTCTGCTCAGGCGATACATGTGCTGCTCGAGGACCGTTAGCGGCGGTGATCCTGTCAGTCTCGGGCAGGTTGCGCTTGGTCCGATGCGACCGTGGGGACGCCGGCGCTGTGAAGTGCGCAACAAAACAGCCGACCTTACTCTGGAGTCAGTTCCGATACCTTACTCTAGAGTCAGTTCCGATACGTCCGCACTTCCCACAGCTAGCGAGGCTGCTGACAATGACCAATACCGTGCCGTCCAAGAAGCGCTCCGGTCGCGAGAGCGCCGTCGGCATGCAGAAGCACAAGAGGACAGCGATCGACGTCGGGTTGGCGGTGATCACACCGATCGTCGGCCAGGAATTCCTGGACAAGTACAACCTGCGTGGCCCGCTCAATAGAAGCCTGCAATACGGCGTCAAGCAGGTCTTCTCCGCGGCAGGCGCGTCGGCCCGGCAGTTCAAGAGGATCCAGGGAATCGGTAAGGCACCGACCCGGCTCAAGGCCAGCGGCGCCCACTACTTCGACCTGACCCCCGACGACGACCAGAAGATGATCCTGGAGACCGTCGAGGATTTCGCCAAGGAGATCCTCCGCCCCGCCGCCCGCCACGCCGATGACGCCGCGACCTATCCGCCTGACCTGATCGCCAAGGCCGCCGAGTTAGGCATCACCGCCATCAACATTCCCGAGGATTTCGACGGCATCGCCGCGCACCGGTCGACCGTCACCAACGCGCTCGTCGCCGAGGCATTGGCCTACGGCGACATGGGTCTGGCACTGCCGATCCTCGCGCCCGGCGGCGTCGCCTCCGCAGTGACCCACTGGGGCAGCGCAGACCAGCAGGCGACATATCTGAGGGAGTTCGCAGGCGAAAACGTGCCTCAGGCGTGCGTGGCGATCGCCGAACCGCACGCGCTGTTCGATCCGACAGCGTTGAAGACGACTGCGGTGCGCACTCCGAGCGGATACCGGCTCAACGGCGTGAAGTCGTTGGTGCCCGCCGCCGCGGATGCCGAACTGTTCATCGTCGGCGCCCAATTGTCCGGTAAGCCAACGCTGTTCATCGTCGAGTCATCCACGAAGGGCGTGTCCATCAAGGCCGATCCCAGCATGGGCATCCGCGCTGCGGCGCTCGGCAGGGTCGACCTCGACAACGTGTCGGTGCCACTGAGCGCCCGGCTCGGTGAGGACGACGCGACCGACGATGACTACTCCGAGGCGATCGCGCTGGCACGGCTGGGCTGGGCCGCCCTGGCGGTCGGGACGGCGCACGCGGTCCTCGATCACGTGATGCCCTACATCAAGGAACGCCAGGCATTCGGTGAGCCGATCGCCCACCGTCAGGCGGTCGCGTTCATGACCGCCAACATCGCCATCGAACTCGACGGCCTCCGCCTGATCACGTGGCGGGGCGCATCCCGTGCCGAACAGGGTCTGTCGTTCGCCCGCGAGGCCGCACTGGCCAAGCGACTGGGCACCGACAAGGGCATGCAGATCGGCTTGGACGGCGTGCAGCTGCTCGGCGGCCACGGCTACACCAAGGAACATCCGGTCGAACGCTGGTACCGCGATTTGCGCGCGATCGGCGTCGCCGAGGGCGTTGTAGTTATCTAAGCAGTTATCTAACCGATTACTTCGAACGAAAGACCTGTCATGGCAATCAATCTGGAGCTACCGGGCAAGCTCGAAGCGGTGATCGAGAAGGCGCATCAGGGCGCCGCCGAGATGCTGCGGCCGATCTCGCGCAAGTATGACCTGAAGGAACACGCCTACCCCGTCGAACTCGACACGCTGGCCACCCTGTTCGAGGGCATCTCGGCGGCGAAGACGATCTCGTTCGCCGGTGCCGAGGCGTTCCGCGACGCCGACGGCAAGGACGAGAACCACAACGGCGCCAACATGTCGGCGCTGCTCAACGCGGTCGAGATCAGCTGGGGCGATATCGCGCTGCTGCTGTCGGTCCCGCGTCAGGGCCTTGGCAACGCGGCCATCTCGTCGGTCGCGACCCCGGAGCAGCTCGAGCGGCTGGGCAAGGATGTTTGGGCCGCAATGGCGATCACCGAGCCGAGCTTCGGCTCGGACTCCGCGGCGGTGACCACGACCGCGGTGCTCGACGGCGACGAGTACGTGATCAACGGCGAGAAGATCTTTGTCACCGCCGGTTCGCGGGCCACCCACATCGTGGTGTGGGCGACGCTGGACAAGTCACTCGGCCGCGCCGCAATCAAGTCCTTCATCGTCCCGCGTGAACACCCCGGCGTGACGGTCGAACGGCTCGAGCACAAGCTCGGCATCAAGGCGTCCGACACCGCGGTGATCCGCTTCGACAACGTCCGCATCCCGAAGGACAACCTTCTCGGCGACCCGGAGATCCACGTGGAGAAGGGTTTTGCCGGCGTCATGGAGACGTTCGACAACACCCGGCCGATCGTCGCGGCGATGGCCGTCGGCGTGGCCCGCGCCGCGCTCGAGGAGCTGCGCAAGATCCTCACCGACGCAGGCGTGGAGATCTCCTACGACAAGCCGTCGCACGCGCAGAGCGCCGCGGCCGCCGAGTTCCTGCGGATGGAGGCCGACTGGGAGGCCGGCTACCTGCTGACCGTGCGCTCCGCATGGCAGGCCGACAACAACATCCCGAACTCCAAGGAAGCGTCGATGGGCAAGGCCAAGTCCGCAAGGGTGGCAACCGACATCACCCTCAAGGCGGTCGAATTGGCAGGCACCACGGGGTATTCCGAGGAAACGCTGCTGGAGAAGTGGGCACGCGACAGCAAGATCCTCGACATCTTCGAGGGCACGCAGCAGATTCAGCAACTGGTGGTGGCCCGCCGCCTGCTGGGCCTGTCGTCCGCCGAGCTGAAGTAGACCGGCGCGAGCTAGAAGCCGTCCTTCACCACCACGCGGGTGCGCCCGGTGACACCGCCGCCGATGATGCTGCGCAGCGTGTCGGGCGCCTCGAGGATCGAGACGTCGTGCGTGATGTCGTCGAGGTGACGCGGCAGCAGGTCGCCCGCGATCGACTGCCACAGCTCACGACGCTTTTCGATCCGCAGCAACACCGAGTCGATGCCTGCCAGCGTGACACCACGCAGGATGAACGGCATCACTGTGGTCGGCAGGTCAGCCGACCGGGCCAGCCCTGAAATCGCCGCTACCCCAGCGTAATTCAGGGTGCTCAACGCGTACGCCAGCGTGTCGCCGCCGACGCTGTCGACGACCGCGGCATACGCGGACTTGCCCAGCGGGCGGATCTTCTCGCCCTCCGCTGGCAGCCGGCCGATCACCTCATAGGCGCCCAGTCCCATCAGGTAGTCGTGCGCGTCGGCCTTTCCGGTGGATGCGATCACCTCGTACCCGAGGCCTGCCAACAGGTCGACGCTGACGCTGCCCACTCCCCCGGTCGCGCCGGTGACCAGCACCGGTCCGTCCTGCGGCCGCACGCCGTGCTCTCGAATTGCGTTGACGCTCATGGCCGCGGTGAACCCGGCGGTGCCGACGCCGGCCGCCTGAGCGGTCGTCAGCGCATCGAGCTTGACCAGATACTCGGCCGGAAAGCGCGCGGTGTCGGCATATCCGCCGTGGCGCCCGGTCCCGATGTCATATCCGTGGGCGACGACACGATCCCCGACCGCGAAGTCCGCCGCCGAACTGGCGGTCACCGTGCCCGCGACGTCGATACCGGGGATGAGCGGATAGGACCGCGCCACACCACCCTTCGGCGTGATTGCCAGACCGTCCTTGTAGTTGACGCCGGAGTATTCGACGGCGATGGTGACGTCACCCTCGGGCAGGAAGCTGTCGTCGACAACCTCGTGTGCGAGCGTGATCGACCCTTCCGCGTCCTGGTGTGCGACCAAAGCATTGACTGCGACCATGAGGCTCATTCTTCACTAGAGACAAAAGCCCCCGACTGGCGTGTCGGGGGCTTTCGCATGTTTGGTTATCAGCCGAGGTACGAGATCAGGTCGGGCTTCATCTGCTGAAGCTGCGCACCCCAGTAGCCCCAGTCGTGCGTGCCGTTCGGCGGGAAGTTGAACACCGCGTTGTGACCACCGGCCGCGATGTAGTTGTCCCTGAAGGTGAGGTTGGTGCGGATCACCAGGCCTTCGAGGAACTGGGCGGGAAGGTTCGCGCCGCCTAGTTCACTGGGCGTGCCGTTGCCGGCGTACACCCAAAGGCGGGTGTTGTTCGCGACAAGTGCCGGGATCTGGACCATCGGGTCATTGCGCTTCCACGCCGGATCGGTCTCGGCGGGACCCCACATCGCGTCGGTGTGGTAGCCACCGGCGTCGCCCATCGCCAGGTTGATCAACCCCGGCCATTGACCCTCAGACGGGTTGAGGAATGCGGACAACGAGCCTGCGTAGATGTACATCTGCGGGTGATAGACGGCCAGGATCATCGCGGAGTTACCCGACATCGACAGGCCGACCGCCCCGTTTCCGGTGGAGGACACATCCCTGTTGGACGCGAGCCACTGCGGCAACTCGCTGGTCAGGAAGGTCTCCCACTTGTAGGTCTGGCAGCCGTTGTTGCCGCACGCGGGCCCATACCAGTCGGTGTAGAAGCTGGACTGACCGCCGACGGGCATGACGACCGACAGAGGCGTCTGATAGAACCACTCGAACGCCTGGGTGTTGATGTCCCAGCCGTTGTAGTCGTCCTGGGCCCGCAGGCCGTCGAGCAGGTACACCGCATGCGAGCCGGTGCCCTTCTGGAACTGAATCTTGATGTCCCGGCCCATCGACGGTGATGGCACCATCAGGTACTCGACCGGCAGGCCTGGCCGGGAGAACGCACCTGCGGTGGCGGAGCCTCCGGCTAGACCGACCACGCCAGGTAGGACGGCCGCCGTGATGGCTGCCACCGCGAACCGGCGCGCCCAATGGCCACGAATCTTGTCAACGAACCTCATAGCGCAATTCCATCCATCTTCCGGTTACTGCATGCGGCCGTAACGCGCTTCCCCCGACGATCACAGATCGCCATTCGACACCGCAGCCACTTGCTTTACTGCGCGGTCGCGCCCGCTCGACTGTGCCCGGTACGGCGGAAGAGCGGACCGAGAAATTTCTGTTGTGCGTGAGCAGTAAAACATGTGACCAGCACGCGAGAAAGTCCGACCGGCGTTGACTGTCATATTCCTGTGGGAATTCAGAAGTAACGTCTACGTCAGTTTTCGCAGGTCGCGCGGGCCGTAGGCTGCGGCTTATGGGGAGGGTTCGGAGCACGAACCACAGCCGGTTGTCGGTCGACGACTGGATCCAGGCCGGCTTCGCGATACTGGCCGCAGAAGGCATCAAGGCGCTCAAGATCGATCGGCTGTGCCGTCACCTGGCGGTGACCAAGGGCAGCTTCTATTGGCACTTCACCGACATCGCGGCATACCGCGCCGCACTCGTGCAGGCGTGGGGCGAGTTGCGCGACGAGGAGCGCCGCCACTTCGGCGAACTCACGGCGCTTCCGCCGCGTGAACGCCTCTTGCAGATGATGTCGTCGCTGGTCAGCCCCCAACACTGGACGCTGGAACGGGCGATGCGGGAGTGGGCCCGCACCGACGACGCCGCCGCGGCCAGCGTGCGCGCCGCCGATCAACGTGTGCTCGCGGCGGTACGCCAGGCCTACCTGGATTACGGGTTCGACGGCGAGGACGCCGAGGTGCGGGCCAACGCCACATTCGCCGCTGGCGTCGGCTTCCTGCACATCGCGGGCGCCCAGCCAGGCCCTCGTGCCACCGGAGGCCGCGAACGCTTCCTCGACATCATGCTCAAGGTCTGACGGCTCGGCAGACGCCTCTCCATACTAAAAGGTATGGTACGGTCGGGCCATGCCCGCCGTATCGGCCGCCGCATCGACGATCACTCCGGAGTTCGTGGCCCGACTGGCCGAGCGCGCCCAGGACGCCGAGCGGCTGCGCCAACTTGCCCCCGCAACAATCGACGACCTTCTCGCGTCGGGGCTTCACCGAGCTACTCGTGCCCGCCCGCTACGGCGGCAGGCAGGCCGCCTTTCCGGCGATCCTCGATCCCGTCCGCCGCATGGCGCACGGATGCGCCTCCAGCCCGTGGACGATCGGCTTCTACGCGCTGCACAACTGGATGCTGGGCGCTGTTCGACGAGCTCGCGCAGGAGGGGGCCTTTGCGACGCATCCGTTCCTCGCGCCCGCTCCGCTGGCGCCGACGGGCCGGGGCGTCCCGACGGGCGGCGGCGTCCGGCTGACCGGCCGGTGGTCGTGGGCCACCGGGGTGATGCACGGCAACTGGATCATCGTCGGCGCGCTGTGCGGACCTGAGGAAGACCCAGCCGCGATCTATCCCGCCCTCGCGTTGTTGCCCGCAGGCGACTTCCAGATCGAGGACGTCTGGCATACCGACGGCATGCGGGCCACCGGCTCCAACGACGTCGTCATCACCGACGCCTTCGTCCCCGGGCACCGTCTGGTGCGGGTGTCCGACATCTACACCGGCACGGCGCCCGGCGGCCGGGTTGCACGACGCCGACACCTACCGCTGGCCGATGGTCCCGGCCCTGGCCCTACTGGCGGCCATGCCCGCGTTCGGCAGTGCCGAACGCGCAGCTGACCTATACGCCGAACGATTGTCCCAGCGTGTGCTGGCGTACGAAGGCGTCATGCAGAAGGACAAGCCGATCGCGCAGGCCCACCTGGCAGAGGCCCGGGTAAGGTTGCGCGCGCTGCGCGGGCTGCTTGCCGACACGGTCGAAGAGATCGAAACGATCGTTGCCGCAGGCGATCCCGTGCCACGGCCGGCGCGCGCCGAGGCCCGGCTGGCGGCGGCACACATCGTGCACGAGTCGCGGGCGGTGATCGGCGACCTTCTCGAGGCGTCAGGGGCCAGCGCCCACTTCCTCGACAATCCGTTGCAGCGGATCAAGCGCGACGTCGACGTGATCTGCGGCCACGTGATATTCGACTACGACACCAGTCGCGAACTCGCGGCAGCGCTCACACTGGGTATGAAGGTGCCACGGACCGCCATGGTGTGAAAGGACCCCCATGCCCAACGACACGCGTGACCGCATTACCAACTTTTTTCAGAGGCGGGTGGCCAACCCGTTGATGCGGCGAAATCCCTTCCAGACGCTGCTGGAGACGACGGGACGTAAGTCGGGCGAACCCCGGCGCACACCCCTGGGTGGCAGCCGGGTCGGCGACCAGTTCTGGTTCGTCTCGGAGTTCGGCGACAAGTCGCAGTACGTCAAGAACATCAAGGCCAATCCCAACGTCCGCGTGCGGCTGAACGGGCGCTGGCACAAGGGTGTGGCACAGCTGCTGCCGGATGACGATCCGCAGGCGCGACTGCGTGAGTTGCCGCAGTTCAACAGCTTCGGCGTGCGCACGTTCGGCACGAACCTGCTCACCATCCGCGTCGATTTCACCGATTGACGACGACGCCAAAGTAAAACTAATATCACTTTTAGTTCGTGGTCTTCCTTCAAGTCCGCCCTCACCGTCGATGGAGCGACCCATGGAATCCTTCGTCCACCTTCGAAAAGGCCGTACCCCCAAGCGCCTGCACGCCGACCTCGACGGCCTGAAGGACGACGAACTCGGCCGTGGCGGATTCACCGGCCGCACCGCGAACATCTACCGACGACACGACCCCACCGCCTACCGCGCTTCCGGTCCGCTGCGGCCCGTCGACGTGCTGTCGGATCAGTTGAAACCCAGCGACGCCGCCGACGCCGCAGGCGGGCCGTTGCTGATGTTCTCCAATGCCGATTGTCAGGTGCTGCTGTCCCGGCGCAGCGAGCCAATGCCGTTCTTCGTCCGCTACGTGGACGGCGACCTGCTCAGCTTCGTGCACCGGGGCTCGGGTCTGTTGGAGACGGAGTTCGGGCCGCTCCGCTACCGTCAGGGCGACTGGGTGTACATCCCGAAGGCGTGCACGTTCCGCCAGGTGCCCGACGAAGAGTCCACGCTGCTGATGATCCAGGCCACCGACGAGTTTCGGGTACCACCGCCCGGATACATGGGGCGGCACTTCCCGTTCGACCCGTCGCAGGCGACCATCCCCGAGCCCGCGCCGATCGACGATGACGGGCGCGACGAGTACGAGGTGCGGCTCATCCATCCGTCCGTTGCTGGCGGGCCGACTTCGCTTTTCTACCAACATCATCCGCTCGACGTGGAGGGGTGGCGCGGTGACAACTTCGCGTTCACGTTCAACATCGATGACTACAACGTGGTGACATCGAATAGCGTGCACCTCCCCCCGACCGTGCACCTGTTCATGCAAGCCACCGGCGTCTATGTGATGAACTTCCTGCCCAAACCGGCCGAGGGTGTGCCGGGTACCGAGCGCACGCCCTGGTATCACCGCAACGTCGACTATGACGAGATCGCGTTCTTCCACGGCGGATCGCTGTACGGAATTCCGATGCCGCCGGGTCTGATTTCGCATGCGCCACAAGGTGTTCACCACGGCGCGCCCGAGAAGGCGCGAGAGCGGGCCCGACGCAAGTTCGACGAGTACGACTCTGTGGATTGGTCTGTGATCGCGATAGACACCCGGCGCCGGCTGGTGCCGGCGGCCGAGGTTCTGGCGAATGATTTGGGGCAACACTGATGACGACAACCGAAGCACCCGTCAAGTACGAGTACGACCGCATCCCGTATCTGATTGCTTACCAGAACATCTCCGGTGCGCGGGACGTCTACGGCGGTGTCTCCGAGCTGATCGTCCTGGAAAGCTACCTTCTCAAGCCGAAGACCAAACCGTCGGATACGGTGCTGGTGTTCATGCACCCCATCGGCGGCGGCGCCTACCTGCCGATGATCAACGCGCTGGCCCGTGCAGGCCATCACGTCATCTACTGCAACAGCCGCTTTCGGGGCACCGACTCCGCGCTGCTCATGGAGAAGGTCGTCGAGGATCTTGGCGAATGCATCAAGGACGCCAAAAACCGACTGGGTTACGACAAGGTGGTGCTGGCCGGCTGGAGTGGCGGCGGCTCGCTATCGGTGTTCTATCAGCAGCAGGCCAAACATCCGACGGTGACGGCCAGCCCGTCCGGCGATGGCCCCGACCTGACCAAACTGGGGCTCCTCCCAGCCGACGGCATCATGATGCTGGCCGCACACATCAGCCGCCACGGCACACTCACCGAGTGGTTGGACGCGTCCATCCTCGACGAGTCGGACCCGTCGAAGCGCGATCCGGAGCTGGACCTGTACAACCCGGACAACCCCAACCAGCCGCCCTACACCGAGGAATTCATCGCACGCTATCGCGAAGCTCAGATCGCACGCAATCGCCGAATCACCAAGTGGGTCAAGGCGAAACTTGCCGAGCTCAAGGGCGCCGGGCGACCCGACGACGAGTTCGCGTTCGTCGTGCACGGCACCATGGCCGACCCCCGCTGGCTGGACCCGACCGTCGACCCGAACGAGCGCGCGCCGCGAACCACCTACCTGGGTGACCCGCACGTGGTCAACATGGGCCCGTTCGGCTTGGCCCGGTTCTGCACGTTGCGCAGCTGGCTTTCACAGTGGAGCTACGACGACGCCAACGGCGACGCCGTCAAAGCCGGGCCGGAAATCGACGTGCCCGCACTGGTGATCGGCAACCTGGCCGACAATGCCTGTACGCCCAGCCACACCCGCCGACTCTTCGAGGCCATCGGGCATCCTGATAAGGAGATGCACGAGATCCCCGGCGCCAACCACTACTACTCCGGGCCCGACCAGCGCGACACGCTGCGCCGCGCCGTCGGCATCTGCACGGACTGGCTTCATCGGCACGGGTTTTCGCTATGACTGTCACCGGCCCGCTGGACGGTATCCGGGTCATCGAGGTCGGGACGCTGATCTCGGGGCCGTTCGCAGGACGGCTGCTCGGCGACATGGGGGCGGAGGTCATCAAGATCGAACCGCCGGGAGCACCCGATCCGTTGCGGACGTGGGGGCAGGCCGAGCTGGACGGCCATCACTTCTTCTGGACGGTGCACGCACGCAACAAGAAGGCCGTGACGCTGAACCTGCGCGCGGAGGCCGGCCGCGCGCTGTTCCTCGACCTGGTCGAGAAGTCGGACATCATCGTGGAGAACTTCCGGCCCGGCACGCTGGAGAAGTGGAACCTCGGTTACGACGTGCTGCGCGAACGCAATCGCGGCATCATCCTGGTCCGAGTGTCCGGCTACGGCCAGACCGGACCCGAAGCGCACAAGGCAGGCTACGCGTCCGTCGCCGAGGCGGCCAGCGGGCTGCGGCACATGAACGGATTCCCCGGTGGTCCCCCGCCGCGGCTGGCCCTGTCGCTCGGCGACAGCCTGGCCGGCATGTTCGCCGCCCAGGGTGCGCTGGCCGCACTGTACCGACGCACTGTCACCGGCGAAGGCCAGGTGGTCGACGCCGCGCTGACCGAATCCTGTTTGGCCGTCCAGGAATCCACGATCCCCGACTACGACGTCGGCGGTGTGGTGCGCGGGCCGTCGGGCACCCGCCTTGAGGGCATCGCCCCGTCGAACATCTATCCGACCGCAGACGGCAGTTGGGTGGTGATCGCCGCCAACCAGGACACGGTGTTCCGCAGGCTGTGCGCCGCGATGGGCCAGGCGGAGCTCGCGACCGACGACCGGTTCGCCAATCACGTTGCCCGGGGCCGAAATCAGGACGAGCTCGACAAGATCATCGGCGCGTGGGCCGCCGAACGGCATCCCGCCGACATCATCGCCACGCTCAGTGATGCCGGGGTGATCAGCGGACCGATCAACACCGTCGCCGAGGTCGTGAACGATCCGCAGCTTCAGGCCCGCGGCATGATCGCCGACCACTGGGACGAACGAATCGAACGAAACGTCAAAGGCCCCGGCGTAGTGCCGGTGCTGTCGGAGACCCCCGGGACGATCCGCAGTGCCGGGCCGGCTCTGCCGGGCCAGCACAACGACGACATCTACCACGAGCTGCTGGGCCGCACCGACGCGGAACTCGAAGCACTGCGGGCGGAGGGCGTGCTTTGACCGAACTACCCACACACGTCGACATTCGAGACGTCTCGCTGCGTGACGGTCTGCAGATCGAAGACCCGATTCCGTTGTCCGCCAAGCTCGAACTGCTCGCCGCCGTCGCCGCCACCGGTGTACGAGAAATGGAGGCGACGGCGTTCGTGTCGCCATCGAAGGTGCCGGCGCTAGCCGACGCAGCGGAACTGGCCGCCGAACTGCACAACTTCCCGGGCATAGAGTTCTCCGCGCTCGTCGCCAGCCCCAACGGCGCCAAGCGCGCCATCGCGGCGGGCCTGCAGTCAATCGAGTACGTGGTGTCGGCAGCGGACGGGCACAGCCGCTCCAACGTCGGGCGCTCAACGGCGGAGGCCACCGCGCAGACTCCGGAGATCGTCGCGATCGCGCACGACAGCGGGGTCTCGGTCGAGGTCATCATCGCCACGGCATGGGACTGCCCATTCGACGGGCCCACACCGGCCGAGCGCGTGGTCGAGGTCGTGACAGCGGCGTGCGAGGCCGATGTGGACCGACTGGCGATCGCCGATACCATCGGCACGACCACACCGCGACGGGTCAGCGACCTGATCGCGCGGATCCAACCGCTGATCGGCGACATCCCGCTGGGCGCGCACTTCCACAACACCCGCGGGGCCGGTCTGGCCAGTGCGTACGCGGCAGTGAGCTCCGGTGTCACCCGTCTCGACGCCTCGGTCGGCGGGCTCGGTGGCTGCCCGTTCGCGCCGGGTGCAAGTGGCAATATCGCCACCGAGGATCTCGTCTACCTGTTGCGGGACAGCGGAATCCACGTCGACGTCGACCTTCAGGCCGCGATCGCCGCGGCGGAAGTGGCGCAGCGCGTCGTCGGCCACGACCTGCCGAGCGCCTTGTTGCGCGCCGGCGACCGGATACTCGGCGCTTAGCCGTGCCGGTCGAGACGCTCAGCGCGAAGGGGCGCCAGACCCGGGAAGCCATCGAGCAGGCAGCCCGGAAGCTGTTCGCCGAGCGCGGATTTCACGGCACGACGCTGGCCGACATCACGTCGGCGGCGGGCAAGTCGCCAGCAGTGTTCTACCGCTACTTCGCGGACAAGGAGGATCTGCTCGCCGCGCTGGCCGAGTCGTTCCTGCACGACATCGTCGCCCCGTCAGGGGTGAACCTTCACCTTCCGGAGTCGCCGGACGACGACGCGTTCTTCTCGGCCGTCGTCACCGGCTACTGGAACATGTTCAAACAGAACATCGGCATCATGATCGCCGTCGCGCAGCTGGCCGCCACCCAGCCGCGATTCGCGGCCGTACAGAACGAATTCCGCCGCTTCGGCATGGATATCGTCGCCGCATCGGTGCGCCGCGCCCAAGAGCAGGGATTCGGTGACGAGCTCGATCCCGAGCACACGGCGGCGGCGATCGCGCTGCTGTTCGAGAACTTCACCACCGTCTTCGTCGGCACATCCGGGCTCGGGCTCGAGATCAGCGACGAGGACGCCGTCGCCACGCTGTCCAGGATTTGGAAGAAGACACTGTACGGGTTCTGATACCAGAGGAGAATCACCGTGGATTTCACCCTCCCAGAGCATCTTCCGGGACTGCTCGCCGAGATGGACGCCTTCATCGAGGCCGAGATCAAACCGCTGGAGCGCGAGAACATGCAGTATTTCGACCAGCGTCGGGAAAACGCCCGCACCGACTGGGACAACGGCGGCATCCCGCGACGGGAGTGGGAGGACCTGCTCGGCGAGATGCGCAAGCGCGCCGACAAGGCCGGCTGGTTGCGCTATGGACTGCCGTCACAGTTCGGTGGCCGCGACGGCACCAACATCGACATGGCCGTCATCCGGGAGCACCTGGCCCACATGGGCCTCGGGCTGCACAACGACCTGCAGGACGAGTCGTCGATCATCGGCAACTTCCCGCAGGTGATCATGATGGACCGCTTCGGCACGGACGCACAGAAGGCCGAATGGACCGAGGCCCTGATCACCGGCGAGCGGTCGATGGCGTTCGGCCTTACCGAGCCCAATCACGGGTCAGACGCCACCTGGCTCGAGACCCGCGCAGTACAGGACGGCGACGCCTGGGTGATCAACGGCGCCAAGCGGTTCAACACCGGTGTGCACCGGGCGACCCACGACCTGGTGTTCGCCCGCACCTCGGGTGAGCCGGGGCAGGCCCGCGGCATCACCGCCTTCCTGGTCCCGACAGACACCCCCGGCTTCACCGTGCCGTACTACTGGTGGACGTTCAACATGCCGACCGACCACGGCGAGGTCGAGCTCAAGGATGTCCGAGTACCTGCCGATGCGGTGCTCGGCGAGGTCGACCGCGGCCTCGAGGTCGGCCAGACGTTCCTGCACGAGAACAGGATTCGCCAGGCGGCCAGCAGCCTGGGCGCCGCCCAGTACTGCATCGACCGCGCGGTCGGCTACGCGAACGAACGCACGGTGTTCGGCAAGCCGCTCGCGGTCAACCAGGCGGTGCAGTGGCCGCTGGTCGAGCTGCAGACCGAGGCCCAGATGGTGCGGCTGCTGGTGTACTACGCGGCAACCCAACTCGACGGCAACCACCACATGGAGGTCTCGGACAAGGTCTCGATGGCCAACTACCGCGCGAACCGGTTGGTGTGCGAGGCCGCCGACCGCGCCATGCAGGTGTTCGGCGGCGTCGGCTACAGCCGGCACGAGCCGTTCGAGCACATCTACCGACACCATCGCCGCTACCGCATCACCGAGGGCGCCGAGGAGATCCAGATCCGCCGAGTGGCCCAGCGGCTGTTCGGATTCGGGCGCAAGTGAAGGAACAACTCCTAGAGGTGCTCCGGCCGGTGCTCGGCGACGTCACCATCGAGAACCTGCGGGCGCTGACGGGCGGCGCCAGCCGCACCACGTGGGCCTTCGAGGCCGTGGCCGACCAACGCCGGGCCCTGATCCTGCGCACCGGCCCACCCGACGACGTGCATGCCGGGATGGAACTGGAGGCGGCGGTCCAGCAGCGCGCGGCCGCGGCGGGGGCACCCGTCCCCCACATCCTGGCAGCAGACAATTCGCCTGCTGCACTGGGCAATCCGTACCTCATCTGTGACGCCATCGCTGGCGAGACGATCGTCAGGAGAATCCAGCGCGCCCTCGACGAGCCCGCCCGCGCGCGGCTACTGCAGCAGTGCGCGCAGGCGCTGGCCGCCATCCACCGCGCCGACCCGGACGGGGTGGGCCTGAGCCACGTCGACCAGCTCACCGAGTGGCGGCAGCGCCTCGACGAGATGGGCGACACCACAGCCACATTCGAATGGGCGTTTCGCTGGCTGGACGGACACCGGCCCGCGCCGTCGTCGCCACGACTCGTGCACGGCGATTTCCGGATGGGCAACCTGATCGTCGACGAATCCGGACTCGCCGCCGTGCTGGACTGGGAACTGGTACATCTCGGCGAGGTGTACGAGGACCTCGCGTGGTTCTGCATCCGCGCCTGGCGGTTCGGCGCGCCCGAGCATCTCGGCGCTGGCGGCCTGGGCGGTGTCGAAGGCTTCCTGTCCGCCTATGAGGCGGCAGCGGGTGTGCCCATCGATCGCGAGACGTTCCGGTGGTGGCTGACCCTGGCCACGTTGCGCTGGGGCGTGATCTGTCGCTTCCAGGCCGAACGGCACCTGTCCGGGCACACGCCGTCGGTGGAACTGGCCGCGATCGGCCGTCGAGTCAGCGAAACCGAATGGGACGTGCTGGATCTGCTGCAGGGAGGCGGCCCGAAGTGAACTGGCTGTACGGGCGACCAACCGCGGCCGAGCTCGTCGCCGCGGTCGCCGACTTCCTCGACAACGACGTGCGGTCCTCGGTTGAGGGCCCGGTGAATTTCCACGCCCGCGTCGCGGCCAATGTGCTGCGCATCGTCGAGCGGGAACTGACCGACGATTCCGCGGCCGCGGTCACCGGCAGACTGGCCGAACTCGGGTTCGCCGACGAAGCACAACTCGCGGCGGCCATCCGCGCAGGGGCACTGGACGACCGCGCCGACGACGTGCTGCCTGCCCTTCGCACGCTCGTCCGCCACAGGCTGGCAATCGCGCACCCCGGCTATGACGAATCCAGCCCTGACAGCTCCTGAAGCACGCGGAGAAACACGGCGCGGTCGGTGGCCGAAAGCGTTCCGAGCCAGCGCTCTTCGCCGCGCTGAATCGCCGCCTGCGTCGCGTCCTTCACCTTGCGCCCCTCTTTGGTGATCGCCAGTAGTCGCGCCCGCCGGTCCTCGGGGTCGGCCACCCGTTCGATCAACCCCTTCGCCTGGAGCTCGTCGAGGATCGCAATGATGCGTGTCTTGTCCGCTCCGATCGCCTCTGCGAGGGCCGCCTGGGTACGTATCGCCGACCGGTCGAGCGCGACGAGCACGCTGTAACCCCACATCGACACGCCGTTTGCCTCCAGCACCGGAAGTTCGGCGGCGATCATGGCGCGCATCAACGGCGCGAGCATGGCGGCAAGGTCGGGCCGCCTGCGCCGTGGGGTCACACCCGGATACTAAACATTGACCGATAGTAAGCATCTACATATGATCTATGTATGCTTACTAATTACGATATCCGCCCCTTCCATCGGGTTGCGGTCCTGGCATCCGTCGACGTCGTCAGCACCGTCACCATGGACGACCTGCGTCGCGCCACGCCGTGCAACGGCTGGAACGTCTCCCAGTTGTTGGCGCATATGACCGTGCAGCACCGTGGGTTCGCAGCGGCGGCCAGGGGCGACGGCGCGGACCCCGCACGTTGGGACACCGCCACCGTGGCCGACGCGGTGGCGGCTGATCCGGCAGGCACCTATGCCGCAGCCGCGGCGGACGTCCTGGCGGCATTCACCGATGACGCCGTGCTGGACACCTCGTTCGCACTACCCGAATTCGGCCCCGCCGCGGTGTTCCCAGGCTCCCAGGCGATCGGCTTCCACTTCGTCGACTACGTCGTCCACGGCTGGGATGTGTCGCGGGCCATCGATGCGCCGTTCATGCTGCCCGCGGACGTGATCTCTGCGGTGCTGCCGATGGTGTTCGCTGTCCCCGACGGCGACTTCCGAACCGCGCCGGGCTCCCCGTTCGCACCGGCCATCGAGGCAGGCGAGGGCGTCAGCGACCTCGATCGCGTGCTGCTCCACCTCGGCCGGTCACCGAGCTGGACGCCGGCGCGCTGACGGCGGGCTACACGCGCCTGGCGCGCGCCAGCCATGCGGGCTCGTCAACGCGAGTCCCCGCCGGAAGGCCGATCGCCTCGGCCTGCGCTTCCTGCACGACACCGCGGTAGATCGTGGTGTCCAGCGCCTCGAGCACCCAGCCGTCGCCGAACGCCCCCCGGATGTCGGCCTCGCTGACCTGCGGACCGAACCCGCGGCCGGCGTCGGACAGGGCGAGCACATGCACCACCCCGCCGTGCTGGACCGCCGCGTGCAGGCTATTCACATACCGCACGCGGTCCGCGCCGTCGAAGATGTGAAACAGCGCGCTGTCGACGATCGTCTGGTAGCCGGGCTCATCGCCGAGGTTCATCGCGTCGGCCACCTCGAAGCGCGCGTCGACGCCCTTTTCCGCGGCGTTGGCACGGGCCTGTTCGATCGCGTGCGGTGCGAAGTCGATGCCGAGCACGTCGTACCCCAACCGGGTGAGCAGGATCGTGTGTTCGCCCGTCCCACAACCGACGTCGAGCACCTTGCTGTGAATCCGGCCGGCCCGTTGCAGCTCGACGATTGCGGGCTGTGGCTCGCCGATGACCCATGGCGCACTTCCAGTCTTGTAGGCATCGTCGAATCGGGACAGGGTTGGTGTTGAATCCATGGAGACCAGAGTTCTACCTAAACCCAACTTGAGGTCAAGGGAGACGCCAGATATGCCTGTGACCGACGCCGAAGCCATCGCCGACGTGGCCGACCGCCTGTTCGGGGCGATCGAGCAGAGCGATATCGCGATGGTGGAGCAACTGTGGAACTCCGACGTCGTTGTCTGGAAGGTTGCTGACCGCGACCGAAACAGGGAGCGTGCACTGCGGGTCATCGCCTGGTTCGTCAACACCACGACCGATCGACGCTACGAGATTCTCGACCGCCAGTTCTTTGACGGCGGATTCGTGCAGCAACACATCCTGCACGCCAACGGCCGCAACGGCGGATCGATCTCGATGCGGGTCTGCATCGTGATCAAAGTGGGCGCCAACGGTCTTATCGATCGCATCGACGAGTACTTCGACCCGGCAGAGATCGCGCCCCTTCTGGAGTCATAGCGGAGGCGACATGGCAAGCACGAAAGAACTTCTGAACAATCCCACATCCGTCGGCGTCTGGAGCGTCGATCCGAAGCAGTCGACGATCGGCTTCACATCCAAGTTGATGTGGGGACTCGCGTCGATCAAGGGCCATTTCACGGAGTTCAGCGGTGACGGCCAAATTACGGAAACCCAAACGATTTTCGGCCGCATGGATATTCAGACCGCATCCATCGACACCGGGGTGCGCAAGCGCGACGAACACCTGCGCTCAGCGGATTTTTTCGACGCACAGCGGTTTCCCGGCATCGGCGTCGTGGTCACCAGCGCCGAGTCCATCGATGGCGACACCGTAGACCTGCGAGCACAACTCACCGTCAAAGGCGCCACCGCACCGTTGCCGCTGCGGACCGAGGTCGCGGTGCTCGACGATCGTGCGGTGCGCCTTCGCGCGCAGGCCACCATCGACCGCAAGGAGTTCGGCGTGGGCGGCAATTTCATGGGGCTGGTCCCCGACAAGGCGACGATTTCCGGCGACGTCGTGTTCCGCCGCGCCGGCTAGCCGTACGATCGGCCGCATGGCGGAACGTCCTCTGCGGATCCTGGTCTACAGCGATAATCCCAGAACCCGTGAGCAGGTGCAGCTTGCGCTGGGCAAGCGGGTACACCCCGACTTACCCGAGCTGACCTACGTCGAGATCGCCACCGGACCCATGGTGATTCGCCAGATGGATGAGGGCGGCTTCGATCTGGTGATTCTCGATGGTGAGGCCACGCCCACCGGCGGCATGGGAATCGCGAAACAGCTGAAGGACGAGATCGCCGACTGCCCGCCGATCCTGGTGCTGACCGGCCGGCCGGACGACGCTTGGCTGGCCAACTGGTCGCGCGCGGAGGCCGCCGTCCCTCACCCGATCGACCCGATCCGGTTGGGCGACGCCGTGGTATCTCTGCTGCGCGCCCCGGTGCAGTAGTCCGCGCTGCGAATCACACTGCTGCCCTTGCCTTTTCGAGGCACGCCAACATGGCCGCACGCAGCTAATAGCGACTCTAACCAAAATGCGGGGCACCCGTCATAAAGCTCGCTAGGGTGTGGGTAAGCTCACATCGACAGCCCACGAGGGAGCGTTTGCTCGGTATGGATTTGTACACGCCAATCCTGGTGCTCGGCGCCATTGCGGCTGCGTTCGCAGTCGGTTCGGTCGGCATTGCTTTGCTGGTCGGACCAAGGCGCTACAACCAGTCCAAGTTAGAGGCCTACGAGTGCGGCATCGAACCGGTGCCGGAACTGGCGTCGGCCCACGCATCAGGCCAGAGATTTCCGATCAAGTACTACCTGACCGCGATGTTGTTCATCATCTTCGACATCGAGATCGTGTTCCTCTACCCGTGGGCGGTGGCATTCGACAGCCTCGGCCTGTTTGCCCTGGTAGAGATGCTTCTCTTCATGGTCGTGGTGTTCGTGGCCTATGCGTATGTCTGGCGGCGGGGAGGCCTGACATGGGACTAGAGGAAAAGCTGCCCGGCGGAGTGCTGCTGTCGACGGTCGAAAAGGTGGCCGGCTACATCCGGAAGGGCTCCCTGTGGCCCGCGACCTTCGGGCTGGCCTGCTGCGCGATCGAGATGATGGCCACGGCGGGGCCGCGCTTCGATATCTCGCGCTTCGGCATGGAACGGTTCTCGGCAACGCCGCGACAGGCGGACCTGATGATCGTCGCAGGCCGCGTCAGCCAGAAGATGGCGCCGGTGCTCCGCCAGATCTACGACCAGATGGCCGAGCCCAAATGGGTGCTTGCCATGGGTGTGTGCGCATCGTCCGGTGGGATGTTCAATAACTACGCGATTGTCCAAGGCGTCGACCACGTCGTGCCGGTTGACATTTATCTGCCCGGATGTCCGCCGCGACCCGAAATGCTGTTGCACGCAATCCTCAAGCTGCACGACAAGATTCAGGAGATGCCGCTCGGCGTGCACCGCGAGGAGGCGATCCGCGAAGCCGAGCAGGCAGCACTGGCAGTCACGCCGACAATCGAGCTCAAGGGTTTGCTGCGGTGAGCGAGAACGACAACGGTTCGGCGGCTGACGGCCAGTCACCAGAAGTGATCGGTGTGCGCCGCGGCATGTTTGGTGCAAGAGGCTCTGGAGACACGTCGGGCTACGGCCGCCTCGTCCGCCCGGTTGCCCTCCCCGGCAGCTCGCCACGACCGTACGGCGGCTATTTCGACGAGGTAGTCGACACGCTCGCCGCCGCACTCGGAGAGGACGGCTACGCCGCATCCATCGAGCGGGTGGTGGTCTACCGCGACGAACTGACGCTGGAGGTCCGGCGCGAAGCGCTACCCACCGTGGCTCGGGTGCTCCGCGACGACGCGACCCTGCGATTCGAGCTCTGCCTGGGCGTCAGCGGGGTGCATTACCCCGACGACAGCGGGCGCGAGCTGCACGCCGTCTACCCGCTGATGTCGATCACGCACAACCGCCGGATCCGTATGGAGGTCGCCGCACCCGACGAGGACCCCCACATTCCGTCTCTGTACGCGGTGTATCCGACAGTCGATTGGCATGAGCGGGAGACCTACGACTTCTTCGGCATCATCTTCGACGGTCATCCCGCCCTGACCCGCATCGAAATGCCTGATGACTGGGTCGGGCACCCGCAACGCAAGGACTACCCGTTGGGCGGTATTCCCGTGGAGTACCACGGCGCCGAGATACCACCGCCCGATGAGCGGAGGGCCTACAACTGATGAGCGCATCCCCCAACCCGCCCGAGTCGGGCGGTACCGAAAGGGTGATCGTAGTCGGCGGCCAGGACTGGGACCAAGTCGTTGCGGCAGCAAGAGAAAACGCCGCTTCACACGTCGGCGAACGGATCGTTGTGAACATGGGCCCGCAGCATCCCTCCACGCACGGAGTGCTGCGACTCATCCTCGAGATCGAGGGCGAGACGATCATTGAAATCCGGTGCGGAATCGGATACCTGCACACCGGCATCGAGAAGAACCTCGAATTCCGCAACTGGACCCAGGGCGTCACCTTCGTTACCCGAATGGATTACCTCTCACCGCTTTTCAACGAAACGGTGTACTGCCTCGGCGTCGAAAAGCTGCTCGACGTCACCGACGACATTCCCGAACGGGCCAGTGTCATCCGCGTGATGATGATGGAGCTCAACCGCATCTCGTCGCATCTGGTTGCGCTCGCGACCGGCGGCATGGAGCTGGGCTCAATGGGCGCGATGTTCTACGGATTCCGCGAGCGCGAGCAGATCCTGTCGATCTTCGAAACCATCACCGGGTTGCGGATGAACAACGCGTACATCCGGCCCGGCGGCGTGGCGATGGACCTGCCCGATGAAGCCGTCCCGCAGATCCGCGACATGCTCAAGCTGATGCCCAAGCGGTTGAAGGATCTCGAGGACCTGCTCACCGAGAACTACATCTGGAAGGCCCGCACCCAGGGCATCGGCTACCTGGATCTGACCGGGTGCATGGCGTTGGGCATCACCGGCCCGTGCCTGCGGTCGACCGGCCTCCCCCACGACCTGCGCAGGTCGCAGCCCTACTGCGGGTACGAGAACTACGAGTTCGACGTCATCACCGACGACGGCTGCGACTCCTACGGCCGCTACCTGATCCGGATCAAGGAGATGCACGAGTCGCTGAAGATCATCGAGCAGTGCCTCGACAGGCTGGAGCCCGGCCCGGTGATGATCCAGGACAAGAAACTGGCGTGGCCCGCCGACCTGAAGCTCGGGCCGGACGGTCTCGGCAACTCGCCCGAACACATCGCCAAGATCATGGGTCACTCCATGGAGGGGCTGATCCACCACTTCAAGCTCGTCACGGAGGGCATCCGGGTCCCGGCAGGCCAGGTGTACGTCGCAATCGAGTCGCCGCGCGGTGAGCTCGGCGTGCACATGGTCTCCGACGGCGGCACCCGACCCTACCGGGTGCACTACCGCGATCCGTCGTTCAACAACCTGCAGGCCGTGGCCGCCATGTGCGAGGGCGGCATGGTCGCCGATGCGATCACGGCGGTGGCCTCGATCGATCCGGTGATGGGTGGGGTGGACAGGTGAGTGTGTTTCTCGAACTCGGCCAGCGGCCTGACGAGGCAGGCCCGCCGATTCACGGACCGAAGACCTATCCCGCCGAGGTGGTCGCGCTATTGGAGACCGACGCCAAGGCGATTATTTCCCGTTACCCACAATCACGTTCGGCGCTGCTGCCCTTGCTGCATCTTGTGCAATCGCAGGACGGTTGTCTCACTCCGGCGGGCATCGGGTTCTGCGCCACACAGCTGGGATTGACCGACGCAGAAGTCACCGCGGTGGCCACGTTCTACTCGATGTACCGCCGCACGCCGACAGGTGATTACCTCGTCGGGGTGTGCACCAACACACTGTGCGCGATCATGGGCGGCGACGCGATTCTCGAAGCGCTGCAAGACCATTTGGGTGTACATGCCGGCGAGACCACCGAAGACGGCCGGGTCACTCTCGAACACGTCGAGTGCAACGCCGCATGCGACTACGCCCCCGTGGTGATGGTCAACTGGGAGTTCTTCGACAACCAGACGCCGTCGTCGGCGCGCGACCTCGTCGATGGTTTACGCGCCGGACCGACGCCGACACCGACGCGCGGCGCGCCGCTGTGCACTTTCAAGGAGACCGCGAGAGTCCTTGCGGGCCTGCCTGATCCGGAAGCCGCCGCCGCGCAGGGGCCGGCAGGGGATGCCACCCTCGCCGGGCTGCGCGTCGCGCGGGAATTCGGCATGGAAGCACCGCAAGTTGCCGCAGTGGCGGATTCGCACGGCGCCCCCAACGACTCCAAGGTGGCAGCCGAAGCCACCAAGAATCAACCCGCCCCGGGTCCGTCTGCCACCGTTCCCCCGAAACCGAAGAAGCCCGAAACCGATCCGGACGCAACGGAATCGAAACCATGACACAACTGACTCCCGTTCTGAGCCGGTTCTGGGACGAACCCGAATCGTGGTCGCTTGACACCTACCGTCGCCACGACGGCTACCAGGCGCTCGAACGAGCGCTTGGCATGGCCCCCGACGACGTCATCGCCACCATGAAGGATTCGGGTCTGCGCGGCCGCGGCGGCGCAGGCTTCCCGACGGGTACGAAGTGGTCGTTCATCCCGCAGGACGACACTGGCGCGGGAGCCAAACCGCACTACCTGGTGGTCAACGCCGACGAGTCGGAACCCGGTACGTGCAAAGACATTCCGCTGATGCTGACAACGCCGCACTTCCTGGTGGAGGGGGTGATCATCGCGGCGTACGCAATCCGCGCGCACCACGCCTTCATCTACGTGCGCGGCGAAGTGGTCCCCGTGCTGCGCCGACTGCAGGCCGCTGTTGCGGAGGCGTACGAGGCCGGTTACCTCGGCACCGACATCCAGGGTTCTGGCTTCGACCTCGAACTGATCGTGCACGCGGGCGCGGGTGCCTATATCTGCGGCGAGGAAACCGCGCTGCTCGACTCGTTGGAGGGCCGCCGGGGCCAGCCTCGCCTGCGACCGCCATTCCCCGCGGTTGCCGGCCTCTACGCCTCCCCCACCGTGGTCAACAACGTGGAATCCATCGCCAGCGTTCCGCCGGTCTTGCTCAACGGGGTGGACTGGTTCCGCTCGATGGGCTCGGAGAAATCACCGGGCTTCACGCTGTACTCGCTCTCGGGCCACGTCGCCAACCCCGGGCAATACGAAGCGCCGCTCGGCATCACGCTCCGCGAGCTGCTCGAATACGCCGGCGGTATCCGCGCCGGACACTCCCTGAAGTTCTGGACACCGGGCGGCTCGTCGACACCGCTACTGACGGAGGAACACCTCGACGTGCCATTGGACTACGAGGGCATGGCCGGCGTCGGGACGATGCTCGGCACCAAGGCGCTACAGATCTTCGACGAAACCACCTGTGTGGTGCGCGCGGTGCGCCGCTGGACCGAGTTCTACGCACACGAATCCTGCGGCAAGTGCACGCCATGTCGCGAGGGCACCTACTGGCTGGCGCAGATCTACGAACGCCTGGAGACGGGCGCGGGCACCGAGGACGACATCCAGAAGCTGCTGGACATCTCCGACAACATCTTTGGAAAGTCGTTCTGCGCCTTGGGCGACGGGGCCGCCGCCCCGATCATATCGTCGATCAAGTTCTTCCGCGACGAATACATCGCGCACCTGTCCGGCGGATGTCCGTTCGACCCGCACGCCTCGACGTTGATGGCCACGGAAGGGGTGGGTGTCTAGATGACGCAGACTGTCGACACGGGCACCGCCTCGGACAAGCCCGCCGTGGAGATGGTGAACCTCACCATCGATAACGTGGAAGTCAGTGTGCCCAAAGGCACCTTGGTGATTCGGGCCGCCGAACTGATCGGCGTCCAGATCCCACGGTTCTGCGACCATCCGCTGCTCGACCCCGTGGGCGCGTGCAGGCAGTGTCTGGTCGAGGTCGAAGGCCAGCGCAAGCCGATGGCGTCGTGCACCACGACATGCACACCCGACATGGTGGTGCACACGCAGTTCACGTCCGAGGCCGCTGACAAGGCGCAGCAGGGCGTGATGGAGCTCCTGCTCATCAACCACCCGCTGGACTGCCCGGTGTGCGACAAGGGCGGTGAGTGCCCGCTGCAAAACCAGGCGATGTCGAACGGCCGCCCCGAAACCCGCTTCGAGGGCGTCAAGCGGACCTTCCCCAAGCCGATCAACATCTCCTCGGAGGTGCTGCTTGACCGGGAGCGCTGCGTGCTGTGCGCGCGCTGCACCCGGTTTTCCGATCAGATCGCCGGCGATCCGTTCATCGAACTGCTCGAACGCGGTGCGCTGCAACAGGTCGGCATCGCCCCCGGTGAGCCGTTCCAGTCGTACTACTCCGGCAACACCGTGCAGATCTGCCCGGTCGGTGCGCTCACCGGCGCCGCCTACCGGTTCCGGGCCCGGCCGTTCGACCTGGTGTCCAGTCCCAGCGTGTGCGAGCACTGCTCGTCGGGATGCGCCCAGCGCACCGACCACCGGCGCGGAAAAGTGCTGCGCCGCTTGGCCGGTGACGACCCGCAGGTGAACGAGGAGTGGAACTGCGACAAGGGCCGCTGGGCGTTCACCTACACCACCCAGGGCGACCGCATCACGACGCCACTGGTCCGCGACGAAGACGGCAAGCTGCGGCCGGCTTCCTGGTCGGAAGCCCTCGGGGTGGCGAGCGCCGGACTGGCCGCGGCATACGGCACCACCGGAGTGCTCGTCGGCGGCCGGGTAACCGTGGAAGATGCCTACGCTTACTCGAAATTCGCGCGAATGGTATTGGGCACGAACGACATCGATTTCCGCGCCCGTCCGCACAGCGCCGAGGAAGCTGAATTCCTAGCTGCGCATGTCGCGGGCGTGCCGATGACAGTGACCTACGCCGACCTGGAGAAGGCGCCGTCGGTGCTGCTGGCAGGATTCGAGCCCGAAGAGGAATCTCCCATCGTCTTCCTGAGACTGCGAAAGGCAGTCCGCAAGAACGGCTTGCAGGTCAAGGCAATCGCACCTCTCGGCACCCGCTCGCTGGTCAAGATGCGCGGACAGCTCATCGCGACGGCACCAGGCGGCGAGGCCGCGGCCCTGGACGGCTTGGCCGACGACGCGCAGTTGAAGCTTCCCGGCTCGCTCATCCTGGTCGGCGAGCGGTTGGCCACCTCGCCCGGAGCACTCTCCGCCGCAAGCAGATTGGCTGGGGCCACGGGTGCGCGGCTGGCGTGGATACCGCGACGAGCCGGCGAGCGGGGCGCAGTGGAGGCAGGCGCGCTGCCCGGTCTGCTGCCCGGCGGTCGACCCGTCAGCGACGCGTCGGCCCGCGAACAGACAGCCGCCGGATGGAATGTCGGCGATCTGCCGTCCGCCCCGGGCCGCGACACCACCGGCATTCTCGCCGCGGTGCGCGACGGTGAACTCGGAGCTCTACTCATCGGAGGCGTCGAGCTCGCCGACCTACCCGACCCGGACGCGGCACTGGCCGCGATCGACGCTGCACCGTTCGTGGTGAGCCTCGAGCTGCGAGAAAGCGCCGTCACAGCGCTCGCCGACGTCGTGTTCCCCGTCGCGCCGGTGGTGGAGAAGGCTGGCTCGTTCATGAACTGGGAGGGGCGAATTCGGCCGTTCGGGCCTTCGCTGCAGACCAATGCGATACCCGATCTGCGGGTGCTGGCCTTCCTGGCCGACGAGCTCGGGGTTGATCTGAACATGACGTCCGCGTTGGTGGCGGGCGACGAGATGGCGCGCATGGGTCTGTGGGCCGGGCAGCGACCCCCTTCCCCACAGGAGGCACCGTCGCGGCCCACACCACCGGGCAAGGGGCAGGCCGTGCTGGCGGGTTGGCGCATGCTGCTCGACGCGGGTCGGCTACAGGACGGCGAACGGCATCTCGCGGGCACCGCACGGCCGCCGGTCGCGCGGTTGTCGGCGGCGACCGCGGAGGGGATCGGCGCAGCCGAAGGCGAGCTGGTGACCGTTAGCACCGACCGTGGCGAGATCACACTGCCGCTGACGATCACGGACATGGTCGACGGCACCGTGTGGTTACCGCTCAACTCTCCCGGCTCCGCGGTGCATCAGCAGCTCGGCGTGACATCCGGAGCCGTCGTCACCATCGGGCGGGCTTCATCATGACACCTGCAATGACGTATCCGGATCCCACACTCTTCGGCCATGATCCGTGGTGGCTGATCGTCATCAAGGCTGTCGCGATCTTCGCGTTCCTGATGCTGACCGTGCTGGTCGCGATTCTGCTCGAGCGCAAGCTGCTCGGTTGGATGCAGATGCGACCTGGCCCCAACCGCGTCGGACCGTGGGGGCTGCTGCAGTCGCTGGTGGACGGCGTCAAGCTGGCCCTCAAGGAGGGGCTCATCCCCGCCGGTGTGGACAAGTTCGTCTACCTGGCGGCCCCGGTCATCTCGGTGGTGCCCGCCTTCATCGCGTTCGCCGTCATCCCGATGGGCGGCGAAGTGTCGATCTTCGGTCACAGAACGGCATTGCAGCTGACCGATATGCCCGTCGCGGTGCTCTACGTCCTGGCGGCGACGTCGATCGGCGTGTACGGAATCGTGTTGGCGGGCTGGGCTTCCGGCTCCACCTATCCGCTGCTTGGTGGCCTGCGGTCCAGCGCACAGGTGATCTCGTATGAGATCGCGATGGCGTTGTCCTTTGCGGCGGTTTTCATCTACGCGGGCACGATGTCCACGTCCGGCATCGTCGCGTCCCAGCAGGGCCTCTGGTACGTCTTCCCGCTGCTGCCGTCGTTCCTCGTCTACCTCACCTCGATGATCGGCGAAACCAACCGGGCGCCATTCGATCTGCCCGAAGCCGAAGGTGAGCTGGTCGGCGGGTTCCACACCGAATACTCGTCAATCAAGTTCGCCATGTTCATGCTCGCCGAGTACGTCAACATGACCACTGTTTCGGCGCTGGCGACCACGTTGTTCCTCGGCGGCTGGCATGCCCCGTGGCCGATCAACATGTGGGACGGAGCGAACCACGGTTGGTGGCCGCTGCTGTGGTTCGTCGCCAAGGTGTGGACCTTCTTGTTCTTCTTCTTCTGGCTGCGCGCCACGTTGCCCCGGATGCGCTACGACCAGTTCATGGCGCTGGGCTGGAAGGTGCTGATTCCGGTCTCGCTCGCGTGGATCATGATCGTCTCCACCGCCCGCGCCCTGCGTAACCTGGGCTACCACCAAGTGACGACCGGACTGCTCACCGTCGGCGCCGTCGTCGTATTGATTGTGCTCTTCGTGTTCTGGAGAAACTTGCGTGCCAGAACCATTCGGAAGATCCCCGAGCAAGCCGTGGATGCGGGCGCATTCCCTGTGCCACCGTTGCCCACGCAGCCGGCTTCAAAGGAGAAGTCAAATGCCTAAGTTCCTTGACGCCATCGCGGGCTTCGCGGTCACGTTCCGCACGATGTTCAAGAAGCGGCTCACCGAGGAGTACCCGGAGAAGCCGGGTCCGGTCGCCAAGCGCTACCACGGTCGGCATCAGCTCAACCGGTATCCCGACGGGCTGGAGAAATGCATCGGCTGTGAGCTGTGCGCCTGGGCCTGCCCTGCCGACGCCATCTTCGTCGAGGGCGCGGACAACTCCGAGGATGAACGATTTTCGCCCGGCGAACGCTATGGCCGCGTTTACCAGATCAACTATCTGAGGTGCATCGGCTGCGGGTTGTGCATCGAGGCCTGCCCGACCAGGGCGCTGACGATGACCAACAACTATGAAATGGCCGACGACAACCGTGCCGACCTAATCTGGGGTAAGGACAAGCTGCTGGCCCCGCTCCAGCCGGGCATGCTGCCCCCGCCCCACGACATGGCGCCGGGAAGCACCGACGAGGACTACTACCGAGGCAACATCAAGCCGATTGCCCAGGACGCCAAGTGACGGTCGAGATCCTCGCCGCGCTCCCCGCGGGCACCGCAGGACACACCTCCACGGCAGAGGCGGTGCTGTTCTGGGTACTCGGCACGGTCGCGGTGCTCGGCGCGATCGGCGTGGTGGCCGCGCCGAAGGCGGTGTACTCGGCGATGTTCCTGGCCACCACCATGATCGTGCTGGCGGTCTTCTACATCGCACAGGGCGCGCTGTTCCTCGGCGTCGTGCAGGTGGTGGTCTACACCGGCGCGGTGATGATGCTCTTCCTGTTCGTGGTGATGCTCATCGGTGTCGACTCCTCCGAATCGCTGGTCGAAACCATTCAGGGACAACGCATTGCGGCGATCGTGGTCGGGGTCGGTTTCGGTGTCCTGCTCATCGCAGGTATCGGCAGCGTGTCGGTGAACGGATTCACCGGACTGGCGGAGGCCAACGCGGGCGGCAACGTCGAGGGGCTGGCGGCGCTGATCTTCACGAAGTATCTGTGGGCGTTCGAACTGACCGGCGCGCTGCTCATCACCGCCGCGCTCGGCGCCATGGTGCTGGCGCACCGGGAACGGTTCGAGCGGCGTAAGACGCAACGTGAGCTGGCACACGAGCGCTTTCTGCCGGGCGGATACCCGACCACACTGCCCAATCCCGGGGTCTACGCGCGTAACAACGCCGTCGACATCGCCGCCCGCCTTCCAGACGGCTCCGCGTCGGAGCTGTCCGTTAGTGCGGTCCTCCAGAAGCGAACCGTCAGCCAGGCCAACGGCAGTGGGGATGACTCGTGAATCCGGACAACTACCTCTACCTGTCGGCGTTGTTGTTCACGATCGGTGCGGCCGGAGTGCTGCTGCGCCGCAACGCCATTGTCATGTTCATGTGCGTCGAGTTGATGCTCAACGCCGCGAACCTCGCGTTCGTCGCGTTCTCCCGCGTGCACGGTCATCTGGACGGCCAGATGGTGGCGTTCTACACCATGGTGGTCGCCGCGTGTGAGGTGGTGATCGGACTCGCGATCATCATGACCGTCTTCCGCACCCGCCGTTCGGCTTCGGTCGACGAAGCCAGTCTGCTGAAACACTAAGGTGGCCATGACAACTCTGGTGTGGCTGGTGATCGCCCTCCCGCTGGCGGGTGCCGCGATCCTGCTGCTGGCGGGCAGACGATCCGATGCCTGGGGGCATCTGCTGGGCTGTTTGGCGGCGCTGGCGTCGTTCGCGGCCGGTGTGGTGTTGTTCGTCGACATGCTCGGCCGTCACGCCGAAGACCGGGTGGTCCACGAGACGCTGTTCTCGTGGGTGCCGGTCGGCGGCCTGCACGTGGACTTCGGCCTGCAGCTGGATGCCCTGTCGATGTGTTTCGTGCTGCTGATCACCGGCGTCGGCTCGCTGATCCACATCTACTCGATCGGCTACATGGCCGAGGATCCCGAGCGTAGGCGGTTTTTCGCGTATTTGAACCTGTTCCTCGCGGCGATGCTGCTGTTGGTGCTGGCCGACAACTACCTCGGCCTCTACGTCGGGTGGGAAGGCGTGGGCCTGGCGTCGTACCTGCTGATCGGGTTCTGGGCGCACAAGCCCTCAGCCGCAACGGCAGCCAAGAAGGCGTTCGTGGTCAACCGCGTCGGCGACCTCGGCCTGGCGATCGCGCTGATGGTGATGTTCGCCTACATCGGCTCGATCTCATTCGCGGGTGTCTTCTCGGCCGCACCGCACCTCGGTGAAGGCACACTCACCGCGATCGGGCTGTTGCTGTTGCTGGCCGCCTGCGGCAAGTCGGCACAGGTGCCGCTGCAGTCCTGGCTCGGGGACGCGATGGAGGGCCCGACACCGGTGTCGGCGCTCATCCACGCCGCCACCATGGTCACCGCAGGCGTGTACCTGATCGTGCGCTCCGGCCCCGTGTTCAACCTCGCGCCCACCGCACAGGTCGGTGTGGTCATCGTCGGCGCGGTGACGCTGCTCTTCGGCGCGATCGTCGGCTGCGCCAAGGACGACATCAAGAAAGCGCTTGCCGCCAGCACGATGTCGCAGATCGGCTACATGGTGCTGGCCGCGGGGCTTGGCCCCGCCGGATACGCGTTCGCGATCATGCACCTGCTCACCCACGGCTTCTTCAAGGCAGGCCTGTTCCTCGGCGCCGGTTCGGTCATGCATGCCATGAACGACGAGGTGAACATGCGCCGCTACGGCGGGCTGCGAAAGGCGCTGCCGATCACGTTCGCGACCTTCGGGCTGGGCTACCTCGCGATCATCGGTGTGCCGCCGCTGGCCGGGTTCTTCTCCAAGGACGGCATCATCGAGGCCGCGCTGGGCTCAGGTGGTGCGAAGGGAATCATCCTCGGCGGCGCGGCGATCCTCGGCGCAGGCATCACCGCGTTCTACATGACCCGAGTGATGCTGATGACATTCTTCGGCGAAAAGCGTTGGGCTTCCGAGGCGAGCGAAGCGACGTGGGACAAACTGGTCGCTCACCCGCATGAGTCGCCCGCCGTCATGACCTGGCCGATGATCTTGTTGGCGATCGGCTCGGTGGCCTCCGGCGGCGCGCTCGCGATCGGCGGCACGCTGCAGCATTGGCTCGAACCCGTCGTAGGCGCGCACGAGGCCGAGCACGGCACACCGGCATGGGTCGTCACGATCATCGTGCTGGCCGTCGTCGCCGCAGGAATCGCGATCGCCTACCGGATGTACGGCACGCGTGCCGTCCCAGAAGAGGTGCCCGCAGGAAACGCACTCACCGTGGCCGCGCGGCAGGATCTTTACGGCGACGCATTCAACGAGCGGGCGTTCATGCGGCCCGGGCAGCTCCTCACCGAGGGTCTCGTCGAGATCGACGACGACGCGGTGGACGGGGCTGCGAACGAGCTGGCCGCGGGCGTCGGCTGGATCTCAAACCGATTCCGGCAGTTGCAAACCGGATTCGCCCGCTCGTATGCGCTATCGATGTTGGTTGGAGCGGCCCTGGTGGTCGCCGCGATCCTGGCGGTGCAACTGTGGTGACCTCAATCCCGTGGCTCACCATCGTGTGGGCGATCCCGATGGCAGGTGCGGCGATCGTCATGCTGCTGCCCGCGTCACAGCGCACCGTGGCCAAATGGTTGGCACTGCTGATCTCACTCGCCGTCCTTGCGGTGTCGTTGGTGGTCGCGGTCGGGTTCAAACCGGGCGGCGAACAGTATCAGTTCGTCGAAAACCACCGGTGGATACCGTCGTTCGGGACGGGCTACATCCTCGGCGTCGACGGCATCGCACTCGCCATCGTGGTGCTGACGACCGTGTTGGTACCGCTGCTGATCATCGCCGGCTGGAACGACGCCAGCGACCAGATCGGCTGGGCGGGGCGGTCGGTGCACACGTACTTCGCGCTGACGCTTGCGGTCGAGGGCATGGTGCTGATGTCGCTCGTCTCGCTGGACGTGCTGCTGTTCTACGTGTTCTTCGAGGCCATGCTGATCCCGATGTACTTCCTGATCGGCGGCTTCGGCGGCGAGAACCGCTCCAAAGCGGCGGTGAAGTTCCTGCTGTACAACCTGTTCGGCGGCCTGATCATGCTCGCCGCGGTGATCGGCCTGTACGTGGTGACCGCCCAGAGCGACGCGTTCGGGGCGGGCACGTTCGACTTTCGCGCGATCGTGGCCGCGGTGTCGAGTGGTCAGTTCGTGATGAGCCCGGCGGTGATGAACCTGTTGTTCGGCGGGTTCATGTTCGCCTTCGCGGTCAAGGCGCCGCTATGGCCGTTCCACCGGTGGCTGCCCGACGCCGCGGTGGAAGCGACTCCTGCCAGCGCCGTCCTGATGATGGCCGTGATGGACAAGGTCGGCACCTTCGGCATGTTGCGCTACTGCCTGCAGCTGTTCCCTGACTCCTCAATGTATTTCCGGCCGCTGATCATCACGCTCGCGGTGATCGGCATCGTGTACGGCGCCATCGTGGCGATCGGCCAAACCGATGTGATGCGGCTGATCGCGTACACGTCGATATCCCACTTCGGGTTCATCATTCTCGGCATCTTCGTGATGACCACCCAGGGCCAGTCCGGGTCGACGCTGTACATGGTCAACCACGGCATCTCGACCGCGGCGCTGTTCCTGATCGCCGGATTCCTGGTGTCGCGCAGGGGTACTCGGCTCATCAATGCCTACGGCGGCGTGCAGAAGGTCGCACCCGTGCTGGCGGGCACCTTCCTGGTGGCCGGCCTCGCCACGTTGTCGCTGCCCGGACTCGCTCCGTTCATCAGTGAATTCCTGGTCCTGATCGGAACATTCACTCGCTACCCCGCCTTCGCGGTGTTCGCGTCGACGGCGCTGGTGCTGTCCGCGGTCTACATCCTGTGGATGTACCAGCGGATGATGACCGGCCCGGTCAAGGACGGCAACGATCGGCTGCGTGACCTGCTGCCCCGCGAAATCGTCGTCGTCGCACCCCTTATCGCACTGCTGCTGGTACTCGGGGTGTATCCGAAAGTCGCTCTCGATGTGATCAACCCCGCGGTCAGCCACACGCTGACTACCATCAACCAGCCTGACCCGGCACCGAAGATCGCAGAAGGGCCGGCACGATGACCGTACCTACCCCGAACGTCGAATACGGTCTGCTCTCGCCCATGCTGATCATCCTTGGCGTGGCGGTCGTCGGCGTGCTCGTCGAGGCGTTCGTGCCGCGTCAGCAGCGCTACGCCGCCCAGCTGGTGCTCAGCCTCGGCGGGCTGGTCGCATCGTTCGTGGCGGTTGTCGTGCTCGCGCGGGATCTGGGCGGGACGGGGCGCACCGCCGTGCTCGGCGCAGTCGCCGTCGATGCCCCGGCGCTGTTCCTTCAGGCCACCATCCTGCTGGTCGGAGTGCTCGGCATCCTGCTTATCGCCGAACGGCGCATCCCGGCACCTGCGAACGGCGAAACCGGTGCCGGCCTCGACGCATTCACGCCGCAGGCGTCAGCAGTCGTGGGCAGCGTGGCCGAGAAACTGGCCACCAAGGCCGGTGTGATGCAGACCGAGGTGTTCCCGCTGACGATGTTCGCGATCGGCGGCATGCTGATTTTCCCGGCGGCCGACGATCTGCTGACGATGTTCATCGCGCTCGAGGTCCTGTCGCTGCCGCTGTACCTGCTGTGCGGGTTGGCCCGCAGGCGGCGCCTGCTCTCGCAGGAAGCCTCGGTGAAATACTTTCTGCTTGGCGCGTTTTCGTCGGCCTTCTTCCTGTACGGCGCTGCGATGCTGTACGGCTACGCAGGCACACTCGACCTCGGCGGCATCGCGGACGCGGTGGCGGCAGGGTCGGGTAAGACGTCGCTCGCGCTGATCGGCACCGCACTGCTGCTCGTCGGCGTGCTTTTCAAGGTCGGGGCGGTGCCGTTCCACTCGTGGATTCCGGACGTGTACCAGGGTGCTCCGACGCCGATCACCGCGTTCATGGCTGCTGCCACCAAGATCGCGGCCTTCGGTGCGATGCTACGCATCTTCTACATCGCGCTGCCCGGTCTGCATGACGACTGGCGCCCGATCATGTGGGCGATCGCGATCCTGACGATGGTGGTCGGCACCGTCACGGCCGTCACCCAGAATGACGTCAAGCGGATGTTGGCCTATTCGGCCGTGGCGCACACCGGATTCATCCTCACCGGCGTCATCGCCCAGAACGAGGCGGGCGTCTCGTCGACGCTGTTCTATCTGTTCGCCTACGGGTTCAGCACCGTCGGCGCGTTCGCAGTCGTGGGTCTGGTGCGAAACCCCGAGGGCGATGAGGACACCGCACTCGCCCGGTGGGCCGGTCTGGGTCGACGGTATCCCATTGTCGGCATTGTGTTTTCGCTGTTCCTGCTCGCGTTCGCCGGCATCCCCCTCACAAGCGGATTCGTCAGCAAGTTCGCCGTGTTCAAGGCCGCAGGCGAGGGCGGCGCGATCCCGCTGGTCGTCATCGGCGTGATCGCCAGCGCCGTGGCCGCGTACTTCTACGTGCGGGTGATCGTCCTGATGTTCTTCACCGAACCGCCCGACGACGCACCCGCCGTGGTGGTGCCGAGCGTGTTGAGCACGGCGGTCGTCACGATCACCGCGGCCGTCACATTCGCCCTCGGGGCGCTGCCACAGCCGCTGCTCGACTTGGCGAACACCGCCAATCACTTCGTCCGCTGATCCGTACCGACGGGAGCCGGTTCGCGCAGTTACGGCAGCAGGCCGACTTGGCGGTAGGCGGATTCGAGATACTGCTTCATCTGCCGAGCGGTCGGCGGATTCGGCTGCAGCACACGATAAGTCACCGCACCGGCTAGCATGTCGACAAGCACGTCCAGGTCGGCACCTCCAGGCACATCCCCGTCGGCCTGGGCACGTTCCAGCATCATGATGACGAGCCTGCGCCGCGGCGCGATGTAGTGGTCCCAATAGGTCTGCATCAGCAGCGGATGTGTGACGGCGGAGCCATAGATCTGCGCGACCAGAGCGCGGAACGTCGGGTCCGCAGCGATCTTGGCGGCCGCGGCGACGTTGCGCCGCACGAGCTCCTGCGCCGGAACGGCGACGATCTCGACGCGTGTCGGCCAGTTCAGGTCGCTGCCAACGTGTGCTTCGATCGCGTCAGCCACGAGGAGTTCTTTTGTCGACCATCGCCGGTAGATGGTGGGCTTGCCGACGCCCGCACGCTTGGCGACTTGTTCGATGCTCATTCCGGTGATGCCGTGAGTGACAAACAGCTCGAGCGCCGCGGTCAGGATCGCGCTGTCGAGTGCGGGGTCACGCGGGCGTCCGCGGCTCGCGGTGGCGCCTGTCACCGAACCGATCCTGTCGCCAGCGCACGGTTTAGCCACCGATCCAGGGCGTTCGGCCGTCGTCCGCGCCACCCTAGATGCCCGTCGGGGCGCACCAGAAAGGCGTCGGAGCTACGCTTCTGGGGCAGTGCGGCCACTCCGTCGCCGAGGTGTGCCGTCGCGACCGCCCGCAGAGAATCATCGGTCGACAGAAGCGCCCAACGCCCATTCAAGTCGGCACCGCGCAGACCGGGCACGCGGTCACCGGGACGGGGCTTCGGAAACGGCAGCGACCGTTCGGCCAGTGGACCATGCCGGTAACTCACCCACAGCTGCGACGTCCGGTACGTGACCCAGCGCTGCACACCGCGCACGTTTAACAACGGCACGACAAGCCGGTCGCGGATGAATCGGCCGAGCCGGCCCTGGGCGATGTTGATTTTGGTGACCGCGCCGGTGCCGCGAAGCACCTCGGTGGCCAGTGGGCGGCGTTCCTGCTCGTAGCTGTCGAGCAGTCGGGCATCGGACTTCCCGCGGACGACGAGCGCTAGTTTCCAGGCCAGGTTCTCGGCGTCACCTAGCCCCGTCAACATGCCTTGGCCGCCGAACGGCGCGTGAGTGTGGGCGGCGTCGCCAACCAACAGCACACGACCACGCCGGTAGGTGTCGGCAAGCCTGCGATGCACGCTGAACATCGACAGCCACACCGCGTCGGTGATGCTGACCGCGCGTCCGGTGCGCTCGGGAAGGATCCGATCGAGCCGGGCGAGTATCTCCGACTCGGTCGGCTTATCGGCCGGCTGGCCCGGGTCATAGGCGATAATCCGCCACAGTCGGCCGGTGTCGTCGGGCATCGGCATCGCGCCGATCATGCCCTCTGGATGAATCCACCCGGTGGTGCCCGAGCGGTCGAGGTTCCAATCGAGGCGAACGTCAGCAAGCAGAAATCGTTCGCTCAGTTTCACACCGGGGAAACCGATGCCAGCGAGGTGCCTGGTGGTGCTCGCGGCACCGTCACAGCCCACCACCCAGCTGGCCTTTAACTCGTCGCCGCCGACCACTGCGGCTACGCTCGCGTCGTCCTGACGCAAGTCAACAAGTGCTGTGCCCCAATCGATTTCGCCGCCGAGTTGAGCGACTCGATCCCGCAGCGAAGCCTCGACGGCAGCTTGGGAGATGACCATCGGGGGCGCTGCCGTTCGCATTTCAGGATCGCCGAACCGTAGTTGCATAATCGGCTTGTCGCCCAGGTAAGTAGTGATCTTCATCGCGCGCACCGAACGAGCAGGCATGTCATCGAGGGCTCCCAGTCGGTCCAGAACCTCGGATCCGCGCGCGTGTAGAAAATTAGCCCGCGACGTGGTGGCCGGCCCATTCGCCTTATCCACCACCCGGACTTTCACGCCATTCGTCAACAGCCCGCACGCCACTGCAAGACCGGTCGGACCGGCCCCGACGACTAGGACGTCGACGTCTTGCATAACGACCCCTTCATTAATTATCGAAACGGTATCGTAACTGAATATACCTTGCCCGCCGAGCGCCCCGCTACATTCATCGCATGACAACCGAACCGCTGGTGCTGACCGCCGACCACGGCGCGGTCAGGCTGCTGACGCTGAACCGGCCGGAAGCCAGGAATGCGTTGAGCCGCGACCTGATCAGGGCGACGTACACGGCACTGACCGAGGCCGACGCCGACGACTCCGTGCTGGCGGTGGTGCTCACGGGGAAAGATCCGGCGTTCTGCGCCGGGGTGGATCTCAAGGAGGCGCAGCGCGACGGGCTCAAGTACTTCGAGGAGTTTCGGTCGCAAAGCTGCATCGCCGCCGTCGCCAAGATGCGCACACCGATCATCGGCGCGATCAATGGCGCGACGTTCACCGGCGGGCTGGAGATGGCGCTCGGCTGCGACTTTCTGGTGGCCTCTGAGCGGGCGGTGTTCGCCGACACGCATGCCCGGGTCGGCATCCTGCCGGGTGGCGGTATGACCGCGCGACTCCCCCACGTCGTCGGACAGGCGATGGCACGACGGCTGTCGATGACGGGCGAGGTGGTCGACGCGGCCCGCGCCGAGCGGATCGGGTTGGTCACGGAGGTGGTGCCACACGAGCGGCTGCTCGACCGGGCGCTCGAGTTGGCCGCGCAGATCGCCGAGGTGTCGGGGCCAACCATGTTGGGGCTCAAGGAGATCTACACGACAGGTGCTGCCGCAGTGGTCGACCCGGGGTTGGCCGCCGAGGAGAAGATCGCGTTCGCCCAGCATCGGGACTTCGATGGCCTTGGCGATCAGTTCCGGGCGGTGAGTGAGCGCAACAAGCGACAGATCGAGAGCTAAGGGCTGAAGCGACGCAGAATGAACTCGACGGTGCGCTTGCCGTCGAATTCCGGTCTGGGTGTCGTGGTCATGTCGACCTGCTTGCGCGCCTGCTCCAGTACCGGTGTGTCCGGGTCGAGAACCGACAGATACACGTCGTGCGCCGCGAGGGACGACACCGCGCGGTTGAAACAGTCGTCGTCGATCACTTCGGCGTGGGTGACATCCGGGCCGTTCTCGAAGAGCCATCGAGGTGGGTCGGTGAGCGAGTCATATGCCGCCGCAACGGCGTTCGAGAACTCGATGTGATCACGCTGGTTCGGGGCGCCCGGCGCCCACTCCGGACCGCTGTAGACGGTGAGCACAACATCGGGAGCCACGGCGGTGATCGTGTCGGCGATCTTGGCACGCAACTCAGGTGTGTCGCGGATCTGGCTGTCCGGGAAATCCCAGAATTGCAGCTCCTCGACGCCGACGATGGCGGCCGATCGGCGTTGTTCGATCTCCCTCAGCGGCCCCGCCTCCTCGGCGGGCATGCCCGCGATACCGACCTCACCTCGGCAAGCCAATGCGTAATAGACGGTCTTACCCTGCGCCGTCCATTTGGCGACCGCGGCCGCGCAACCGTACTCCGGGTCGTCGGGGTGCGGCACGAGCAGCAGCGCGGTACGCCAGTCAATCGGGAACGCTTCCAGCACGGTCTCTATGCCACCACACCGTGCACCACGATGGCAGTGGTCTGCGCGACCCACTCCTCGCCGAGCGGTTCGTCGGGCTGCAGCAACACCCGCAAGAGCGTGGCGCCGCCGATCACCTCGACGAGCCGGTCGGGATCGACGTCCGCGTGCACCTCTCCTCGACTGACCGCGTCGGCCAGCCGCGTCCGGACCGCGACGAACACGTCGGTGAAGCGGCTCATGACCCGGGCGTTGAGGTCGGCGTCGACCGCCATGTCGGCGATCAGCCCCGGCAGCGCGGCGCGCACCAGCGGGCTGGTGAACACGTCACGGGCGGCGGCGATCATCGCGTGGATGTCGGCGCCGATGTCGCCCGGCGGCGTCTCGATCGCGGTCGGCGCCGCCGGGAAGGCAGCCTCATGCACGAGTTCGGCCTTGCTCGACCACCGCCGGTACAGCGCCGTCTTGGTGGTTCCTGCGCGCTCGGCGACCGCGGCCATCGTGAGGTTCGAATACCCGATTTCCACAAGCAGATCCGCGGTGGCCCGCAGTATGGCAGCGTCGATACGCGGATCCCGGGGCCGACCTGCACCCGGGGTCTTGTCAACCGATGACGCGTCTGCTTTCATAACGCTACCCACCGTATCGTAATTGCCCCCCGCCGAAGGATGAATTCTCATGCCGACTGAACCGGCTGTCGAAGATGTCAGCCGACTCCAACATTCGAGTCGAGACGTCAGCACGCTGCCCGATGTGATGTCGCGTTGGTTGTCGACCGTGATGCCCGGCGGTGCCGCACCCGAGATCACCGTGGAAAGCGGCGTCGACGCCAACGGCATGTCGTCGGAAACGATCATCCTGACGGGCCGCTGGGACGAGGACGGGCAACGCCGGGAAGAGAAGTGGGTGGCGCGGGTGGCGCCCACCGCGCAGGACGTGCCGGTGTTCTCGTCGTATCGGATGGACCACCAGTTCGACGTCATCCGACTGGTCGGCGAGAAGACCGACGTCCCAGTTCCCCGCGTGCGGTGGCTGGAACCGACGGGCTCGGTCCTCGGCACGCCGTTCTTCCTGATGGATTACGTCGAGGGCCAGGTGCCGCCGGACGTGATGCCGTACACATTCGGCAACAACTGGTTCGCGGACTCCCCCACCGAGCGACAGCGCGAACTGCAGGACAGCACCGTCGAGGTGATCGCCAACCTGCATTCGATCCCGGAACCCGAAACGACATTCGGCTTCCTCGATGACGGGTCCGAACCGAATGCGTTGCGGCGCAACCTCAATTGGCTGCAGTCCTGGTACCAGTTCGCGGTCCCCGATATCGGCCGCTCCGAGCTGATCGAGCGGGCGCTGGACTGGCTCGAGGCGAACTGGCCCGCCGACGTCGCCGCCACGGATCCGGTGCTGGTGTGGGGCGACTCCCGCGTCGGCAATGTGCTGTACTCCGACTTCCGGCCGGTTGCCGTCCTGGACTGGGAGATGGCGGTGCTCGGGCCGCGGGAGATGGACGTCGCCTGGATCATCTTCGCGCACATGGTCTTTCAGGAGCTCGCCGGCCTGGCCGGCATGCCGGGCCTGCCCGACTTCATGCGGGAAGAGGATGTGAAGGCGACCTATGCAGAGCTGACCGGAGTCGAGCTGAGCGACCTGAATTGGTTCTATGTGTACTCCGGCGTGATCTGGGCGTGTGTGTTCATGCGGACCAGCGCGCGGCGTGTGCGGTTTGGCGAGATCGAGAAACCCGACGACGTGGAGTCGCTGTTCTATCACGGCGCGGTGCTCAAGCGACTCATCGAGGAGGCATAATGCTCGGCCCCATGGACGAATACCCGGTGCACCAGGTCCCGCAGCCGATCGCGTGGCCGGGGTCCAGCGACCGGAACTTCTACGATCGTTCGTACTTCAACGCGCACGACCGCACCGGCGACATCTTCGTGATCTCGGGCATCGGCTACTACCCCAACCTCGGTGTGAAAGACGCGTTCCTTCTGGTGCGGCGGGGAGACGAGCAGACGGCGGTACACCTGAGCGGCGCCATCGATCAGGACCGCCTCAATCAGCATGTGGGCAACTACCGCGTCGAGGTGACCGAGCCGCTGCACAAGCTGCGCATCGTGCTCGACGAAACCGAGGGCATCGCCGCGGATCTGACCTGGGAGGGTCTGTTCGACGTCGTGCAGGAGCAGCCGCACATCATGCGGCGCGGCAACCGCGTCACGCTCGACGCACAGCGGTTCGCGCAGGTGGGTTCCTGGAGCGGCACGCTGTCCATCGACAACCAAGAGATCGCCGTCGATCCCGCCCGCTGGATCGGTAGCCGCGACCGCTCGTGGGGTATCCGACCGATCGGCGAGCCCGAGCCTGCGGGCCGACCCGACGATCCGCCGTTCGAGGGCATGTGGTGGCTCTATGTGCCGATGGCGTTCGACGATTTCGGCATCGTCCTCATCATCCAGGAGGACCCGCACGGCTTCCGCTCACTCAACGACTGCACTCGCATCTGGAAGGACGGCCGCGTCGAGCAACTCGGCTGGCCGCGGGTGAAGATCCACTACCGATCCGGCACCCGCATCCCCACCGGTGCGACCATCGACGCGACCGCATTCGACGGCAGCCCGGTGCATTTCGATGTCGAGTCCAAACTGCCGGTGCCCATTCACGTCGGCGGCGGGTACGGCGGTGACTCGGACTGGCTGCACGGAATGTGGAAGGGCGACAACTTCACCGAACGCCTGACCTACGACATGACCGATCCCGGCGTCATCGGGCGCGCAGGCTTCGGCGTGATCGACCATGTCGGCCGCGCCGTGTGCCGTGACGCCGACGGTGTCGAACGTGAGGGGTGGGGCTTGTTCGAGCACGGTGCGCTCGGCCGTCATGACCCGTCCGGCTTCGCCGACTGGCTTACCGTCGCGCCCTAGTGATTTCCGCGCGCATTTGCCCGCGCGTGAAATGCAGACAGCGGCAGCGGATGCTTGTTCTGGTCGGCCAGAAATTCGTGTCCGAATCGCTAGACTCGCCACTGGCCACTGTCGGCGGACGGGATTTCAATTTCCGCGACGAACTCTGAGTGAATGTGCGAAATTGTTTCGATAAAACGCCGAGTTCACGGCCGCCTTGCGGTGCGCAGCATCGCCTCAGATGGCTGGGATCGACGACCGGAAATGCATGTTCGCGCGTGTTTGCTTGTGACGTAAGAGTTCGAACATTCGCGAAATATGTCTATGCGACACATCGAGCGGCCTGACACCTTTGCGACGGCTACAGCCCCCAATTTCTTCATTATCAATATCGCCTGTGAGGTTGGTGGGAAAATCCTTTGAGCGCGGGGGTCTCGGTGCCCAGCGCTTAGGAGGATTGTCATGAAGCCCAAGTCGCGAAACTTCGCGCAGTTGTTGGTTGTCGCGGGCGCCGCGGCGTCGGTTGCCATCGCGCCGGTTGCTGCCGCCGACCCAACCGGTGTGCCGGAAGCCGGCTCCGAGTCGGCCAGCGCCACCATCAAAGACCTGCGTGCCCAGGGCTACAACGTCGGCATCAACTGGGTCAGCGGCGATGCCGACATCCCGCTGTCGGAGTGCACTGTCACAGGAATCGACACGGCCGCCGCCCCCACCGTTTGGGTTTCGGTGGAGTGCGACGAGGCTGGCGACTGAGCCGATTTAGGCGCGCCCCAAAACGGTGGTGGTTGGTCGTCTCTGGCGATGCGTTCGGCGAGGAGGAGTTGTTTTCGGGCGATGCGGGCGGCGCTGTGTTGCCGTTCGAGTGCGATCCGGTAGGCGCGTTCTTGGGCCCGCGTGCGCTGCCGGGTGGGCATCATCAACCCGCGATTGCTCGGTGCTGGACCGCCGGATTCTGGGATCACCAGCTGCCCGGTGGATGTGGCCAGCGCGGGAAAGAACAGGGCACCACCGGGTTTGGTCGTGTACACCTGTCCCGACGGGGCCGTCGAGATGACAGTGCCCTCCGATATTTTTCTGAGATACAGGTCTAGTTCACCTGGTCCGGCCCGTATAAGGTGGCGAAGCTCCCCACCCCGCAGTAACGCCTCCTGGGCGGGTAAGGGTTTACCACGATGATCAGAGCCATAGGCAACGTGTGAAGTTGCCGGTCAGTGCGCCGTTAGGGTACTCGTCGCGACCGCAACACCAGCGCGACGGTTACTGCCAGGATGATCGTGCCGATGGACTCCACCACCAGCGTGGTGGGCACCAACGTGAAGCTCAATACCTCGTGAATGCCAAACACCCCCACAGTCAGCGCGAGCACCAGCGCAAGCAGCGTGCCCACCATGAACAGCAGGCTCAGCCCCGTTGCCAGCGACAGGAGCCGCCCACGCAGCACGATGATTGCGATTGCCAGTACGAGCGCGCCAACCGCGTTGAGCACGAACAGCATGCCAAGCAAGCCGCCTACGCCGTCGAACACGAGGTACAGATGGATCCCGCCCATCACCAGCAGCATGATCGCACTAAGTAGTCGCCAGGCCATCAGTGTGCGGTGGCTGACACCGACCCATCGGAGTGAACCGGTTTCCCGAGTATGCGATGACATGTCCTGACTGCCTTCAACGTCTGGCTCGGTGCAAGCCGAGGCCCTCTGCGATATACACGTGCAATCCGCCCGAACAGTTCAGCCTTTACGTGCCGGTTGTGTGAGGCCGCTGGCCGGGTTCAGCCGTATCGCGTGTATCTGATTGCAAGCTCGTGGGTTGTTGTGAAGATCCTGCTGATAGTTGTTGTCATCGCGATCGTCGCGGGACTGTACTGGCTGCTGAGGCGGAGCGTATTGCGGGACGAACAGGCTTCACGTCAACGGCTCAAACGTGGAATTGAAGCGTGGCGGGCCGGGGGCGGCGTCTCGCCGCCGAGCGGCTTTAGAGGGGACGACTACAGCGGCTTCTACAACACCGGCGGCTACAGCGCCTGGAGCGGCGGAGGTAGCGACGACGGCGGCGGCAACTGAACGAGCTAGAGCGGCATCAGGTGAATTGCCAGCCCTTAGGGCGCGCAATCGCTTCTGGCAGCGATTCGGTGTCCGCGACGCGCGCACGGATGGCGCTTTAGGGCAGTGGGCTCGTCGGTTAGGCATGGCCACAACTCGCCCTGCGACATGCGCAGCACGGCGGATTTGTGCGGCCTAACCCCCGCCCGGCTGTAGAACGTCTTCAGCAGATGGTGGTACCGAGCACGCGAAGAACACTTTGTTCAGCTCGTTTCATGAGACCGAAATTCGACCCGATCCCCGGCTTACACTGCCGCCATGTTCTCGGAGACGCGCTACGCGCTGAACGGTGACTTGCGCGTCGCCTATCGCACGACTCGCGAAGGTCCTCGAGACATCGTGTTCGTCTCGCCCACCACAAATTGTGAGGTCTTTCCGGAGCTGCCGTCGCTTCAAGGTTGGATCGAGGCGATGACATCGCTCGGTCGGCTCATCTTCTTCGACCAGCCGGGCACCGGAGTGTCCGATCCTTTTACATCGGGCGCGCTGCCGACCCTGGAGCAATGGGCCGACAGCATCACTGCGGTGCTCGATGATCTCGGGAGCCGCGAAGCGGTCCTCGTCGCGGTCTACGGCGGATTCGCGGCGGCGGTGCTGTTTGCGGCAACACATCCGTCCCGCACATCCGCGCTGGTCGCCCTCGAGGTCTACGCCGATCCGATGAATGAACCGATCGGAGGAGCGGACCGCGAGGGAGTCATCGCTAACTTTGTCGCCATGTGGGGAACGGGGGAATGGCAGCATCTCTCGAATCCGGACATGCCGTGGAACGAGGAAATTCGGGCCGCCTGGGCACGGCACGAACGTCTGGCGGCAAGCCCAGCAACCATCGCCGTCACGATGCCTCTCATAGCCGAAATGGACGTGCGGCCAGTACTTCCGACAGTCCACGTACCAACCCTCGTCCTCCAGCACACCGACGACGTCATGATCGCGCCTGAGTGGGGCAAGGACGTCTCCGATCACATATCCGGCGCGAAATACATCGAACTCCCTGGGCGCAACATGTATCACTTCGTCGAACCGGAATGGCGTGCGTCCTTCCAGGAGATCGCCCAATTCCTCACCGGCCACCAGCCCGACGTCGCGGATGATCGGATTCTGGCCACGGTGTTGTTCACCGACATCGTGGACTCGACGCGCCGGGCCGCAGAGATCGGCGACCGTGACTGGCACGCGTTGCTTGATGCGCACGACGCCGTCGTCCGGTCGCAACTCGGACGATTTCGGGGCCGCGAGGTGAATACGTCTGGTGATGGCTTCCTGGCGATGTTTGACGGCCCGCAGCGGGCGATCCGCTGCGCGATGGCGATCCGCGACGCGGTGCAGGCACTCGGCATCGAGGTGCGCGCCGGGTTGCACACCGGTGAGTGCGAAGTCCGTGGCGATGACATCGGCGGGATCGGCGTGCACATCGGGGCGCGCGTGAGTGCTTTGGCAGGGGCGAACGACGTGCTCGTGTCCAGCACGCTGCGCGACCTGGTGATCGGGTCAGGGCTTGAGTTCGAGGCGCGTGGCGCTCACGAGCTCAAGGGTGTGCCCGGCGAGTGGCGCCTGTTCGCGGTCGCCTCCACGTAGCGATGACTGCTGTCAAAACGGCGGCGGGTCCTTGTCCCATTGGGATCGCGGTCGGGAGGGGAAATAGGCGTCGTCGCAATCGTTTCCGGGATTCTCGCGCAGTTCCCTGTTCCGAGTGCGTTCGGCGTCGCGACCAGTCTCACAGCAGGCGGCCTGACCCGCTACACTCTCGTCGCCCCACCGCTGACGGTGGGGTTAATTCTGTGGAGGGAGACATCACCAGTGCGAGGATTACTGCTTGTGGGCATTGTGGGCCTGAGTGTGGCGCTGGCCCCGGTGGCATCGGCTTCGCCGCCGCCGCCGTACAAGAACTGCACCCAGGCCAAGCAGGATGGGGCGTGTAACATCCCGTCGACCTCGGAGTATTACCAAGCCAAGCTGGATCGCGACAGCGACGGCATCGGATGTGAGTGCTGAACCGGCGCAAGCTGTAACCGCACCGCCGAAAAGGGCCCCCAGCCTTAACGCTGGGGGTCTTTTGCGCCTCGCAGCCCGGCTTCGGCCAGCCACCCCTATCAGAAGGGAAACGAAAGATCAAAACAGAGAACATCATTCGTATCGTGCAGACCGTCCTGGCAGCCGCCGTCGCCGCGTTCGCCATATCGGTCGTGGTGGGCGGGCACTGGTGGGAAACCCCCCCGCCCCCGCCCCCGCCGACGGTCGATGTCCCGGCAGTCGGCAAGCAGGTCGTCGGCCTGCTGCGAGATCAGTGGAACACCAGCGATGCCTTGAGGGAGTACGGGATCACGGTGGACGACGGCATGACGCTGATCAACACCGACCTCAACAAGTACGACGGGCTGGCCACCGTGCATACGCGCAAGGGCACGCAGAAGTTCCTGTCGGTCACCGTGTGGGCTGATCCCACGGGCGCGATGTTCTACCAGATGGATCCCACCTCGGCGTCCAACCTGATCGACGCGGCCAATAAGGAGAAGGAGCCGCAGGGGTAGTAGGAAATGTCGGACATTTGTGTTGCCTCTCAACGTGTTTGGTTGTGGTCGGGTGGGCGCGGCGGGCACGTTTGAAGGGAATCACCCTAAAACCTCCGGCGTGCCGCACGCCGCAACCCGATCCCCTTGCCGCACGGCACATGACCGCAGATGCCGGGCGACCAGGTCAAGGCGGGGCCTACGCGGTGAGGTCCAGGGTGACGACTCCGAGTGGGCTCAACACGCTTGTGTTATACCTACTCTCGCATCGAGCAAATACCAAGTTCTTACCGAACGAATCGGTGGCCGCCATCTCGCGCAGGATCGGCGCGGGCACCGCGCCGAACCCCGGCAGGTACCCCGGATTCTGCGAGCTGCCCTCAAGCGAGGAGTGGTCGGCGATCACCTCGATCACCACCTGAGCTGACGGCGGTAGGGGGTGTGGCGGGGCACTCGGGGTGCCCGCAGCCGCATGCCAGGCGGGTCTGGCCGGCGGCGATCGCGCCCAGGGCATCGGCGCGGCGCTGGGCTGTGGTGCGGGGATCGTGGTGGCAGACGGTGGCGGCGATGTCATCGAGGCGGGTGTCGAATGCGGCGCCCTCGTGCAGCGGAAGCTTGGCCCAGATCCCGGCCATGCCGGGGCTGATCGGGCCGATCTCGACATAGCGGTCCTCGCGCACCGGGCGTGGCTCCCGGACCCCGGTGGGGTCGAACTTGGCCACCCACATGTCGATGCGTTCGGTCAGCGTGGGTCCCGACATCTTCATCCAGCTCGGCGCCCATTGCGCAAATGCCGCATCGAGGTTGGCCAGCAGGTCGGGGTCGGTGACGTTCGCACCGCGGTTGACCAGCTCGGCCATCATCCGGAAATCGATCGCCCCGGTCGCGAACACCTTAGCCACCTTGGGCAGCCGTTCCCGCAGATCGATCGCGTAGCGCAACTGGCCCGCGGCGCGGCCCCGGCTGATGTTGAGCGCCGCCGAGATCTCGGCGACCACGTTGGCGTGCCCATCGATGGCCCAGTTGATGCGTTCGACGTCCTCCTCGGGTGCGCGCCGGGCGTACAACTCGGCGATGGCCATCAACCGGCGACCACACGCCGCGTTCTCCGCACACGCCGCTGACCCCGATGGCATCCACCACGCCAGCGTCCTCGAGCGATTCGAACATAGATGCGACTCCACGATCTTGTGAGGAGTGGGGGTGTAGGCCGCCCAGGCAGAGGTAGATCATTGAGCTCAGTGCTTGGGCGGAGTGGTGTCCGTAGCCGCGGGCGTTGATGAGTCGGATTTTGGCGTTGATGCCTTCGATGAGGGCGTTGGAGATGCCCAGTTCGATGGCGGCGATGACCGCGTCGAAGTAGACCTGTAGGCGTTTGGCCAGGGCGACGAAGGCATTGATGCGACTGCGTTTGGCGGCGGTGATCCAGCGCCGCAGATGTTGGCGGGCCACCCGCTGGTGGGTGGTTGAGGCGGTAGATGTCGCGCAGTTGTTCCTTGAGGGTCCAGGCTCGGCCGATGTGGCGGTGGGTGCGGGCGATCTGGTTGATTAAGACGCGTTGGTCGTCGTTTAGTTTGTTTTCGCCGGTGCGCAGGGCCCAGCGTCCGGTGCGCCACTGCGCCGGGGTCATCGAAGCGCGGCCGCGCCCGGTGATGGCCTGGGAGTACACCGCATCGAGGGCTCTGTTGGCCCATCGCATGATGTGGAACGGGTCGTAGCAAATCACCGCGTGCGGGACATGGGTGCGGGTGGCCTCGGTGTAGGCCGAGGCCACATCCATGCTGACCGCTTCGATCTGGGCTAGGTCCGAATCAGATTGGCGGGCATAGAAGTTGGCCAAGGACTGGTAGTTGCGGCCGGGCTGGATATCGACCACGGTGCCGGTGTCATGATCACCGATGATGGTCAGGTACCGGTGCGGATGGCGGTAACAGATCTCATCGACCCCGATCCGGTAGAGGGTGTCGAGCCGGCGGGCATCAAGCAACTCGGCCACACCGCGGTTGATGATCGCGGTCACCGTTTCCCAGGCGCAGCGCAGCAGGGTGGCCACCGAGGTGCGGTCGGTTCGTTGAGCAAGCCAGAGCACCATGTCTTCGAAGTCGCGGGTATGCCGCGCTCCGGGCCGTGCCCAAGGCAACTCCTCGGTGCGGATCCCGCAGTCCGGGCAGTCCAGTCGACGGATCTCATATACCAGCCACAACCGACATCGGGCCAGGTCCAGGTGCCGCCAGCGGCGTCGGCGGCGGTCATAGACCGCCGAGCACAGCATCCCGCACGGGCAGCGCAGCAGTCGGGCGTGTGGGCGCAGGGTGACCTCGACGTCGCGCTCTCCGATAACGACATCGGTCACCGATGCTCCGGGGATCTGCAGCAGACGGTTAAATGCAGTATTGACGCGCACGCGGTGCCTCCGGGTTGCGGTTGGTGTGGTAACCCCGAAACCTAGAGCCACACCGCGTGCGCGTCCCTCATTTCACCCGCGAAACGCCGAACATCCTCCCGCGCAACCGAAAACAACCCTGACCAGCACAAAGGCGCCCACGAAAACACGTGGAGTCGCCACATACATGCGACTATCCGGGGCGGGATGGCAGCCGTCACCACCAGAACCACAATCTGTGGATGAATTCGCCCCTGGGGACAACCAAGGTGCGAGCAACTGCGGCCCGCGGATGAGTGCTCAGGCTGTCCCTGCCAGCACCAGGGTAAGTGGGACCAGGCTGCGGACCCGTCTGCCGGAATCGCCGATAGGTGCCATGCGTCCTTAGTGCGAAAACCACGGCAGAAGGGAACATCTCATGTCGACCATCCACTTTCACCAGTCGACCACATCGACGCCTGAACAATTCGTCGCCGGTCTCACCGACTTCGGGCCAGGCCGCTCGAAGGTCTTTGCAAAAAGCGCTGATTCGTATCTCAAGGTGCACCGAGAAGGGCCCCGTCAGGCCGACGTCACCGAGGGCTCGGGCGGCGTCTGGGAACGCCTGCAGTACGACTGGTCCGATCCGAACCACGTGGTGGCAAAGACCACCGATTCCAACGTGTTCGGCGGCGCGTCAGGATACAAATACACCCTGACGCCGCAGCCCGACGGAACGACCGATGTCGACGTCGTCATCGTTCGCGAGGGCAAGAACTTCAGGGGCCTGGTGCTTTCCGGCCTGCTGGGAACCGTCGCCAAGGGGGTCCTGCGCAAGGCATTTGTCAACAGCGTCAAGGCGATCCAGGCGCGCAGCGACGCCAGCGCGGCGGGCCTTTAGGACACTCCGAACAACGCCGCCGCGGCGACGAGTTCGACCAGGAAGTAGAACCAGTTCGGATAGAACGCCGTGCGATCACCCAGGACCGAGGCGGCGAGGCGGCCGAACGCCATCCCCGCCAATGCGACGCCGACGGTGATCAGGATGCCCGTCCGAACATCGGAATCCGCAGCGACCGCGTAGACAAGCACACCGGCGATCGCCAGCCCGAAACCGCCGTAGACGGCGCGCACCTCCGACCGCGACGCAGACTCCCCCAACGCGATTCCGAATGGCCGCACCAGCGCGGCCGGTGCTGCGAGCGCGTAGACGCCCATGCCGAGGAAGAACACGGCGACGACGCCGATCACCGCGACCGCCAGCATCACGGCCTCAAGATGACATTCGGGTTGTCTGCGTCGCACTTGCTCGCGACGGGCCTGACCCTGCGGACGCCGTGGCCGCACGGCCGAACACCATCGACTCCTCGATCGACTCGAACGGCCGGCCCAGCACATCGCGTAGGAAGTTGTGCGACAACATCCATGGCCGCCGGGTCCCCGACTTCGGCAGCACGTCAGGCGAGCGCCGCAGGTAGCCCGACTGCAGGTTGAATGCGGGTTGTTCGGGCATGTGGACGCCGCCGAGATGCGGATAGGCGTGCGTGTAGCCGTGAGAATCCATGTATGCCAACAGCTTCGCTACCGATCGCGCCGTCAGATCGGCACCCAGGGTCCACGACGCGTTGCTGTAGCCCATGCACCACGCGGCGTTGGGGACATCCTCGAGCAGATGCCTGCGGAACACGAAACGGTCATGGGGGTCGAGCTTCTCACCGTCGACGCTGATGGTGACGCCGCCCAACGCCTGCAATCGCAGACCCGTTGCCGTGACGATCACGTCGGCGTCCAGCCGCCCGCCGGAGCCCAACACGATGCCGGTGGCGTCCACGTGGTCGATGTGGTCGGTGACAACGTCGAGGTCGCCCGCTCTGATCGCCCTGTACAGATCGGCGCCGACCATCAGGCACAGCCGTTGGTCCCACGGTTGGTACGGCGGCTTGAAGTGAGTGTCGATGTCATAGCCATCAGGCAGGTAGCGCTCGGCGATCCGCCGCGCAATGCCCTTGCTGAACTCCGGCGCCTTCCGTGCCACCAGCCAACCCAGCGAGCCGATAAGGGCGTTACGCCAGCGGAGGATCCAGTGTGCCACCGGTAACGGCAGCCGGCGCCGGAGCGCGTTGGCAGTCGGTTCCACCCTTGCCACGGAGATCAGGTACGACGGGGTGCGCTGCAGCATCGTTACATGCGCTGCCTTTTCGGTCAGCGAAGGGATCATGCTGACCGCGGTCGCGCCGCTGCCGATGACCACCAGCCGCTTGCCGGTGTAGTCGAAGCCGTCGGGCCAATGCTGCGGGTGCACGACTTCACCCGCGAACGTCTCGATACCGGGAAACGTTGGTGCGTAAGGCTCGTCGTAGTTGTAGTAGCCGGTACCGAAGAACACGAAGCGGGCGCGATACGTCTTGGGCGCCCCGTCCTGCTCCGTCTGCACTGTCCAGGTGTCGGTCGCCGAATCCCAATCCGCCGAGCGGACATACGTGTTGAACCGGATGTGCCTGTCGATGCCGTGCTTGCGGGCGGTCTGATCGAGGTACTCCCAGATGTGTTCGCCGTCGACGATCATCTCGGGCCGGGTCCACGGCTCCCACGGGAAGCACAGCGTGTAGATGTCGCTGTCGGACCGAATGCCCGGATACCGGAACAGATCCCACGTACCACCGAGCCGCGCTCGTCGTTCCAGGATGGTGTAGGACAGCCGAGGGTTCTTCTCGCGGATGCGGTACGCGGCATCGATGCCGGAAATCCCCGCACCGATGATCAAGACGTCGCTGTACTCGGGTTCGTGGGAACTCACAGGCTCAGCCTCCTAGGCGGACTTGGCGTCCTCGGCCTCCGCGCGGCCGAACACCATCGACTCCTCGATGCGGTCGAAACGATGGTCGATGGCGTCCAAGACGTAGTTGTGCCGCACGTTCCACGGCCGGTGCGTGCCGGACTTCGGCAGCACATGCGCGGCGCGCTGCACGTAGCCGGCGTTGATGTTCCAGGCCGGCTTCTCGGGCATCGGCTTGTCGCCCAGATGCGGATACGCGTGTGTGTAGCCGTGAGAATCCATGTACGACAGCAGCTTTGCCACTGCGCGCGCCGTCAGATCGGCCCGCAGCGTCCAGGATGCGTTGATGTAGCCGACGCACCACGCCAGGTTCGGGATGTCCTCGAGCATGTGCTCCTTGTAGACGAACCGGTCCTGCGGCTTGACCTCGGCTCCGTCGATGCTGATCGCCACCCCACCCAGTGCCTGCAGCTGCAGGCCGGTTGCGGTGACGATGACGTCCGCGTCGACATGACGACCGGACCTCAGGACGATCCCACTGCTGTCGATGTGGTCGATGGTGTCGGTGATGACCTCCGCGCGACCGTCGCCGACCGCGGAGTAGAGGTCGTTGTCGAGGATCAGACACAAGCGCTGGTCCCACGGGTCATAGCGGGGCTTGAAGTGGATATCGACGGGATAGCCTTCCGGCAGGCTCTTTTTGGCCATCGCCCGGATCAGCCGTCTGCTGAACCTGGGGGCCTTGCGCGCGACCACGTAGGTCATCACGGTGAAGCATGTGTTGTAGAGCCGAACTGCGTGGTTGCCTGCCGTGAGCGGCAGGACTTTTCGGATCGCCTGCACCACCGGGTGGATTCGCGGCATCGACAACATGTAGGTCGGTGAGCGCTGCAGCATGGTCACGTGGCCGGCCTTCTCGGTCAGCGACGGGATCGTGCTGACGGCGGTTGCCCCGCTACCGATCACGACGACACGCTTGCCGGTGTAGTCCAGCGACTCGGGCCAGAACTGCGGGTGCACGACCTCGCCCGCGAAGTTCTCGATGCCAGGAAACTCTGGCCGGTAGGGCTCGTCGTAGTTGTAGTAGCCGGTGCCGAAGAACAGGAAGCGGCCGCGATAGACCTTTTCCGCGCCGTCCTGCTCGGTCTGCACCGTCCACGTGTCGGTGGTCGAATCCCAGTCCGCGGAGAGCACCTTCGTGTTGAACCGGATGTGCTCGTCGATGCCGTTCTTGCGGGCCGTCTCAGTCAGGTACGCCCGGATGTCGGGCCCGTCGGCCACGTTTTCCGGCCTGGTCCACGGCTCGTAGGGGTAGCTCAACGTGAAGATGTCGCTGTCGGACCGGATGCCCGGATAACGGAACAAGTCCCAGGTGCCGCCGATCCGCTCGCGGCGTTCCAGCACCGTGTAGGACAGCCCTGGATTCTTCTCGTGGATGCGATATGCGGCGCCGATCCCTGAGATACCGGCGCCGATGATCAGCACGTCGGAGTACTCAGCCTGGTCCGCACCCATCGAGAACCTCCTTTGGTCCGTCTGGGTACCACGATAGGGGCTCAGCCGTTGAGCGCGTCAACGATCGCCGCGAGCGACTGCACCGCGATCGGACCCGGCTGGTAGATGCAGATTCGATCGGAGACGCCTGCTACGCGGTCGCGGATATGAGCGGCGATATCGCGGGGGCTGCCGCAGGCCGCGATGGTGTGCAACATGTCGTCGTCGATGAGCCGACCCATGTCCTCCCAGCGGCCCTGTTTGGACAGCCTGTTGAGTTCGGGTTGCAGATCGCCCCAGCCATGCACATCGAGCACGGGCCGATACGCAGGCGTCGATCCGTAGAACGCAAGCAGCCGACGGGTCGCGGCGTGATCTTGGTTTTCTTGACTGCTGGTAGACACGATGATCTCCGGGACGACTGCGAACCCGCCCCCGTCGCGGCCAGCCGCGGCCAATCCCTCGCGAACCGCAGGCATCGTCGCCTCGTGCAGGAACCGCTTCGAGCCGAACGGCATGACGAGCAGGCCGTCGGCGGTCCTGGCGGTGGCCCTGGTCAACCGCGGGCCCAGTGCGCCGATGTAGATCGGTGGCGGGCCGTACGGGTTGGCGCCGGGGCTGAAGGTCGGGGTCATCAGCGTGTGCCGGTAGTGGTCCCCGCGGAAATCGAGCCGTTCGCCGGAGTTCCACGCCGCGAAGATGGCCCGCAGCGCGCGCACCAGTTCCGTCATCCGGGCAACGGGCCGGTCGAACTCCGTGCCGAACCGCTTCTCGATCTGCGTCCGCACCTGCGTGCCAAGGCCGAGCGTGAAACGCCCCTTCGTCAGCAGTTGCAGGTCATTCGCTTGATGTGCGAGATGAATCGGATTGCGGGGAAACGCGATCGCAACGTTGGTCATCAGGTCGAGGCCCTCGACCGAGGCGGCCAAGGCCAGCGGCGTGAACACGTCGTGCGGCCCCTCGAAGGTGAAGACCCCGCTGGCGCCCGCTTCGCGCAGGACATGTGCGCGTTCGATTGCATCCGTCGGTCCGAACAGCGCTGTCATTACCTTCACGGCGTGAGAGCCTAGTCGCGTGACTATCCCAGCCAATGCCGACGTCGTCGTCGTGGGTGCCGGGTTTGCAGGGCTGTCGGCGGCCCGGGACCTGGTGCGGCTCGGACACGACGTCGTCGTTCTCGAAGGCCGCGATCGCGTCGGGGGACGCTCGTCGACGACGACGATCGCAGGCACACCGGTCGACCTCGGCGGAACATTCGTCGGGCCAACGCAGGACGCGGTGATCGCGCTGGCGAAAGAGTTGGGCTGCGAGTCGGTGCGGACATACAGCCGCGGCAAGAACCTGATCCGGTGGCGCGGCAAGGTCCGGGCGTATCGCAGCACCATCCCGAAGCTGTCGCTGATCGAGTTGTTCGACGTCTCCCGGATACAGTGGCGATTCGATCGCGTGTCCCGGCGAGTGCCGGTCCAAGAACCGTGGACGTCGCCGATCGCCGACATCCTTGACTCCAAGACGCTCGAGCAGTGGCTGCGTTACGTGCATGCGGGCGCCTCGACGCGCAACCTGATGGCGATCGTGGCCCGGGTGACCTGGGGCTGTGAACCGGAGGACGTCTCGATGCTGCATGCGGTCCGCTACGTCAAGGCGGCGGGCGGCCTCGGCCGCATGCTCGACGTCGAGGGCGGCGCCCAGCAGGACCGCTTCCCCGATGGCACGCAACAGATTGCGCTGCGGATGGCCGAAGAGCTCGGCGAGCGTGTGGTGCTGAACGCGGTCGTGCGCAGCATCGAGCGGCACGTCGATGGCACGCTGGCCGTCGGTTCGGATCGCGGCGACGTCGCGGCCAAGGCCGTCATCGTCGCCGTCCCGCCCGCGCACCGGGCCGGCATCACGTTCGATCCCGCGCTGCCGCCCGAGTACGAAAAGCTCACGGAGCACTGGCCGCAAGGCAATTTGAGCAAGGCGTACGCCGCCTACGACACGCCGTTCTGGCGCGAGGACGGCTGTTCGGGTGAGGCGCTGTCTGACGAGGGGCCGGTGTTCATCACATTCGACGTCAGCCCGAGTGATTCGGGGCCGGGCATCCTGTTGGGCTTCACCGACGCGCGCACGTTCGATCCGCTGCCCGTCGAGCAGCGCCGCGAGCGCGCGCTGGAAGGATTCGCGACGCTGTTCGGTGACGCCGCTCGGCATCCGATCGACTATCTCGATCATTGCTGGGGCGCAGAGGAATTCGCACCGGGCGGGCCGACGGCCGCGGTGCCGCCGGGCTCATGGACAACGTATGGGCCGTGGTTGCACAAACCGGTCGACGGCATCTTTTGGGCGGGCACCGAAACCGCCGACCAATGGACCGGCTTTCTCGACGGCGCGGTGCGGTCGGGTAAACGGGCGGCCGACGAAGTGCACCGGGCGCTGGCGGGTTAGCGGCCGAACGTCATTGGCCTGCAGTCAACATTCGCCGTGCGGTGACGGCCACGGCCAGGGTGACGAGTTGTTTCGGGTCGTCAAGGTCGACGTCGAGCAGGTTGGCGATCTGGTCGAGTCGGTAGTACAGCGACTGCCTGCGCATGTGCAGGCGTTTGGCCGCCTCGGCCTTGTTGCCGCCGCAAGCGGTGAGCACCTCGAGGGTGTGCGAAAGTTGGCCGCTCTTGGCGGAATCCGCCCGCTCCAACACTCCGATCTGGTCATCGACGAACTGGCGTGTGGCGTCCTGGTTCCCGTGCGCGACCAGCATGCGTTCGAGCGCCAACGCCTGAACGCTGACCACGGGCTGCGTCACATGCAGGTCCTCGCCGAGGGCGAGCGTGGCACGCACCTCGGACATGGCGCGCGGTAGCTCGGACGGGTCGCGCACCGCACGCCCGATGGCTGCACACAGCCTGGCCTGCCGGGGTAACGCGTCGCGCGCCGCCGAACGGATGACGTGCGCAAGATTCAGCGACGCCTCGTCGGTCTGCCCGGCTACCAAGGCACACAGCGTTCCCTCGACAAGACCGTAAATCCCATGTCCCACTTGCCGGATGAGGCCGTCGACAATCTTGGCCGCCGACTCGACCCGACGAGGATCCACCGCTATACAGGCGTATTCGTGCTCGGCGGTGGCCACGCCCGCGGCCCGCATTCTGGCCTCGAGCAGTCCGCGCTCGACGGATTGATTCGTGGCGAGTTGATCGAGCAGCAATTGCTGGGCACGAAGCGCGCCCGCAACATCCTTCTGCTCACGGATCAGGCAGAGACCCAATACCGTTGGCGCACGGTCCATGACCGCGTCGACCAGCACCTCGGCGACACCGCCTGCGCCGACCGTCAGCCTGCCCCATGCGGTGCCTTCGACGAGGACGGGAGCCTCCGAGCTCAGCTCGGTGTCGTCCGGGTCGACGTGGCCGGCAGCGACGACGACTCTGCCCGCGTAGTCGCTGAGTCGGACCCACGTGCCCAACGTTGACCCGATCTGTTCGATCAGTTCGCTCAACGACGCGCCACGGGCCAGCGCCTCCGACAAAGTCCTGGAGACCTCGTCGGCGTGCCGTAGCCGCGCGACCGAACGGTCGATGAGTTCGCTGTTGACGGCTTCGGCCACTTCGGTGAAGCGCAGCGCCGGCTGCAGCTCGACGACCGGCAGGCCGACATCGCGGGCTTCGTCCACCATGTCCGAAGGCACCTCCGCGAAGGTCCTGCCCACCTCGAACAACAGGCCCGCGACGCCGCTTTCCGCCAGCCGGCGCACATAGAGCCGCCGTCCGGCTTCATCGACCCCGATCAGTCCGACGCCGTTGGTCAGCAGGACCTCGTCGCCACGCAGCAGCGGAGCGATGTCGTAGAGGTCGGCGGTGTGCACCCACCGGACGGCGTGATCGACGTGTTCCTCGCCGCTGAGCAGCACCGGATGGGCCGGTTGCAGAACTGGGTGGTCGAGAACCTGCCGAAGGATCAAGGGCATACGACAGTATGTCTCACTCAGCCAGTCGAGCTTTTGACATTTCGTCCGTTGATGCACTCACCGACCAGTCGCATGCTGGTGCGACACGCAAGGTGAGGAGCGTCACATGAGCACACTCGTGACCGGCGGCCGCGGCTTCGTCGGGCGCCAGCTGGTCGACCAACTACTGGCCGGAGGCGCCAAGGTCGTCAGCTACAACCGCGACTTCGCGGTCGACACCCGCGACGGGCTGACCGTCGTCCAGGGCGAGCTGTTCGATATGCCGCGGCTGATCGAGACGCTGCGTCACCACAACGTCGAACGCATCATTCACACCGCAGGCCAGAGCCACCCCGGTGTGTCGATCGACCTGCCGTGGACCACCTTCAAAGCCAACGCCGAGGGCACACTCGCCGTCTACGAGGCAGCCCGCGCGGCCGGTGTGCGCCGGATCGTCAACTTCTCGTCAGAGTGCGCACTGGGGAACCTCGAACCCGCCACCCCCGTCGCCGAAAGCGCGACTCCCCGACCGACCACGCCCTACGGGGTCACCAAGGTCGCAGGCGAGATGTTCGGCGCCGTCTACAACTCGCTGTACGGCATGGAGATCGTGTCGCTGCGCGTCACCGAGGTCTACGGTCCGGGGCTGTGGATGCCGAGTCTGCTCGGCGACATGATCCGCGCCGGACTGCGCGGCGACGAATTTCGTCTCGAGGCGGGCGGTGAGCACCCGTTCCAATTCGTGTATGTCGCCGACGTCGCCAACGCTGCGACCCTGGCCGCCACCGCCGACACGTTGACCCAGGCGGTCTACAACGTTTCCGGTGGCAGGCAGATCACGGTGGCCGAAACCGCGCGGCTGCTCGCCGAACGGCTGCCGGGCAGTCATTACGACATCGGGTCCGGTTTCCTGCCCGACTGGGACCGGCAAGGTCCCTACGACCTGTCCGCGTCGACGCGGGATCTCGGTTACACACCCGCCTGGACTCTCGAGCGCGGTCTCGACAGCCAAATCGATTGGCTCCGTTCGCAGGGAGTGGCCAAATGACCGAGATGACCAACCGCATCGCCCTGGTGACGGGCGCCGCATCCGGGATCGGTCTGGCCACTGCCGAAGCGCTGGCTCGCGAAGGCGCCGACGTCGCCCTGCTGTCGCGTCCCCACGACGACCTGGACGGCGCGCGAGACCGGGTCAAACAATACGGCGGGCGCGTCGTCACCGTCGCCGCCGACGTCGCAGATCCCACGGCGGTGCGGGACGCGTTCGAACGGGTGGAAACCGAGTTGGGGCCCATCGATGCCGTGCACAACAACGCCGGAATCTCGATCGTCAGCCCGCTCACCGAGACCACCGACGAGGTGTTTCGGCGGCTCGTCGACACCAACCTCGCCGGCTCCTTCTACGTGTTGCGCGAAGCCGCACGCGTCATGCAAAGCCGTCGCGCAGGCGCGATCGTCAACACCGCTTCCGAACTGGCGATCATCGGCCAGACGGGGTACGTCGCCTACACCGCGACCAAGGGCGCGATCCTGGCCATGACCCGCAGCGCCGCGGCGGAGCTGGCGTCGTGGAGGATCCGGGTGAACGCGGTCTGCCCCGGCACCACAAAGACCCCGATGTTCCTCGCCGAGTTCGACGGTGTCGACGACCCAGCTGCAGAACTCGAAGACAACGCCGCCAGCGTCGCAATGCAGCGCATCGCGGAGCCCGCCGAAATCGCAGAGGCGGTGGTGTTCCTGCTTTCGGACCGCGCCGGCTACATCACCGGCACACATCTGATCGCCGACGGCGGACGCACCGGCTGTGTGCCCGCCGGGTCCATCGGCGTCGCAACCCAATAACCGCCATCATCACCGGAGGAACACATGACCGAACCTGTATCCGCCCTTCCGCCGACGTCTCGGCTCGAACAGCTCGGCTATTCGCAGCAACTCGAACGCCGACTGAACATTCCCGAGGTCGTCGGATTGGCAATGGCCGACGTCTCCCCCACCATGGCGGTGCTATTCCTTTCTGCCGGAGTGTTTTTCGTCGGCGGCACGTTCTCCATCGGCGCGGGACTGATCCTGTCGGTGGTGGTGGTGTTCATTGCCCTGTGCCTCGGTGAATTGGCGGGGATGTTCCCGATCGCCGGTGGCATGTACTCGCTTGTGCGACGCGTCCTGCCCGGGCCGCTGTCGTGGATCACGATGTTCAACTACCTCATTCAGGGTGTGGTCATCCCGGCCAGCATCGCGCTGGGAATGGTCGCCTTCCTGCGAGACCTGTTCCCCGGCCTGGGATTCCCCGACACCGTGATCGCCATCGTGTTGTTGGCGCTCGCCACCGGTCTTGCCCTGACCAAGGTGGAGGTCGGCGCATGGGCCACCGCGGCGATGGTCGTCGTCGAATGCGTCGTACTCGGCATCATCACTGTGGCGGCGCTTCTACACCCGCATCAACAACTGGCCGAAGTCACCTTCCACCCGACCGTGCTCAGCAACGGCGAACTGGTGGCAGTCGGTTTCGCCGTCATGTTGGCGACGCTGGCGCCGGCATTCAACGTCATCAACGGCTACGACGCCGCACTGGGATTCTCGGAGGAACTCAAGGGCGGTGAGCGCAGTATCGCCAAGGCGGTCATCATCTCCGCGGTGCTCGCGTGCGTGCTGATCATGGTTCCCCTCATCGCTGCGGTCGTCGCCGCCCCCGATCTGAAGGAGTTCTTCAGCGCCCCTGCGCCGGTCATCTATTCGGTCGAGGCGTCGCTGGGCGACAAGGCACGCGTCATCATCGACATCGGTGTGACGATCGCCCTGTTCAACGCGATGCTGTCACTACTGATGTACTTCGGCCGCGGCGTCTACACGACCGGACGCGACGGCGTGTGGCCCGCGACGGTGAACCGAATCCTCGGCTCAATCAACAGGTTCCGCGCGCCCGGCGCCGGTGTCCTGCTGCTCGCCATCCCCGCCGGAGTGCTGATCTTCACCTCGGCACTGAACTTCCTGATCATCTTCGCCGGTACCGTGATCGCCGCCGTTTACTTCTGCATCGGCATGGCGGCGTTGTGGAGCCGCCGCAGCATCCCGAACGAGCCACGGCCGTACAAGATGCCGCTTTGGCCGCTGCCGCCCCTGGTGGTCATCGGGTTCACCGGGGTAGCGCTGGCGACCCAGGAGACGCAATACCTTCTCGCCGAGGTCGTGCTGATCTGCCTGGCGCTCGTCGCATGGGCGGGATCCAAGAAATGGTCGGCCCCCAAACCCGAAGCCGCCACCGCCGCACCCGAGATGGCGAAAGCCGTTGAAGCAGAGTAGGAGTTCGATATGACAGCGCAGCCTGCACCACGGGTGTACCGCCACATGACCTGGGAAGAGATCGCCGCGGCAGCGCGTGCCGACACCCCGATCGTCATACCGGTCGGCGCCACCGAGCAGCACGGGCGTCATCTGCCGGTATGCACGGACTGGGTGCTGCCCGAACAGATCATCGGCGAAGCCAGCCGCGCCCGGGACCTGATCGTCGGGCCCTTCATCCCGTTCGGCTATCGCAGTAGGCCTGGAAGCGGTGGCGGCCAACACTTTCCCGGCACGGTCTCGCTGCGGGCGACCACGTTCATGAGCGTGCTGGAGGACGTCCTGAGCGAGCTGAAGCGCACCGGCTTCCGCAACATCGCCCTGTACAACTGGCATTACGAGAACACCGGCTTCGTCTACGAGCCCGCCTACCTGGTCTCCGAACAGAACCCAGAACTCAAGATCGTCGTGATCGAAGACGTCTTCCCGGAATTCACCTCCGAACGCCGGCGACTGATCTGGCCCGACGAGTTCCCCGGACTGGCGCTCGAACACGCCGCGGTGATCGAGACGTCGTTGTGGATGCACTTCGACCCGTCGGCGGTACGCGACGATCGGATGGCCCCTGATGCCCCCCAGCGGGTGGTCAACCACGACGTCGTCCCCATCGACACCCGCATGTCGACGTCCAGCGGCTCGCTGTCATCGCCGGTGAGCGCCAGCCCGGAGAAAGGCCGGCTGCTCACCGATTGGCTGGTGGAACGACTGATCGGCATCCTCGACGAGGAATTCCCCAACCCCGTCAGCACCGCAGGCGACCGCAACGGCGAGCGCGAAAGCACCAGGGCGTGAAGGTTGTCAGGAGCTGGCGCGCTGATCCTCGGTCACCGATTCGATCAGCACTCGCAGGTGCTTGTTGACCTCCTCCGGACGCTCGACGATCGCGCAGTGCCCGCCTGGCAGCTCGACGAACGTCGCGAGGTTCGGCGCCATCCTGGCGATGTGACGCGACGAAACCATCGGCAGCAGGCGGTCTTTCGTGCTGCCGATGACCAGCGTGGGCGCGGTCAGGTTGGTCAGGTCGATGTGCTCGGCGCCGAGCGCGTCGACCAGGGTGCGGGCCCAGCCGCCGCGGCCTGCGGGCGGTGTCGAGGTGAACAACTCGTAGATGAATTCGGCGACGTCCGGGTCGGCGTCTCGGCCCACCGCGATCGTGGAGACGAACCGCCGGCTCGGCCGATCCACCGCTCGCAGAAGCGGCGCGGCGCCGAACGTCTTCAGCAGGGTCCCCGCCGCACGCACCCGCGCATCGGCCAGTGGCGCGGGCACCGGCAGCAACTGGACGTGGCGCAGGAGGTCGCCGGTGGTGGTGTTGATCAGCGCGACGGCATCGGCGCGCTCCGGTACCCGTTCGGGATACCGCTCGGCCCACGATGTGATCGCGATGCCACCCATCGAGTGTCCGGCGATGACGGCACGCTCGGCCGGGGCCAGCGTCGCCTCGAGCACGGCGTCGAGATCGGCCGCCAGGATGTCGAGGCTGTAGCGATGGCGGCGCGGCGGCACCGCGCTCTTGCCGTGCCCGCGGTGGTCGAACGCGATGACGCGGTAATCGGTGGACAGGTCCGCTATCTGGTAGGCCCACACCCGGAGGGCGCACGTGATGCCGTGCGCGAGCACGATCGGGTAGCCGTCCTCCGGTCCGAAGACCTCGGTGTGCAGGCGGATACCGTCCTTGGCACGAACGGGAACGACGCGACCCCTAGGCAGTGCCTCGGCCGCGGCGAATCTTCTGGCCGGCGAACCGGCCCCCTGGCCACGTCCCATTGCGTGCTCCCATCGATTTCGGCAACTCTGCCGGAGATACCAGCCTACCGGTCGGTTGGGAGCGGTCGGCGCAGGAGTTAAATGAGTCGCGTCGACGAGAGGAAGGCTGCAATGCGCGCAATTCAGATAGCCAGGCTCGATGGCCCGCAGGCCGCGGAGATCGTCGAGATCGACGAGCCAAGCGGTGACGGCGAGGTCCTCATCGACGTACACGCCGCTGGTGTGGCGTTTCCGGACGCCCTGCAGTCGCGCGGGCTCTACCAGCACAAGCCGGAGATGCCCTACACCCCGGGGGCGGAGGTCGCCGGGGTGGTGCGCAGCGCCCCGGACGGTGCACACGTGACGGCGGGTGATCGCGTCGCGGGACTGACCATGCTGTGCGGTGCGATGGCGGAAGTCGTTGCGTTGCAACCCGATCGAGTGTTCAACCTGCCGGACAGGGTGTCATTCGAGGCCGGTGCCGGGCTGCTGTTCAACGACCTCACGATGCATCACGCGCTGCGCACCCGTGGCCGGCTGGCCGAGGGTGAGACGGTCCTGGTGCACGGCGCGGCAGGCGGCATCGGCACATCGACGCTGCGACTGGCGCCCGCGTGGGGCGCATCCCGCACCATCGCGGTCGTCAGCACGGAGGACAAGATCGCGATCGCCACGGCCGCGGGAGCATCGGATGTAGTGCTCGCCGACGGGTTCAAGGACGCGGTCAAGGAGCTGACCGGCGGGCGCGGCGTGGACATCGTCGTCGACCCAGTCGGCGGCGACCGGTTCACCGACTCGCTGCGCTCCCTGGCCCAGGGCGGCCGGCTGCTGGTCATCGGCTTCACCGGTGGCGATATCCCGACCATCAAGGTCAACCGGCTGCTGCTGAACAACGTCGACGCCGTCGGCGTCGGCTGGGGAGCCTGGAGCCTGACGCACCCCGGTTACCTCGCCGACCAGTGGGCGGAGCTGGAGCCGCTGCTGGCGTCGGGCAAGGTGTCGGCACCCGAGCCGATCGTCTATCCGCTCGAGCGCGCCGCCGATGCGATCGCCTCTCTGGAGAACCGGACGGCGAAGGGCAAGGTCGTCGTCAAAGTGCGGTGAGCCTTCGCGCCAGCTTCTCGCTCACCGCGGCGAGCAGTTCTGCGGCCTGGCTCATTGACCGCGCCGGGTCCGGTTCCAGGTCGGTGAGCGCGAACACGTCCGCGAAGCCTGCGGCGCGAACGTCGAGAGGAGTCAGCGCCGACACACCCGCAACGACGAACGTCGGCACGCCGTAGCCGCCGGCACGCCGACACACCCCTACCGCAGCCTTGCCACGCAGCGACTGGCGATCGAGCGACCCCTCGCCGGTCACGACGGCTGACGCGGTTTGCAGATGCCTGTCCAGCTCGATGCGGTCGAGGATCACATCGATGCCGGGCTGCATCTGCGCGCGCAGTACGGCCAGTGCGGCGAACCCGACACCACCTGCAGCGCCGGCTCCTGCGGCGGTTCGGTAGTCCGTTTTGGTTTCGCGCTCGACGACGTCGGCCCAGCGGCGAAGGGAGCGGTCCAGGTCGATCACCTGGTCCGGGTTTGCACCCTTCTGGGGCGCGTACACGCTCGCCGCGCCCAACGGACCATACAGCGGATTGTCAACATCGCTGGCGAGAGTGAATGAGGCACAGGCGATCTCGGGGTGCAAGCCGGTGAGGTCAAGCTGGGCGGCGCTGCCGATTCCCTGCCCCGACGGATCGATTCGCGAGCCGTCCTGGGCACGCACGGTGGCGCCGAGTGCGGCGAGGAAACCCGCGCCGCCGTCGGTACTCGCGCTGCCCCCGACGCCGATGATGATGTCGCGGCAGCCGTGATCGAGCGCCTGCGCAACCACCGCACCGAGGCCATGACTGGAGGCCGTCATCGGTGCAGGCACTCCGCGGGGAAGCCGTTGCAAGCCACAGATTTCCGCCATTTCGACAACAGCGGTCTTCCCGCTACGGCCGTACGCGGTTTGGACTATCTGGCCTGTCGGCCCCTTGGCGTAGACCGGGATCCGCTCGAATCCCGCGGCGAGGACGGTGCCGAGCGTTCCGTCGCCACCGTCGGCGACCGGGCACTGCACCGTCGTCAAAGTGGGGTCGCCGCGTTCGAGACCCACCGATATCGCGTGTGCCGCCTCAGCGGCCGTCAATGAGCCTTTGAACTTGTCGGGTGCGATCACCACATGGCCAGCCATCGGACCACCATCCATTCCGCGATACGGAATTTTAATTCCTAAGGCAGAACCGTTGCACACACTAGGCGTCACCGTCAAGGGCTGATACCAGCTGGCAGGTGTTATCTGCGGTCCACTCTTGACAAGGCGCAGCGCCCGCAGGTTGACTATTCTGTATCACGATATAGATATTCCACATTACGGAATAAATGCTTGAGATGGGCATGCTGTACGGCGCGCTCCGATGGCAAGAGCCCGAGAAAGGAATGCCGAGATGACGGCCACCTATACGGTCAACTGCTCGATCCTGCTGACCGATCTACCACTGCTGGATCGGCCGGGCGCGGCGCGGAATGCCGGTTTCGATGCGGTCGAGTTCTGGTGGCCGTTCGATTCGCCGACGCCGCCGGACGCCGACGTCACCGTTTTCATCCGCGCCATTCAGGATGCGGGTGTGCAGTTGACCGGCCTCAACTTCGCCGCCGGTGACATGCCCGCAGGCGACCGCGGGATTCTGTCCAATCCCGCATTGACGCAGGCGTTCCGCGACAACGTCGAGATCGCCGTCGGCATCGCCGAGACCCTAGGGACACGCGCGTTCAACGCGCTGTACGGCAACCGCATCGACGAGTACGCACCGGCGGAACAGGATCACGTCGCCACCGAGAACCTGGCCTACGCCGCACAGGCGGCGGACCGTATCGGCGCGACAGTGCTCGTCGAACCCGTCAGCGGCGCACCACGGTATCCGATCCTCACCGCCGCTGATGCGATCCGTGTCATCGATCGGGTGCACAACGAACACGGGGTGACCAACGTGCGGCTGCTCGCCGACCTGTACCACCTCCACGTCAACGGCGACGACATCACCGCAGCGATAACCGATTACGGCAGCCGGATCGGCCATGTACAGATCGCCGACGCCCCCGGTCGAGGTGAGCCGGGGACCGGTGAAATCCCGCTGCGGACCTATCTCGAGCAGCTGGCCGAACAGGCCTACGAAGGCTACATCGGCCTGGAGTACAAGGCGACCAAACCGGACACCTTCGAATGGCTGTCCCGCGCGGACCGCGGCGCAGCCTTGCAACCACAAGCAGAAACGAGGATCTAATGAGCACAATCGCTTTCATCGGCCTGGGGATCATGGGCAGCCCAATGGCATGCCACCTGGTCAACGCCGGGCACACGGTCATCGGCTTGGACACGTCGCCGGAGCGCACCGCGGCGTTGGTCGAAGCGGGAGGCAAGGCGGCCGAGTCGATCGAACAGGCGGTCAAGGAGGCCGATGTCGTCGCGATCATGGTGCCCGATTCCCCGCAGGTGCAGACGGTCCTGTTGGGTGACGACGGAGTCTTCGCCCACGCTCAGCCCGGCACCCTGGTGATCGACTTCTCCTCCATCCGGCCCGACGTCACCGCGGAATTCGCCAAGGTCGGGGCCGAACGTGGACTGCGAATCCTTGACGCACCCGTGTCCGGCGGCGAGCCCGGCGCCAAGAACGCCGCGTTGTCGATAATGGTCGGGGGTTCCGAAGCCGACTTCGCCGCCGCCAAGCCGATTTTCGACACGGTCGGCAAGACCATCGTGCACGTCGGCGCCAACGGTGCGGGTCAAACCGTGAAGGCGGCCAATCAGCTGATCGTCGCAGGCAACATCGAACTGCTCGCCGAGGCGATCACGTTCCTGAAGGCCTACGCAGTCGACATCGAGGCCGCGGTCAAGGTGCTCGGTGGTGGGCTGGCCGGTTCGGCGGTACTCGACCAGAAGGCCGGCAAGATGTTGGAGCGCAACTTCGATCCCGGTTTCCGCATCGCCCTGCACCACAAGGACATGGGAATCGTCACCGCCGCTGCGCGGGAGGCAGGCGTGGTGACACCTCTCGGTTCACTGGTCGCCCAGTTGATGGCCTCTGCCCTGGCCAACGGTGAAGGTGGACTTGACCATTCGGCCCTGCTGTTGGGCGTCGAGCGGCTGTCGGGTAAGGAAGGCGGATCGGATCAATGACACGCATGCGAACGGTCGACGCGGCCGTCAGAATTCTCGAAATCGAGGGCGCTACCCAGGCTTTCGGCCTGCCGGGAGCGGCCATCAACCCGTTCTACTCGGCGATGCGCGCGCACGGCGGGATCAAGCACGTCCTTGCGCGGCACGTCGAGGCGGCCAGCCACATGGCCGAGGGCTTCACTCGCGCAGCGGCGGGGAACATCGGCGTGTGCATCGGCACCTCCGGCCCTGCCGGTACCGACATGATCACAGGGTTGTACTCCGCCTCGGCGGATTCCATTCCGATCCTCGCGATCACCGGTCAGGCGCCGGTGGCCAGGCTGCACAAGGAGGACTTCCAAGCCGTTGACATCGCCGCGATCGCCGCGCCGGTCACCAAGATGGCGATGACAGTGCTCGAACCCGGCCAAGTGCCAGGCGCTTTCGCGCAGGCATTCCACCTGATGCGGTCGGGTCGGCCCGGTCCCGTGCTGATCGATCTGCCCATCGACGTCCAATTAGCTGAGATCGATTTCGACCCAGACGCATACCAGCCGTTGCCCGTCTACAAGCCCGCGGCATCGCGGGCCCAGGCCGTGAAGGCCATTGACATGCTGGCGTCCGCCGAGCGGCCGCTGATCGTCGCCGGCGGCGGCATCATCAACGCCGACGCGTCGGACCTGCTGGTCGAGCTGGCAGAAATCCTGAACGTCCCTGTGGTGCCGACACTCATGGGCTGGGGCAGCATTCCGGACGATCACGGTCTCGCGGCAGGCATGGTCGGACTCCAGACGTCGCATCGCTACGGCAACGCCACCATGCTCGCATCCGACTTCGTTCTCGGAATCGGTAACAGGTGGGCCAATCGCCACACCGGCGGGCTGGACACCTACCGCAAGGGCCGGCGCTTCGTCCACGTCGACGTCGAACCGACGCAGATCGGCCGCGTCTTCTCCCCCGATTTCGGGATCGTTTCGGATGCGAAGGCGGCGCTCGAGCAGTTCGTCGCAGTCGCCAAGGAGCGACGCGCCGCAGGTACGCTGCCGGACTGGAGCACATGGGCCCAGGAGTGCAGGCACCGCAAAGAGACGATGCATCGCAAGACGCACTTCGACGACGTTCCGATCAAACCGCAACGCGTGTACGAGGAAATGAATCGCGTGTTCGGCCGCGACGTCCGGTATGTCACCGCGATCGGGCTGTCGCAGATCGCGGGTGGACAGTTCCTCCAGGTGTACGGACCGCGGAACTGGATCAACTGCGGTCAGGCCGGGCCACTCGGGTGGACGGTGCCCGCCGCGCTCGGTGTGGTCGCCGCCGATCCCAACGCCACGGTGGTGGGCCTGTCGGGAGACTACGACTTCCAGTTCCTGATCGAGGAACTCGCGGTCGGCGCGCAGTTCAACCTGCCGTACGTCCATGTGGTCGTGAACAACTCGTATCTCGGGCTGATCCGGCAGGCGCAGCGCAACTTCGACATGAACTACTTCGTGTCGCTGGGCTTCGACAACATCAACGCCCAGGAGACCGACGACGGTGACGTCCCGAAGGGATACGGCGTCGATCATCTGCGCGTCGTGGAAGGCTTCGGCTGCAAGGCGATCCAAGTGGTCGAGCCGCAGGACATCGGCCCGGCGTTGACGCGTGCGCAGCAGCTCGCGCACGAGCACAAGGTGCCGGTGGTGGTCGAGATCTTCCTGGAGAAGATCACCAACATCGCGATGGGGACCGAGATCGACAACGTCGTCGAGTTCAACGATCTCGCCGAAACACTCGAGGACGCGCCGACAGCCGCGGCACTGCTGCTACTCGATTAGGGGTGGCGCCGAGACTGAAACCACGCAGGAAAGTGCGAGTAAAGGCCTGCTGGAACGCAGTTTCGGCGCAACTACCCGGCTAGACCGCGGCCTCTTTGTCGAACTCCGAGGCGATATCGCGGGCGACGCGCTTCAGCAGCGGCGTCACTTTGGTCGCCGACTTCAGGGTGAGACGCGCTGCCGGTCCCGAGATCGAGATCGCGGTCAGGGTGGGGGCGTCCGGGACAGGTACCGCAAAACACCGGACGCCGATCTCCTGCTCGCCCTCGTCGACGGCGTAGCCGCGGGACCGGCTCAGCTCGATATCCCGAATCAGCGCGTCCGGTGTCGTGTACGAATTCTCGTTGGAAGCCGGCATGCCCGCGCGCTTCAGCAGCGCCTCCACGCTGTCGTTGGGAAGCTGCATCAGCAGCGCCTTGCCTACCCCGGTGCAATGCAGGTGGACCCGCCTGCCCACTTCGGTGAACATCCGCATCGCATGCGGTGACGGCACCTGCGCGACGTACACCGCCATATCGTTGTCCAGCACGGCCATGTTGGCGCTCTCGCCCGTTCGCTCCACGAGTTCGGTCAGATGGGGCCGCGACCACGCCCCGATCAGCTGCGCCGCGCTTTCGCCCAAACGAATCAACTTGGGCCCCAACGCGTAACGGCGGTTCTCGAGCTGCCTTACATAGCCCATGCTCAACAGCGTCCTGACGAGACGGTGAATGGTCGGCTGTGGCAGTTCAGCGCGAGCGGCCAACTCCCCCAACGCGATACTGCCGCCCGAGCTCGCCATTATCTCGAGCAACTCGAACGCACGCTCAACCGATTGCACACCGGACTTGGCCGATGACTCGTCCGCCAACGAACCCTCCGATCCTCGATCATGTCTTCCACTCCGCTGAGCGACGAGCATATTCCGTATCGCGAAATTATTCGAGCCCGAACCACGTTCGGCAAGATGCGTGTGCGACATGTCTCAGCCAAAGTGTCGGCTGATTGGATCCTGGCGACTGTATGCTGTGTAGCACCCTGTCCCGACCAGAAGGGCAGCCCATGACTCACCCGTTGACCCGCCCCGCGCGGGGTGCCTTCACTGGAGCGACCAGGACCGGACCGCCACCCGTCGAGCGGCCGGCACCGCTTCGCGAGGCCGTTTACGACGCTCTCGTCGAGATGATCATCACCGCGGAGTTGCAGCCGGGTCAGCACCTGGTGGAAAACGATCTGGCTGCGCAGCTAGGGGTCAGCAGGCAACCCGTTCGTGAGGCGTTGCAGCGCATGCAGACAGAGGGATGGGTGGACCTGCGCCCCGCCCTCGGCGCGTTCGTCCACATACCGACCGAGGACGAGGCCGATCAGCTGCTGGCCGCGCGGACACTGCTCGAAACGGAATCCGCAAGGCTCGCAGCCGAGCACGCGACGCCCGAGCAGCTCGAGCATCTGTGGGAGTTGCACCGCAGTGGAGAGGCGGCACTCGAGGCCGACGATCAGGAAGTGCTCGTCACCGCCAACGCGTCGCTGCACAGCCACATCGTCTCGATGTCCCGCAACAAGGTGCTGGCCGATCTCATCGGGTCGGTCGACCGCCGGGTGCGGTGGTACTACCTACCGATTGCCCGCGCCCGCGGCAAAGATGCCTGGGACGAGCACGCCGAACTCATAGCAGCGATCGCCGACGGTGACGGACCCCGGGCCGCCGGCCTGATGCGCAGGCACACCGAGCGCACCAGGGAGATGTACCACGAGCGGCAGCAGAAGGCGGCCGAGGGGAACGCCTGACCGTTCTCCCTCGGCCGCCCGCAACCTATCTCAGTCGGCCAACGTGGGTTCGAGTGACTCCTCCGTCGTTGATGCGCGTGGCTTCGATGCGGCCACCTCGTTGCGGCCCGGCTGATGCAGGAAGGCTGCGATTCCGGCTGACACCAGAGCGCTCGCGGCGGCAATCCAGTAGGCACCGGTATAACCCCATGCGTCAATGACGCTGGCGCCCACACCGATTCCCACGATCGAGCCCACCAGCTTGGAGCTGTATACCAGGCCGTAGTTGCTGGCGTTGTTGTTCTCACCGAAGTAGTCGGGTGTCAGCGAGGCGAACATCGGGTAGAACGCGCCGCCGCCGAAGCCGACCAGGAACGCGAAGCCCAGGAACGCGATCTCGCTCTCGGCCTTGCCCGCGTAGAGCAGTCCGACGAGTGACAGCGCCTCGATCAGCAGGACAACCAGCAGGGTCTGCTTGCGCCCGAACCGGTCCGACAGCCAGCCCGTCACCGTGCGTCCCGTGCCATTGATGATGGAGAGCACGCCGGCCGACGATGCAGCGATCAGGGGCCCGAATCCCAGATCTTTGGCGAACGGCACCATGTAGCTGATACCGAAAAGCGAGACACCGGCGCTGATTCCGAGCGACAGCCACATCAGCGGCAACATGCCGGTCTTGATCGCCTCCATCGGCGTGTATTGCCGCACCGCCGGCGGGTTCTTCTTCAGGCTCGCCGCACCGTTCTTGCTGTCCGCCCACTTCACCGGGTCGACGTCTGCCGGCCACCAGTTCTTGGGCGGATCGCGGAAGAGCCAGCCACACACCGCGCAGACGATCAGCATGTACGCGGCGACCAGGTCGAGGACCCAAACGTAGGTGTTCGGATGCAGCGCGTAGCTGAAGATGAAAATGAACGGCACTGCGCCATAGGCGAATCCGCCATTGACGAATCCGGTCTTGCCGCCGCGCCGCTCCGGATACCACTTGCCGACGAGGTTGATGCAGGTCGCGTACACCAGACCTGCCCCGATACCGCCGCATACGGCGAAGCCGAGGTAGGCGAGCACCAGGTTGCCCTGGGTGATGCTGGCGAACCCGACCGCTGAAAGGACCGCGCCGATCAACATGGCGGCCCGGGGCGAGAGGATACCCTTTTCGCGCAGCTTGCCTGCCGGGAAGGCCACGCCGGCCTGGAAGAACGCCCAGATCGACAGCAGCCAGAACGTTTCGCCCATGCTCCAGTGGTGCGCATCCCGGATGGATTTTGCGGCGGCGCCGTATCCGTACTCATACACGCTGACGGCCATCATGGCCATCCACGGCAGCCAGATCATCCAGGCACGGGACCTGCCGAGCAGTTCACGGTCGGTCTCCCCGACGCGGTACACCCGACCGTTCGCGTCGATGACCTCGCGATAACTTGCGAAAGTTGACGACATCCTTATTCTCTTTCTACGAATGGTTGAAGGCTCGCGCATCGATGACCTCTCGCGTGGGGTTTTCGCGACAGACATAGGAGCGCGTGCTTGGCTTCTCGCGGGTGCCAGCCCGCGGGAAGCAATCACGTACCGCGGCTGTAATTTTCGTGCGGCACGTAGGTTCTTGGCCTAAGCGGCGCTTGCGCCGCCGCCTCGGTCTATCGCATGACGGTTCAGTCCTTTCGTCGCCGACCTACTTGCTCAGATCACCCCGGCACCCCGGAACAGCTCTAGCTGCTCGGGCGAGTAGCCGAGCTCCGTGCAGATCTCGTCGGTGTGCTCGCCGAGCAACGGCGAGCGAATGATTTCCACCGGAGAGTCCGAGAGCCGCAGTGGAGAACCGACGGTCTTGAACGGACCGCGCTCGGGGTGCTCAACGGTGACGATCGCCCCGAGATCGGTGAGGGTCTCGTCCTCGATCAGTTCCTTGGTGCTGAGGACCGGACCGCACGGAATGTTGAGCGCGTTGAGCGCTTCCAATGCCTCCCATTTGGTGTGCCGCTCGGACCAGTCCTCGATCAGCGCGAACACCTTGTCCAGCTTCGGAAGTCGGTCCTCCGGCCGCGCCCAGTCGGGGTGGTCGGAGAGGTCGGGCCTGCCGATCAGCTCCGCCAGTGGCGCCCAGCCCTGAGGCTGCACGATCACGTAGATGTAGTCGTTGGGGCCGCCGCCCTTGGTCTTGACCGCCCATCCTGGTTGGCCGCCCCCGGAGGCGTTGCCCGATCGCGGGACCTCGTCGCCGAAGCGCTCATTCGGGTACTCATGGAGCGGACCGCTGGCGAGCCGTTGCTGGTCGCGTAGCTTGACGCGGCACAGGTTGAGCACCGCCTCTTGCATGGCGACCTCGACGCGCTGGCCACGGCCGGTATTCGTGCGCTGGTAAAGTGCGGCCAAAATGCCTGACACAAGGTGGATTCCGGTGCCCGAGTCACCGATCTGTGCACCGGTGGCCACGGGCGGCCCGTCCTCGAAGCCTGTGGTGGCCATCGAGCCGCCCATCGCCTGTGCGATGACTTCGTAGGCCTTGAAGTCGAAATACCTGCCGGGACCGAATCCCTTGATGGAGGCATAGATCAGGCGCGGGTTGATCTCGCGCAACCTCTCCCAGGTGAACCCGAACCGATCGACGACGCCGGGGCCGAAGTTCTCCACGAGAATGTCGACCCGAGAGACGAGATCGGTGAAGATCTGCTTGCCCTCGCTGCTCTTCATGTTGAGCGTGATACTGCGCTTATTGCAGTTGAGCATCGTGAAGTACAGGCTGTCGGCGCCTGGAATGTCGCGAAGCTGGCTGCGGGTGACGTCTCCGGTACGCGGCGCCTCGAGCTTGATGACATCCGCGCCGAGCCAGGCGAGCAATTGCGTGGCCGATGGACCCGACTGCACGTGTGTCATGTCGAGCACTCGAACGCCATCAAGTGCCTTGCCCGCCGGCGGATCGGATTCCACGACCGTGGGGATCTGAACCATCTGATCTTCCTTTAACTCGAGCCGGTACGATTCCTCGTGTTGAGAAGCTCGTCACAAGATTGCATACCGTATGAGGTAGACAACAGTGTGGTCCACGCAACACCGGTTGTCCAGCCATCGGCCAGTACTCACAGACTTCTCTGCCAGGAAGCAGAACAGCGCATCAACGAGGCCCGGCCCCGGGCCTGATTCGAGCGCCACATCGCCCGGCCGGCCACTTCGCGCAACGGCGTCCGCATCGACGGGAGCCACCCCTTCGCGGCATCGGCACGCGCGTGCACCTGTCTCGTTGCCATTGGCCTAAATCTGTTGTTATGCACTGCATTACGTGCACTATCCCGATGCGCGACAACTCGTCTCACGCGGCACTGGTGGGGCGGCTTTCGAGTGCCCAAATCGGCTGTCATTGCGCCTCCGTCAGCGCCCGCGCCCCGCCGCAGGGCGGCACCATACGACGGGGCGAGCAAGACGTAAAGACATGGCAGGAAATCGACAGGAAACTGAGGGCTTGCGTCCAGATTGTATGAGGTATACCGTACGCCATGTGATGTCGGTTACTTTCTGACGAGACGAGTGGCTGTCTTCACAAAACCACAGCGTATGCAGTATTCGATAGCAGCGAACGAACTGTGCCGGGTCCGGCAAGCGGTCACTGATCAACGTGTGGTTCCACTCCGTCGCCGATGCGTCGGGGCTCGCGAACCAAAGCACAACTAAGGGGACTGTCTTGGGAAAGGCACTCGAAGGCGTCCGTGTCCTGGACATGACACACGTCCAGTCCGGACCGTCTTGCACGCAGATTCTCGCCTGGCTGGGCGCAGACGTCGTGAAGCTCGAGGCTCCGTCGGGTGATGTCACGCGCAAGCAGCTGCGGGACGTCCCGGGAGTCGACAGCCTCTATTTCACGATGCTCAACTGCAACAAGCGGAGCATCACCCTGAACATGAAGTCCGCGGAGGGCAAGCGGATCTTCACCGAGCTGCTCCCCCGCTTCGACATCCTCGCCGAGAATTTCGGCCCCGGCGCGATCGAGCGCATGGGCTTCGGGTGGGACGAGCTGCAGCGGATCAACCCACGGCTGATCTTCGCCTCCATCAAGGGTTTTGGCGACGGGCCGTACACGCACTACAAGGCGTATGAAGTCATCGCGCAGGCCATGGGCGGCTCGATGAGCACAACCGGATTCGAAGAAGGGCCGCCGCTGGCCACCGGGGCACAGATCGGCGACTCGGGCACCGGCATCCACACGGTGGCCGGCATCCTGGCCGCGCTCTACCAGCGTGAGCACACCGGCCGCGGACAACGCGTGACCGTCGCCATGCAGCATGCCGTGCTGAACCTGTGCCGGGTCAAGCTGCGTGACCACCAGCGGCTGCAGCACGGACCGCTGGGCGAATATCCCAACGAGGACTTCGGCGACTGCGTCCCGCGATCGGGGAATGCCTCCGGTGGCGGCCAGCCTGGCTGGGCGGTGAAATGCGCGCCGGGCGGTCCCAACGACTACATATACGTGGTCGTCCAGCCGGTCGGCTGGGAGCCCATCGCCAACCTGATCGGCCGCCCCGAACTCGTCACCGACCCCGAGTGGAGCACGCCGCAAGCTCGGCTGACCAAGTTGGACAAGATGTTCCAGCTCATCGAGGAGTGGACGATGAGCCTGGGCAAATGGCAGGCGCTCGAGATCCTGACCGAGCACAGCATCCCCTGCGGCCCAATCCTTTCCACCAGGGAGATCATCGACGACGCCTCACTGGCGGCCAACGAGATGGTCGTTCGGGTGGACCACCCCGAGCGCGGCGAGTTCACCACGGTCGGCTGCCCGATCAAGCTGTCGGATTCGCCCGTCGAAGTCCACCGCTCCCCTTTGCTGGGCGAGCACAACGCACACATCTACGGCGACGAGCTCGGCCTTGGCGACGAGCTCGTCGCACTTAAGGCGAAGGGAGTCATCTAACGATTCCGCTTCCAAAAAAAGCAGACAGTCGGCAGTATACGACAGACAAGAAGGAGATTAGACACGCATGACTGCGCCAGCACAGCCGACATACCGCGAGGTAGTCGACGGTAACGGCAGGGTGTACCGGGTCGGGGAGACCGACCGAGACATCCTGGGACGTTCACGGGCATGGATGGTTTGGCTCCCGTGGATTTCGATGATGGCCATCAGCTCATCCGAGTATGCGTTCACCTCTGCCGAGGACACGCTGTCGGAGGCGCACAACTGGCACGGCGCCCATATCTTCTGGTTGCTGGGCGTGTGGGTGATGTTCCAGGCAGCGGTGGCGTTCCCGGTCGGTCAGATGCGGGAGAGCGGCAGGCTGTCGGCGCGCTCGGCGATGTTGCTCGGTGCAGGCGGGGCGTTCCTCGGATACCTGTCGCTGGCCTACGCCCCGCACGTCATCCTTGCCTACATCGGCTTCGGGTTGTTCGGTGGCGGTGGCGCCGGTTTCGTCTACGCCACCTGCATCAACATGGTGGGCAAGTGGTATCCGGAACGCAAAGGCGGGAAGACGGGCTTCGTCAACGGCGGCTTCGCGTACGGGTCGGTGCCCTTCATCTTCTTGTTCACCAGCTACCTGGACGTCGCGAACTACCAGGGCATCCTGTTGGCGGTTGGCGTGTTCCTGGCGGCCGTGGTCGCGGTGTGCGGCTTCTTCTTCATCGACCCACCGAAGAACTGGTGGCCTCCGCACGTCGACCCGCTGAAGGTCAACGAGGATCCGAAGATCCGCCGCGCGCTGCGCAAGAACCCGCCCGCGGTCAAGCAGTACACCCCGATGGAGGCGATCAAGACCGGCATCCTGCCGCTGATGTGGTTCGTCCTGCTGTGCACCGCGGGCATCAACATCTTCGGCATCGCGATGCAGGTGCCATTCGGCAAGGAGATGGGTTTCGCCGGCGGGATCGTCGCACTCGCGATGAGCTTCAAGGCAATCGTCAACGGCACCGGGCGCGGCGTGATCGGCTGGATCTCCGATCGGGTCGGCCGCAGGGACACACTCATAATCGTCTGCGTGGTGCTGGGCCTGGCTCAGTTCGCGGTCTACTTCTCGGGCTCCATCGGCAGCATGCCGCTATTCCTGTTGGCGTCGATGGTCTCCGGATTCGGCGGCGGCGCGATCTTCCCGTTGTTCGCGGCGATGACCGCCGACTACTTCGGCGAGAACAACAACGCCACCAACTACGGCCTGGTGTACAGCTCGAAGTTGGTGTCCGGTTTGGTCGGTGCCGGCTTGGGCGCGGTCGTGGTCGACACGTGGGGTTACGGTGCCGCGTTCGGGATCGCCGGTTCGGTCGGCATCGCCTGCGCCTTCCTATCGGTTCTGCTGCGCCAGCCCAAGCTGAAGGAGCCAACGCCCGCGCGGCCGACCGATCCGACGGAGTTCGACGCGAAGGTACTAGTGGTCGACTAGTCATCGGCGTCGTATCGCACTGCACCCCGGGTAAGGACTTCCCTCACCCGGGGTGTTTTGCGCGGCGGCACCGATAGGCAGCAAACGGGGTTTATTGCATACGAAAGCCTGTAACGTACGGTCCGCAGGCAGCAACTTGGAGGAACGCGATGTCACTTCCCACCCCGAGTCGGAAGCGCGGTCACCCGCTGGCCGACGGAGCCGCGCGCCGGGTGCAGCGTCCTGCGCCCCTGCGTCAGGCCGTCCACGACGCGATCGTGGACCTGATCGTGCAGGGCACCCTGCAGGGAGGCCAGCACCTGGTCGAAAACGAACTTGCCGAATACCTCGGCGTCAGCAGGCAGCCGGTGCGTGAAGCCCTGCAGCGTCTGCAGACCGACGGCTGGATCGACCTCAGGCCCGCGCAGGGCGCGTTCGTACACACCCCGTCCGAGGACGAGGTGGATCAGCTGCTCGGCGTCCGCACGGTGCTGGAGACGTACTCGGCCCGGCTCGCCGCGGAGAACGCCACCCCCGAGGACGTCAACCGGCTATGGGAGTTGCAGCAGGACGGACTGGACGCGCTGGCCGCCGACGACTCGGAAGCACTGGTGACGGCCAACGTGAACCTGCACGCCGCGATCACCGAGGTGGCGGGAAACTCCGTACTGGCCAAGCACATTGGACTCGTTGAACGCCGGTGGCACTGGTACTACCTGCCGATCGCGCAGCCCCGCGGCCAAGGCGCCTGGACCGAGCACGCCGAACTGATCAAGGCCATCGCCGCGGGGGACGCCGATCTGGCGAGCAGCATCATGCAACGCCATACGGAGCGCACCCGGAAGGTGTACCACGACCAGCGGCAGGCCAAGTCCGACTCCGAGTGACGACTCGCGTCAGCAGGGCACCGGCTCATCCGCCGGGATCCGCTCGACCCCGGAGTAGACGTTCATCGTCGATCCGCGCAGGAACCCGATCAACGTCAACCCCATCTCCCTGGCCAGGTCCACCGCAAGTGATGACGGCGCGGAAACCGCTGCCAGAGCGGGGATCCCGGCCATCACCGCCTTCTGTACCAGTTCGAACGACGCCCGGCCGCTGACCATCAGCGTGGTACCCCTCAACGGCAGGATGCCCTGGTCGAGCGCCCAGCCGATGACCTTGTCCACGGCGTTGTGCCTGCCCACGTCTTCCCGGACGCACCACAGCTGCCCCGTTGCGTCGAATAGCGCCGCCGCGTGCAGCCCGCCGGTGCGATCGAAGACGCGCTGCGCGGCCCTGAGCTTCTCCGGCATGGTGGCGATCGTGGCGGCGTTGAGCCGCAACGGATCACGATCGACCTGCCACCTGCTGATGGTGCGCACGGCCTCGAGGCTGGCCTTGCCGCACAACCCGCAACTTGACGTCGTGTAGAAGTTCCGCTCGACCGACACATCGGGAAGCGGAACACCGTCCGCGAGCAGCACGTCGAGCACGTTGTACGTGTTGCCGCCGTCAGCAGTCGCACCCGCGCAGTAGCGGATCGCGGCGATCTCCGAGTCGGCCGCCACCACACCCTCGCTGACGAGGAAGCCACGGGCGAGGTCGAAGTCGTTGCCCGGAGTCCGCATAGTCACCGTCAGCGGACGGCCGGCCACGCGGATCTCCAGAGGCTCCTCCGCGGCGAGGGAGTCCGGGCGGGCGCTCGCCACCCCGTCGGCCATCCGCACGACCCGATATCTGCTGGTTACGCGTCCCACACCCCTACCCCTCTCCAGTGGCGGCCATTCCGTCCAAAGGCTGGACAAGTGATCCACGTCATAGTTATGCTACTCGCATACTGTATGCAATCATACGGAGGCACACATGGCCAGCAACAGTTTGGGAATCGCAGTCGCCGAAGTTCGTGATCTCCATGGCCTCTCCCACCGGGTCGGCGAGCGGCCGCAGGACATCATGGGGCGTTCGCGGGCATGGATGCTCTGGCTTCCCTGGGCGGCCATGGCGGGGATTAGCGTGCTCCAGTACGGCTACAGCGTCGCCGCCACCGCGCTGCAGGGATCGAGCGGATGGAGCGCGACCGCGGCCTTCTGGATCCTCGCCCTGTGGGTGATGTTCCAGGCCGGGGCGGCCGCGCTGACCGCGGCGCTGCGCCATCGCTCCGCCGTAGCTCCGTCGCGCGCGATGCTTGTCGGCGCGCTGCTGTGCGCCGCAGGCCCCCTTACGCTTGCCTACACCAACGCTTTCGGCCTGGCCGTGCTCGGCTACTCCGTGCTGTGCGGTAGCGGCGCAGGCGTCGTCTACGCGACGTGTGGCTCCACCGTCGCGAAGTGGTATCCGGAGGCGCGCGGCCTGCGAATCGGTTTCGTCAGTGGCGCATTCGGATACGGCGCCGTGCCGTTCATCATCCTGTTCGCAGCCGGCCTGTCCCCCGCCGACCATGCCGCGATCTTCGCCATCGTGGGTGTTGTCGTGTTGGCCGTTGTGGCGTTCTGTGGCTTCTTTTTCCGGGATCCCCCGCTGGGCTGGTGGCCGCCTCACGTCGATCCCAAACTTTGGGCCGTCGACAAGCGAATCAACCGCAGCCTGCTGAACAACGCCCCGGCGGTACGGCAGTACGCACCAGGGCAGGCCGTTCGGACGACGGCGTTCATGGTCATGTACCTCATCATGGTCTTCGCCGCCGCAGCCTTTCTGCTCGCGGTCGCATACGTCCCAATCATCGCTGTTTCCAATGGTTTCAGCACAGTGGTAGCCGCGTCGGCTATCGGTTTGCTCGCTGTCGTCAGTGGCGGCGGCCGCGCGGTCGCCTGCCACATCTCCGACCGGTTCGGCCGCCGGCAGACGCTGAGCGCCGCGCTGTTGCTGGCGGGTTGCGCGGACCTGGGGCTGGTGTATTCGGCCTCGATTCATCAGGCCGCACCGTTCGTGTTGTTCGCAGCGCTCAGCGGGTTGGCGGGCGGCGCGTTCTACCCGCTGCTCGCGAGCCTGGTGGCCGACTACTTCGGCGAGCGCAACGCCGTACGAAACTTCGGCCTCGTCTACAGCGCAAAGCTGTTCGGCGGGCTCATCGGCATCGGGCTGCCGGCGTTTCTGGTGTCCTCCCCCGCGCTCATGGGGGTGTTCGTCGCCGCCGGCATAATCAGCCTGTTCGCCGCGGTCACAACACGTCTGCTGCACAGGCCCGGACACGTCATCTCACGTTTGCCCCGCTGACGCCGCGATTGCCACCGCGCCCACAGCGCTGAAAGCCGTTGGGACGCCAATTCAGTGCTTGCGGTGCTTAGGCCCATTTGTGTGCTGTTTACCGGGTGCGGAGTGCTTAGACGTATTCGTTCCGTGTGCACCTTCGCTGGATCTGGTATGGGAACCGGTGACCGGTTTGGTGTCGGCTGCGGTATCGCCGCCTTGTCGGGTCGGTACTCTGGCCGTCTTAGTGGCATGTCGCGGCGCTTGCTCAGAGGCTGTGGCGGGGTGAGTGGTTGCGGCATCGATTGCCTCCGGGTTGTGCGCCGTGGTGTGTCGACGGTCTGCACTCAACGGTTTGGCGGCAGGCGCCGAAAATGCCTGTGCCGCTGACGACGAGGAACGGTTTGGCGGCAGGCGCCGAAAATGCCTGTGCCGCTGACGACGAGGCGGCAGTCTTGGCGCCGACGAGGGAGGTGTTGGACGCGCCCACCGAACTCGCCGCACCGGCTTGGCCGGCCGTTGTGCCCGACGTTCCCCTCAACCGGGCCACGCTCGTCGCGATCCCGTTGAGATCGTTGTCGAGCCGAGTTCGTGCTTCCACGAAGCCCAGACGCAGGTTGGTGGCGAAATCCTGTCTGGCGTCTTGAACTTGGCCAGCACCCAGGTCCAGCTCTGCTGCGCTCAGCGCATTGGTCAGCGACTCGGTGAGTTCAAACGGGGTGGCCGTGACGTCCAGGCCCAGGAGCACGGCGTCGCCGATGAGGGATCCGGTGGCGGCGGGATCGAAGGTGGCGGTGGGAGTCCGGGATGGTGCGGTGCGGTCGACCGACGTCGATACGCCGCTTTGGGTGCCTGTCGGCGGCGCGGGGTTGATGATCTCAGCGAGGTGGTTCACCTCATTGGTAAGGACGACGATATCGGCCGTGAGCAGACTGATCCGTGAGCCGATGCCGAATCTGAGGCTGTTGGAGACGTCTCCCAGGATGTCCTGCAACATAACGGAGCTGAGATCGGAAATCGCCAAGTCCCCGGCAAAACTCAACGCCGTGATGAGCGCGAACGGCGTGCCGAGCAGGTCGAAGTTGAACGCCGCCACGTCGAAGATCAACGGAATCAAGTCGGACGGGACGATGGTTCCGGCTGGCGTCGTGATCGTGACGTGCTTTGCGGCGTCGAATTGGTGGGCGGCCCCGACGGTGGTGGGGTCGACGATGGAGGCCAGTGCGCGTGCTTCTACGGCTCGAAATTTGCGCACCGTGGACGCGATTTCTGATTCCGCGGCCGCGAGGCGTACGTCAGCGGAGTGGATTTTTGGCAGGTTGACAGTCGGCTTTGGAGCCAACGGGACAGCGGCGACAATGCTGGCCGCTGTGAAGCCGGCAAGCAAGTATGAACGCGCAGTACGGTACACAATCATCCTTCGGCGAGAGTGGAATATACGCCAAGTAGGGGCCGTCGACGGTGTCAGCCCCGCGCCATCAGCTGTTGCATTAGAGGTAGTTCCTCTGACTATGAACGACGCACGTGCTCGGGTGTGAGCTCACTGCTGATTCCCTGGGAACGATTCCGATCCCGAGATCGGTCAAAGGGCGCGGTTGCGGCTGCCACGACCAAGAGTGGCAATCCGCTCGACCCGAAGCGCTGCCAGCGGTAGCTGGCCGCCCGCGAGTAAATCTCAGCGCAGCAACGCCGCGGCGGCGACCGAAACCGGATCGAGATCCCGTGTGTCGGAAGCCGCAAGAAGGAGCAGGCGTTGCTTCATCCGTGGGTCCCAGAAGCGTTTGATGTGGTCGGCAACCGCAGCCGCGGCCTGCTCGGCGTGCAGGTAGCCGAAATGGCCGGCGATGCTGTTGATCATCCTGATCTCGGCGGGAGCGTTGAGCGACATGTCAATCCACCAATTCCACGGCCAGCACACCATCCTGCGCATGCGCCTTCCGGTCCCGAACCGCCGGACGGGCGAGCGCGACCTGGACGGCGGTCACCTTGTACTCCGGGCAGTTCGTCGCCCAATCCGAGTTCTCCGTGGTCACCACGTTGGCCCCGGTGACCGGGTAGTGGAACGTGGTGTACACGACACCTGTCGGCATGCGGTCGGAGATCTTCGCGCGTAGCTTCGTCTGCCCGACCCGGCTGGCCAATGTCACCTCGTCACCGTCTGTGATACCGCGGTCCTCGGCGTCGTGCGGATGGATCTCCAGCAGATCCTCTTGGTGCCAGGCGATGTTGGCCGTGCGCCGAGTCTGGGCGCCGACGTTGTACTGGCTCAGGATCCGGCCCGTCGTCAGAATCAGCGGGAAGCGGCGTGTGCTGCGCTCCTCGGTCGGCACGAACGGCGTCGGCATGAACCTGCCCTTGCCCCGTGTGAACGACTCGACGTGCATGATCGGGGTACCGTCCGGCGCATCGGCGTCACACGGCCACTGGATGCTGCCGGCCTGCTCGAGCCTCTCGAACGATACCCCTGCGAACGTCGGTGTGACCGTGGCTATTTCGTCCATGATCTGGCTCGGATGGTCGTAGTGCATGGGGTAGCCCATCGCGGTGGCGACCTGACAGACGATGTCCCACTCGTGCCGACCGCTCTTCGGCTTCATCACCGCACGGACCCGGTTGATCCGGCGCTCTGCGTTGGTGAAGGTGCCGTCCTTCTCCAGGAACGACGCACCGGGCAGAAACACGTGGGCGAACTTCGCAGTCTCGTTGATGAACAAATCCTGCACCACCACCAGCTCCATCGCGCTCAGTGCGGCGGTGACATGCCCGACGTTGGGGTCCGACTGCGCGATGTCCTCACCGTGGACGAACAGTCCCCGGAAGGTGCCTTCGAGCGCGGCGTCGAACATGTTCGGGATCCGCAAGCCGGGCTCTGGCAGAAGCGTTGTCCCCCAGAGATTTTCGAAGACATGACGGACCGCGTCGTCGGACACGTGCCGATAGCCGCTGAGCTCGTGCGGGAACGACCCCATATCGCAGGACCCCTGCACGTTGTTCTGGCCGCGCAGCGGGTTCACGCCGACGCCGTCGCGACCGATATTGCCGCACGCCATCGCCAGGTTCGCCATGCCCATCACCATCGTCGAACCCTGGCTGTGTTCGGTCACCCCGAGGCCGTAATAGATGGCACCGTTCGGAGCCTGTGCGTAGAGGCGGGCAGCGGCCCGTACCTCGGCAGCCGGCACGCCAGTGAGCTGCTGCACTGCCTCTGGGCTGTTCTCTTCGCGCGAGATGAACTCCGCCCACTCGTCGAATCCCTCGCACCTCGCCGCGATGAACGACTCGTCAACAAGACCCTCGGTCACCACGACATGCGCAATGGCATTGACGACCGCTACGTTCGTGCCTGGGTTGAGCTGGAGGTGGTGATCGGCCGTGATGTGCGGCGAGCGAACAAGGTCGATGCGACGCGGGTCGATGACGATGAGCCTGGCGCCCTCGCGTATCCGCTGCTTCATTCTCGAGGCGAACACCGGATGACCGTCGGTGGGATTCGCCCCGATCACCATGATCACGTCGGCTTGCGCGACCGACCGGAAGTCCTGGGTGCCCGCCGACTCACCGAACGTCTGCTTGAGCCCATAACCCGTGGGCGAGTGGCAGACTCGCGCGCACGTGTCGACGTTGTTGCTGCCGAACGCGGCACGGACCATTTTCTGGACGACGTAAACCTCTTCGTTCGTGCACCGAGACGAGGTGATTGCGCCGATCGCGCCCGCGCCGTGCAGACCGCGGATCTCGAGCATCCGCCGGGCAACCGTGCCGATCGCCTCCTCCCACTCGACCTCGCGCCATGGGTCGGTGATCTTTTCGCGCACCATGGGCCGCAGTACGCGGTCCGGATGGGTCGCGTAACCAAAGGCGAACCGCCCCTTCACACATGAGTGGCCCTCGTTCGCCCCGCCGTCCTTGTGCGGCACCATGCGAACCAACTCGTCGCCGCGTAGTTCGGCCTTGAACGAACACCCGACGCCGCAGTAGGCACAGGTCGTGATCACCGAGCGCGACGGCATGCCCAGTTCGATCACCGAACGCTCCTGCAGGGTAGCCGTCGGGCAGGCCTGCACGCAGGCGCCGCAGGACACGCACTCTGAGTCCATGAAGGACTCGCCCGCACCCGGCGACACCTTGGAAGCGAAGCCCCGCCCTTCAATGGTCAGCGCGAACGTCCCCTGGATCTCGTCGCAGGCCCGCACACAGCGGGAGCAGACGATGCACTTGGACGGGTCGAAATCGAAGTACGGGTTGCTTTGGTCTTTGATCGCGTCGAAGTGATTCTCGCCCTCGTAGCCGTACCTGACCTGACGCAGGCCGACCGCGCCTGCCATGTCCTGCAATTCGCAGTCGCCGTTGGCGCCACAGGTGAGGCAGTCCAGCGGGTGGTCGGAAATGTATAGCTCCATGACGTTCTCACGAAGTCTCGCGACCTTTGACGTTTGAGTCCGCACGACCATGCCGTCGGCCGCCGGGGTGGTGCACGAGGCGGGGGTACCACGGCGGCCGTCGATCTCGACCAAACACAGCCGGCACGACCCGAACGCGTCGAGCCGGTCGGTGGCACACAGCTTGGGGATGTCGACGCCTGCGAGCGCAGCCGCCCGCATGACGGAGGTGCCTTCCGGCACGGAAACCGGCAGCCCATCCACCTCGAGCGAGATGGTCGCCGCGCCCTCTTTCGCCGGAGTGCCGAAGTCGGGTTCCTTGAGCAGACTCATGGCGTACCTTCCATCCTCGCAATCGGTTGTCCGGCAAGGAAATCGTCGGGGAAATGGGCGATGGCGCTGCGAACCGGCATCGGGGTGAGCCCACCCATCGCGCACAGAGATCCCTCGGTCATCACGTCACAGAGGTCCTCGAGCAGAGCTAGGTTCTCGTCGCGGTGCTCCCCCGCGGTGATCCGGTCGATCACTTCCACGCCGCGCACCGCACCGACCCGGCACGGTGTGCACTTGCCGCACGACTCCGCTGCGCAGAACTCCATCGCAAACCTGGCCTGTGCGGCCATGTCCACGGTTTCATCGAACACCACGACGCCGCCGTGGCCGACCATCGCACCCGCCGCAGCGAATGCCTCGTAGTCCATCGGGAGGTCGAACCTCGACCTTGGGAGGTATGCCCCAAGCGGGCCGCCCACCTGCACCGCACGCACCGGCCGCCCCGACCGCGTGCCGCCGCCGTAGCCGTCCACGAGTTCGCCGAGCGTGATCCCGAAAGCCGTCTCCACGATGCCGCCCTGCTTGATGTTCCCGCCGAGCTGAAACACCTGTGTGCCGCGTGAACGCTCAACGCCGAGTTCCTGATACGCCTGCGCACCGTTCGCAAGCACCGTGGGGACGGTGGCGAGCGTCAGCACGTTGTTCACCACCGTCGGCTTGCCGAACAACCCGTGGATGGCCGGGATCGGTGGCTTCGCCCGCACCATGCCGCGCTTGCCCTCGAGGCTTTCCAGCATCGAGGTCTCCTCGCCGCAGATGTAGGCGCCGCCGCCGACCCGCACGTGAAGGTCGAAGTTCAGCGACGAGCCGAGCACGTCGTCCCCGAGCCATCCTCGCCCATAAGCGATCTCGATGGCGGTGCGCATGGTGGCGACCGCGTCCGGGTACTCGGACCTGATGTAGATGTACCCCTCGCTGGCTCCCACCGCATAGGCGGCGATCGTCATGCCCTCGATGAGCAGGAACGGATCGCCTTCCATCACCATCCGATCGGCGAAGGTGCCGCTGTCGCCTTCGTCGGCGTTGCAGCAGACGAACTTCAGCTCGTCGACGCAGTCGAGCACCGTCTTCCACTTGACGCCTGCCGGAAAGCCCGCCCCGCCGCGGCCACGCAGGCCGGAGTCGGTGACCTCCGCGACGACCTCTGCAGGGGAATTCTCCAGTGCGCGAACCAGACCGACCAGACCGCCGTATCGCAGGTAATCGTCGGGGGACAGCGGATCGGTCACGCCCATCCTGGCGAACGTGACGCGATTCTGCGTGGCGAGCCAGGGCAAGTCGTCGACCACTCCGACACGTTGCGGCAGCTCGGCACCGTCGAACAAGCCTGCTGCGACAAGGCCGTCGACATCGGATGCGGCGACTGGCCCATAGCCGATCCGCCCACTCGTCGTCTCTACCTCGACCAGTGGTTCCAGCCACAACATTCCGCGGGAGCCGTTGCGGACCAATCGAATCGAGCGACCCTGCCGCTCTGCGGCCTTCGTCAGAGCGTCGGCCACCTCATCCGCGCCAACGGAGCGTGCCGCGGAATCCCTTGGCACGTAGATGCTGACCGGCGCCGTCAACGGGTTCATCGCGCGACCGCCTCGTCGAATATCGACGTCAATCGCGCCTCGTCCAGCCGGCCGCGCAGCCTGCCGTTGACCTGCGCGGCGGGACCCAACGCACAGTTACCAAGGCAGAAGACCTGCTCGACGGTCAACGAGCCGTCGGGACTGGTCTCCCCCAGCGACATGCCGCAGGCGTCTTGCAGGTGACTCACCAGCCGCTCCGCTCCGAGTGCCTGGCATGCCTCGCCACGGCAGATGCGGACAACGGTGCGACCGGCAGGTGCGGAACGGAAGTCGTGGTAGAACGAAACCACCCCATGCACATCCGCACGGGACAGGTTCAGCTCGTCAGCCAGCACCGGAATCGCTTCCGGCGGCACACATCCCAAGGCCTCCTGGACCGCATGCAGGATGGGAAGCAGGGCGCCGCGCTGCCCTCGATGACTCGCGGCGATATCTCGGACGAGGGCCACGCTCATAGCGCTCGCTCCTTCCTACGGGCAGGTGAACCGCCAAGAGAAAGGGGGAACCGCCCCAAGGGGGTTTGGGGCGGTTCCACCCGGGGGCGGGCTTAGACGACGATCTTCTTCTCGTGCCACGCAGCGATGGTGTCGGCGTCGTAACCCAGCTCGGCAAGAACCTCGTCGGTGTGCTCACCCAGCAGCGGCGCGCCCTTGATGTCGGGCTTGAACTCCGAGAACTTGATCGGGCTGCCGACCGTCAGGAAGGTGCCGCGGCCCTTCTGCTCCACCTCGACGATGCTTCCGCTCTTGCGGAGGTCCTTGTCCTCGGCGAGGTCCTTCATGGACATGACTGGCGCACACGGCACCTCCCACTCGCGCAGGATGTCGACCGCCTCCCACTTCGTTTTGTCCGCCAGCCATTTCTCGATCTCGGCGAAGATGTCGAAGATCTTGTCCTGGCGGGCACGCGCGGTGCTGTAGCCCGGGTCATCGACCCACTCCGGCCGACCGATGGCCTCGGCGGTGCGCTTCCAGTTCTGCTCCTGGATGGTGAAGTAGATGTACGCGTTGGGGTCGGACTCCCAACCCTTGCACTTGACCACCCAGCCCGGCTGTCCACCGCCGCCGGCGTTGCCACCGCGCGGAACGGCCTCACCGAACTCGCCGTTCGGCCACTGCGGGTACTCCTCCAGGTAGCCGACGCGCTCCAGGCGCTGCTGGTCGCGCAGCTTGACCCGGCACAGGTTCAGCACCGCGTCCTGCATCGCGGCCGATACCTTCTGGCCCTTGCCCGTCTTGTCCCGCTGGATCAGCGCAGTCAGGATGCCGATCAACAGGTGCATACCCGTGTTGCTGTCACCGAGTGCCGCACCGGCGACGGTCGGCGGACCGTCCCAGAATCCGGTGGTCGAGGCATTGCCGCCTGCGCACTGCGCGACGTTCTCGTACACCTTGAGGTCATTCCAGGACGAATCGTCGTTGAAACCCTTGACGGAGCCGAAGATCAGCCGCGGGTTCCATTCCTGGATCTTGTCCCACGACAGGCCCATGCGATCCATGGCGCCGGGCGCGAAGTTCTCGACCAGCACGTCCGCCCCGCGGATCAGCTTCTCCATCACCTCGAGGCCTTCGGGTGCCTTCGTGTTGATCGCCAGCGAACGCTTGTTGCTGTTGAGCATCGTGAAGTACAGCGCGTCCAGATCGGGGATGTCCCGCAACTGATTACGGGTTACGTCACCCCCGCTGGTGCGCTCGACCTTGAGGACGTCGGCTCCGAACCAGGCGAGCATCTGGGTGCACGCCGGGCCCGCCTGGACCCCGGTGAAGTCGATCACCTTGATCCCGGAGAGCGGCAAATCTGTCATGACACGTTTCCTTTCGTCGGTTGTTGATCGTGTCGGTGCGAGCGAGCTCAGTGCTTTGCGGTGATGCCTTTGGGGTTGAGGTGCGCGATGTTGCCGCTCTCGGTGCCGTCCGAGGGGTCGATGACGCAGTCGATGAGCGCCGGACGGCCGGAGGCGAGAGCTTCCCGCAGCGCTGCGGCGACCTCCGCGGGCGTTGTGGCCTGATATCCCTTGCCGCCGAAGGCCTTGATCATGTACTCGTGCCGGGCTCGTAGCGCTGTCGGTGCCGGGTCGGAGGTCGTGGAGGCATCGTCACCGCGGTAGACACCGCTGTTGTTGAGGATGACGGTGACGATGGGCAGGTTGTAGCGGCAGACCGCCTCCAGCTCCATGCCGCTGAACCCGAATGCGCTGTCGCCCTCGATCGCGACAACCGGGTCGCCGGTCTCGACGGCGGTCGCGATCGCGTAGCCCATGCCGATGCCCATCACGCCCCATGTCCCGCTGTCCAGCCGGTGCCGGGGGACCGACATGCCAATCGTGTTGCGCGCCAAGTCGAGCGCGTTCGCACCCTCGTTGACGACGTAGGCCTGCGGGTTGTCGTGCAGGACGTCGCGGATGGCCTGCAGAGCGCCGAGGAACTTCATCGGGTGCGCGGTCAGTGCGGACTCGAGACGACCCGCCATCTTGGTGACGTTCGCCGTCGACTTGGCGTCGAGCTCTTCGCGCCACTCGGTCTGCACGGTGATCTGGCCGGGCTTCGCCCGCTCCAGCAGTGCCTCCATCACCGATTCGATGTCACCGACGAGCGGGGCCGCGATCGGCTGGTTGCTGTCCATCTCGTTCGCGGCGATGTCGACCTGGATGAACTTGGCGTCCGGGTTCCATTGCGGCGCATCGCCGTGTCCGAGCAGCCAGTTCAGGCGTGCGCCGACGAGCATCACCACGTCGGCCCGCTTCAGGGCCAGCGAGCGGGCGGTGGCCGCCGACTGCGGGTGGTCGTCTGGCAGCAGCCCTTTGGCCATCGACATCGGCAGGTACGGCACGCCGGTGGTCTCGACGAACTCGCGGATCTGCTCGTCGGCCTGCGCATACGCCGCGCCCTTACCGAGTACGATCAGCGGACGCTTGGCGTTGGCCAGCAGATCGATTGCGGAGTCGACCATCTCGGTTTCCGGCAGCTGGCGCGGTGCCGGGTTGACGACCCGCCACAGCGTGGCCGCCGCCTTCTCCGCGTCCATCACCTCGCCGAGCACCGCGGCGGGGATGTCGAGGTAGACGCCTCCGGGACGGCCGGACACCGCGGTACGGATCGCGCGGGCGATGCCCCTGCCGATGTCCTCGGCCCGGGAGACCCGGTAGGCAGCCTTGGCGAACATCCTGGCCGCCGCCAGCTGATCCATTTCCTCGTAGTCACCGCGCTGGAGGTCGACGAGATGGCGCTCGCTCGATCCGGAGATCTGGACCATCGGGAAGCAGTTGGTGGTGGCATTGGCCAGCGCCACAAGGCCGTTCAGGAAGCCCGGGGCCGACACCGTCAGGCAGATGCCTGGCTTCTTGGTGAGGAAGCCGGCGGCCGCCGCAGCGTGGCCGGCGTCGCTCTCGTGCCGGAAGCCGATGTAGCGGATGCCCGACGCCTGTGCGAGACGAGCCAGATCGGTGATCGGGATTCCGACGACCCCGTAGATGGTGTGGACGTCGTTGAGCTTGAGCGCGTCGACAACCAGATGGATCCCATCGGTGAGCGCGCCCGGCTCTTGCGGCTCGGGGGTGTGCTCTACCTCCGTGTCCGGCAGGGAAGCAATGGTCATGATGTGGGCCCTTCCTGGCTGTTCGCGCTTATTCCCTTGTAAGAGTTAACTTTCCGTGCAATGTGTGTGTGCGTCCAAGACTTGTCTCCAATCGCCTGATAGACCGCGGTTATCAAAGGCGCGCCAAGGCGGACCTGCGTCCACGGCCCGCATCACGCGACGTGGACGAGGTCCTTTCCGTGGAGTTCGAAGATGTCGTTCAGCGGCGTTCCGACGGCCACGTTCAGGAACGCCCGAGCCGCGACCGAACCCGGTGTGCCCGCATGGATGGCCATCGAGATCTGCGCGCTGGTGTCCGGCTCGACGAGGCGGATGGCCCGCGCCGCTCCCGTCACCGGCATCGCGCGCAACCACGTGTGAGGCACCACGCTCGCCCATGCGCCCGTTGCCACATGTGCGTAAAGCGATGCGACGGAATCGGTTTCCACCTGCGGGGCCGCAGATGAGCCACTGGCGGCGAATGCCTTGTCGATGAACTGGCGGAAGCGCATATCCGGAGTCAGCAGCGCCAGCGGCAGCTGGGCAGCCTCGGACCAAGTTATCGTCCGCTGGGCGGACACCAACTGTTCACCCGATACGAGGAGCACATACTGTTCTTCGTAGAGTGGCACGACTTCCAGGCCTGACTGGTCGTCTGGGCCGAAATGCGCAATGGCGGCGTCCAACTCGAAGTCACGCAGTTGACGGAGCAGCTCTGTAGAAGACAGCCGTGAGCAGACCTTGACCCTGGCCAGCGGGTGAAGCGCGCAGAAGGCCGCCACGGGAAGCGCCGCAGTGGTGGACACCGTGGGACCCGTCCCGAGCCGCAGTGTTGCGGAGATCCCGGACCGCATCGCGGCCGCCTCGGCCTTGAGCGCGTCGTGCTCGGCGAGCACACGCTTGGCCCAGACGACGAGCCGTTCGCCCTCGAGTGTCAGACCCTCGAAGTTCTGGCCGCGATTGATGAGGGTGACGCTCAGCTCGCGCTCCAGCTTGGCGATCGACGTCGACAGAGCGGGCTGCGACACGTAACAGCTCTCGGCCGCACGCGCGAAGTGTCGTTCCCTGGCCACCGCCACGAAGTACTCCAGCTGGCGAAGCAGCACAGGTCCCTCCTCGGCAAAATCCAGATTGTATTCAGTATTCGATATTGCGTATGCTAGAGGTCCGCTGAGAAGATGTCCAGCGAGCGATCGGACGAGGAACGGAGTGTGGCGTGTTCGAAGGCGGCAGCACTATGACCGAAACCGGCTCGAGCGTGGCGGGCGTGACGGAGGAATGGCTGGCCACGGCGGTCGTGAGGGAATCCGCCGAGGCCATCGTGGTGACCGACCCCGCAGGGATCATCCGCCTGTGGAATGACGGGGCCGCCCGCATGTTCGGCTACCCAGTCGAGGAGGCAATCGGCCAAAACCTGGACATCATCATCCCGGAGAAGCTCCGGGATCGGCACTGGAAGGGCTACTTCCAGACGATGGCCACCGGGTACACCCGCTACGGCGACAAGCTGTTGAGCGTACCTGCGACGCACCGCGACGGGCAGCGGTTGTCGATCGAGTTCAGTGTGGCGCTGCTGCGTGACGACGCCGGCCAGATCGTCGGGATCTCGGCGATCATGCGGGAGGTCAGCGAACGCCGCAACGCCGAACGGGCTCTGCGCGCCAAGATCACCGAACTCGAGAACCGCGCTGGGCCGGCCTGACCGGCCCGCCAGCGACGAACGTTCCGTACCGCTCGAAAATTGGACGAAATATCGAGCGGTACGGAACGTTCGCGACGGTGGCTCATCAAGGTGTGCAGGCGCTGTCACTCGATGCGCAGCACACGCATCCGGTCGGTGTAGCCTGCCACCCCGCTGCGGCTTCCTGACACCACGACGACCAGGCTGCCCGGCTGGGAGATACCCAAGGCCGACAGACCCCGGCTCACCTCGGCGGGCATCGTCTCCGGCGTACTTGACGGCGCCAGCACAGCCGACTCGATCCCCCAGGAGAACGCCAACCGCGCCCTGACGGACTCGTTGTGCGCGAAGGCGATCAGCGGCAGCGGCGAACGTTGCCGAGCCAACCGCATGGCCGTGTCCCCGGAACGGGTGAAACAGCACAGCGCCACCGCTCCGATTCGCCTGCCGAGTTCGCAAGCGGCCGCCGCAACGGCATCGCTGATGCTCGCGTCCTCATCTTCCCGGAGGGCAGCTTCCGGCGCTTTCCGTTGACGTAGCGCGTCTTCGGCCGTCGCGACAATGCGGCCCATCGTCTCCACCGTGTGGGCGGGATAGGCGCCGACACTGGTCTCTGCAGAGAGCATCACCGCATCCGCTCCGTCGAAGACCGCGTTGGCCACGTCCGAAACCTCGGCCCGGGTTGGCCGCAGATCGGCGACCATCGAGTCGAGCATGTGAGTAGCCACGATCACCGGCTTGGCCGCTTGCCGGCACAGGGTGATGGCCCGCTTCTGAACCAACGGAACCTGTTCCAACGGCATCTCCACACCGAGGTCGCCGCGGGCGACCATCAGGCCGTCGAACGCGTCGACGATCGCGGGCAAGTCCGAAACCGCTTCCGGTTTCTCGAGTTTCACCATGACGGGCACTCGCTTGCCTACCTCGTCCATGACCGCGTGCGCGAGCTTGACCTCCTCAGGCGCACGAACGAATGACATGGCCACCATGTCAACACCGAGTTCAAGGGCGAATTTCAAGTCTTCGATGTCCTTCTCGGACAACGGCGGAACGCTGACCGCGACGCCCGGCAGCGAGATGCCCTTGTTGTCGCTGACGGGCCCGCCGTGGATGACCTCACAATGGACGTCCTCGGTGTCCACGTCGAGCACTCGCAGTTCGATCTTGCCATCGTTGACGAGCAGCCGATCATTTGGTCGTACATCGGACGCCAGTCCGCCGTACGTCGTCGAGACCCTGTCATGATCGCCGGCACACCCCGCCGTGGTGATGACGATCTGCTCACCGTTGGCCCAGAACACCGGTCCATCGGCGAAGCGGCCCAGCCGGATCTTCGGGCCCTGCAGGTCGGCCAGCACGCCGACCGCCCGGCCGCGCTCGGCGGCGATCTGGCGCACGGCGGCATAGACGGCGGAATGTTCAGCCTGGGTGCTGTGGCTGAAGTTGAGCCGTGCCACGTCCATTCCGGCATCGATGAGTTCCACAAGCTGCGGCACGGTAGAGGTGGCAGGTCCAAGTGTGCAAACGATTTTGGCGCGTCGGTTCACGGTCGTCCTCTCTCAGCGCAGCGCGGGCTGCGGTTCACGCTGCGGGGTAGCGTCGGCCTGCCACGCCCCTGGCACGCTGGTGCGCGCAAGGAGGTCGGTGGCGGCGTGGACGGTGCGAAGTGTCGGCGCCGCGGCGCCGGTGAGGTCGGCCATCTCCACGACAGCGGTCACGATCGCATCGAGTTCCAGCTGCTTGCCCGCTTCGAGGTCCTGCAGCATGGACGTCTTGTGGTGACCGACGTTCTCCGCTCCGCGCAGTCGCTTCTCGATCGAAATGTCCGGATTGCTACCAACTCTCGCTGCGATGTCGAGCGTCTCCTCCATCAGCTGAGTCACGATCCGGCGTGTGTGCGGGTTCTGACAGATCTCGACCATCGTCGCCCGGGTGAGCGCGCTGAGCGGGTTGAACGCGACGTTGCCCATCAGCTTGATCCAGATGTCATCGCGAAGGTTGGCCTCGACCGGGGCCTTCAATCCGCCGGCAATCATCGCGTCGCTCAACTCTTTACAGCGCTGTGAGACCTCCCCCGACGGCTCGCCGATGGAGAAGCGGGTGCCCTCCAAATGCCGGATCACTCCTGGCGCCTCGATCGTGGTGGCCGGGTAGACCACGCAGCCGATGGCACGTTCCGGTGACAGCACGGCGCTCGTGGCACCCCCGGGATCCACCGCCTCGATCCGGCGGCCCTCGTAAGGACCGGCCAATTGGTGGAAATACCACCACGGTATCCCGTTCTGCGCGGGCAGCACCGCGGTGTGCTTACCGAGCAGCGGTTCAACCAGCGGCCCGCACGACGGGTAACTGTGCGCCTTGAGTCCGAGGAAGACGTAGTCGACGGGCCCGATCTGCGCGGGATCGTCCGTGGCGTGGGGATAGGCCACGAAGTCGCCTCGGGGGCTGAGGACCTGAACGCCGTTCTCGCGCATCGCCCGCAGGTGTTCGTTGCGCGCGATGAGATGTACTTCCGCACCCCCCCGGTGCTAGTGCGGCACCCCAGTAGGCGCCGATCGCTCCGGCACCGACGACTGCAATTCTCACGGCGACTCCTTGCTGTGCATACTGTATGGACAGCCGCGGTCCGGTCCTATGGGCCAGCCGCGCCTTCATCGAATCTGGTTGCATACAGTATGCGATCTCCTCTACTGTGGCAATGGTCACCGCCTGGGCGTTGCCGCCGGAGGCGTACACACTTTCTGCCCGGCCATAGCCAGGAAGAGGAATATGACGCTGATCGGAGTGCCGCGGGAGACCGCTGCAGGCGAACGTCGTGTCGCGCTGGTTCCCAAGGTTGTTGAACGACTCCAGGCCGCAGGCCTCGACGTCGTCGTCGAAACCGGTGCCGGCACAGGGGCATTGATCCCCGACGCACAATACGAACAGGCCGGAGCGACGATCGGTGACCCATGGCCTGCGGACCTCGTGGTAAAGGTGAACGCGCCGACCGCCGACGAGATCGGTCTGCTGAAGCCGGAATCCACCGTCGTCGGTTTCCTGGCGCCGCGCACACATCCCGAGGTCGCCGACGGCTTGCGGCTGGCGGGGGTCAGTGGCTTCGCCATGGAGGCGATTCCACGGATCTCCCGCGCACAGACCATGGATGCGTTGTCGTCGCAGGCCAATGTCGCCGGGTACAAGGCGGTGTTGGTGGCGGCATCGGAGGCCACCCGGTTCTTCCCGATGCTCACCACCGCGGCGGGCACGGTGAAACCGGCCACCGTGCTGGTGCTCGGAGTCGGGGTCGCCGGCCTGCAGGCGCTGGCCACCGCCAAGCGCCTCGGCGGCAAGACCACCGGCTATGACGTGCGTCCCGAGGTGGCCGATCAGGTGCGCTCGGTCGGCGCCCAGTGGCTCGACCTCGGCATCGACGCGGCCGGTGAAGGCGGATACGCCCGCGAGCTGACGGATGATGAGCGGGCGCAGCAGCAGCAAGCGCTGGAAAGGGCGATCACCGGCTTCGATGTGGTGATCACGACGGCGTTGGTGCCGGGCCGTCCCGCACCACGGTTGGTGACCGCTGCGGCGGTGGAGGGCATGAAGCCCGGCAGCGTCGTGGTCGATCTGGCGGGTGAGACCGGCGGCAACTGTGAGCTGACCGAACCGGGCCAGACCGTCGTCAAGCACGACGTGACAATCGCCTCGCCACTGAACCTGCCGGCCACCATGCCCGAACACGCGAGCGAGCTCTACGCCAAGAACGTGGCAGCACTTCTGGACCTGCTGATCAAAGACGGTGAAGTGGCACCCGATTTCGACGACGAAATCGTGGCTGCTTCATGCGTCACGCGTGAGGGGACAAACTGACGTGTACGACCAACTACTCGCCAATCTGGCGATCCTGGTGCTGTCCGGGTTCGTCGGGTTCTCGGTGATCTCCAAGGTGCCCAACACCTTGCACACCCCGTTGATGTCGGGCACCAACGCCATTCACGGCGTCGTGCTCGTCGGTGCGCTGGTGGTGTTGGGCCGGGTTGAGCATCCGTCGCTGGCCGAGCAGATCATCCTGTTCGTCGCGGTGGTGTTCGGCACGCTCAACGTGGTCGGCGGCTTCGTGGTGACCGACCGGATGCTGGGCATGTTCAAGGGCAAGAAGGCCCCCGCAGCGACGACGAACGGGCAAGCGCGATGAACTACCTCGTTACGGTGCTGTACATCATCGCGTTCGCGATGTTCATCTACGGCCTGATGGGTTTGACCGGGCCCAAGACCGCGGTGCGCGGCAACTGGATCGCCGGCGCCGGTATGGCGGTGGCGGTGATCGCGACGCTGATCGCGATCCGGCACACCGAGAACTGGGGACTGATCATCGCGGGTCTGCTCGTCGGTGTGGCGCTGGGGGTGCCGCCGGCGCGGTTGACCAAGATGACGGCGATGCCGCAGCTGGTGGCGTTCTACAACGGCGTCGGTGGTGGCACCGTCGCATTGATCGCGCTGTCGGAATTCCTTGACACCAGCGGTTTTTCCAACTTCAAGCATGGCGAGTCCCCGACCGCGCATATCGTGGTGGCGTCGCTGTTCGCCGCGATCATCGGGTCGATCTCGTTCTGGGGCTCGATCATCGCGTTCGGCAAGCTGCAGGAGATCCTGCCCGGCCGCCCCATCGGCGTCGGGAAGGCGCAGCAACCCTTAAACCTGCTGCTGTTTGCGGGTGCGGTTGTCGCCGCGGTGGCGATCGGGGTGGCCGCGCATCCCGGAACGGGCGGCGCCTCGCTGTGGTGGATGATCGGGCTGCTGGCTGCCGCGGGTGTGCTGGGACTGATGGTGGTGCTGCCGATCGGTGGTGCCGATATGCCCGTCGTCATCTCCTTGCTCAACGCCCTCACCGGGTTGTCCGCGGCCGCTGCGGGTTTGGCGCTGAACAACACCGCGATGATCGTGGCAGGCATGATCGTCGGCGCATCCGGTTCGATCCTGACCAACCTGATGGCCAAGGCGATGAACCGCTCCATCCCCGCCATCGTGGCCGGCGGCTTCGGTGGCGGCGGCATGGCGGCGTCGAGCGATGACGGTGGCGACAAGGTGGTCAAGGCGACCTCGGCCGCCGACGCCGCGATCCAGATGGCCTACGCCAACCAGGTCATCGTCGTGCCGGGCTACGGCCTGGCCGTCGCCCAGGCCCAGCACGCCGTCAAGGACCTGGCCGCCATGCTCGAACAGCGCGGTGTGCCAGTGAAGTACGCGATCCACCCGGTCGCGGGTCGGATGCCCGGGCACATGAACGTGCTGTTGGCCGAGGCAGACGTCGAGTACGAGGCCATGAAGGAGATGGACGACATCAACGATGACTTCTCACGCACCGACGTCACGATCGTCATCGGCGCCAACGATGTCACCAACCCGGCGGCGCGCAACGACCCGTCGAGCCCGATTCACGGGATGCCGATCCTCAACGTCGACCAGTCGAAGTCGGTGATCGTGCTGAAGCGCTCGATGAACTCCGGCTTCGCCGGCATCGAGAACCCCCTGTTCTATGCTGATGGCACCACCATGCTCTTCGGCGACGCGAAGAAGTCGGTCAGCGAGGTCGCCGAGGAACTCAAGGTTCTGTAGCCTCCGACAGGTGATAATCGCCGACTATCGGTCGGTAACCGAAGCGTCTTGGACGGCCGTCCGGGTAGGCGCAATGATCAAAGGCAGCACCGACATTCGGCCGTTCCGCGTGAGCACGAAAGGCAACTGAAAACATGGGCGTCGAGAACCCAAAGGTCAAGCCGCCCAAGAAATCAGCCGCCGGGGTGCCTGCTGTGATGCACGCGCTGGAGTACTCACTCGAGCAGACCTCGCTGGTGCGGACCGCGATCAATCTGCTGAGCATCAATCAGACGAAGGGCATCGACTGCCCGGGCTGTGCGTGGCCCGAACCCGAGGCCGGAAAGCGCCACAAGAACGAGTACTGCGAGAACGGCGCCAAACACATCAATGACGAGGCGACCACGCGCCGGATCACGCGAGAGTTCTTCCGCGAGCACTCCGTCTCCGAGCTGGCGGCGAAGAAGGATATGTGGCTCAACGAGCAGGGCCGGCTGACCGAACCGATGGTGAAGCGGCCGGGCTCGGACCACTACGAGCCGATCAGCTGGGACGGCGCACTCGACCTGTTGGCAGCAGAGTTGCGTGGGCTCGATTCGCCCGACGAAGCGTTGTTCTACACCTCTGGCAGGCTCAGCAACGAGGCGGCGTTCCTGCTGCAGCTTTTCGCGCGCGCGTACGGCACGAACAACCTGCCGGACTGCAGCAACATGTGCCACGAATCCAGCGGCGCCGGGCTGAACGAGACGCTCGGTGTCGGCAAGGGCAGCGTGAGCCTGGACGATTTGCATGAGGCCGATCTCGTGCTCGCAGTGGGCCTCAACCCCGGCACCAATATGCCTCGGATGCTTTCGGCGCTGGAGGAGACGAAGCACAACGGTGGGTACGTCATCGCTGTCAACCCGTTGCCGGAAGCGGGGCTCATTCGGTTCAAGAACCCTCAGAAAGCAAGCGGAGTTCTCGGCCGGGGAACCGCGATCGCCGACCAGTTCCTGCACATCAAGCCGTGCGGCGACCTGGCGTTGTTTCAGGCGATCAATGCCCTTCTGCTGAAAGCCGAGGACGCCGCCCCCGGCAGCGTGCTGGACCTCGAGTTCATCGACACCCACTCCACGGGTTTCGCCGAGTTCGCCGCCCACACGCGACAGATCGCATGGGCGGATGTCCTTGATGCGACCGGACTTTCACGCAAGGAGATCGAGCAGGTCGTCCAACGGGTGCTGTCGAGCAGGAAGATCGTCGTGTGCTGGGCTATGGGCGTCACCCAGCAGAAGCACGGTGTCGCGACGGTCCGCGAAATCGTGAACTTCCTGATGCTGCGCGGGAACCTGGGCCGGCCGGGAACGGGTGTCTGCCCGGTGCGCGGGCACAGCAACGTCCAGGGCGACCGCACGATGGGCATCTGGGAGAAGATGCCGCAGTCGTTCCTCGACGCATTGGGACGAGAGTTCGGCTTCACTCCCCCGTCGAGGCACGGCCTGGACGCGGTCGACTCGATTCGGGCCATGCGGGACTGCCGGGCGAAGGTGTTCGTCGGCTTCGCAGGCAATTTCGTGCGGGCCACTCCGGACAGTGAGTTGACCGAGCAGGCGATGCGGAACTGCCGACTGACGGCCCATATCTCGACAAAGCTCAACCTCTCGCACGCGGTGTGCGGCGAGACGGCACTGATCCTGCCCACACTGGGCCGCACTGACCGCGACATCCAGGCGTCCGGCGCGCAGTTCGTCACGGTGGAAGATTCGATGAGCATCGTGCACCAGTCGCGCGGCAGGCTCACCCCGGCCTCGGACCATCTGCTGAGTGAAGTGGCGATCGTCTGCAGGCTCGCGCGCCGGACTCTTCGCGGCACGCATGCGATTCCGTGGGAGGACTTCGAGTCCGACTACGACGTGATCCGCGACGCGATATCCCGGGTGGTGCCCGACTTCGACGACTTCAATGTTCGGGTGCGCCAACCGGGCGGCTTCCGGTTACCCAATCCGGTCAACGACTACCGGTTCAACACGGCGTCGGGCAAGGCGCAGTTCACGTGCAATACCTTCGACCGAATCCGCGTGCCTGCAGGACATCTCGTGTTGCAGACCATGCGGTCGCACGACCAGTGGAACACCGTGCCGTACGCGCCCAACGATCGGTATCGAGGCATCAAGAACGGACGACGGATCGTTTTGGTGAACCCCACGGACCTCGACGAGCTGGGGCTGGCCGACCGCCAGGTGGTCGACCTGGTGAGCACCTGGGAGGACGGTATCGAGCGGCGCGCCAGTGGTTTCCGCCTGATCGCGTATCCCGCCGCGCGGGGCTCAGCAGCCTCCTACTACCCCGAGACCAATGTGCTCGTCCCGCTGGACAGCGTCGCCGACATCAGTAACACACCCACATCGAAGGGCGTGTTCGTACGGTTCGAACCGGCCGACGAACGCGGCAGGTCGGAGGAGCGCCCGACTGTCGTACAGCTGGCGACCAGCTAGTAGTGCCGCGGCGCCGAACCGTGCGGCTGCACGGCGCGCCTGCTCCTCAGCGTCTTGACCTGGCCGCCGCCGACAGAATTGTGCATCTGCCAATACAGTCCCGCGTACTGCTCGGCGAGCTGTGCATCGGCATGCTCCGACGCGACAACGTCTCCTGCGTTCTGCCGCCAGCCGCGAAGCGTGGCCGCCAGCCGGTCCGCGACCGCTGCAACCTCATCCGTCGGCGCGGCAAGGATATTCCGAGTCTCGTGCGGATCGCTGAGAAGGTCGTACAGTTCGCGTTCGGGTTGCGGTGCAACGACTTCCGGGACGATCACCTTTACAGACGAACCGGTTTGGATATCGAGCGTCGTCGTCGCCGAGGGCCGGTGGTGGTACGTCTCGATGTAGCTGTAGTCCTTGGTGCGGACCGCGCGGGCGTGATCGCACGAATCGTGATAGGCCTTCGCGCTGAATATCTCGTTTCGCACAGCTGTCGTCTCGCGAGACGAAGCGAGCAGGTTCCGTGCGTGGGATATCCCATCGATGCCTGCCGGTTCGTCGATTCCAAGCAGGCCGAGCAGTGTGGGCAGCAGATCCACTCCGCTGAACAACTCGTCGTAGACCCGCGCCGTCACACCGGAGGCCCGCGGAGGTCGCACGATGAGTGCGATTCCCGTGCCGGAGTCGTAAAGGGTCGACATGGCCCTGGGAAACGCGGCCCCATGGTCGGTCACGAACACCACCCAGGTGTTGGTGTCCAGCCCGGTAGCGGCGAGCACATCAAGCAGCTGACCCACTGCGGTGTCGGCAGCGGCGATCGCACCGTAGAACGCTGCGAAATCGCGGCGGACCTCGTCGGTGTCGGGCCAGCAGTCGGGCAGCTTCACGTCGTTGACGTCGGCGGGCGTGTACCGCTCGCGTGGGTACGGCCGGTGCGCTTCGAAGAAACCCGTAGTCAGCAAGAACGGTTCAACGTCGGCGGCGCGACTCCGCAGCCAGTCGGCGGCTTGCCCAGCGACGTACTCGCAGTAGGAATTCGACACGTCGTACTCATGGAACCCCAAACGAGACGGCAGCGTTGTTTCGTGCTGCATGCCGAAAAGCGCCGAGTACCAACCTGCGTCGGCCATGATCTTCGGCAGCGTGCGGACCCCGGACCGATACTCCCAGCCCTGGTGCACCAGACGAAGCAAGCCATGGCTGTGCGGGTAGCGACCGGTGTACATCGACCCGAGCGCCGGCGAGCACAGCGGCGCGGTGGCGTGGGCACGAGTAAGGAGAATCCCGTCGGCGGCCATCGCATCAAGCCGGGGCGTGCGCATACCGGGATGGCCGTACGCGCCGAGAAATCGCCCGAGGTCATGGCACTGCACGATCAGCACATTGTCGCGTCGCTGCTTCGGCAAGGTCGGACTCCTTCAGATTGCATACTGTATGCGATCATTGTGACCGACACCGGCGGCCGTGTCCAGAGCTGATTCGGTGCTGTGGCCATCTGGCCATGACTAGTACAGCCGGGAGGCCTCCTGCCATCGGCGACGGTATGCGTCCCGTGGCTGCGATCCGGCGATGAGCGGATCGGCTGGCCTGCCCCGGTCTCCAATCACACCCACAACGAGTTATCGCGACCGCGCGGTAGCCCTTTCGAGCGCAGATCAATGGAGGCTCGGCATGGAAGAACCCTGGCCAGCTCACGCCAAGGCCGAAAGCCCGACCCCCGAAAACCACGACTACGAGTACGACGAGGCCCACGACGTGTCGGCCTTGCCGTTAAGTGGGGCTCGCGCGCCGCATCCTGTCCATGCCCCACCGACAGTGAACCTCGTCCAGGACGGGGGCTACGGATACGACGAGGCTCACGATTTCGGCACCTCCTGAACAACGGAGACCTGACATCGCCTAGACATCGGCGGCTCAACGCCGCCTCGGTGACCTCCGTCAGACGTCGGTCGTGCTGTACCTCGTCTTGACGGGGGGCACCGCGAGAAGTGGTGGGAGCTCGGTCAGTCGACCTTCGCCGGCACGAAAGCTGCGGTAAGCCTCGTCCTGCTCGACCGTCTCCCAACGTTCGTAGATAAGCCAGTGCGCTTCGTCGTCCTCATCGACGAGCACGTCGGTTCCGAGATTTCCGTCGAATGCCCGGGTGTCTTGAAGCGCTCGGCGCATGACATCGCGCGCCGCAGGCACGGACTCGGGCTTGAGCCTGAGTTCAAGTATCACCGTCACTGGCATCGTCATCTCCTCCATCAGGGTCGTGCCGCTCGCAGATCTCCGCCAAGGTAACTCTGACGTGCTCGGTACTATCTTTCCGGGTATCAGTAATCGAAGGTTGTGTTGTCGAACGGAATCACATGAGTGCACGCGTCGAGCAGTTGGAGTTTCAGGCAGAGGCGCGCCAACTGCTGGATTTGATGGTTCACTCCGTCTACTCGAACAAGGATTCCTTTCTGCGGGAGCTGATCTCGAACGCCTCCGATGCATTGGACAAATTGCGGCTTGAAGCCTTCCGGAACAAGGACCTGAACGTCGACACTTCCGATCTACACATCGAGATCGAGGTGGACAAAGGTGCGCGCACCCTGACCGTTCGCGACAACGGCATCGGTATGACGCGCGACGAGGTCGTGGGCCTGATCGGCACCCTCGCCAAGTCAGGCACGGCCGAGCTGCGTCAGCAATTGCGTGAGGCCAAGAATGCGGCCGCTTCGGAGGAACTGATCGGTCAGTTTGGGATTGGTTTCTACTCGACCTTCATGGTGGCCGACACGGTAGAGCTGCGCACGCGCAAGGCGGGCGAGAGTGCGGCCATCCGGTGGGAGTCGAGCGGCGAGGGCACCTACACGATCGAATCCGTCGACGATGCGCTGCAGGGAACGTCGGTCAAGTTGCACCTCAAACCCGAAGACCCCGAGGACGAGCTGCACGACTACACCTCGGACTCGACGATCAAGGCGCTCGTCAAGCAGTACTCCGACTTCATTGCCTGGCCCATCCGGATGGAGGTCGAGCGACGGACCCCGGCTTCCGAGGAAGGTGGCGAAGACGTCGTCACCGTAGAAACCGAGACCATCAACTCGATGAAGGCGCTGTGGGCCAGGCCCAAGGACGAGGTCTCCGACGAGGAGTACAAGGAGTTCTACAAGCACATCGCGCATGCGTGGGACGACCCGCTCGAGGTCATTCCGATGAAGGCCGAGGGCACCTTCGAGTACCAGGCCCTGCTCTTCATCCCGTCGCATGCCCCGTTCGACCTGTTCAACCAGGACTCCAAGGTCGGGGTGCAGCTGTACGTCAAGCGAGTCTTCATCATGAGCGACTGCGATCAGCTCATGCCGCACTACCTGCGCTTCGTCAAGGGAGTCGTCGACGCACAAGATATGTCGCTCAACGTTTCCCGGGAAATCCTGCAGCAGGATCGACAAATCAACGCGATCCGTCGTCGTCTTACCAAGAAGGTGCTCTCGACGATCAAGGAAATGCAGTCCGGGCGGCAGGAGAACTACCGCACGTTCTGGACCCAGCTCGGCAGGGTCCTCAAAGAGGGCCTGCTGTCGGACTTCGAGAACCAGGACACGTTGCTACGCATTTCCTCGTTCGCTTCGACGCACAGCGAGGAGAAACCCACCACCCTCGCCGGGTACATCGAGCGCATGAAGGACGGTCAGGAGCAGATCTTCTACGCAACCGGCGAATCGCGTCAGCAACTGCTGAACTCACCGCACCTCGAGGCGTTCAAGGCCAAGGGCTACGAGGTGCTGCTGCTCACCGACCCGGTCGACGAGGTCTGGGTGGGATCGGTGACCGAGTTCGACGGCAAGCCGCTGCAGTCGGTAGCCAAGGGCGAGGTGGACCTCGACTCCGGGGATGAAAAGACCGCGCACGAGGCCGAGCGCCATGACCAGGAGCGGGATTTTGCTGACCTGCTGACCTGGCTGAAGGAGACCTTGAGTGATCATGTCAAGGAAGTGCGGTTGTCCACGCGCCTGACGGAATCGCCGGCATGCCTGATAACCGACACATTCGGCATAACACCGGCGCTCGCGCGCATGTACCGGGCTTCAGGACAGGCGGTTCCGGTCGGGAAACGGATTCTCGAACTCAACCCGAATCATCCGCTCATCACCGGCCTGCAACAGGCGCAGAAAGCGGGTGGTGACGATGCCCAAATGCGCCGACTGGTCGAAACCGCCGAGTTGCTTTACGGCACAGCCCTACTCGCCGAAGGCGGTGCACTCGAGGATCCGGCGAAGTTCGCCGGACTGCTCGCGGACCTACTGGCTCGCACCGTGTAGGACACGCCACCGCAGCCTAGATCACGCGTTCTGCTCGCCGATAGAGTCCCGACCTCGTCGTCGCTGAGTGCGGAGTCGGTGGCGGCGACGTTCTCCCCTAGGTGCGCCACGCTAGTGGTGCCCGACAGGATTCGTACCTGAGACCTCTGGGTTATGAGCTGACCGATCGCGGTTTCCCCCAAATACGTTGGGTCTCATAGCTGCAGGCATTGCTCGTAATCACCGGGCTCGGCGTGGTTGTCACGGGTCTTGCGTCGTGGGCACGAATCCCAGGGGTGCGCCGGCCGGTATGAGTGGCTCACGGCGCACGCTCTGGTGGTAGTCGCCGAGGATCCGGCTGAAATGCTGCACGGTCCACGAGGGACGGCTGGCTGCGAACCGGCGACGCCGGATACCTCGACCCCGACGGCTACCTCTTCATCACCGATCGGCTCAAGGACATGGTGATCACCGGCGGTGAGAACGTGTACCCCGTCGAGGTCGAGGCTGTGCTGGCCGATCACCCGGCAATCGCCGAGGTCGCCGTCAGTGGAACCCCGACGTGAAGTGGGGTGAGGCGGTCACCGCCGTCGTCGTGGTGAAGCCCGGCGCCGACACGCCGTCGCAGCGGGAGATCATCGAGTTCACCACAGGCAAGCTGGCCTCCTACAAGAAGCGTCGTGTCGTCAGATTCGTCCAGGCCCTGCCCCGCAACCCCAGCGGCAAGATCCTCAAACGTGAGTTACGCAGTTCCCTCCCATCGACGACGAATTGACCGACGCTCAACAGCCGACGCATTTCAACCGCGATCGATCAGCCCACCACTGATAACGCGACGCAAGCCGCCCCGCACCGGTCCACGGCACCGGTGAAAAAGCAATCACCCCAGAGAGAAAATGCAAATGACCATCTACCAGCTGACCGATCGGCCGCGTCGCGGACGCGCGGTACAATAACGCGGAGACCGGATCGTCGCGACGGTACCCGCGTGGTCGGCCGAGCTGGGCGCCCACAGCCCATCGGTCGAGTATCTGGCCCCCGCAGGGCCCGCCGGCAACGGGCGATCTGCCCTGTTCGCGACTGCCCGCCGCGCGTCCCCCGCGTGGTGGGCGGCCAGAGACCACATAAGCCATACGGAAACAGTTGCGGCACAACGGTTCTCTTCATCTGGAATCTCCGTTCCCGGTCATGCTGAGCGCCGTTCGCCGGTGCCGTTAGCCAGCGGTACCCAATGCGCCGGTTACACGATCCTGGGACTGCTTGGCTCCGGGGGGATGGGCGAGGTGTACCTGGCCCAGCACCCGAGGCTGCCGCGTCGCGATGCCCTGAAAGTTCTTCCCCGCGATGTCTGTGGTGACCCGGAGTTTCGCGAACGCTTCAACCGCGAGGCGGACCTCGCATCCACGCTGTGGCACCCACACATCGTCGGTGTCCACGACCGCGGCGAAGCCAACGGCCAACTGTGGATCGCGATGGACTTCGTCGACGGCCTCGACGCCGCGCGCTTGCTCGCCGAGCGATACCCCGCCGGCATGCCTCTCGATCAAGTCGTGCGCATCGCCGCGGCTGTAGCCGGCGCACTGGACTACGCGCACAAGCAGGGACTGCTGCACCGCGACGTCAAGCCGGGCAACATCATGAACACCCACGTCGACGACGACGGCGAGCAGCGGATTCTGCTCGCCGACTTCGGGATTGCGCGCAATATCGACGACGTCAGCGGGCTCACCGCAACAAACATGTCGGTGGGTACGGTTGCCTACTGCGCGCCCGAGCAGCTGATGGGCCAGGATATCGATTGCCGCGCCGACCAATACGCGCTGGCCGCAACCGTCTACCACCTGCTGACCGGTTCGCAGCTCTTCCCGCACTCAAACCCGACAGTCGTCATCAGCCGACACCTCAACGCCACGCCGCCGCCATTGGCCGACATCCGCCCCGAGCTCGCCACCCTCGACCCCGTACTGGCAGCCGCGCTGGCCAAGAACCCCGGACGACCGCTTCCCCCGCTGCTCGGACTTCGCCCGCGCTCTAGCCGATCTAGCTAACGCCAATCCGTCGGCCCTGCCTGCGGCGCCCACTAGGCCGGCACCCGTCCCTCGCAAGCCAGCAGCCGCCACTCGGTACTCACCGCCGGCCAGTGAACCGGACGCCGCCACGACGGGCCGCGCTTCCCGACGCCGGTGGCTGATGCTCATCGCAGCTGCCGCCGCGATCGTCCTGCTGGATACCGGAGCCCTGATCTGGCGGCCCTGGGATGATGGCCAGTCGACGTCCGCCGAAGCTTCCACCTCAGCGCCGCCGGTGAGCACCGCGCCAACGAGCACGATCCCGGCGGCACCCCCGCGACCTCACCCACCTCCCCCACCACTCGTATTTCCGGCGTCACCCAACGGCACAGTGCTTCTGAAACGACAGAGGTAAGCGCTGTCATAGGATCCACGGAACCATCGCTACAAGTGGATAGCTCGACATACGGGTCACCCAGCTGAAACACCGTGTGAACCATGACATCTCTGGCGTTACGTTCTCCGAGTACGGCGCAACTGCAGACACCGGAGTTTCTGGCAATGCGCGACGAGATTCTCCGACGGGCGCCCTTTCCTTTGACACAACCGCGATCGCTGCGGTGGGAACGACTCACCAACAGTCGGGTTGTGCGTCGAGATAGCGGATCTCGAGGTGCCCACATAGCCGGAAAGCGAACATCGTCGTCCGGTACGAAGTACGGCGCTATCGAAGGGCTGCAACTCCAGTCGTTGCCGGACCAGCCCGTCGAGGCGCGCAGCCCAGCGCCGGCGGCCCAAACGCACCCGGTGCACGGAGACGGCGCCACTATCGGCACCTGCCGCCTCGGCGTGCCGCCGCCTCGCATCCTGGGCAATGAGCTACGCACTGGTTCACGCGGTGTGCCAAAAGCGCAGTTCAGTAGCATTCGCGTGTTCCACCGGTCGCACATCGTTGCACTCGTTTGAGGCAGTTCCGCAGAGTTTGTTCCCAAATCTGTTCCGAAATGAGCCGACCATGCACGCGTCTAAACGACGGTCGCTCCTTGTTCCTGCGAAGCATTACGCCACCGAAGCATTCGACCGGAATGGCCTGGAGCACAACCGAGCGATACCGCGATTCGCGGGAGTGATCGTCTGTGCGACGCCCGAGACCATCGCGACGAAGCAGCTGACAGAAACGGCCCCGCAGAAATCTCCGTCGGCTTTCATCGCGACGGAGGCGTCGCTCGTGCTCAACATGTCGGGCGTGTCCTCGAGCAAGTAGCGGTTTCGCTCCAGTAACTGGGACAGGAATCGAAGAGCGACGTCAAACCTTTGGGCGCTTACCCGCCGTCGTGATCGCGGCGCGGATACGCTGACCTGGTGGAACTCGGCGGTGTGCCGCCGACTGGGAAACCGTGGTTTGGCATACTCGGTCCGCTTAGCGCCGCTGCCGACGGGGGGCAGGGGCTAGAGCTTGGCGGGCACAAGCAGCGCGAGCTGCTTGCCTTCTTGCTGATCAACCTCAATCGGTGCGTTACAGCGACTCGGATCGCGGATGCACTGTGGTGCGGTGCGCCACCCGCAGGCGCGGATGTCACGTTGCGTACCCATGTGTCTCATCTCCGGCGCTGGTTGGCCCGCATGGGGGCGCGGGATGCGCTGGTTACCCGGCAGGCCGGCTACGGGCTGTTCGTCGACCCCGACCAGGTCGACGCCGCCCAGTTCGAGCGTCTGCTGGAACGTGGCCAAGAGGCGTTGGGGCTCGGTGACGCTGAGCACGCGGCCCGAGTGCTCAGTGAGGCGCTCAGCCTGTGGCGGGGATCGGTGCTCGACGACCTGGGCCCGCCCGAGTTTGCGAGTACCGAGGCAGCGCGGCTGGAAGAACTCCGAATGGTTGCGCTGGACCACCGGATTGACGCCGATCTCGCCTTGGGCAAGCAGCATGCCGTGATTGCCGAACTCGAGCGATTGGTTCTCGCCCATCCGTTCAACGAACGGCTGCATTGCCAGTTGATGCTGGCGCTGTACCGGTCGGGGCGGCAGGCTGAAGCGCTCGCGGTCGCCTCGTCTGTGCGCCAACGACTCGCCGAGGAACTCGGCGTCGACCCCGGTCCGGCACTTCGAGATCTGGAGACCGCGATCCTTCGGCACGACCCGGCGCTGCTGCCCGCCGAACAGGAACGCGGCGAGCCGGCACTGCTCGGCGTGCCGCCCGGTGCGTTGACCAAGTACCACCCGCCAACCCCGACGCGCTCGCTGGTCACACGCGATCGCCTCACCGACCGGTTGCGCGCCGGTGGTCACCGGCGGCTGATCGTGATCCACGGACCTGCGGGGTTCGGGAAGACCACGCTCGCCGCGCAGTGGCGCGAAGTCCTTGCCGACGAGGGCGTCACGGTCGCGTGGCTGACGATCGACAGCGACGACAACAACGTGGTCTGGTTCCTTGCACACCTCGTCGAAGCCGTTCGCAAGGTGCGACCTACCTTGGCCGAAGGCCTGCAGCGGGCGCTGGAAGCGCGCGGCAACGAGGCCGGGCGCTACGTGCTGGCGTCGCTCATCAACGATATCCACGAAAACGGCGACCGGATCGCCATCATCATCGACGACTGGCACCGGGTTACCGGTGCCGCGACGATCGAGGCGCTGACGTACCTGCTCGACCGCGGCGGTCACCTCCTCCAGGTTGTGGTAACCAGTCGGACGCGCGCCGGACTACCGATGAGCCGGATGCGCGTTCTGGACGAATTGATCGAAATCGACGGCGCTGCTTTGCGTTTCGACCTGCCCGAATCACGCTCATTTCTGTTGGACGTGGGCGGGCTGGCACTGGACGACAGGGATGTGGCCCACCTCGAGCAGACCACCGACGGCTGGGTCGCGGCACTGCAGCTCGCATCGCTGTCCCTGCGTGACTGCGTTGACCCCGCAGGCATGATCGATCGAATGTCGGGGCGCCATCACGCAATCGACGAGTATCTGGCCGAAAACGTCCTTGATTCGCTCGAACCGGAGATGCTGGATTTTCTGATGGCGACGTCCATCACCGAGCGGGTCAGCGGTGATCTTGCGTCCGCGTTGGCTGACGTCGGTCACGGGCAGGCGCTGCTGGAGCAGGCGGAGAGCCACGACCTCTTTCTGCGTCGACTCGATGACGAACGTGAATGGTTCTGCTACCACCACCTTTTCGCCGAGTTCCTGTTGCGGCGGCTCGAGCGAGACCAACCGGAACGCATCGTGCGGTTGCACGCGACCGCCTCTCGGTGGTTCGCCGCGCACGACCTGATGCGGGAGGCCGTCGACCACGCGATCGCGGCAGGCGAAGACGAGCGAGCGGTCGAGCTGATGGAACTGCACGGCATCGATCTGACCCAGCGCGGCAAGACGTCGACGTTGCTGGCACTGGTTTCCAAGCTGCCATCAGACGTCGCCGCCCGCAGTCCCCGGTTGCAGCTCATGGCCGCATGGGCGAGCATGCTGCTGCAGCGCCCGGCAGCCGCGTTCGCCGCGCTGGATGCATTCGAATCCGCCGCCGAAAAGCACGCGCTCTCCGCGCCCGAAGTTCACGACATGCGGGTGGAGGCGGACGTCATCCGCGCGGTCATGGCGTGCGGCGCCGACCACACCGAGCGCGTCGACGAGCTGATTTCCGAATGCCTTTCGAGGCCGGAGACATTGGCCGCCGATGTGGTCGCATCGGCCGCACTTGTCGCCTCGTTCCTGGAGCTGTACCGGTTTGATTTCGACGCTGCACACCGGTGGCAGGACTGGGCGGATCCCTACCATCGACGCGCCAACGGTCCATTCACCCTGATCTATCGCTATTGCCTCGCCGGCATGGCCGCAAACGAAGAGCTTGAAGTCGCTGCCGCAGAACGCTGTTTCCGGAAGGCGCTGCAGGAGGCGGAACAGTCCGAAGCCACCGCTTCACATGCCGCGCGGCTTGCCTACGCCCTCCTTGGAGAGCTGCTGTACGAGCGGGGCGAGATGGACGAGGCGGAGCGGCTGCTCGGCGAGAACTATCAGTTGGGAACGGAGGGAGGCGTGGTGGACAACATGATCGCCCGCTACGTCATCGGTGCGCGCATCCAGGCGTTGCGTGGCGATCGCATTGCCTCGGCTGGTCTCCTCAACGACGGCGCGGACGTCGCCGTCGCCCGCGGCCTTCCCCGGCTACGCGCCCACGTGGACAACGAGCGGACGCGACTGGGGCTGCCGATTTCGCCATGGGGATCCCGCGACCACGCTCTCCCAGACGGCGGGCTCGGTGAGATCACGGCCCAGCTCCGTGACGAGACCGAAATTCGCGCGCTCGTCGCCGATGACGCCGGCGCGGCATGCGAACGCGCCCAGGCCTGGGTGCAGCGGCTGGAACATCAGGGCCGGCCGCGGGCGCTGCTGCAGGCCAACCGACTGCTCGTCGAGTGTCTGAGTGCGGCAGGCCGAACCGACGAAGCCAAGGAGACACTGGCGGGCATCGCCGCGCAGTGCGCAGCGCACGGCATGGGCCGCTACCTGCTGGACGGCGGGTCGCGGGTGGTGTCACTGCTGGCCGAGCTGCGCGATGACCTCTGCTGCGGTCGGTGGCACCAGTCGTGGAGCCCGATTCCGGCCGCCTTCCTCGACAACATGGTCAGCCAAGCCGAAAGTCCCGCCGTTCAACCCGCCGGTCCGCAGTAGGGTCACAGCGTTTCAACAGAACTTCAACAGCAGTCCGCGATCGTGGACGCATGCACGCTTTCCCCACACACATCATCCAAGCGCTTGATGGATCACGCGCTCCCCGACGCCGAGTCGAAAACAATCCTCGCCGGCGGACCCGCCGCGTTCGTAACACCCGCCACTAGTACGGGCTGCGCCCGGCGGACTCACCACCGGTCACAGCGTTCGACTGGCGTCGGCTTGTTTAGCCGGACGCCGACGCTCGATGTGTCGTTCCAGTTGCCGCGCGATTTGGGCTTTTCCGAAGAACCGTGAAGTCTCCAGTGCCGACGGCGATCCAGCGAGCGGATCGGCACCCGCTCGCAGCAGCAGTTCCATGATCGTCGTCTCGTTCTTGAAGACGGCGCCCGCCAACGGAGTCTGCCCTCGATTGTTGTGCCGATCGACGTCGGCGCCACGCTCGATCAGCGCGACGACCGCCCCCTCATGTCCGTAGTAGGCCGCCAACATCACGAGGGTGTCCCCGTTGGTGTTGGTGAGGTTCACCGGTACGCCCGCGTCGAGGTACGCAGCCAAGGTTGCGGCGTCCCCGTCGCGAGCCATATCGAATAATCGCAACGCAAGGTCCAGGACTTCGGGCTCGTATCTGCGCGCCTCAACGATGTTGTCTGTCACTGGAACTCCATGCCGGTGGTGTCGGTTGTCCGTCACAGTGCGCCGAGGGCCTCGCACGCCTTGCGCACGCCTTCGCCATAGGCGGGGTCGGCCTGGGTGCAGTTCGCGATGTGCGTCTCGACGGTTTCGGGCCGGGCGCCCTTGATGGCACGCGCGGTGTTGTCGAAGAGCCGCTGCTGCTCATCGCCCGTCATGAGCCGGAACAGATCGCCGGGCTGTTCGAAGTAGTTGTCGTCGTCCTCGCGGAAGTCGAAGTGATCCGCGGTGGCCCCGATCGACTGGGCGGGATCGGCGTAGCCGGGCTGCTCGGCCCACCGGCCGAAGTTGTTCGGCTCGATCCCTGCGACGCCACCCTGGTTGCCGTCGACGCGCATGGCCCCGTCGCGGTGGTAGGTGTTGACCAGCTTGGCGGCACGTGGGTAGTTGACCGGGATCTGGTGGTGGTTGACACCCACCCGGTACCGGGCTGCGTCGCCGTAGGAGAACAGCCGGCCCTGCAGCATCTTGTCCGGGCTGAAGGAGATCCCTGGGACCAGGTTCGCCGGAGTGAACGCGGCCTGCTCGACGTCGGCGAAGTAGTTGTCCGGGTTGCGATTCAGCTCGAACTCGCCGACCTCGATCAGCGGGTAGTCCTTCTGGCTCCACACTTTGGTCAGGTCGAACGGGTGGAAGCGGTAGGTCGACGCGTCCTCCTCGGGCATCACCTGGATGCTAACCGTCCACTTCGGGTAGTCGCCGCGTTCGATGGCCTCGAACAGGTCGCGGCCATGGGACTCTCGGTCGTGGCCGATCAGCTCGGTCGCTTCCTGGTCGGTCAGATTCTCGATGCCCTGCTGGGTGCGGAAATGGAATTTGACCCAGTGCCGCTGGCCTGCGGCGTTGATCATGCTGTAGGCGTGTGAACCGTAGCCGTGCATGTGCCGGAAGGACTTGGGGATGCCGCGGTCGCTCATGGTGATGGTGACCTGGTGCAGCGATTCGGGCAGGTTAGTCCAAAAGCCCCAGTTGTTCTCCGGGTTACGGAGATTCGTGCGCGGGTCGCGCTTGACCGCGCGGTTGAGGTCGGGGAACTTCAGCGGGTCGCGGTGGAAGAACACCGGCGTGTTGTTGCCCACCACGTCCCAGTTGCCTTCAGTGGTGTAGAAGCGCAGTGCGAACCCGCGGATGTCGCGCTCGGCGTCAGCCCCGCCACGCTCGCCGGCGACGGTAGAGAACCGGGCGAACATCTCGCAGGTGTTGCCGACACGACTGAAGATTTCGGCCTTCGTGTACCGGCTGATGTCGTGCGTCACGCGGAGTGTGCCGAACGCACCCGAACCCTTGGCGTGCATGCGCCGCTCGGGGATGACCTCGCGGGCGAAGTGAGCGAGTTTCTCGATGAGCCACAGATCCTGCAAGAGCAACGGGCCGCGCGGACCGGCGCTCATGCTGTTCTGATTATCCGTGACGGGCGCTCCCGCCGCGGTAGTCAGTGGCTTGGTGTTTTCTTCGAATGCCATTTCTTCTCCTTGGTGGTGCGCGGTTTGGGATGTGCGTGCAAGGGCGCTGATGCCTAGTGGCTGGCTCTAATTGGACTGATCCCAGTTTGGCGAGAGCAGGGGTCCGCACTACAGCGTCCAAAGCGACATGTGAGCCACAGATTCGGACACTTGCGGGGCGGCAGCGGAAAGGCCCTCCGGTAGGTCGATATAAGCGACCGGTCGGCTATATTGATTCTATGCCACGCCCATCGAACCCCGACGTACGTCGCCGCCTGCTTGCCGCGGGGCTGGACCTCGTGTACGCGCGTGGATTCGCCGCCAGCGGCGTCAAGGACATCACCGATGCAGCTGGCGTGCCGAAAGGGTCGTTCTACGCGTATTTCCCCAGCAAAGAGGGGTTCGCCGCGGCGATCCTCGAACACTATTGGACCGATATCGAGACGCGCCTTCTACCGATCCTTGACGCTGACGGGCTGGCGCAGGAGCGAATCACCCGCTTCTTCCATGCGCTCGCTGACGAACACGAGGCCGGTGATTTCCTGCTCGGCTGCTTGGTCGGCAATCTGTCGCTAGAGCTTGGCGGTTCGAGTGAACCGGTACGCACCGAACTGGTCCGAATTCTCGAACGCTGGGACGAGGCTCTCACCGAGTGTGTGCGTTCCGGCCAGGTTGGCTCCGGTGACATCCCAGGGGACCTCGACGCGGCGGAACTCGCCTCCCGGCTTATCGAGGCGTGGGAGGGCGCGGCCCTTCGCGGAAAAGTAACCCGCAGCCGTATTCCATATGACCGCTTCGAAGCGCTCACCGTCCCCGCACTTCTCCGCTGATCTGTGCTGGCAGGTCCATGAACATCACCGGCCAACGAGCCAGGCAGCCCGGACTCGGCGTTCGCATGATTCGATTCCGCCAGGTCGGCGACGATAGGACCGACGCGTGAAAGCGATGGCCGGCGTCGATATGCCGCCACAGCTGGCCACCGTCGTATCCGGCGCCGACGGCGTCACCCGCTGCCGCTGGGCTACCAAGACGGGCCGCGATTTGACCGCCTATCACGATCACGAATGGGGAAAGCCGACACACGACGAAGCCATGCTGTTCGAAGCGCTTGTGCTGACGTATTTCGAGAATGGCCTGTCGTGGGCGGCTGTGTTCGACAAGCGAGACAATCTGCGCGCCGCATTTCACGGATTCAACCCGGCGGCGGTGGCCGTGATGACGCCCGACGACGTCGAACGATTGATGGCCGATACCACCATCATTCGCAATCGACGAAAGATCGAAGCGACGCTGCACAACGCACGCCTCCTGTCGAAACACCCGTTGTCGCAACTGGCTTGGCAACATCAACCGGCTAAGCACCATCGACTACGGAGCTGGGCCGACGGCCGGATGGAAAGCCCGGAGTCGCGCCAGCTAGCCAAAGCGTTGCGGGAAGCGGGGTTTCGACTGGTCGGCCCGGTCGTCGCCCACTCCTTCATGCAGACCGTCGGGATCGAGAACGGTCATTTCCAAGGCTGTTTCCGGGCGCTGCCGTAGGGCCTCGGACGGCCCGACGGCCGACCGGCCCTGTTGGAACGGGTTAGAACAGACCTCGGCGGGTGCCGCCGTCCAAGGCGAGTGTTGCGCCGTGCAGCGCGTCGGCCTCGGGCGCCAGCAGTTGAGTTACCGCCCAGCTGACCTGGTCAACCGTGGTCATCCGACCCAGCGGTGAGCGGGATCGGTATTCATCGAGGACGGTCTCGACGCTGACGCCGCGCGCCTCGGCGTGGGCGGCGGCGAACCGACGGAGCCGATCGGTGTCCAAGGCACCCGGAGCGATCATGTGCACAGTCACCCCCCGTGGCCCGTAGGCGTCGGCGAGCTGCCGAATCAGGTTGGCCAGGGCAGCGTTGGTGACACCGGCCCCGCAGGTTTGCGGCGTGGGTTGGGAACCGAAAACGCCGCCGATGGCGACGATCCGGGACCCCTGGACAAACCGGTCCTCCACAGCGCGGATGAGACGCAGCAGCCCCCCGAGCTTCAACGACACCGACCGGCCAAGGACCTCTGGGGCGATCGTGGCCAGCGGTCCTGCCGGCGGTACGGCCGCTGCCTGGACCACCATCCGGACGGGCCCGGACACCGCAGCGGCGATCGCCTCGCCCGACGAGTCATCGCCGATGTCCGCGGCGCATGGCGTGATCCCGTCGTCGGTTGCGCTCAACTGCTCGAGGCGGTCACGGTCGCGGGCCACGGTGACCACCGGCACCCCGGCTTTGCGTAGCCGCGCGACGATGGCAGCGCCGACCTCGCCGGTCGCTCCGACGACAACGGCTTGCCCGCTCGGGCTCACTGGTGTTGGCATGGTCGAAAACCTCCTTGGCGGCGCATCGTCTCTCGGTACGCGGCGCCGATGCTCGCTCGCGGCCAGGCTAGTTGCATTGACCTATTGATAATAGACGACTGGTCGTCTATTATCAGAAGTACTCCGCTCCAATCACCTCTGAACTGCGAGGATGCCGCTGATGACCGACCTGACGATCTATTCCGAACCACAGAACCCAGCGCTGCCGACTTCCGGATTTGTCCTGGATCTCGAGCACGCCGCACTGGTCATCACCGATCCGCAGATCGATTTCCTCAGTCCTGAGGGTGTCTCGTGGCCGGTGTTCGGTGACAGCATCCGTGAGAACGACACCGTGGCTCACATCGGCGAACTGTTGGACGCCGCGAAGCTGGCGGGAATCACTGTCGCCGTATCGCCGCACTACTTCTACCCGACCGATAAGCAGTGGCGGTTCGGTGATCCGCTCGAGCAGTTCATGAGCGCCGTCGGCATGTTCGGGCGCCAGGGGGCCTACACGACGGACGGGTTCGCGGGCTCCGGCGCCGACTTCCTGCCCGACTACCAGCACCACATCCACGACGGCCAAACCGTGATCGCCTCTCCGCACAAGATCGTTGGCCCGGAATCAAACGACCTCGTGCTCCAGTTGCGCAAGCGCGGCGTGAACCAGGTCATCCTGGCGGGAATGGCCGCCAACCTGTGCGTCGAAGGCCACATGCGCGAACTCGTCGAGCAGGGTTTCGAAGTCGCTGTCGTCAAGGACGCCACGGCGGGCCCACGGCTTCCCGAAGGCGATGGCTACCTCGCTGCGCTGGTGAACTTCCGATTCCTCGCCAGCGCTGTCTGGACGACTGCCGAGGCCGTCACCCATCTGAAGGACAGTCATCGATGATCCCGCTCGATCACGGTGACAGATCGAAACATATTGCCGCCGAGGCAATACCAATGACGAAAGACATCAGCAAGGAGCCCGAAAACATGACACCTAGTGAAAATCCAAGGCAGAAGAGGCTTGTCCTGAACAATGGCGACGGTGAGATTCCGGCGCTTGGGTTTGGGACGCTGGTTTCGGATAGTAGAGAGACGCGAAATGCCACCAGGGCCGCGGTCGAAGTAGGGTTCCGCCACCTCGACTGTGCCGAGCGGTACCGCAACGAAGAAGAGGTTGGCGCAGCGCTCAAAGAGTTGCTCGCCGACGGAACGGTCCGGCGTGAGGACCTGTTTGTGACCACAAAGCTGTGGAACAACAATCATCGACCCGAGCGGGTCAAACCCGCGCTGCAGGCCAGTCTGAACCGCCTCGGGCTAGACGTCGTCGATCTGTATCTCGTGCATACCCCTTTCGCGTTCGAGCCCGGCGACGACCAAGATCCGCGGGACCCGAACGGCGCCGTCGTCTACGACGCTGGAGTCACGTTGGAGGAAACGTGGACCGCGATGGAAACCCTTGTCGATGAAGGGCTTTCTCGCGCGATCGGCTTGTCCGATATCGACGTCGAGGGCACTCGTAGGATCGTCAATACCGCCCGAATCAAGCCGGCCGTCGTGGAGGTCGAGTCGCACCCCTATCACCCGCAATGGGAACTCCACGAATTTTGCGAGACTGCCGGCATCATCCTGTTGGCATTCGCTCCGCTCGGGCATGCGCTGGAGCCGCGACTGCTCGACGACCCGTTGATCGTCAGGATGGCTCAGCGCTTTGGAAAGACACCCGCGCAAGTACTTCTGGCGTGGGGTATTCAACGCGGCACCGCAGTTCTGACGTCATCTGTCAACCCCGATCGCATAGGCGAGAACTTTGATGTCACTGCGCTTCCGGAGAGCGCGATAGTAGAGATCAACGAGCGCCTCGAGACTCGCTACCGCTTCAACTCGGTGGTCGACGCGGGAAAACCGGGATTTATTGAAGTGCCCCAGGGTTGTTAGGAACCGCTTCGACCGACTTGCTGACGCTGCAGGCCCTTCGCGGATCACCTTCTACGACCTCCGCCACTCATACGCGACAGGGCCGCTCGAGACAGGCGTAAGCCCGAAGGTGCTGAGCAGGCATGACATTCACAAATCCATTCAGAAATGCCATGAAAACGGCCTCGGAGCGTCCTTCACCCGATAGTGCCGGTCGTCGCGTTAATGTCAGTAATGGCAGGCAACCGTTGCGCCGTCGGCTCTGGTCTCTCCCGGGCTCGTTCTCTCCTGGTTTACAGTCGGCGCATCTCTCGCGCCATGCAAGCATCCTCGAGGAATTGACTACGCCGCCGAGGAACGGGCCGAGGGCGAGGTCGCTTCGCCAGTGTTGTCAGCTGGGCGATCCGGCCCTTCCAGTCGACCCACCGCTTACGTCGTTCACCCAGCGGCTGCGCGGCAGCGGTTGACAGCATCACCTCGGCGAGGGTGATTACTGGAACCTCCTCGCCTGGCTTAGGCTCTGGACCGGCTGTTGCGGCAGGCTCCTCGGGTGAACCCTGATCGCGTGATGTGTTTGGCGTTATCGACATGCGCCTGCCTCCCCCGTTATAGAAATCGACCCATGCGTCAATTCGGACACTACGATCAGAGCGATCTGGGATCATGAGTAGTCCGCTACCTGTGGTCCGAATAACACTTGGTTGCAACGTGTTTCGTTCTGTTTGTCTTAACGTCTGCGTTACAGCGCTGTCACGTGGACGGCATGCGCAAACCCACGGGACCCACGCGCCCGGAAGGTGACCTTGTAACCGACGGTCGAGGCCGCGCAGCCAGGCGCGTCGCCGGAAACCCGGTCGCGCAGCTGGCGTAGGGGCCACCCCGGATAACGTTGGCGGTCTCGATCGCCGCGCTCTGCCGGTCAACCACCGTGTTAATGGCTTAGGTCACGATCGACAGTTGCTGTGCCGCTTCGTCTTTGCTGGCTCGGCGTTGAGGCACGCCGGGCCGCGCGCGACCATGACGGTGATGCCGGCGTGCTCACCGATCGCCGAGACGGGAGGGGTCGGATCGAGCGGCCGGACTGACCGCGCGCTCAACCGTGCGGGGCAAGTTCCGTTCTGAGAAATATCCGAACCGGGCGGCAGCCTGCCGTTGGATGCGCGGCTGAATGCGGCGCTGACTGCGCTGTCGGGGTGGTCAGGGTGCCGCCATCAACACGGCCGAGCCGAGATGATGGCAGACCAGCAGTGCGATTTCGACGTCGATCCTGTCATCGCCGATCCGGCGACCGCGCCGCTCGACCGCACGGTCGACGCGGTACTTGACCGAATTGTGGTGCAGGTTCAGGCGTTCAGCCGCGCCCTTGTAGCTCGACCCCTCGCCAAAGAACACCCGCATCGTCTCCCGAAGGCGGGCGTCGTTGGCGGTGTCGCTCGCCAGCGGGCCCAGCGTCTCGCACACCCACTCACGCGTCTCCACCAGGTCCTCGGTGAGCAGGGCCGCGGCCGCCACTCCCGGGTCACCCGCCGCAGTGACACGGCGATTCTGCGCGCCGGCGACCGCAACCCGGCGTGCCTTCTGCGCCTGTCGATGTGAGCGCCGGAAGCCCTCTAGTCCTGACTGGGCGGTTCCCATCGCTAGATGAGGCGGATCCACGCTGTCGGCGGCAAATCGTCGGATGTGTTCCACCGGGTCCGCTGTCGCGGCGGTCCCGAGCGGGAGCCACCCCCACCCGCTGACCTGGTCGGCGGCCACAAACAGCGCGCCGTCCCGCAACGTCATCGAGTCGGCCAGGTCGCGCACGAAGCGCTCCAGTCTCAGCAGCTCGCGCCCGGGTGCGTCATCAGCGCTCGTCCACAGGATCATCGCGAGGTGCGTGCGACGCAGCGGATAACGGATGGCGGCAATAGCGGCGTCGATGTCGACCGAGCCCGCGGCAGAATCGAGCAACTCCCGCACCCGCAGCGCGCGAACGCTGTTGCGGTTCTCCACCCAGCGTTCACGTTCGGTCTCGTAAGCGTCGGTGACCTGCTGCGAGATCCAGTCGATGTAGCGGAACGCGACGATGCTGATCGCCTCGTACGTGTTCAGCGCAGCCTCCGGTTCGAGGCCGGCACGGCGGATCTCCTCGAGCACGTGGGCGAGCACCTGCTGCTGGCCTAACCGGTATGCGCGGACCAGAGCATTGACCGGAATGCCGTGTTGGGCGACGCGGCGCGCGTACTCCAGCGCTGCAGTCGGTGGCTCGACCCGTTCGATGCTGATGTGGTAGCGCAGCGCATCAAACACTGTTTCCACATTTCCCGCGACGCTGGCGCCGAGTAATTCAAGAAGCGCGGGATCGCCCCGAAGCTCGACGACCTCGGCGGCGAGGTACCGCTGGATAGACCCAATAACATCCGGCGCCCGCTCACCGATCCGATCGATGATCAGCGCCACGCTTTCGGCGACGGCCGCCTCGTCGTCTCCTTTATCCACCACGTCCTGCACCGTAACCACGGGTCTGGCCGCAGGAATGCCGCTTTTGGTTTCCCGACACAATCCTGTGATCGGAATTGGGTGCGCGACGACGGTGTGTGCAGCATCACCGCTTCCTACGGTTGTGACATTCGATCAAATCCCCGACCCCTCAGGACCCGAACGTGAACCTGCCCACTCTGCCCGACCGCCGAGCCGTCGAGGCTCCCTCCGCGCCGTGCATCGCCGATGACGACCTCACCCTGGACAACACCGAGTTCCTCGACGCGGTGCGCAGGGCGGCATCGACGCTGCGTCGACACGGCGTCGGGGCCGGCGACGTCGTGGCCGTCATGCTTCCCAACACCGTCGACCTGGTGGTGACGCTGTTCGCGGCCTGGCGCCTGGGGGCAGCCGTCACGCCGCTCAATCCGTCGCTGTCGGCGGACGAGGCCGGCTACCAGGTCACCGACGCCGCCGCGAAGGTGCTGATCGTCACCACGCCCCGCAATCTCGGCGTGCGCGCGGTGGAGATCACCACGGGCGGCCTCACCGCCGACCCGGCGTCGGGTGACTACGTACATCGCTGCGGTGACAGTGCGCTGGCGCTGTTGATCTATACCAGTGGCACCACCGGGCGTCCCAAGGGCGTCATGCTCGACCACGCCAACCTGAACGCGATGTGCCAGATGGTGATCGACGCGTTCGGTCTGACCGAGGCGGACCACAGCCTGCTGATCCTGCCGCTGTTCCACGTCAACGGAATCGTGGTGGGCACGCTGTCGCCGCTGCTCGTCGGTGGGTGCACCACAGTCGCCGGCCGGTTCGACCCCAGGAGCTTCTTCGGCCGCGTCGAACGCAGCCGGGCAACCTACTTCTCCGCTGTGCCGACCATCTACACGATGCTCGCCGACCTGCCCGCCGACCTGACCCCGGACACGTCGTCGCTGCGATTCGCCGTATGCGGTGCGGCGCCGGCCAGCGTCGAACTGCTGAACAGGTTCGAAAACCGTTACGGCGTAGCGATTGTCGAGGGTTACGGTCTCTCCGAGGGCTCGTGCGCCAGTACCGGCAACCCGTTGCACGGCAAGCGCAAACCCGGAACAGTCGGGCTGCCGCTGCCGGGGCAACGCATTCGCATCGCCGACACCGATGGCAACCCGGTGCCCGATGGCGAAGCTGGCGAGGTGCTGATCGCCGGCCCGAACGTGATGCGCGGCTACCTGAACCGTCCGGAGGAAACCGGGAAGACCCTGGTCGACGGCTGGTTGCGCACCGGCGACATCGGCCGTCTCGACGAGGACGGCTACCTAGTGCTCGTCGACCGCGCCAAGGACATGATCATCCGCGGCGGCGAGAACATCTACCCCAAGGAGATCGAGACGGTCGCCTACCGGCTGCCCGAAATCGCCGAGGCGGCGGTTGTCGGTCGCGCCAACCCGCTCTACGGGGAAGAGCCCGTGATGTTCGTCGCCGCGTCACCCGGCTTCACCCTCGACGTGGACCGCGTTCGCGATCATCTGGCCGCATCGTTGTCGAAATACAAACGGCCCGTTGAGATCACGATTCTCGACGAGCTGCCCAAGAACGCCGTCGGCAAGATCGACAAACCGTCGCTGCGCAAACACGCCGCCGCTGTCTCACCGTCGGCCTGACCACCACACCCAAATCCGAAACAGGAGTTATTGCCATGGGATTCACCCAACCCGATCTCCCCGCACTCGACCCGGAGGAGTTCCTGCGAAAGCCGTTACGGGAGCGCCTGCGCATCCTCAGCACCAACTGGGTGGAGCACGGCTTCGGCTCGCCCTACATGGTGCACACCATCTACATTCTCAAACTGATCTTCTTCTACACGCTCGGTGCCGCCGTCGTCGCCACCGTCACGTCCGGTCTGCCGGCGTTCTGGCACGTATCGCAGTGGTGGGACCAACCGATCGTCTACCAGAAAGCGGTGCTGTGGACTGTCCTGCTGGAGACCATCGGCGTCGCCGGTTCGTGGGGTCCGCTGGCTGGGAAGGTCAAACCCATGACCGGTGGCATCCGGTTCTGGGCGCGGCCCGGAACCATCCGGCTGCGGCCATACAAATGGGTGCCCTTCACCGCCGGTGATCGGCGAAACCGGTTCGACGTCGCGCTCTATGGCGCGTTGCTGATCTCGGTCGCCGTGCCGTTGCTGGCCCCCGGCGTGCCCAGCACTTCGATGTCGGAAGTATTGCCGGACAACACTTCCGGACTAGTGAACCCCGCGTTGCTCGTCGCGCCCATGGTCCTGCTCGTGCTGATGGGGCTCCGGGACAAGACCATCTTTCTGGGTGCTCGCGGTGAGCAGTACCTGCCTGCGATGTTCTTCTTCACGGTGTTGCCGTTCGTCGACATGATCGTCGCGTTGAAGCTGCTCATCGTGGTGGTGTGGGTCGGCGCGGGTGTGTCGAAGTTCGGCAAACACTTCTCGAACGTGATTCCGCCGATGGTGAGCAACAGCCCGTTGATTCCGTTCAAGTGGGTCAAGCGCGCGCACTACCGCAACTATCCGCACGACCTGCGGCCGTCGCGGGTCGCCGACGTGATGGCCCATGTGCTCGGAACCACCGTCGAGATCATCGCTCCGCTGGTGCTGCTGTTCTCACAGAACCAGACGCTCACCATCGCCGCCGCGGTGCTGATGGTCGTATTCCACCTGTTCATCATCTCGACGTTCCCGCTCGCGGTGCCGCTGGAATGGAACGTACTGTTCGCCTACGCCACGGTGTTCCTGTTCATCGGCTTCCCATCTTGGGATGGCTACGCCGTCACGGACATGTCCTCACCGTGGCTGACCACCGCGATCGTCGCCGGCCTGGTGTTCTTCCCGATCCTGGGCAACTTCCGGCCCGACAAGGTGTCGTTCCTGCCCTCGATGCGGCAGTACGCCGGCAACTGGGCGTCGGCGACATGGGCGTTCGCGCCGGGCGCCGAGCAGAAGTTGAACAAGGTCACCCGCTCGGCGTCCAACACGGTCGACCAGTTCGTCGCGTTCGGTTACGAACCGCAATGGGCGGAGGTCACCATGAACCAGCCGCTCGCGTGGCGGTCGCTGCACAGCCAGGGCCGCGGGCTGTTCTCGGTGCTGCTGAAGGCGCTTCCGGACATCGACGCCCGCACCGTGCGGGACGCCGAGTTCATCTGTAACACGCTGATCGGCTTCAACTTCGGTGACGGACATCTGCACAACGCGGACCTGATCGCCGCCGTGCAGAGCGAAGCCCAGTTCGAACCCGGCGAGCTGATCGTCGTCTGGGTGGAGTCGCAGGCGTGGGGCAGCTCGGTGCAGCACTACAAACTGATCGATGGGGCGCTCGGGGTTATCGAGAAGGGCACCTGGAAGGTCGCCGACGCGGTCGATGCACAGCCCTGGCTGCCCGACGGCCCGATCCCCACCGAGATCACCTGGCAGCGAACCGATCAAAGGCACGGGACACGGGCATGAGCACCGCGACGGTCGTCGGCAGCGGGCCCAACGGGCTCGCGGCCGCGCTCACCCTCGCCAGGGCGGGGCTCTCGGTAACGGTGCTGGAGGCCGCCGACGAGATCGGTGGCGGCACCCGCACCAGCGAGGCCATTGTCCCCGGCCTGCTGCACGACCACTGCTCGGCCATCCACCCGATGGCGGTCGGCTCACCCATACTGAGCGAATTCCGTTTGGAACGTTACGGTCTCGAGTGGCGGTTGACCGACATCGACTGTGTCCACCCGCTCGACAACGGCGACGCCGGAGTGCTGTATCGCTCCGTCGAGGAGACCGCTGCCGCCCTGGGCAGCGACGGTTCGCGGTGGAGGGCGCTGTTCGCCCGTCCCGCAGCGCATTTCGACGCACTGGCCGAGGACATCATGGGACCGTTGCTGCGGGTGCCCTCCCATCCGCTCACCCTGGCCCGATTCGGGGCGCCGACCGTGCTGCCGGCGGCAGCTCTGGCGCGGGTCTTCCGCACCGAGCAGGCCCGCGCGTTGTTTGGAGGAGTTGCGGCGCATGCCTTTCGGCCGCTGCACCTGCCGATGACCGCTGCCATCGGGCTGGGCATCTTGACCGCGGGACACCGGCACGGCTGGCCGGTCGCCGCCGGCGGGTCGCGCAGCATCACCGACGCGATGGCGGCCATGCTCCTCGACCTGGGCGGCAAGATCGAGACCGGGATCCGCGTCGACACCGCAGGTCAACTCCCGCCCTCCGACGTCACCCTGTTCGATCTCGCGCCCGAGGCGGTCGCCGAAATCCTTGGAGACCGCTTGCCGCGCCGAGTGTCTCGCGCGTACCGCCGCTTCCGGCGTGGGCCGGGCGCGTTCAAGGTCGACTTCGCCGTCGAGGGCGGCGTGCCGTGGACCAACCGAGACGCGCACAAAGCCGGGACCGTGCACCTGGCCGGGCCGTTCTCCGAGATCGCCGCGACCGAGCGCGACATCGCCGCGGGGCGAATGCCCGAACGGCCGTTCGTCCTCGTCGGGCAGCAGTATCTTGCGGATCCGCAACGGTCCGTCGGAAACGTGCACCCGGTATGGAGTTACGCCCACGTGCCCAACGGCTACACCGGCGACGCCACCGAGGCGATCATCACCCAGATCGAGCGCTTCGCACCCGGCTTCCGGGACCGGATCGTCGGCCATACCGTGCGCTCCACGACAGCGATGGCCGCATACAACGCGAACTACGCCGGCGGCGACATCATGACCGGAGCCAAAGACATCCGGCAGCTGACCTTCGGACCGCGCGTGACGCTGTCGCCCTACTCCACCGGCGTGGCCGGCTTCTATATCTGTTCGGCGGCCACGCCACCGGGTCCCGGCGCGCACGGCATGTGCGGGTACTACGCGGCCCGGACCGCGCTTGACGACCTCAATCACTGACTGCGACAAGATAATCGGAGAAAACAAGATGAATGATCTGTTAGGGCGCCGGGCGATCGTCTCGGGCGCTGCCCGCGGAATCGGCCTGGCGATCGCAAAACGGCTGGTCGCCGGCGGGGCCAGGGTGGCGATCGCCGACATCAACGGCGACGGCGCCAAAGCCGCTGCGGCCGAACTGGGCAACGGATGCATAGGCATCGCCTGCGATGTCCGGTCGACCGCCGACGTGACCGCGGCCGTCGCGGCCGCCGTCGACGCCTTCGGTGGTCTCGACCTGCTGGTGAACAACGCCGGCATCGAGATCGCCAAGCCGTTGGTCGAGATCACCGACGAGGAGTTCACCCGCATCCTCGACATCAATGTGGTCGGCACGTTCCGGTTCACCAAGGCCGCGGTCCCCGCGCTCGCCTCTGCCGGAGGCGCCGCGATCGTCAACATGGCCTCCGTGGCCGGCACCGCTGGTGGGCCGCTACTCAGTGCCTACTGTTCATCCAAAGGCGCGGTGGTGCGCTTCACCGAATCGGTCGCCATCGAACTGCGCGCCGCGGGCATCCGGGTCAACGCCGTATGCCCGGGGATCGTGCAGACGGAAATGGCCGACCGACTGGCCGCGCCCATCGAAGCGATCTCACCGATTCCCTTCGACGACTTGATCACCCTGAAGCAGGGTCGATTCGGCACTCCCGACGACGTCGCCGAGGTGGTCGCATTCCTGGCGTCCGAGGACGCCCGCTTCATTACCGGCAGCCACTACCTGGTCGATGGTGGTTTGACCGCCAACCTCTTCTGAATCTCGTTAAGGAGCAACAAATCTCATGACACACGCAGCCCAAACTCTCGACAACGCCGCACCTGAGGCGCAGTCGCTGGCCGGCAAGGTGGCGGTCGTGACCGGTGCGGCCCGCGGTATCGGCCTGGAGATCGCCCGCACCTATGCGGCGCACGGAGCCAAGGTCGTGATCTCCGACATCGACCGGGACATCGCCGCCGAAACCGCACAGGACCTGCCCGGGGCCTCGGCGCACCCGTGCGACGTCCGCGATGAGGACAGCGTTGCCGACCTGATCGACCACATACTCAACCTGCACGGCCGGGTCGACATCGCCGTCGCCAACGCCGGCATCGCCACTGTCGCTCCCCTGACCGAGATGTCGTTCGACATGTGGCGGAAGATGATGTCGATCAACCTCGACGGCGTGTTCCTGACCGTCAAGCACGCGGCGCGCGCGATGACCGCGGCGGGTACGCAAGGCTCGATCATCACGATGGGATCGGTCACGGCCCTCTGCGGCACTCCTCTGGTCGGGCACTACGCGGCGGCCAAGGCCGGGGTGGTCAACCTGACCAAAACCGCTGCGCTGGAACTGCGCCCGCACGGCATCCGGGTGAATTCCATCCTGCCGGGCTTCGCCGAGACCGCGCTCGTCACGGGCAACAAGAAGAGCTACACCGAGGCGCTGGGCGTCGATTTCGATACCGTCATCGCCCAGGGCCAGGGTGGCTACGTCACTGTCGAGGACGTGGCGGCGGTGGCGTTGTTTCTCGCCAGCGACCGGGCGTCGTTCTGCACTGGCGCCGGTTACGTCGTCGACGGTGCGCTGACCGCAAGCCTGATCTAACGAGGGGTACTTCGGCTGTCATGCCACCACGACCGCGCGACCTTGGACCTTCCCTTCCTTCAGGTCACGGTAGGCCTGCGGGGCCTCATCGGTACCAGCAGACGCTCGTGGGGAACCAGCAGGTACTCGGCCATCCCGCCGTCCAAACCCAGCCCCCCGCCGCCGCTGACGACCGGCGCCGCGGCCTGATTCTCGCAGTAGCCCTCCAGGCCGAGCCGGCACCGCTCGCACGCGCCGCAGCCCCAGGGGCCGTAGACGGCGACGGCGTCACCCTCGGCCACGGTGCTCACGCCGTCACCGACGGAGTCGACCCATCCGGCGTTCTCGTGACCCAAGGTGAACGGCATCCGCCACGGCACCATGCCGGGTTCGAAGTCGTGCATGAGGTGCAGGTCGGAGTGACACGCCCCGGCGCCCCCGATCTTGACGACCACTTGTCCAGGGCCGGGAGTGGGCTTGGGCACATCGACAATTTCGGGTTCGGACTTCCAATCCGTCAATCGCAATGCCTTCATGACACCTCGCTTTGGGGTCGGTCGGGTGCAGGAGCGACCGGTCAGGCCATCTTGGTGGTCAGCCACGGCTCGGCCTGCACAATCCGGTTCACGTATTCGAAGAACAGGTCGTCATACGGGATTGCGCTCTCGATCACGACATCGAGCCCGTCAACAACGGTCGTCGGTGGCGCGTCGTCGGCTTGCGACAGCGGAAAGACTCGCGTCCGCTTCCCGTGCTCGACGGCTGACACACCGCGATGGGATGCGACTACCGCTATCGACGGGCTCTATCGACCACTGCGGTCCACCGAAATCCTGTCCGACCTGTCCGACCGCGACTACCACGAGACACAGAAGCTGATAAATCGAGGAGAACGACCCGATGCCGCGGCACCGCGGGCCAGCCGCCCAATCAGCGAGATGACAACCGCTTTCGACGACGCTCCAGTCGAGAATTGGGAACCGCACGACGGCATCTTTAACCTGCCAGACCCGGACGTTGAACGTGTGGTGCCAACAGCGTTAGTCGGTGGTGCGGGCGCCATCGTCGCTGACAACCTCAAGGACTTCCCGATCGGGATGAGTTCTCGAGACAGCTGGCGTTCGACCGGGCAGGAGGATCAGTAAGGCGGTAAGGAGGAGAAATCATGAGCTTGGACAACATTTCACACCTCGGTGGATCGGGGCTCGACGAGTTGGTTCCGTCGCGCTACGCGCTGCAGGTCGGCGACATTGAGGTGCTGGTGATCAGCGATGGGGTGCTACCGATTTCAGCCGAGACGATCGCTTACAACGCCGACTCGGCCGACCTGGCGGGCTGGCTGGGCGACAATTTCCTGCCGCCGGAGGTGCTCGAGTGGCCGCTGAACGTGGCCGTGGTGCGTAGCGGCGATCAGACCATACTCATCGACGCAGGGCTGGGGGTGGAGTTCCCGGACTTCCCGCGGGCCGGACAGTTGGCCCTGCGACTAAAAGCCGCCGGCATCGACCCTGCATCCGTGACCGACGCGGTGCTTACCCACATGCACATGGACCACGTTGGCGGGCTGCTCGGCGACGGGCTGAGGCGCCACCTGAGTCCGGACCTGCGGGTCCACGTGGCGAGCGCCGAAGCCGAGTTCTGGGAGTCGCCCGATTTCTCCCGCACCCACATGCCGGCGGGGGTGCCGGACGCGCTTCGGTCGGCCGCCACGCAGTTCTTGGACGAGTACCGCAGCCAGCTACGGCGGTTCGAGACGGAGTACGAGGTGGCGCCGGGGGTGCTCGTCTCACGTACCGGCGGCCACACCCCCGGGCACAGCGTGGTCCGCCTGGCGTCCGGCGGCGACCGGCTGACGTTCGCCGGCGACGCCGTGTTCCAGGTCGCGTTCGACCGCCCCGATTGGTTCAACGGCTTCGAACACGACCCCGAGGAGGCAGCCCGCGTCCGGGTCCGTCTCTTGCGGGAACTGGCGGCGACCGGCGAGGCGCTGGTGGCCACTCACCTGCCGTTCCCATCGGTCTGCCACGTGGCAGTCGCCGGCGACGCCTTTCGTTGTGTACCGGCCGTCTGGGATTACTGACTGCTTGTTGGGGTTAGGGCCGAACCAGGCGCACCGCAGCGAGCAGGTCGATCATCTCGCACCCCGTCGCACCGGCTTGTGCTCCGGCACCCACAGATGGGCTAGTTAAGTTTGCGAACGTTCTCGATGTTGACGCTGGGTCCGTTTACCCGAAGATCACCAGCCATCTTGACTGTTCCGCAACATGCCGGCTCGCCGGGGCCTTGCGTGATCCACGAAACATGCACCACCCCATTCGAAATCGATAGGTCGGTCACGCTTTCCCGACCACCGTGCGTGACGTCACCCAAATCGATTCCGCCCAAGCGCGTCGGGCCCGCCGAATAGAGCTGAACAGTAGCGGGCCACCCGACACCCCCAGCGGTACAGGCGGTCACCATGGCTCCGTCATCGACACCGTCGCCGGTTAGATCACCAAAAGCGACCTGCGGCCTGTCATCGGTTGCCGACTTGTGTGCGATGGCCACAAAGCCGTAGTGCGGATCTTGTAGGGGCAACTGGCCGCTCACGAGGTCACCCGCGTCGTGCTTACATAGTCCCGGCACAGGTGCAGACATCAAGTCCTCCAACGTGACAGGCTTCGTTGACGACTGCTGTTGCGAAGCCGCGCCCTGCTGCTGCTGCGCGCACCGCACGATACAGCGGGCTGGATCGCCAACACTAGGGTCAGCGATAACGCAGCTAACCTCACCAAATCCAGACGTTTTGCTAATGAAATCCTTTTCCCCTTGCCGTCGGGGTTGTTGGCGGTGGTGTCGTGGTACCAGCCTTTTTCGCCACTGCCGCTGCTCGCGCCGCCGCCGAACAGCTGGCTGAGGACGCCCGATGTGCCCATAGTTCACATTTCCTTCGTTGGGTGTCGGTCGCGCATAGGCTGCGCCGAACGCCTTGAGGGATTCTTGGGAGACTCTTGGGCCACACCTCGCGCAGCTCCGCTGCGTCCGCGCCTTGGCCACTCGACCGCCCGGACTCATCGACCGTGGATTCCATGTGCTGAAGGGAAAGTCGGCCGCAGTGCAGGTGTTCGGCATCGACCAAGAGGCTGACGCGCGGGTTGACTTCACAAGCTAACGGGACCTAGCGCGACAGGCTGACAGCTGGCCGAATACTCGCCGCCGGTGAGCACCCACATCCGCCGTTTCGTTGCCAATGTTCCCAAAATGAAACGACCGCCAGCATCAGCTGGCGGTCGTCTGGCCTGGTCAGGGCCACTTTCTCTAGTAGCGGGGACAGGATTCGAACCTGCGACCTCTGGGTTATGAGCCAGTGACTGGGCGTTTCACCGCAGCCTGCGCGTCTCAAATGTGCAGGTCAGAAGGGGTCTGCTATCCGAGCCGTTACACAGCATTCGGCGCTATCTCGATGGTTTCGCAGAGTTCCGTTTACAAATCTCGAAGCAACTCGGGCACGCTTTGAAGAAACGACCGGTACCTCCGACTGATCGATTGCCACGCCGCATCGGCGGCGACGGGAGTCGGGTGGCGTTTGTGTGCTCGTTCAGCATAACTGCCAAAGATCCTTGAAGGTCCCATCGGGCGGACTCGAACCGCGGTCCACCATCGGCGGGCAACGTCGGTCATCAATCACGAACGTGCCCGCCATCGGTGCTCCATCTTGATAGCAGATGCTCCTATTACTGCGACGTCAAGAAGGGTCGCGGCGGCAGTTCCGGGCGCCGGGCCGGGTCCATTGAGCACGAGGATGTCAATCTTGCCGACACGTTTAGTCGATTCGGCGAACAGTGGCGTTGCACCATCGGCGGCCAGGAGATCGCAACCGATACCGATCGCGTACGCGGCTGCCACTTCCTCGGCGCGCTCGCTCGAGCGGCTGGTCACCACGACTCTCGCGCCGTCCTCAAACAGTGCCCGGGCGGTCGCCAGGCCGAATCCATGCACTGATGCCGCCCGGCACCGCCGGGGACAGGCGCTGCGTACGGTACCTACGCGATCGTTTGCTGAGCAGTGTGTTGAATCACACACCTGGCCCCCTGCTCTCAGCTACCGAACGCCGCGCTATGACACTAAACTGCAGGCCGAGAGAAGCGGGCACTGGACGACGACGGCGTGCGCCCCGCCTGCCTGCTGACCGTGATCCACACCCCGCCGAACCGCTACACACTGGACGGCTGGCTGCCGATGCGGCCCGGTGGTGGGGGATGAGGCAAGGCGCAACCCTACCGACCTGCCCCAACTGCAACGAACCCGCGCTGCTGCTGAACCTGCTGCGAGAGGCCAACCAGAAAGGACCGCTACGTGAGAGAACGCCGCCCGGAGTTGGAGATCAACACCGACTGGACCGGACACGCCAAGCCCGGACACTGGTACGGCCGGTACTACGCGGACTGGGATGCGGTGCACCCGGGAGCCTGGGTACGCGGCGAGCTGGTGCCCGGCGGGTTCTACGGCGGCAACTGGGGCGGCAGCACCCTGAGCTGGGACGCCAATTGGTTCAGCAAACACGGAGCCAAGATGCCCAAAGGTGTGCACTACATAGCGCCCAGCCGCAGCATGACGCGGCTGACGGAGAAGCTGAACCCCAGCGACACCGGGGTGATGCGCCTGCAGTTCAGGGTCGACTGATGGCACGGTGATCGGCGAGGCCTGCATGGTGTGAGACGACGCCGCCGGGTCACCAGCTACCACCGGCGGCATCGCCGTATGAGCGGAGGGGCCGTCACCGATCCCTTGGGGCCCGCGTCTTGTTCTGGTCGAACATCAACCCCTACGGGCGATTCCGGTGGACATGGACACCCGATCGGACCTCTCCTCTAAAAGGCCCTGCGGGGCGACACCCGAAGTCAGTGCTGTAGCCAAGGGCTCCTACCCACGTCCGAAAAAGGGGATCTCCGAACGGACAAGGACCGAATTGGCAACCTAGCGCGCCAGCAAAGCCCGCGGTCGTCGGTTGAGCGAGCAGTCCCTTGATAACTGATTCCTACAGTTGGGCACCAGAATCGGTCGTCGAGGCCGACTTGTTGGACGTTGGCTTGGCGGCAGTTTGGGCAAGCTCAATTGGGCCGCGTCGCGGAGCGGCCGGCTGCGGTGGTTGGGCCCATTCGGCGCCGGTGGCGTCGAACAGTCGACCGATCTCGGCGATGTGCAGGTCGGCCAGCTCCCACACGTCTGGCACGAGGTCGCGATCGACGATGAAACCGAAGTCGAGCCGGTCCAGATAACTGGCGACGGTGATGTTGAGACCCTGCCCGTCGGTGACGATCGACACCGGGAACTGGTGACACAGCTGCGCCCCGGCGAAGTACAGCGGCTGACGGGGCCCGGGAACGTTGGAGATCACCAGGTTGAACGGCTGGGCGACCCGGTCGGCCAGCCGCAACCGGGACACCAGCCGCACCGCGGCGGTGGCCAGCACCGGGGCCGAGAACTGCGTGAGGTCGACTAACTCATTCGCCGGCACCAGATCGAGCAGGCGTTTGGCGTCGAGCATCGCCTGGCGGCAGCGGGCGATGCGTTCGACCGGGTCGTCGCAGTCGGTCGGCAAGTCGGCGACGATGGCCGACACCCGGTTGGTCCACGGGTCGGCTTCCTCGCCGGTGCGGATCGACACCGGCACCATCGCCCGCAACGGCCGGTCCGGCAGCGCGTCGTGGGCCAACAGGTACTCGCGCAGCCCGCCCGCACAAATCGCCATGACGACGTCGTTGACCGTTGCGCCGGTGGCAGCCTTGAGCCGCTTGATGTTCTCCAGAGACGTAGTGCGCATGGCGAAGCGGCGGTGGCCGGTGATCGTCTTGTTCCACGGGGTGGGCGGGGCCGGCGTGGTCGGCAGCGGGATCGTCGGCCCATCCCCCTTGCCCAGTCGGGCGATGGCCTTGATACCGGCACCGGCCTGAGTGGCCGCGCTGCTCAGGCTGTGGATGCCGGCGGCGTCGGCGAGCTGACGCACGATCCGGGCCTGTACCCGCACCGCGCGCAACGGGTGGCTTGCCAGGTTGCCCACGGTCCGGCGCAGCAGGTCGATGTTGCCTGGCAGCGGCTCCGGTTGCCACGATGGGCCGGGGCCCGGCGCTGGCGCGTCCGGGTCGGTGTCGGTGAGGATGTTGAGCATCAGCTGTCCGGCGGCGCCGTCGATGGTGGCGTGGTGGTATTTGGTCAGCAATGCCCAGCGGTCGCTGTGCAGGCCGTCGATGACGTAGACCTCCCACAGCGGCCGGGAGCGGTCCATGGGCCGGCCGACGATCCGGCTGACCTGCTCGGCGAGTTGATCGACCATGCCGGGCCGGGGCAGATGGATTTCGCGGATGTGGAAGTCGAGGTCGAAGTTGGGGTCGGCCACCCAGTACGGATGGTCCAATCCGAACGGCACCCCGACCAAACGGCGGCGCAGCGGCTCCAGCTGACCGACCAGTGAGGCGTATTTGGCGTACACCGCCGCGTACGGGTCGTAGTCCGGGTTGGGCCGTTCGAAGATCATCAGGGCGGTGACATGCCCGAACGTCGTCGGGGTCTCCATGTAGAGGAACGCGGCGTCCAGGCCGGTGAGTTGTTTCACGGATGTTCCTTGATCACTCGGGGGCGTCTAACGGGAATTGTTCACGCAGCAGCCGTTTCAGCGCTTTGCCGGTCGGGCTGCGCGGGATGACGTCGGTGAAAACGGCCCGCTTCGGCAGCTTGAACCGGGCCAACTTGGCCGACGGCGTGCCCAGCACCGCGACGTCGGCGATGCCAGGGTGGGTGAGCAGGACATCTTCGATCTCGGCCGGATACACGTTCTCTCCCCCGGAGATGATCATGTCCTTGATCCGGTCCTGGATATAGAGAAAGCCGTCCGCGTCGCGGACAGCGATGTCCCCGGTGTGCAACCAGCCGTCGGTGATGGCCTCCGCGGTCGTTTCCGGTCGGTTCCAGTACCCGGCCATGATGTGGCGCCCACGCCAGGGCAAGAACGTGCTCCCAAGATCCGTCGACAGATGACCAAAGACTACGTGCTGCACCCGCTGCTGTCCGGGCCCTCAGCGATCACGACACTGACCGCGAACCTGACCGCCAACCCGGTGCGCAATCTCTGGACGCACTCAGTCATCATGTGCGGACACTTTCCCGAAGGCGTCCAGACCTACGAGAAAGAATCGATCGACGGCGTAACCCGCGGCGACTGGTGCCTACGGCAGATGCTCGGGTCGGCCAACATCAGCGGGAACCGGTTGCTGCACTTAATGACCGGCAATCTGTCCTTCCAGATCGAACACCATTTGTTCCCGGACCTGCCGAGCAACCGCTACCAGGAGATCGCGCCGAAGGTCCACGAACTCTTCGAGCGCTATGGCCTGACCTACGTCAGCGGCCCGATGGTCAAGCAGGTCGGCTCGGCGTGGAAGAAGGTTTTCCGGCTCTCGCCGCCAAACGACGTCCTGCGCAAGGCGACGGCGGCGGTTAAGCCGGCGAGCCTTAACCAGCTCATCTTCGGCCCGGCGGCCCAGGTCGACGCCACCGCGGCGTAGCCCCCCGGACCGAAGGCCGGCGATTTCGCTTGGGTAAGCCGTCCGTTCGGCCCGAAGTGCGTCCGTCAATGGGCAGCGGAGTAGATGCGCGCGTCCCAGCCGGCCAGGACCAGAGACGTTGACGCCGACGTGGCCGGGGTATCGGGCAGGTTGCCGAGTAGTAGATCGGCCGCGATCCAATCTCGGCCGATTTCGACGGTCCGGGGATCGCGTCCGCAGTTGGCGATGACGAGGAGTTTTCCGTTCGGGGCGGTTCGGGTGTATGCCCAGATCTGCGGGTCCTCCGCCATCAGCGGCGTGAAGGCGCCGTCCACCAGAATAGGAAATTCGTGGCGGAGGCGAATGAGAGCTTGGTAGTGCGCGAAAACCGTATCCGTTGCCTCGATTTGGGCTGCGGCGTTCAGCCAGGTGTAGTTGGGGTTGACTGGCAGCCATGGGTCAGCGATGGTGAACCCGGCATTCGGTCCCGCGTCCCATTGCATTGGTGTGCGGGCGTTGTCGCGGCTGATTTTGGCTAGACCGGCCAGCGCCGCGCCCTCGTCGCCGCCCAGTTCACGCACATTCTTGTAGTAGTTCACGGCCTCGATGTCCTTGTGGTCCTGCGGAATCCTGAACGGGTAGTTCGTCATTCCGAGTTCCTCGCCTTGATAGACGAACGGTGTGCCACGCATGCCGTGCAGAACGGTTGCGAGCGCCTTCGCCGAGGCGGCCCAATAGTCCGGGTCGTCGTCGCCGAACCGGGACACGACGCGAGGCTGGTCGTGGTTGTTCCAGTACAGGCTGTTCCAACCGATCTCCGCCAACGCCGCCTGCCAACGATCGAGCGATTTCTTCAGGACGACCAGGTCGAGACCGAGGTAGTCGAACTTGCCCGCTGGGCCCTGGTCGACGGACACATGCTCGAACTGAAAGACCATGTTCAGCTCGTGCCGAGCCGGATCGGTGTAGAGACGCGCTTGTTCGGTTGTCACCCCAGGCATTTCGCCGATGGTGATGAACTCGCCATCGCGGCCGTCGAACACCTCGCGGGTCATCTCGGCGAGATAGTCGTGCACATGCGGCCCATCGACGAACTTGTCCATCGCACTGACGAACCGCTGCCCCGGGATCGCTGGTGCGTCGGGGAGGCCCTCGCTCTTGGAAATGAAGTTGATGACATCCATGCGGAAGCCGTCGACGCCGCGATCGAGCCACCAAACCATGGTGTCGTGCACTGCCTTTCGTACCTGCGGGCTCTTCCAGTTGAGGTCCGGTTGCTTACGGTCGAACAGATGCAGGTAATACTGGCCGCTGGTCTGCTCCCACTCCCACGCCGATCCCCCGAAGAATGAGCCCCAGTTGTTCGGCTCCTCGCCGTCACGGGCGTCCCGCCAGATGTACCAGTCCCGCTTCGGGTTGTCGCGGGACGAACGCGACTCGGCGAACCACGGGTGCTCATCCGAGGTGTGGTTGACCACCAGGTCCATCACGAGCTTCATCCCGAGTTCGTGCACCTTGGCGAGCAGCACGTCGAACTCGGCCAGGCTGCCAAACAGCGGATCGATGTCGCGGTAGTCGCTGATGTCGTAGCCGTTGTCGGCCTGAGGCGAACGGTAGATCGGTGACAACCAGATCACATCGACCCCGAGCGCCCGTAGATAGTCGAGCCGCCCGATGATGCCACCCAGATCACCGAACCCGTCGCCGTTCGAGTCGGCGAAGCTGCGCGGATAGATCTGGTAGACGACAGCAGACTTCCACCAAGCCGCATCGCGTCGGCCGCCCAGATTCACTTCCGATTGCCAATGACGTTGCGGTACACCGTTACGTACTTGTCGATCATGGTGGCCACTGCGAAGCACTCGGCGGCGAGCTCGGCGATCTTGCGCCGGTCGAGCTCGCCAGCAGCAGCGACCGCAGCCACCGCCGAATCGATGTCGTTGACCAGAAAGCCGGTGCCGCCGTGCGCAATCAGCTCGCCCATCGAGCCTCTGGAGTTGGCGATGACCGGCGTGCCACAGGCCATCGCCTCGACGACGCTGTAACCGAACGGCTCGTCAAAGTCGATCAGGTGGAGTAGCGCGCGCGCACCCCCAAGTACCTCAGCGCGCGAAGAGGTGTCGATGGCGCCGAGGTAGCGCACCTGCTCGCCGTCGATGTGCGGCGCGATCTCATCGCGGAAGTACTCCTCGTCTTGGATGATCCCGGCGATGTCGAGCCGGCGGCCACAGCGGCGGGCGACCTCGATCGCCTGGGCGGTGCCCTTGTCGGGGTGGATCCTTCCGAAGAACAGCAGATGCTCGCCGGGACTGGGATGGACCGCGAACGCATCGACATCGATGCCGTGGTGGATGGTGGCGGCGTAGTGCAGATTCGGGTGTCGATCGGCGTCGCTGATCGACACGTACGCGGTGGTGCTGTCGTAGCGCTCGTAGACAGGAATGATCCGGTCGGACGAGAACCCGTGGATCGTGGTGACCACCGGTGTCGTGACGAGATCGCTGTACGTGAGCGGCAGGAAGTCGAAGCCGTTGTGGATGATGTCGAACTCGCCAGCTCGTTCGAACACGGACGCGATGTGCAGGCACTCTGCGACCTTGGTGTCGATCGTCTCGTCCTCAGACCAGCCCGACGGTGCGGTCGCGTGCAACCTGGCCGTGGTGATCGAGTCTGCAGTGGCGAACAGGGTGACCTGATGACCGGCGGCTACCAGCCCCTCGGTGAGCAACGACGCGAACTGCTCCCACGGCCCGTAGTGACGAGGGGGTGTCCTCCACGCGATCGGCGCCAGCACGGCGACTCGGATCGGGCTGCCTGCCTCGCCGTGAATGGGAATGCGCTCAGGCTACCCGTGCCGAATCTGGCGCCTCATCGGTTCGCACAGCTAGATGCGGCAGCCTCGCTCACAATGTTGTCGCACTCCATCCGAACTCGGTAAGGGCACGACCTGATGCCCGGTTGTATACGCGGGTTGACGCAAAAGGCCCAGGCTCGAGACTGTCATCCTGAGCTGCGGTTTTGGTGGAGCTAAGGGGACTCGAACCCGTAGAGAACCTCCATAAATAGCCTTTGAGCTGCGGTGAATGTTCTTTGAAGTTGTTACGTCACCCTCCGTTGTACTGCGGTTATGCCTCGGTGTGTTACGCGATGTAACGGTGCTGGAGCCGCACACACGAACTCGTTCCGTGGAACGTCGCGGCGACCTTCAGTGTGTGTGGCGGTTCAGACAGCTGTTCGCCGACGATGAGCTCGCCGGTCTTCGTGCGCGCTGGGACAACGTGCAGGCGGGATTCGTCGACGATCCCAAAGAATGCGTCCACAAAGCGGACGGCCTGGTGTCGGATGTGGTCGACCAGCTCACGATTGGATTCGCCGAAACGCGTTCGCGGCTCGAGGAACAGTGGGCTCGTGGCGAAGAGGCGTCCACCGAAGACCTTCGTCTCGCCCTGAGGCGCTACCGCGATTTCTTCGAGCGGCTGCTCGCGGTGTGAGACCGGGACCCACGTAGTCCTCGAGCCCCAGGATGCCCTGTGGCATTCGCGACCAGCGCACAGGACGCAGATTCGACCCGGTGGCTGCGCGACGCTGCAGCATGCCGCCTGGAAGCACTGCACGGTGACCTCTGAGCCCACCCGTTCCAGATCGCGATGGACGCGATGCCGACGTGAAATCTCGAAGGCGACGAACGCGACCTGCCACAAGAAGCGTGGCGCGGCCAGTTCCTCCTCCAACCGCCCGACGCGCAAAACCCACACGGTATCGGCGCCGCGGGCCACCGCCCGCGCCAGCGGCATAACGTGCGTGCTGCTGGGCCCTGGGCCTCACCGAGATCGGGGTGGGCGATGCTTCGTACTTCCAGGTCTCGGATTCCGCGAAGTGGCCGGACTGCAGGTGTATGGCGGCAGGCCATGCGCAGGCGCTGGCAGCGATGTGCGTCGTCTGCACGCGGCGATGACTTTCGACCAGTCGCTCGCGAAGCCGCGGCCACCCGCGCCAAACGCGCGTGGCTATTGGGCATCGAAGGCCACAACGTCGATGTCTGGCTCCGCCTGCTGCAGATGCGCCTGCCGCGCCGTGAACTGTGATTCGCATGCCGTTTCGAGTCTGCCCAAGTGATGTTGGCAGGTTTACTGACCAGTAACCTACGGAACCGTAGGTTACTGGTATCGTCGAGGAGGGGCGTGGCGGTGATTGCTATGACGATGCCATCAGCCCGGAACACCAGTGGATGGAGACCGGTTCACGTGAGCGAGATGAAGTATCTCGATCTGCACGGCGAGCGTGTCGCGTATCGGGAGGCGGGGGCCGGCGAGGCGTTGCTGCTGATTCACGGTATGGCGGGAAGTTCGGCGACCTGGCGAGCGGTGCTGCCCCAGCTGTCAAAGAAATACCGGGTGGTGGCACCAGACCTTTTTGGGCACGGTGAATCCGCCAAGCCGCGCGGTGACTACTCGCTGGGTGCGTTCGCGGCATGGCTGCGTGATCTGCTCGACGAGCTCGGCATCACCCGGGCGACGGTGGTCGGTCAGTCGCTTGGTGGCGGAGTGGCGATGCAATTCACCTACCAGCATCGCGACTACTGCGAACGCCTGGTTCTCATCAGCAGCGGTGGCCTGGGCCCCGACCTGAGCTGGATACTACGGATGCTGTCGGCACCCGGAGCCGAGCTGGTGCTGCCGGTGGTCGCACCGCGGCCGGTGTTGAACGTCGGCAACAAGCTGGGGTCCTGGTTCACTTCGGCCGGAATCCGCTCGCCACGCGCCGGCGAAATGTGGAACGCCTACTCGTCGCTGTCAGACGGCCAGACCCGCCAGGCGTTCCTTCGGACGTTGCGGTCGGTCGTTGACTACCGTGGCCAGGCCGTCAGCGCGCTCAACAAGTTACATCTGAGTTCTGGGCTACCCACCTTGCTGATCTGGGGTGACCAGGACCGGATCATTCCTGTCGCCCATGGCTACGCCGCCCACGACGCCCTACCGGATAGTCGACTCGAAGTGCTGCGCGGCGTCGGGCACTTCCCCCACGTCGAATCACCGAGCGTGGTGGCGGATGTCATCGATGAATTCATCGTCACCACCGGAGGCAATGCCGACCCGACGAATCCAAGACGTGATCAAAACCGTGGAGCGCCCGACGCTCATACCGCCAGGACCAGGCGAAGCGTGTGATTAGCCAGAGCGCGATTCCCCGACCCGGCAGTTGTGGGCGTTGTTAGGCGTGCGGCTGTCGTCATGGTTGTCGTCAGATTTGTAGTCAGCGGGCATTGAGGTCGTTCGTGGTTCATGCCGAGATCGCGGGTCGCCGCTGTCGCTGTAGTCGGTTGGGGACTGCCGGGGTGCTGCCGCCGATGCAGATAGGCTCAGTCCCGCGTCGTCGCGATCCGCGATGGCTCGCCTTAACCGGGGGGACACGCTGAACGCGCTCATTAGCGACGAGTACAACGTCACACCCCGCCGGACAGACCCGAGGGCAGCTCCGTCGGTACGCGATCCGGTGGCCCCCGTCGTCGACGACCTGCCCCAAGGACTCGCCGACACCGTCGCCGACCTTATCGGAAAGCCACGCGCCCGCGGCTGGATCCACCTCTTCTCGGCGGTCACCGCGACGATGGGCGGATTGGCACTGGTGTCGGTTGCAGCGATCGCATCGTCGCAGAAACCTATCCTCGCGACCCTGATCTACACAGTCACCATTGTCGCGATGTTCAGCATCAGCGCCATCTATCACCGCAAGCACTGGCACAATCCGGTGGCCCTCAAGTGGATGAAGCGGTTCGACCACTCGGCGATCTTCGTGTTCATCGCCGGCAGTTACACCCCCTTCGCGCTCTTGGCGATGCCGCCGCGCACAGGAGCCGAAGTGCTGGCCATCGTGTGGACCGGCGCGGTAGCTGGCGTGGCGCTCAAGATGTGGTGGCCGTCCGCCCCGCGATGGGTCGGCGTACCGCTATACCTCTTACTCGGTTGGGTGGCGATCTTTTTCGCCGGACGCCTGCTCGACGGCGGGGGTCCGATCGTCGTCGGCCTGCTCGTCCTGGGCGGGGTCCTCTATAACGTCGGCGCCATCCTCTACGGCCTTCGCTGGCCGAACCCGTGGCCGCACACATTCGGCTATCACGAGTTTTTTCACGCCTTCACCGCCGCTGCAGCGGTGAGTCACTACGTCGCCGTTTGGTTTGTCGTCCTATAGCTTCCGCCGCGGTCGGCCACCTCTCCGTGCATGTGATCTTGCCACGAAATCTGCAGCACGCCTTGGCCTGCCGGTCAGCGAACGAGCAGGGATAGGGTGTCATCCCCGCGCCGGGTCCACCAGAAGGGGATACATCGCTGACCGAGGTGATACCGGACAAGTCTTGCTGATCGACGCACTCACGACCAAGAGCACTGCCTCTATTCATGCCGGGCATGCCGCAGTTATCACGTATGTAGTCCCGGAGCTTCCTGTCGCAATCTTGTGCTGATCCAGATCGCTGCGGCCACGCTTTACCCCAGCCGCCAATAGTGCCAGATTCTCGCGCAACCCTCCGATCGCATTGTTTATTGCTGCAATCTCACTCCGTACTTGTGACGGTTTCCGAAGTTGTCGACGACGAGGATGATCGGCGCGGCGCACTGTGGTCGCCATGACACCGATGATGGACAGTGTGGCCAGTAGATCAGTACGCCTGCCGCCGTCGGCCTGGCCTGGTCGAGGGGTGGGTGACGACCGCAGCAACGGCCCCTTCGGCGAGCTACAGGATCATGGGACTAACGACCCCAGCGGCCGACGCGGGCAGCTGTATTCAGGCCTATTGACCGAGTACAGCGACGCAGTGCGCGGACACAGCGTGTTGGAGGAGTATCGAGGGGGTGGGTGATGTCTCGGTGGTCGGCTGCGTCGGGTCGTTGATCGTGGCGACCCGCGGCGCCGCGGGCCCCGGAGAGGTCCTTCTGACTGTGCGGGGGTCGAAGGAGGCCTATCTTGCTTGGTCGGACCAACCCCTGCCGAGGGGTACCGAGGTGTTGGTGATTGATATCCGAGGTGCGCGCACGCTCGTGGTGGAGCCATGGACCTTGTGAAGTTCACAGCGCGAATTTCCTGACCAACGACGCGAATCTGCAAGGAGCCCACCATGTTCGGCTACAGAGTGCCCGCACCGGACCAGGCGATGCTGATTTCGGGCGGGCGAGCTGCAGGCAACGCCCCGTTTCGTGTGGTGACCGGTCACGGCGCTTACATCATGCCGTTCTTCCGTAAGGTTCGGTTCCTCACATTGGCAATGTGTGAGGCCGAGGTCGCGGAAAAATGCGTCACCCAGCAGGGGATCACCTTGAACGTTCGCGCGGTCATTGCCTTCAAGGTCGGCAACGACAACGAAAGCATTGTCAGTGCCGCGCAACGGTTCTTATCGGACCAAAACCAGATGGCGGTGCTCACAGGGCGGATCTTCGCCGGTCACCTGCGCTCTATCATCGGGTCGATGACCGTCGAGCAGATCATCAAGGAACGGCAGAAGCTGGCCACGGAGGTCCTCGATGGTTCCAAGCAGGAGATGATCAAGATCGGATTGACCGTCGACGCCCTGCAGATTCAGTCCATCGACGACGGCTCGCTGGGCTACATCCTGGCGATGTCCGCACCACACAACGCGGCCATTCAGCAACAGGCGCAAATTGCTCAGGCAAAGGCCAATCAGGCCGCGGCCGAGGCCGAGCAGGAATCCCAACGCAATCAGGCCGAGTACGCTCGGCAGACCGCGATCGTGCGGGCGCAGTACAAGGCCGAAGTCGACAAAGCGCAGGCCGAAGCCGCCCAGGCGGGACCGCTGGCCGAGGCGCAAGCCCAGCGCGAAGTGCTCGCGATGCGCACCGAGTTGGCCCAGCGCGCCGCCGAGCTGCGTCAGCAAGAGCTGGTGTCGGAGGTCGTCAAGCCGGCCGAGGCGGAGGCAGAACGCGTCCGGATTCTGGCGCTCGCCGACGCTGAAAAGATGAAGATCCAAGCCGAAGCGGCGGCCTCGCATAACCGGGTGGCCTTGGACCGGATGCTAATCGACCAGTTGCCTGAAATCGTCAAGCAGGCCGCCCAGGGTCTGTCAGGGGCAAACCTGACAGTCCTCAACGGCGCCGACGGGCTCGGCGAGATAGCCACCGGCCTGGTGGGACAGGGCCTGGCAATCTTCGATTCTCTGCGCGGCGGACTCGGTCAACACACGTCCACCGGTGGGTCCGAACAGATCGAACTCAACCCGCCGCACAACGACCAGCCCTGATCGCCAAGATAGGTTGTGCAGTAGGGACCGACGCGCGGATGCGTACCGCTTTCCACCGCCGGCCTTTGGTGGCGACCGCGGCGGAAACCATGTGCGGAGCCCGTCGGGACGGCGCCATTCCGGCGGTGTGGGCGGGCCGATGTTGAAAGCTACTTGCCGATGTTGCCGCAGATGATCGGCTGGAAATAAACGGTGGGCTGCCCATTTTGTTCGATCTGGCTGGACGATCCGAGGTGGACGTTGATGTACCAGCCCGACGCCGGTGGGGCCTAGTTGCCGCGGCGGCACCGGTGGGCGAGGCCACCAGATCGTTAGGTGGGTACTTGACCACCCCCCAACCTGAGAGCGCCCGAATGGTTGCTGGCGAACGCAAGGTTAATCAGAAGTCGTTAATATGCCCTCACTCTGCCGCGTCAAGCTGCCCGTAAGCAGCGACTGGTTCGATCCCAGTATCTCGCACAGTATCCATGCAGTTCAGAGGCCATATCTAGGCTAGCTCAACAGATTTTGTGGCCAATACGTGCCTAATGGGATGCCGCTACTGTTTGCTGGCGGTGGCGGCGGTTGTCACAGCGATGTGACAACTACACCCCCTCGGCATGGGCCTTGTCGAGATCGGCGCTCATTGCCCGAACATGGCGCGGATCGCGCGGTCCCGCTTGGCCGGCATCTCGACCCACCTGGCCCGCTCCTCGGCAGCCACACGAACAGCGACACGCTGGTCGGCATGCCGTTCAGTTCGGTGTTAGTACTCGTCGCGGCACTTGAGCTATTTGCTTAACCAGCGGAATGTCCTCTGCCTCAACAGGAATCATTTCTTCCGTCCGATCCGTTTGCGCTTTGCACACAACGCATTGCCGACCCAACGTAATCTTCCGAATTGGCTTGTCAGGGAACAACTTATGGAAGCAATCAAAGCAAATCTTCTGAGTCATCAGGTCGGATCTTTCAGTCATAGGTAGCGGTAGTGGTCAAGGTTCGTGACTCCGACCGGCGGGGCCACCCGCTCCCCGGTCGCGCCATGTTGAGCCGCCTGCGATCAATGCACCAACCGCCAGTGTTGTTTATATACAATTGGCTGGCGAGGTATTGCCTTTTTCTCAACCTGCGCCTTTAAATCTTCGATAATTCCTTCGTCGTTTCCTGTTTCGCAATTTTCCCAGTAGTAGTACTTGTCAACTTTTTCGTGCAAACGTTGCGCGGTCGGGTCACTGAAATACCACTTCCCCGTCGACTTAATTGTGATATGAGCCCCCGGCCCAATTTCAAACACCCATTGCTTCGGTTCTATAGGCCATTTAATGCCCTCGCTTTTGACGCCCAAATTCCGACAAGCGTGCGCAATCTCGGGTGCCGCCTTATCAATCACATCCGCATACCTTCTGCACGAAGCTATGCGTCGTCGTTGAAGCTCTGCTGTCTGGACGGATGCTGCGCGTTGCTCCGCCTTTATCTCGTCATCCCACCCCACCGTGAAATCCCTTCTGGAAATAAGTTTCTCTTGTTACGAAGTGCGGCCCGAGCGTCGACAACGCCTCCACCACGTGTGGGCGCTCCTTCGCCACGAAACCCGTACCCACGTGGATCACATTCTCGCTCAAAGTATTTGGTGGTCAGACTTCTTCATCGTGGTCGTGGTCCTTCGGTAGGGGTGGGCACACGCATGTGTCCCGGTGTTCCGACGCGCGTCGGCGTCGTGCAGTGGCCTGGACCCGATAATGCGGGGATAGAACGGAAATCCATTAGCCTCGAGGGCAATCCGCATAGCCGCCGGCAAGCGGTTTCCGGGCTAGACCTCCAGTAAACGCCCTGCTGGAAGCTATGTCAACATTGTTGACGTACAACGTGAGTCGACAACGTCGTCGTGTTGGCGAGGGACTCAGTCCGTCAAGTAGTTCGGGCAGCGACAACCGATCGCGGCATCACCGGTGCCGTACGTGAGCACCATGGTCTCCGCGTGCGCAAGCGCGTCGCACGAATAGAAGACATTCGGCACGTAGCCGTCCTGCTCGTCGAGAGCGGGACTCAGTAGCTGCTGCCGTAGCTGACCTAGAATCCGTTTCGGATTGTCGAGATCGAGCAGAATCGTCCCGATGGGGTACGTGCGCATCGATCCCACGCCGTGGGTGCACCAGCCACCCGGCGTCGGTTTCCATGGGCGGACCGCAGTACAACCAGCTAACCGCCTGGATCATGTCACTTTGCCAGATCACACCGACCCTTCGTCTACCCGGACGGCATAGTCAACGCTGGAGAGCGAACCACTTTGACCCCCGGTAAATCGTGGAAACACGTTCTCCCTGTGTGTGGCGGGATATGGGCGTGCAAGACGTTCATAAACGCGCAGATCGTTCATCACCGCGCACAATGTGTGGTCAATGGCCCCAAGTAAGCGGCTGGTTCTGGCCTGCGGCTCTGGCCGGCGGGATCGTGCCGCGACAGGATTTTGGGTTCTAGCAACGGCCGCTTCGGCGTCCTCAAGCTTCCCTCACCAGGCCGCCAGGGTCCTGCGGTGCTGTCGGCGCTCGCACCTAGCCGGCGGGTGACCGCAGCGACTCCGCTTTGTCGGCCCGCAATGTGTCGCGCCGGTCATGGGTTGCACGGCAACATTTTCCGCGCACAACAACATGAACGATTGTCCCGATCTGGCAGTTTTCAGCGGCCTACTCGGCCACCTGTCGAGCGTGGAGGACGACGGCCTCGGTGAAGAGCTCCGGGTGCTGTCGGCGCACTCGATGCGAGGGCATCACACTGCCAACGCCCGGCGGCATGACCCGCCTGGACCCCGTCCGGTGACGAAAGGTTAGGTCGTGGTGTGCTGGTCGGATGAGTCGCTGGGCTCGATGACCTTTGTTTCCTCACGTGCCCCGTGGCTGATCTCGATGCGGTGCGGCTTGGCCCTTGCCGCCACGGGCAGGGTTACGGTCAGCACCCCGTTCTGATAGGTGGCGGCGATGTGCTCGGCGTCGATGTCCGCACCGAGGGACAGGCGACGCATGAAACCGCCGGTGAAGCGCTCGCAGCTCAGCCACTGCACGTCGTGTTCGGTGCGTTCGCTGCGTTGTGCCTTCACGGTGAGGATGCCGCCATCAACGCTGACGTCCACCGAATCGGGGTCCACGCCCGGCAGGTCCGCGTGAAGCACGTAGTGATCGCCGGAGCGGTAGAGGTCCATCGGCATGGCCAGTGGGACTCGGGCGGACCCGGGCGATGTACCGAGCAGCTGCGCGGCGAGTCTGTCGATGTCACGGAAGGGATCGGGATGAAGCACAGCAACCACCTCCTAGATGCTGGTTGCCGCACCTCGCCACCGCGACGGGTGTCGGCTGGCTGCGCTTCTTCTGGTGTAGCACTCCCCCTGCGCGAGCACCAGGGGTGCCGGCGCCGCGCCCAGGTCGTCGGCGATGCGGACCCTGGTGTCCAGGATCGCCTTCCACATGAAAGGGGCCAGACGCGCCTCGATCTGCTCGCCGATGTCGGGCGATATCGGCGTCGATGCTGGCGATCCGGCCCAACATCGGCGCGAACAGGAATTGAGTGATGGTCGGCGAGATGCCCGTTGAAGCGCTGGGCCAACTCATTTTGTTGCTTTACCTGGATAAACGGCGTAGACCTGAGGTACGGATCCACGGCAGACCAAGGTCGGACCGAAGAGAAGATTCCTCCTCTCGGCTGTGGCGCCCAGCACGAGCACTAGGCACCCACGCGAAGCAAGGCCCACCAACTGGGCACAGCGCGGCGGGCTTGCGTCCGGCGGCGAAATGTCTCCTGACGCCGAGGCCACATTTCACCGCGCATCATGCACGCTTGGTAACCAGGTGGTTGCTGCTTCGGACGGCCCTCCATTTCGTCAGGAGTGCCGTCCGACTCGTGTATGCCGAAAGAATCGCGCGGGTCGGCACGCCCAACGTGAAGGCGACGTGGCAGCCGAACGAGATCCAAATTGAAGTGAATACTGCCCCGCGAAAGCCTGAGGGCTGGCAGCGCTACTTCAATAAGTAAGGTGAAGAAGTTCAATAAGTAAGGTGAAGAAAGTTCGGGGTCTACGTCGTGTACTACTCGGGGGTTGACCGCGATGGGATCACCTCATTCGCCGCCTCGGAGGACCTGCAGCGCGTAGTGAAAGTGATCGACATAGCCCTGGAGTACGCAACGACAACTACGAGGCCGACGTATTGCCTGGGGACTCGGCGGCTCGGCAACGCAGAGCATAAAGGCACAGAGGCCGCGCAGCGACAAGCCGACCTCGACGAACGCGCAGCGAAGCTCGCCAAGCCGGATGACCCCTGAGCGCGACCGCCGACCAAGGAGCGGGAATGAAAAAAGACCAAGCAGACGAATTTGAACAGGAACTGTTGCAGCCGCTCGCGAATGTTCTCCGCACGACTCTTGGTGATGCAGGGCAGGTGCACGTCAACAATGAGCCGCACCTGATGACCGGCAATCGGGTCGAGTACGAAACGTGGCTCGAAGTCGTGCTCAACGATGCACGAACCGAAGTCATCTTTCGGCCCCTCAGCCGCGAAGACTTCTCAGCGGTCTGGCAATGGGGAAAGCGCGGCCGATTCATCTTCCCGATTCCACAACAGGGCGGCGGTTCCGGCGACAGCGCTCGAGCGTCCGTTGACGCTGTCGCCGAACGCATCCGCGAAACAGCAAGTATGTGGGATGAGGAGCCGCCCGAGTGGTTTGGCTGGTCAGTCACCTGAAGGCAACTTGGCCGCCGAACGCTAACCTCACACAACCTCCGCAGTGGTGTGTGCCCCGGGGCCGCCGAGGAGGAAGTCAGCGACGCCCGGGCCACCTTCTCGGCGCTGGAACGGCTAGGCACTAGGAAGCTGTACCGGTTGCGGTACATACCCCGATGGATACCCATTGGGGTCTGCCGCGGTTCACCATTATGGCCTTTGACCTGGGGCAACGCTGAGTCGGGCTGAGTCGGGCTGACAGGATTTGAACCTGCGACCACTTGACCCCCAGTCGGACAGGACCTCAATTTGCCTGTGCCGCAACGACTCTGCAATCGGCGTGACCAGTAGGAATCGTCCCAAGCCGTCCCTTGTCAACTCTCCCCATCCGCACCTAGTGACAACGTCCGGGTTCGAGCCGTCGGTCGTCGGAATGTCTGCAGAGTTTGCTGAGACGTATGGGGCGCTTTTCGATTCGGCCGAGGACCGTGAGCTGCCACCGACCGGCGCCACTCAGTGGTACCGCCGCTCGTGAAGCAGTGGAACGCGAACACTGACCCACTCGATGCGAATACAGCGTTGAAGCCGTTCAGGATTTAGGACTAGAAGAGCACTCGATGCGCTGTGAGAGTGCAGTGACGCCGTCCTAGCCCTCGATGAAGTTTGAGGATCGTCCGCAGCAAGTTGATGATCGGTGTGAAAGGAGTGTTCGGCGTGGGAAGCACGACAACGGTGGCCCTCCCGAGAGGGAGCTTCTGTCCTGCCGTGCCGTAGCCCCGGATGCGGCGGTGTCGATGGTCGGCAAGTACAGCAGCAGGTGCTGAAGTCGGTGTAATCGCTTGCGGCCGTATGTCTATTCAGCGCGGTGTGTTACCCGTACGGGTAACGGCCTCAGACTCTTCGCTCATCGTCCCGCTTTCTCGATGAACGCGATCAACGCGTCGTTGTAGAGGTCGGGCCGCTCGAAGTAGGTCGAGTGGCCCGCGCCGGCGACCTCGACGATAGACGCGTTGGCGAGGCGCTGCGCGCTGTCGATGACAAGGTGCGGCGGAAACTGCACGTCGTCGGTGCTTGTGATGACGAGGACGGGAACGCCGGTGGCGTCGAGGTCTTTGTGCGCGACCGCGTCGCCGATCAGGGAGGCGCCGACCGCGGCCATCGGGGGCGTGTGAAAGGTGTTCAGCTCTTGGTACAGGAACGCGCGGGCGGGGTCGCGTTCCACGAAGGTGGGGGAGATGGCCGAGTGCGCGCCGATGTGCTGCTCGGCGCCGACGTTCGCGGCCGCCTTGGTCATCCACTCGCGGAAGTAGTCGAGGAGCGCAGTCGTCCAGAGCCCGCCGACGGTGTTCGACAGCGTGAGCGAGTGCGTGCGCGCCGGATGGGCGACCGTGAAGGCCGTCACCCACCAGCCCCCCATTGACTGGCCGACGAGGTGCGCGCCCGGTGTGCCCGTCGCATCGAGAACTGCGGCCATGTCGGCGACCGCCGCCGCGCTGCCGTGCACGCCGGAGGTGAACGTCGAGTTGCCGAAGCCGCGGCAGTCCCACGTGATCACACGGAATCCGTTGGCCGCGAGCGTCGGCACCTGCTGGAACCACGCGGCATGCGTGCCGCCGGCGCCGTGCGTGAGCATGATTGCGGGCAGATCGTCGTCGCCGCTGACTTCGTAATAGATCTCTTCGCCGCCGCACGCGACGGTCCCGGTCTGCCAGCGCGCAGTCATCGGGCTGCTATGACGGTGTCGGCGAACATCTCGTCTCCCCAGAGTGCGAGTGCGTTGTCGTGTGTGAAGGCCTCGAAGTCGTCTGCCGCGACGTGCCCGCGCTCGACCAACTCCCACGCCTCGGGGAGGACTGCGCACGCATCGGGCACGTCCCAGTGTCCCAGGTCCGACGCGAACATGGCACGCCGCCGCGTACCGGCGTAGTCCGGCCTGAAAACGAGGGCGGGCATCGGGTCGTCGGCCTCGCACCCGCGCCTAGATCAAGTCGGCGTCGTACGACGCCAGTCGCGCAGGCGCCGGTACACCCGGTCGATCGATGCTTCGCCGCGGCCTGACAGCGCCAGCACGCGCAGCCCGAGCGGTGCGCGGCCAGTCGGCCGAGATGATGTTCCACGGTGGCGCGGGTGGACGTGTTGGCGTCCGGCGTCGTGCAGGATGTCGAGGGCCGGGACTTCGGCGGGCCCGTGGGTAGAACACGCGATCAGTGTGCCGCCCGGCTTCACCCGTTTGTCACTCATCCGCGCCGACTTGGCAGATCGACGATCCGGTACGGACGGGAGCTGCACTGCCCTGGATGTGACCGAGTTACGGCACTTTCCCCGGTTGCGTGATTGCTTTGTCGCCGACCGAGGTTGGTCAAGGCGACGCGGGCGATGAGTGCGGGGTGGAACAAGGTTGTTGGCGGGTCGAGGAACCCAATCACCCGTGCGAACTGTTCGGCCACAACGATGTCGGACTCGGCGGCGGCCAGTACCCGATCCACGTACTTGTTGGCGATGCGCACCGGAAGCGGTCGGGGTCCCTCGACCTCGGGCAGGCTGAGATCCGCGCCGGTCGCCATTTGCCAGGCGACGCCGACGGCTTTCGCGGTGGCTTGGAAGTGGCGTCGCGCCGAACAATTCTCGCCGCGGCGTAAACAGCGTTGGAGTGCCAGCGCTTCGAGTGCGGCCACCGTCATTCCCTGGCCGTAGATGGGATTGAAGCTGCAGATTGCGTCGCCGAACAGGAGCAGACCGGCCGGAAACCGCCGCATCTTGTCGTAGCGCCGCCATTGACTCGACGGCATTCGATAGCGGGCTACCTCAGCAAGCGACTCTCCGGCGCGTATCGCCGCGAGCACATGCGCGGGGGCGAATTCGTCAACGAATGCCAGCATCGGCGGAAAGGCCCGCGATAAGGCGGGAGGCAAGACGCGTAACGCCGACAAGACGATCTCCATCGATCGCGCGACTGCCGCCGCGCTGCGCCGCTTGCGCGAAGTCCAGGACAGTGAGGCGCGTTCTATGAGACGGACTATCACCCCGGCGACTACGTGTTCACTTACCAAGACGGGGCGCCCACTTCATCCGGACTCGATCCGTGAGCGGTTCGACCGACTGGCAGCCGCGGCGGGCCTGCCACGCATCACGTTTCACGATCTACGCCACTCCTACGCCACCGGCGCACTGCGGGCTGGTGTGAGCCCCAAAGTCGTCAGTGCTCGCATCGGCCACGCCAACGTCGGCTTCTTCCTGGAGACGTATGCCCACGTTCTCGATAACGACGATCGCGAAGCGGCCGAGCAGGCCGCCAGTTACCTCCTCGGCGGTGCTTGGGAGCCGGACGGCGAGGACAGCCAAAACTGATGGCCTGCACTTCCGGTGTGGCGAAGGAATCCATGCGGAAGCTCCGCAGTGCCGAACGCCATCATCACCCGGACGGCGTCATCGCTGCTCGGTCATCTGTTCACAAGGTCATTAACAAGCCTTATGTTCACAAATACGTTCACAAATGGCATGAAAACGGCCCCCGGAGAGTTCTCCGGGGGCCGTTTTACCTGGTAGCCCTCAGCCGGTTCAGTCCGAACACATCGTTGACCGATGCGAAAAGCGATGCGGATGGGACGGACAGATCGTCACGCTTCTTCTCTCCACTCAGTCAGCGGCGACGGGTCACCGCCCGGCTGCGGGCTGTGGTAGTTGAGGCATATGAGTCAGGACAGTCCAGCCGGCAGGTAGCCGGGGAGTTGATGCTGGGCCGAACGACGGTCTTGAAGATCCTGAAGGCTGCAGGGGTGCCCGTCCGGCCGCCGGGCCACAGATGACAACTTATTCGCCGAACCGTCTGACTTCGAGCAATCTCGCTAGATCCGTAACGTCCCGGCTCATGTCGTACCGACGAAGGAGATTGATGTAGCTGACCTTGTCGACGTTCCAGTCATACTGCAACACCGGATCGGAGTCCTGAGCGGCAGCGAACACCAGATCGGCGAGAAGCCTTGTGGTACGGCCGTTTCCGTCGACAAACGGCTGGATCCTGACTGCTTCGGCATGGGCCACAACACCCAGTTCGTGCGGCGTCCAGTCATCGGTGTTCTCCCATCGATAAAGGATCGTACCCAACGAATTGCGGAGGTCGACAGCAACCTGCTCGTATGCAACCCCGATGTTGACATCGTGCGTCCGCCATTTGCCCGCCCATGTCCAAATATCTCCGCATAGGCGGACGTGCAGGCCTTTGAGGAAGTAGTCGGTCAGCAGTTCACTGGGCTGCAGCGAGCCCTCTAGAGCCGCGGTGAGAAGTTCCTCGGCCACCTGCTCCTGGACGCCCTGTTCCAAATCGTAGACCGCAGCCCTCGTTACGGGTTCACCCAAGACCGGCACGATATCCGGCAGCAAAAACGCCAATTCGTGGTCCGGAAGCGGTGTTTCGCCATACTCCGGAGTCAGCGGCATCAGGGACGTGGTTGACGCGCCGCCAAGAAACGCTTCACCGCTGGCGACCGTATGAAGCTGGCAGGAACTACGCGATTCTCGAGTTCTGCCGAGGCTTTGGCGGATCGAGCGGCAGCCCGCTTCACGGCATCCTTCCTCACGACATGACGACGGTCCACTGCCAGCACCTCCTTCTCAATCCTCGGGCGACCACACATCTTACTGCGGTGTACGCAGTCAGTGTCACTCACACGGATGACTGCTGATAGCCGTTGCTCGACCCAATGCCAGTCAATTCGCTCTTGTTCGAGGCGCACCCGTTCACCCAACCCGTCTACGACCAGCGACGAATAGAGAGCCTGCTCGTCGGGCGTCAGTCGCCGCAGGACCGACCTGGCTGGACGGTCTTCGGTTACCCAACGGTCGCGATGGGCGAGCAGCGTCTCACGGTCCATCAGCACCGAGCGTGCTCGTGGCAGCCACGCCCGCAGACGATTGAGAATCGCGAATCCGTGGGTATCGATATCTCCCCAGTACAGGACGTCGGCGTCTGCCAACCATCGCAGCCGGGCCACGCTGTCGACTTCGAAGCCCTTACCCCAGATGACGACGCCGCCTTCAGGGACATCGACCGACAGATAGGTGATCTCGTTCTCGACGATTACCGCCACTCGCGGCTCGACCGCGAGTTGTGCCAACTCCTCGGCACGCACCGCCAGCTCAGTAAGCGGGTCCGGGAGACCCAGCGAGGGCGCGGGGCGCAGCCGAACCAGTCCCGGCTTGGACCGCAGACCAAGTCCGGCTAGAAACCCCGCGGCCGTCGGCGAAACGTCAAGCATCGCTGCCAGTTCGGGACGGTGCCGCTCAGCAAACTTGGTGTCGACGCCGCGTGCGCTGATCTCGCGCAGATATCGGCGGGATCCACGTTGACTGTCGAGCCAGACGTAGGCGGCGATCAGCTGCGGCATCTCGGGGGCCAGTGCGAGCGCACGATGGGGGTGGGCGAGAACCCACTCGCGGACCGTCGGATGTTGTTGTGCGAGAGCCAGTATCTCGTCCAAACAATGGACTGATGTCGTGACACCCAAGAGCGCCCAGGCCTGTTCGAACGAGGAAACAACCGCGTGGGTGGGCAGCCGGTTACGGCCGATCTTTCTGCCGCCGATCCATTGCCATTGCAGGGTATATCGCCGGTCGTCACGACCGCTAGCGTCGAGGGCAGCGACCCACTCGCGGGCAGCGGCAATGTCGTCACCGACCTGCGACGGTTTGGGGCCACGAAGTGGCACTTGGATCGGTTCGAAGGGATCACCGTTGGCGTAGGCACGGAGCAGCAATCCGTCGTCCCACCGGCGTCTGACCCTGGCGGCAATGTCATCTGGTGTGGTCCACCCGGTATTCATGGTCGCCGTCCGTCACGTCGTGTCCGGTACTCCTCGATCGTCATCGTCTGGAGGCGGGAGAACGTTCCAGTCGGATTGTCGACGAATCCGATTGCCCTGACGTATGGCTCGATGACGTGAACCTTCTGCAACGGCGTGACGATGAGAAGTTGCAGCCCCAGCGTCGCGAAGAGGTCCAGCGCGTAGCGCGTCGAGACATCCGAGCCACGCCCGAATGCTTCGTCGATGACCGCGAATCGGAAGTCGCGTGACTGCTCGGCACCCCACTCGAGTCCGAACTGGTAGGCAAGCGACGCCGCCAGGATCGTGTAGGCGAGCTTCTCCTTCTGGCCGCCGGACTTGCCGTCGGAGTCGCTGTAGTGCTCCCACTCAAGGCCGGTCTCGACGTCACGCTCGGAGGCCGAGAAGACGAACCAGTTGCGCACGTCGGTGACTCGTCGGGTCCAATTCTTGTCCGCTTCGGCGTAGCCGTCGCGACCGCGGAAGCGCTCGATGATGCGCTTGACGTCGAGGAACCGCTGCTCAGAGTACTGGTCGCCGTCGACCGCGAGGCTGTCGTTGGTCAGGTTGCGCAAATCTGAACGAAACTGGGCGACATCCTGATTGGTGGTGGGTTCCTTCTCCAGTTTGATGAAATGACCGGGGTTGTAGGGCACCGCGCCGAGCGCCTCATTGATGCGATCGACGCGCTCGTCGATGACCGACGCCTGCCGGTTGAGCCAGTTGTTGAACCCCGCCAGCTCCTGGATGGCGTTCTTATTGAGCTGTTCTTTGAACTCGCCCTCGAAACGCGGGAGGTCATCGGTCGCGACGCGGTCACGGAACGCCAGGAACTCTTGGCGGGCCTCGACATTAGCGTCCATGTCCGCGCGAAGCTCGGGCCACCGGCGCAGGACGTCACTCATGTACTGGCCCAGGTTCAGTCCATGGCCGTTGAGTTGAGCAGAGAGTCGCTCGATGCGCCGATGGAGGTCGGCGGAAAGCGTCGTCTCGGTCTCGGCGCAGTCCGCTGCTTGCACTGGACGGTTCGACCCGAGGCGTCCGTCGAGGGCCGCATACGACGCGCGCGCGGCTGTCAGCTGATCATCCGGTTGCGCTGCGACGAACTCATCGTCGCACTTCTTCCCTTGTTCCGCTTGCCTTTTCGCTTTCTCCGTGGTGGCAAGTCGGCCAGTGAGTTCCTCTATCGAATTCGCCACGGCAACAGCTTGTTTGGCGTTGTCCTCAAGCGCTCGGGCGATCTCCTCTAAACGCGATGAGCCGGCCTCCAACCGAACCCGTTCGGCGTCATAGTCGTCCGCGCGAGACTCAGCCTCGTCGACGTCGAGGTCGGTCCACGAGCGGAATCCCTCAATCCGAAGGAGTGCGTCCAGCCTTTCCTGCAATGCATCCCGCTGTGCGCCGAGCTTCACGACATCGGAAACTGCCTTCCCAAGCTCTTGCTCCAGCTCGGCGAGCTCGGTGCGCAGCGCGGCGATCTTTCGTTCGTTGGCCCAGCCGAGTACCCAACGACGGGGGTCGTCGACGCGATGCCGATCGTCCTTTTCATGGCGTTCGCCGGAGCGAACCTGGCCCTCGCGGGTAACGGCCCGCCGCTGGCTGCGGAACTCCTCAATGCTTGCCGCGCATCGGTAGTCGGCCCTCTTCGTGAGTTCGTCGACGAGGTACTCACGGAAAGGCCCGTCCTTGACTTCGATGCAGTCGGCGAGCAAAAGCCCCTCGTGGCCCGGTGATTGGAGTCGAACCCGTTGTCGGGCAACCCGCTCGTATACGAGCTTGGCTCCCCTCACCTGGCCACCACGCCCGCGGAACGTGAGCCTGCGGCTGTTAACCCATCCGGCGACGGCGTCGTAGTGCTGCTGCGGCACCAGTAGTGAGAGCGCGAATCCACGCAGTACTCGTTCGGCGGCGCCCCGCCACTCGGAGTGCTCATCGCTGAGATCGAGTAGCTCGCCTGCATAGGGAAGATCCGTCGGCGTCAGTCCGAGGGCCGCGCACAGCTCTGCACGCACCTCGACCTGCGCCAGGTCCAGGTTGTTGGTGCGTTGCTCCAGGCTCGTGACTTCTTCAGTGACGAGGTCGCACTTGCGTTGGAACTCTTTCTCGCGTCCAATCGCGTCGGCGGTGGCCGCATCGATGGCTCGCTTCTCGACGGTAAGTCGCGGGCGTTCGGTGGCCACCAGAGCGGACAGGGCTGCGAACTCCTCGCTACCGGCGACCGCTTCGAGCTCGGCGCCGGATACGGCGGTGTCGAACAAAGTCCTTGTACGACGGCGTGTTTCGGCCTGGTCGCGGGCCTCGCGGGCGAGGCGTTCCAGCTCGCCGATGCGATCGCCACCCGCTTTCGCGCGCTCCTCGATGAGGGATTCACGTTCGTGCGTGAGCGTCTGCTGCCTGGCTTTGGCGGTGTCCTGCTGGCGCCAAAGCGCCGCGCCATCGGTTTCCAGCGCAGAGATCTCGCCGGCAAGCAGATTCGACCGAAGCTCCGCGATAAAGAGCCGGACGGCGGATCGTTCGCGCTCCCTGGTGTCGCGCTCCGCGAGGGCGTCGTCGTACTTTGCCGCCGTCTGTACAACGGGCTCAAGAGCTTCGAGCTGCTCTCGCGCCCGCTTGACGGCATCGTGTGCCTTGGTGAGGTCCTCGAAGTGGGCAATGATGTCGCGGATGCGGTCGGTCGAATCGCTTGGTTCGAGCATGTGATCGCGCACGAAGTCGTTGAGGTTGCCGACCGACTTCATCGAGACGGTCTGGTGGAACAGCTCGAGTGCCTGCTCCGATCGAATTCCAAGTAGGCGACGCAACGAGGTTCCGTACTTGGGGAATTCGTCGAAGATGTCTGCTCCCGCAGCCCGCAGCCTCTTGCGCAGATCACGCAGATCGGAGCCGAAGTCGGCGAAGTCCGTCGCGATCGACAGTTCTTTTGTAGCGGTGACGAAAAAGCGGTAGGGCTGTCCAGTGCTCTCGCGCTGCTGGAAGACCTGGGCCAGGGTGACCGTCTCGTCGTAGCTGTGGTTGGTGAAGACTCCGAGAATCACCGAGTACGTTCGCCGGTTCTCGCGCAAGCCCTTGGCGCGGGATTTCCCGGTGGCCTCGTTTCGCTCCGACTTGTAGTGGCCTTCAACGTAGGAGCGCAGGGTGCGTTCCCTGGCCTCGGCACCGGCGGCCTTGTTGTAGGCGGCCTTGTGGGACGGCACCAACAATGTGGTGAGTGCATCGACGATCGTCGACTTGCCTGAACCGATGTCACCGGTTAGCAGCGCGGTATCGGTGCCAGGAGTGAATCGCCAGACCTGGGTGTCGAACGTGCCCCAGTTCAACACCTCCGCGTGCCGCAACCGGTAGCCGGCCCTTCGGGTATCCCCGAGTTCGACTGTGGAAGAAGGTGTTTCACTCATCGCTGGCCACCGCTCCGGCGTATTCCCGCAGCTTCGCCGCAAAGTCCGACAGGGTCTGGGCGTCGACGTAGGCCTTTAGGATTCGCCGCACCTCCCAATGGTCGCGTTGACCGCGCAATTGGCGCACGAAGCCGAGTTCGGCGGCCTTCTTGATCGTCGTCTCCGCCTGGTCCACGACTCGCGCATCGTTGGTGGACTCGGCCTGGAAGAGCCGCAGCATCTCAACGATCTGGTCAGTGGTCAGAACCAGTCGGCCCTCACCGCCGGTCGTCTCGAACTCGACGAGCCGTTTGCGCAGCAACACCAGAAGCAGGCTGACGTTGTACGTCAGTGCCCGCCTGCGCACCAGGCGCGGGAGCGCCTCATCACCGTCTTCCTCTGGCCGGGAGCGAAGGTAGGCGTAGCCCTCGGCGCCATCGACCACTACGTCGACGCCGATGGTGGCGAAATGATCTCGCACGCCGGCGCCCATACGTTCCAGTGTCAGCCAGGTGTCCTCTTCCGAATCGCGGTAGACGACACCTTGCATCAGCCGGATGATGGCGCTGGCGATCGCATGCTCGTTGCTCACCGTCGCCGCACCGTCACTTTCGGCAGCCTCGCTCGCTTGGTGCAGTCCGGATCGGCGGGGTCGGAGTATTCCAGGAGCGTCTCATCGGCGTCGTCCATGTCGACAGTCACGTCCTCGTCGTTGAGTGCGAGATAGCCAACGATCTCTGCCGCGCCCTGCTCGATGGGGTGTACCGCGACCACGTCGGACAAGAGAGCCGAAGAGTTCTCAGGCAGAACATTTCGAATGATCTCGACCAGGCGTGCCTGGTCGACGAAGGTCTGAGTGAAGAGCAGGTCAGTGTCGACCTCCCCAGTCGCCTCTGCGATCCGGCTCTCGACCGCTACCGCCGCGGGCGGTTGGTAGAGCGGGCGCTCGAACGGGAGCGCGATCTCGATGCCCGGCTGGTCGACCTCGAGCCCCAAGGTCGGCGGGTTGTCGCGGAGCTCGAGAGCAACGCCCTCCACCGCCCGGACCAGATCGAGGACGCGCCGGTTCTCCAGCCAAATCTGGTCGTCGAGGAAGCGGCGCAGTTGTTCGGATATCTGTCGGACAGTGCGCTGCGCTCGATCGGCAGCTTCAGACCAGTCGTGGTGAATACCGCGAATCCGATGGTCGGGTTCGATGGTCTTCAGGGTAGAGACTTTGGCCAGGAGTTCGGCGAGTTCGGCCTGGCGCGACTCGGAGAGAAGGAAGTCGTAAAACGCCTGGAAGCTCCGACCCTGGTCAGAACCTGCGATTTCGGAGCGGCTTCCGACCAGCTCGGCGAGCAGTTCGCCCTTGGACCCCTCCCAGGCCGCGATCTTCTCTCGCGCGGCCCGGTCCAGGAGCCGGAAGTTCTCTTCGACCTCGCGAAAGTCTGAGAGCAGTTCCCTCGCCGTCGTGGCGAGCTGTTGGTAGCGGTCACGGACTCCGGTCGCGTCCAGCACCTGAACAAAGCCAGCCTCGACGGCCGAGATCTCGGCGTCGAGTTCGTTGCGGCGGCGCCGTAATTCGGCCAGCCGGACGTCGGGTTCGACTTCGGTTCCGTGCACGATCTGTCGCAGCAGCTCGACCACGGTGTGCAGCCTGGACTCGGTCCCCACGAAGGACCTGCCTTTAAGGCCCATGACCCACGCATAGGCCTTCTCGAAAGCCGGTGTCACCTCATAGTGGACTTCGTCGTCGCCGGGCGGGTAGAACCGTCGCAGATACGCGGCGTCGGTGGCCGCCCAGTCCTCCAAATAGGATCGAGCGTCCTTCGGAAACCGTTCCTGCCCGTTCTCGGTGGGGATCTCGGTGTTCAGCGCGTACAGGTGGTCGTCCAACGCGGCAGCGACCTCGCTCGCTGGGCATGCGCCCAGGTTGCCCTCGACGAAGAACTCGCCGAGGAAGGAAAGGATCAACGTGGAATTGCCGGCGCGCAGCAGTCGCCAAGCGGGGTGCCGGTCCCGCAGTGCGTCGATCGTGGCGTATTCCACAAGCAAAGGGTAGGCAAGCCCGCCGACAGCTTCAGGCACTTACCCCGGAACGGCGGCGATGTGCGATTTGAGTGACGCCGAGATAGCCAACGTCACGGGCCCACAAGCCGGGCCTCTTTCCATCGATTGGCGTCCGCACCCTGCTCCCACAGAATGCATTCAGGCCCGGATCCGAAGGGAATCCGAGCCTGAATGTCGCCGTAGCGGGGACAGGATTCGAACCTGCGACCTCTGGGTTTTGAGCTAACCGGTCGCGGTCTTTTGCAATACGCACGGTCTCATAGCTGCAGGTCATCGACGTTCAGCCGTCCCAGCTGTCTCGCCCCGTCCCGCTAGTTCGCATCGGTTCCACCGTGTTCCGTGTCCAAATCCGTGACCACCACCAGGCATCATCAATAAGGTGCTCGCACATGCCTGGGCGGTCGGCCACCCGCGCCGCTGCGCGTGTCTGCCCCCTCGGTGGTTACGTCACCCGCTCGAGAAAGCTGGCTGGGCGGACCCCGTAGTGATTTTGCGGGATACACTGTGGTGCAAAGTAATTCAGATGTGTGAGGTGGGGTGTAAGGTCACGACACTGGTGGCACCGCTGTTCGCGTGACAAATCGATGAATCCGCCCATGACCCTGTTCGACCAGGAAGCGCATCGGGTGCAGCAGCGCCAGGTTGACCTAGCCGCAGATTATCGCGACGTGGTGTGCAACCGCGTCTTGAGCGGCGGTGGCGGCCGTGACCGCCCATTCGGCGGCTTCGACGGAGCCGTCCGCCCAGTACGCGGCGATCAGAGCCCGGACGTCAGCCATCTTCGCCGAGGCCTGCGTCACACTGGATCGAGCCGCCTGCTCGCTGAGGACCTCTAGACCCGGCCCTCGAGGCGATCCGACGTGGACGGCAGCGCTGTCGATGATGCGCCGCGACACTCCGACGAGCTCGCTTGCAAGGGCCAAACGCGCCCGTCGGCGAACCTCCGGCCACGGCCCCAAATCGCCAGAGGGACAACCCTATACCTGCACACGAACCCAGGGCGAACCCGCTACCGTCTCACCCGATATCTGTTCCTCGACCGAGGAAGCGGCGAGCGAAACCAGCCGATCGTTTACCGGGCTTAGGACGGTTCGGGCGTGCAGCCCACCCCGCTGCACGGCACCGTCCATCACGACCACCCCACTGCCCCCAATCTCTGCTGGACCTCCCCCAAAACCGTGGAGGCATGCACTATGAGGAGTAGTCATGTCAGAGATACGAAGGAAGTTCGATCCGGAGTTCCGTGAGGGGGCGGTGCGGATCGTTCGCGAGACCGGCAAGCCGATCGCCCAGGTCGCTCGGAATCTGGGTATCAATGCCGGCACGTTGGCGAACTGGTGTGCTCGTGAACGGGCGGAAAGCGAAGGTACAGATGGGCTTTCGACCGGAGATGCCGACGAGTTGAAGCGGCTGCGCGGCGAGGTGGCCGAATTGCGGATGGAGAGTGATGTCCTCAATCGATCCGTGGTCCTGTGGGTGAAGGAGGCGACGAAGTGAGCGTGGCACGATTTGTCGCGGACCAGGGGACCATGCATCGCGTGCCGCACGTGGTGACCTGCGCAATCCTGGGCGTGAGCCTGTCGTGGTTGTACAAGTGGATCAATCGCGGGCCTACCCTGCAGCAGGCGCGACGAGCCGAGCTGGACACCGCGGTCAAGGACGCATTCGACGCGTCGCAGGCCACCTATGGTTCACCGCGTGTGCGCGCGGACCTGGTCGAGGCCGGTTGGACGGTGAGTACACCGTCGCGGACTCGATGCGCCGTCAAGGCTTGGCGGGTCGCCGGCGAAAGCGGAATCGGGGATTGACCCGCCAGGACCGTACGGCGCCGAAGTTTCCCGACCTGGTGCGCGCCGGTTGCTTAATGTTGATGTGCTGTGGAGCGCAGCGAATCCTCGCCCGGGCCTGATTGCGGAACGCCTTTGCCGGCCAGCAGACCTTATTTGCCGGCCAAGTAGTCGTACTGCAGGTAGGTCAGTTTCCGGATTGCCCTTGTCATGCCCAAGCGCCCGTTCGGCCCTTTTTACGGTGCCGAACGCCAGTTCAAACAGGGACCGCGGGCGATGCCCCCGCCCCGCGCTCGATTTGGGCTGACGGAGAGTGTCGTACACCCCCGAATCGAGTTCTGGCCAGACCCGCAGACGCGCGCCCTCCTAAACCCGCGTATTGCCAAGCGCTACAGCAACTCTCACGCCGCATAATAGATATTATGTCAAGGTAGCGGTCTGGATGACCGTTATTGCGCTGTAACACAAGGTGATACGCGCATCTTAGAGTGCCGATAAGATCGCTCGCCGGGACGGACCCGTCCCGCAGTCTAGACCTGGTTGCTTGTCGCGGAGCCTGGGCCCATGCGCCGTCGTCGTGGCATCTGGTGTGAATCCAGTCCGGTTGGATGGCGGCGACATTTCGCCTCGTCTCACGAAAGTGACGAATCTTCAGCCGCCCGCTTTGCGCGCGTTCAACGCCCCGCCACTTTCAGCAGGATCTTGCCGCCACGGAGGAGATGGTGCACCGCGTCCTGGATATGCTCGCAGGGGGTACACGCCCGCCACGGGGACAACGAGGGCGCCGTCGGCCACCAGCGGTGCCGCCTCACGAATGACAGGCACCACCTTGTCGCGGTAGTCGAAGTCGCCGACAAAGAATCCGCGGACCGTGAGGTGCTTGCCGACCAGTGTCGAGGTGTCGACCCACATGGGTTCGTCCCTGGCCCAGGAATAGCTGACCAACCATCCACCGTCGGACAGCAATTCGAGCAGCCTCCCCACCACCGGACCACCGACGGCTTCCACCGCCAGCGCCACTCGCGCGTCGCCGATCACTGCTCGAACATCGCCGACCGCATCGGGGTCGTCGACGTGGACCACGTCGGCCCCGGCTGCTGTGAGATCGGCGAACGTTGCGTCGTCACGGGCCAAGTTGATCGTCTTCAGTCCACGAAGTTTGGCTAGCGCGATCAATGACCGTCCCACACCGGAGTTCGCGGCGTTCTGAACCACCCAGTCACCGGGCTGCAGGGGGGTGCATTCACTGAGCATCAACCCTGCCGTCGGGGGGTTGCTGCCCAGCATCGAGTACTGCTCGATGTTGCCGCCGGCGGGGAGTGCGAACAGGCTGTCGGCGGGCACGACGAGCCGCTCACGCCACGCACCGGCATACAGGGGTAGCACGACCAGATCGCCGACTTGAAGTCCATCGACCTCGGCGCCAGTGGCAAGCACGCGGGCGACGCCCTCTGCGCCTGGTATGTGGGGCAGGGGTGGTCGCGCCAGCATGCCGCTGACAACCAGTAGGTCGTGTTTGTTCAACGGCGAGACCTCAACGCTCAACAGAACCTCATGCGGACCCGGTGGCGGCGGCTCCTCGATGTCGACGACGCGGAGCACCTGCGCGGGGTCGCCGAACTGTTCAATCTGGATGGCGCGCATATCAATTCCTCTCCATCGAAGGTTAGGCCGCTGTGTGAGCCCGCCTAACGGATACGCTCTATTACCCCGCGAAGTGCGGCCCTGCTACTGCGGCAGCCTACCGAGTCGGCGACGTTGGCATCATTTGGTGATTCAAATTTGACAATCATTTTGGCGAAGACGCGGCCGGCTTGTGACTTTCCGGTTGCCCTCAGGCCACCGACGCCCAACAAACGCCGAAAAAGCCATCGGCTTCAACCTACCACCAGGTGTGAGGCCAGCAGTAAGAACCCGCACCCGAGCGGCTCAACACGCCCGGCCACACTCCCCCACCCCCACTGCCGCCCGCCCAACACGACCGAATATGACGAAAGCGAATATGCGGCTTTACCGCTAAACCACGCCATGTTCCCTAACTGTCTGTGCGACAACAGTGTTCGTGATGCCACCTATGACGAAGTGTACGGTGCGATTTCTAATACAGTTCACATCAACGGATTTCGATGCCGCCGGGCCTGCTCAGTTCCGAGTTTGATGTTTCATCGTGTTAATCGAACTAGTCGATACCCAAGAGGGTGGTTCGGAGTGGTTGGGCAAGCGCCGCTCCCCGCAGGGGGATTCGTGAGGCGGACCCGTTTTGTGGTCCAGTCGCTTATGCGGCTTGGGGTTGGTGGGTCTCGCAGCGGTCGAGCTTCAGTGCGCGTCGAGTCTAGGTGCAAAAATATTGCCCGTTGAGCGCTGCTCTGCAGTGTATTTCGATGTAACCCACCGATGACCTGATCAGTCACCACCTCAACTGCCGATAATTTTTGACGTTGCGTCAGACCCACTGGCTCAGTGGGTATCGGGTAGATGGCTGTCCATGTGCATCTATCGTGGTCGACTCAACTCATTAGATGAATCAATCAGTGCCGCAGATAATGTGACGGTTTAGGTGGTGTCCATCGCTGCGCGGGGCCTATAGTGCCGCTCCCCCGCCGGGGGACCGAGGGCTCAGGCCGCTATTCGTGTTGGGTTGCCGAGTGTTGACGCAGCACTGGGATGAATTTTACTGCGTGCTCGTCGGGGGATGCATTCGGGCGCCGTCGTTGTCAATCGACGGAGCCCAGCGGGCCACCTGCCGGCGTCAGTCACCCACCTAGACCTGGCCAAGCGGCCGACAGGCGTTGGAAACCGGATTCCAGTACTCTCCGTCCCCGCAGTTCGGCGGCAGCGGCACTAGCGGCGGCCTGCACACGTTGCCGACCGGATCCCACCAGTCGCCGTTCTGGCAGCCCAGCGGCGCCGGCGCCGCCGGCGGTTGACACACGTTGGCGACCGGATCCCACCACTCCCCGTTCTGGCAATCGAGCGGTTGCGCCGAGCCGGCTGCCGGGGTCACTAGCGACACGGCGGCGATTGGCGCAAGAGCAGCCGTCAGGATTGTCGAACAACGAATGAGCCTTCCCATGACCTCAGCCTGCCCCATCGAGGGGATTCTCAAACCGCTGAGATCGACTGGGCGAATCCCTGGGCTCTAGTGGGCGCCGCTCCCCACCGGGGCGCAATCGGGAACTGTCGCGGCTGCGGTTCCATGTCGAAAAGATTCAGACCGATAACGGGGCGGAATTCCCGTCCAGTTTTCACTGGCACGTTCTTGACCAGGGCATCGGCCACGTCTACATCCGGCCGGCCACACCTCGGCTCAACGGAAAAGTGGAGCGGTCCCACCGCATCGACGCCGAGGGGTTCTATCGGCTGCTCGACGGCGTCGTCGAAGACGATGCCGGCCCGTTCAACTTGAAACTCAAGGAATGGGAGGACTACTACAACTACCACCGGCCTCACCGCGGCCGTGGTGGCCAGACACCGTACGAAAGATTGCTACAAAAGACCCAGGCCAACCTGTCACCGGCCATCGGGTGACCACATGTTGGATTGGTGCCAGCGACAATGACATTGATCCACTGAACTGGCACCCGTATATGCCTAGGCAACGATTTTCGCCGCAGGAAGTATTCATCGACCAGCCGGCAACGGCAAGGTTCGGGCGGAGCATCAGCATCACGTCAGTAGCGATCGAGCTCGATCAACCGTTCGTCGCTGATCCCGAAGTGATGCGCGATCTCATGGAGCACGAGGTGCCTGACCTCGCGGCGTAGCCGATCGGTGTCGCCGGCAGCGAGTCGCGTGATCGGCCCGCCGAAGATGCTGATCTCGTCGGGAAGCACTCCGCTGTAGGTACTGCTCCTTCGCGGCAGCGGTACGCCGCGGTACAGGCCGAGCAGCGGCAGCCCGTCGGGAGGCTCGTCCTCGACGACGATCTCGACGTTGCTCATCGCCGCACGGAGATCGGCCGGCAGGGAGCTCAGCGCGCCGTCAATCGCCTCTTCGAACGGATCATTGAGACCCGGCCCCGAACGCGCATCCATCTGCGCAATGCTGCCAGAATCGGCGCTGATCGTCGGGCGCGACATCACCGGCATCAGCGCATTCGCCTAACAGCTTAGTGGCGCTGATATGACCGCAGGGCCAGCTGACGTCCATGAGTTCAGATGGTGGCCTTACCTCGCGCAGTGGGAATCCCGTCGGCCATCAACCCATCAACGATCGCCTGGAATGCGAGCTCGTTGGCCCGCTCGTCGATGATTTGACGGGTGACCTCCAGCGGTAGTGCGGGCGCCGCACCGAGCCGCGCTCCCCGGGCGTGCTTGGCCGCCAAGGCATCTCGGGTGCGCCGGCTGATCAGGCGACGCTCGTACTGCGAGCCGGAGATGATGATGTTGGCCGCCATCTCCCCCGCCAGCGTGCTCGTGTCGATGTCGAGATCCGCGAAGTGCAGTGTCCAGCCCTTATGGCGCGCTGCTTCCATCAATCCAGCGCCGTCAACCACGCAATCCAGCGCCGTCAACCACGGACCTACTAAGCTAAGTGGTGTAGTCAACGACCGACGTGGGTGAGCGAGGCCGTGTGTACGGTTGCGCGGTGACATACCCGCGGCGGGTCAAGAACCACCAAATCACCCACACCGCAGGAATTTGCTCACTAGTCGGTCGGTGGCAGATGTGGCGTGCTGGTCACCGCCGCCCCGCCGATGAGATCAGGCCCGACGTGGGCCGGCGGCCGCCGTCGCCGTGCCTGCCGGCTCGTCGGGTCCCAGGCCCCTGCCCCTGGGCAGGGCGCTCGTCCATGCCTCGTCAGGGTCGATCAAGAGCAGGTACCGTGTTGCGCTCGGGCCTGGTTTCATCGCTGGTTACCGACACCGAGGTCGCCGCGGCGGTGCTCGATCAGCGGCCATACCCCGCGAATAGACAGGACGGCACCGAAATGTCTGAACCCACAATCGATCTGAACTTCAGGCTGGACGGCAGAGTGGCCCTGGTGACCGGCGGGGCATCCGGCATAGGCGCCGCCATCGCCGCAGCCTTCGCCGCCAAGGGTGCCCGCATCGCGGTCGTCGACCTCAACGAGTCCGGCGCACTCGACGCCGCCGTCGCCCTCGGCGACGACAGCCGCGGATTCCGCTGCGACGTCACCGACCCCGAATCGGTCACCGCCACGGTCGACGCGGTCGCCAAGACGCTCGACCGCATCGACATCCTCGTCAACAGTGCCGGGATTGTCATGTTGGCGCCCGCAGAAGAACTGTCACTTGACGCGTGGGACGCCACGATCGACGTCAACCTCAAGGGCACCTTCCTCATGTGTCAGACGGTAGGTAACCGGATGCTGACAGCCGGACGCGGCGCGATCATCAACATGGCCTCACAGGCCGCGACCGTCGCGCTGGATCAGCACGTGGCCTACTGCGCGTCCAAATTCGGCGTGGTCGGCTTGTCCAAGGTCCTTGCGGCCGAGTGGGCCGGCCGCGGAGTGCGGGTCAACACCATCTCACCCACGGTGGTGCTCACCGAACTCGGGCACAAGGCATGGGACGGGCCGCCAGGTGACGCGCTCAAGAAGCTCATCCCCACCGGCCGCTTCGCGTACCCTAACGAGATCGCCGCTGCGGCAGTCTTTCTCGCATCCGACGCCGCCGCAATGATCAACGGTGCCGATCTGCTCATCGACGGCGGCTACACCATCAAATAACCGGCAACCCTCGCCGGTGTGGATGCCGGCGTCACGGCACGAAGCGTGAGTTGTATCCGGGTCGGTCGAGGTTCCACGCGACGATGCGCGCCGGCGTGATGCGAATAATGTCTGTGCCGAAGCCGGGCGCAAGGGGCTGTCGACGCTGAGAAAGCGCAGCCGCACCACTAATCTCGATCCCCCGACCGCCCTGCTGGCCCGGCCCGACAGGTTCAGGAGCCGGTTCGTCGACCACGAGCGACACCCGGGGATCACGCCTGATATTCCGGACCTTGTGCGTCTCGTGCAGCCGAGGACCGCCAATTTCGATGCAGCGGTAGCGGGGTCGACTGCGAACGCCACAGGATGGATCTGGGGTGCGCCGTCGGGGCCGATGCTCGCCAATCGTCCATACCGGTGTGAGCTCAAGTACCGGTACTCGATTTCGGTGAACATAAGCGGAGGTTAGAACCGCGACTGTGTCCCGATTTCCGTGGAACTTCGGTGGCGGTCCGGTGAGCATCAGGCTGCGCTCACCTGGTCATTGTGCACGACGGGTGTGACATGTTCGGCACACTCGCGTTCGAGGGCTGCTCGCAGTGTCGGCAGGTGTAGGTGGCCGTTGACGCGGCGGAACTGCTTGCCGGCCTCGACCATCCCGGCCGCGCACCAGCGCAGCGCCATCTGCCCGTCGCGCCAGCGCTTGACGTTGCCGGCGTGTTCGCGGCAGACCGAGATCATCGACTCGATGCAGTTCGTCGAGCGCAGGGTGCGGGCCAAGGTGGGCGGAACACCCAGGCGCAGCACCGTGAGGGTCTCGTCGAGGCCCTCGCGCAGGCTGGCCGCGGCCCCTGGATGGGTGCGGTCGAGTTCTTTGGCCAGGGTCAGCAGAGCGGCTTCGGCCTCCAGCGCGGAGCCGGCGTGATACGCGTCGGTCATCCTGCGTCCCACGGTGCTCCGAAGGCGTTGCGGCAGATGATCTTTCACATTCCGGACTTTATGCAGTTGGCAGCGTTGGATGACCGGGTGATCCAGCACGTCGACGACGGCCTTGCGCAGCGCCTTGGAGCCGTCCAGGCCGACCAGCATCGGGCGGGCGACGTCCAGACCCCGCTCCCGCAGATCAACCAGCAGATCGGTGACCAGTGTGGCGTTCTCCGTCGAGCCCTCTACCAGCGCCAGCGGATGCTTGACCCCGTCGATGCCGATACCCAGCGCGACGACGCAGCACGACTCGGCGAAGTGCACGCCATCGATCATCAACGCCACCAGATCCAGCCCGGACAAATCTTGCGACAACAGCTCGGCCAGGGCGGATTCGGTCATCGCCACGAACCGGCGCGAGACCGCCGACTTGCTTGTCGCCGTGGCCTTTTCGGTGATCTGCTCACCGACCGGTTCGAGCCCGACTGGGTAGCGCCGCGTCGAGAGCCCGGCGAGCATATTCTCCATCGCCATCTTGCCCAGGATCTCCGTCGAGCTGAACAGCTCATAGGACGCAACCGGCAACTCCGCGGCGCCGTCAGCGGCGCGCACCCGCGGACGGGGCACTGGCATCCGTCTTCCGCCCAGCGTCACCGACCCGCGCTCATGTCCGTGGCGCACCGCCGTGCGCGCCTCGTCGTGCTTGCCCTTCGGTCCGGCCAGCGCGCTCACGTCGGCCTCCATCAACGCCGCCATCACCTGCAGACCGGCGCCCACGGCCAGCGCCAGCAGGCCCTCGCCCATGTTCTCGGCGATCTCGGCCATCGCCACACTGACCCGCTCTGGAACCGCGGATCCGCTCGCGTCCACGGACTGAATCTGGCTACTCTTCTTCACGGTGGTCCCCTTGCTGTTGGTGTGTCTTGGCAGACGCCCGACACCTACCACAGGCAGGTCTCGAGCGGGGGGACCGCCACCTCAAGTTCTACGAGACCCGGGACGGTGGCGGTCAAGGGGGGTGACGGGGATTCGGGACACCGTGTTTGCCGATGCTGGCGGTGAAACTGTGCGTCGGGGCGGCGTCCGTCACGCCCATTGTGCCTTAACGCGATGCCGAGAATTTTCTATTGGAGCCGAGGCATTTCAGTGTGTGCATGATGCGCAGGTGGCGTCAGGTTGCGGTTATCTACGACCTCAGTAGCCCCGACAAATCACAGGGCGCCCAGGCGCGGAAACGTCTTCGGCGACAACGCTTGCCGCGACGGTGAACTTGCCGATCGGACGACGGGCGGGCGCATGCGGTAATCAACGGTTGCGTGCGCTGGTCGGCCGCAATCAGTCCATCTCATCGGACGCGCTGGCACGGCAAGTCGTGCTGCGACCGCCTCACCTGAACGGCCACCACTGTTCCCCACTCGCGGCGCCCGGGAAGGTGCGTTGCGGCGATGAAGCCGACCACCACACGGACCGTGTGGAAGTAGGGTCTGCGCATGGACCTCGAGCCGGTCGAGCAGCGGATCCTGGGCAGCCTGCTCGAGAAGCAGGTGACCGTCCCTGCGGCGTACCCGCTCACGCTCTCCAGCCTGCGCACCGCCTGCAGCCAGACCAGCAGCCGTGAGCCGGTGATGGAGCTCGACGAGCGGACGGTGGAACAGGTTGCCCGCGCGCTCAAGGACCAGGGTCTGGTGCGCATCGTGTGGTCTGACACCGGACGGCGCACGCTGAAGTACCACCAGACCCTCTCGGAGATCCTCGATCTGGCCGACGACGAGCGCGCGGTGCTCACCGTGCTGCTTCTGCGCGGGCCGCAGGCTCCCGGGGAGTTGCGCACCCGCACCGAACGGCTGCACCCGTTCGCCGATCGCAGCGACGTCGAAGCCTGTCTGGAGCGGATGGCCAGGCGTGAGCCGCCGCTGGTGCAGCAGCTAGAGCGACGGCCGGGCCAGCAGGACCACCGATGGGTGCATCTGCTGGGCCCGGTCGAGACGGGGGAGACACCCGCGCGGCCCGCCGTCGATCGTGAGGCGCCCATCGCCGACTCGCCCGGGGCGCGCGACGACCGGGTGCGCGCGACGTACGGCGTCGTCGCGGGTAGCTACGCGCGTGAGCTGTCTGACGAGCTTGACGGGCTGCCGTTCGAGCGCTGGCTGCTCGACCGGGTCGCCGTGGCCGCCCGTGGTCTGCCGGTCATCGATGCCGGCTGCGGGCCGGGGCACGTGACGGCGCACCTGGCTGCCGCTGGTGCCGACGCGCGGGGCGTCGACCTCAGCCCGGAGATGGTCGCCGAGGCGCGCCAGCAGCATCCCGACATCCACTTCGAGGTGGGCGACCTGCGGCAGCTGATGCGACCGGCGGCCGCCGCCGGCTGGGGCGCCGTGCTCGGGTGGTACTCGCTCATCCACCTCGCGGCGTCCGAGCTGCCCGGCGCCGTCGCAGCCCTGGCCCGGCCGCTGGCACCGGGTGCACTGCTGGTGCTGGGGCTGCACGCGGGTGACGACGTACGCCGGGTGACCCGCTGGTTCGAGATCGAGGTGCCGCCACTGGACTTCGTGCTGCACGACCCCATCACCGTCGTCGCGGCGGTCAAAGCGGCTGGGCTCACCGACGTCGAATGGTACCTCCGCGGGCCGCACGAGTGGCGCGACGAGACCACGCAGCGGCTGTACGTCCTCGCCCGCCGGGTCTGACGGCAGGACGAACAAGTGTCCGGACGCGCCGGCGACGAGCACGATAAGCGGCGATTTGTACTGGAACTCAATGATATTCGTACGACGAAGGAAGGTAGGGAAGCGATGACACGCACGCCGGAGGAGGTATTCGCCCACCACGTCAAGGCGCTCGGGGCGGGCGACCTTGACCAGATCGTCGCCGATTACGCGGATGACGCGGTCTTCATCACATCCAGCGGGATCCTGCGTGGCAAGGAAGGTGTCCGGGCGGGGTTCATCCAGCTGCTTACCGATCTGCCGAACGCATCCTGGACACTGAAGACCCAGATCTTCCATGGCGACGTGCTGTTCCTGGAGTGGGCCGCTGATTCGGCGGCAACCGACTGTGACGATGGCGTCGACACTTTTGTGTTTCGCGACGGCCTGATCCGCGCACAGACGGCCCGATACTCGCTGCGGGACAAGGGCTGAGCGATCGCCCCCGAACGGCAAGACGTGACGGTGCGGCGCCGCCGGCGGATCGGTGGGCCCGGCTTGACAATGCCGGGATGCGGCGCATTGGCCGCGAGGACGGGCACGACGGTCGGCTTTGCCGCCGGGAATCGACTGTGCGGCGCTACCGATACGCTGCTTGATCCGCAGTCTCCCAAATGTTTCACGCGTTTTGGGAGCGCTTACCTCCGCGACGGATGAGAGCTATCTTGGCCTGCCGCCAGCTGATCGGGTATCTCCGGGATTACGACGATATTCGGCTGCGGGTCCACCAGCGTCGTAGCAGGGCATGCATCCGTGGAGGGCATCACGACGGTAGGCGTGGTGAGTGTGCCGGCGATGGCGACGCCGCTGCAAACTAGGATGGCACGGCGGCGCGCCTCAATGGCCTATGGGCCATGCAACGAGACAACACCAGCTACCAACCCGCAATACCACACGCCGCTTGACAATCTCATTGAGACTCGCTGGCCGATAGCCGGCGTAGTCAACGCTGTGCACCAATAGCCCTGCGCTACAGGAACATTCGTTATTGTAGGAATGGCGTTTGCATCCAGATCGCCAGCGATCGTGTTCATTTCGTGATTCGGCAGGTTTTGATGCTGCTGTGGGCAGCCAGGTAGGACAGCCGCGTCTTCTGCATGGGGAGCGGCCGCCCCGTCAAATCCATCCCGACGTAGATCTTGCCGTTAGGGTGGACTGGCAACCTGCCGAGTCTGCTTGTCGCCGACGTGCGTCTTACTGCCGCGCGATCACAATCCGGATGGCTTCCTCCGGCGACACCTTGTGGTCGTCGGATTCGGCCGCCTCGGCGATTGTGATTTGCACGCCGCGTACAGGCTCCACCCGCCGATGTTGGCGCCCTGGGCGATGATGACGCCTTCGGCGCCCGCGTCGGGTACCTCGATCTCCGCGATGACGGCATGCGATTTGTTCTTGATGTTCACCACGCAGTTCTCCGACAGGCGCCCCATGCCGCCGAAGAGCAGCTGGGTGTTTCCCTTGATTAGCGTGGGCCTTCCCGCTAAGTCAGAATTCAGCCGACCTGCCGTGTCGTCGTCGATCGGCAAGACGTTGCAGCGGGTGGCCTCGATGAGCCAAAGACGCTGCAGCTCATGGAGTTTCTCGGGCATCTGGTTGGACAAGTCGGCCGCGTGGGTCCAGTCCTTCGTCGTGTCGTAGAGCTCCCCGACGTCGTCGTCGAACGTCGACGTCAGCGTTAGGGAGCTTGGCGCCGAAAACCGTGGCGTGCAGCACCTGCCCAGCTGACGGCTCGAGCTGTTGGCAGCAAGTCCGGATCTCGGTGTCGGGTGAAACTGTGCGCATGCGCATCGGCCGCCGGCCGTGTGGCCCGTAATCGGCCACCCTTCGTCTTCCGGCATTGCCAGTAATACGTCACAGTGGTGACGCAGCCTGTGGCGCAGCGCTATTGGCGCGCCCGATAAGCGGACGCGGCTATGACGCATTGCCCAGATCGTCGGCGTATCGGCCGCCGTGGCGGTTCGCGCGGCTTCTGGCCGGAGTCGGCTTCGCCCAGCCGGAATGGCCGAGGACACAGGATGCTTAGTAGAAGTGAGGCGTGCCGTCGCCGTACGTGCAAGTGGAGTGCGCTCGAGTTAGGCGCAACGCAACTCGTTGACATAGCCGCGCAATTGGGCCTCGTCGGCACAGGCCGTGGCGTCATACCCGTCCAGCCACTCGTGCAACCGCGCGATCATGTGGCCGGGCACCGGACACGCCCTGTGGGCGGCCCCCGGACCATGTCGTCTCAGGGCCAGATCGCACTCGCCGACGCCTAGCTCCAGGCGATCACCTCTGGTCGCTCCAGGGCAGATGCCCGCAGGTCACTTGCGCTAGCTCCTCGGCCGGCTTGGAAACATCGCAATGGTCCGTGCCTGGAAACCGTTAGCTCGAACATTGAGAAGTCCCTGAACTACAGGTCGATTTTGGAGCGTTAAACCCTAGTGTAGCACGGTGATTTGCTA
>CAVOSY010000025.1:0-205041 GCA_963698965.1 uncultured Actinomycetota bacterium
CGGCGGCAACCCGCTTGCCGCGGCGATCGGCACAACGGTCGTAGGCATGCTGCAGCGCGGCGAATTCCAGGCGCGCTCAACCGAACTGGGCGAGCGCCTGCATGCCCGGCTGCGGGCGCTGATCGGGCATGGCGTGGTCGCGGTGCGTGGTATGGGGCTGTGGGCCGGCGTCGACATCGACCCGACGCTGGCCACCGGCAAACAAATCAGCATGAAGCTGGCCGAGCGCGGTGTCCTGGTTAAGGACACCCACGGCTCGACACTGCGCTTCGCTCCGCCGCTGGTGATCACCGCCGAGGAGATCGACTGGGCGATCGGTCAGTTCGCCGACGTTTTGGCCGAAGCCGGTTCACACTTATTCGATACGGAGATCTAGCCCCGCAGCCAGTTGGCGGTGTCTCAAACGTCTGCATCAGAAATAAGTGTCTCGATACCAGCTCGTCGACGGACCGGACGGGTAGCAGATCGCGGTGCTGACGCCCCCTGGCATGAGCGTCGTGGTGATGCTTGAGCTCGATCATGAGAAAGTGCTCGCCAACGGGGCTGTGGCCAGCAAGATGGTCCCGGTTGAAACACGACATCTTGTGCAATACCACCGGGCCGGTCGTGGACGGCGGGCAGCGGCGGGTGGAGGATTGTGGAATGGAGCGAGTGCCCACAGGATAGGGAGGAGATGGGTAAGGATGACCACCTTCAAGCCGTGGGAGTACCGGGCCGACGCCGGGTTCGTTAAGGGGACTGATCTAACCGGCTACACGGTTGTCGCAGTCGACGGCGATCTCGGTCACGTCGAGGCAGAGTATGACGGCCGGCCGGCGTACCTCGACGTAGACGTCGGGTCGTGGCTTCTCGGCCACCACGTGACGTTGCCGGTAGGTCTCGTGGAGCGGATCGACGCAACGGAGAGGAAGGTGTACGTCGACCGTACAAAGGACCAGATCGAGCACGCGCCCAGGCCCGACCAGGCGCTCACCGAGCACGTCGACTATTACGAGGACCTGGGTAGTTACTACTCCGACACGTACATGCCGCCGGGTGGTCAGACGTGATCTAAGCTTCGGACGGGCGGTGAAGACTGGAGCGCGCGCCAGCAATGCCGCTGCTTCGGTGGCAATGATCTCGCGGCCCAGGCGGCTGTCCGCCGCCAACCGACGTCCGGGTCGACGTGTCAAACTGGCAGCAATGGCAAAACGTGCGTTGGGCATTCCGACACATGCGCGAATTCATTCCTAGCCAACTGATTTCGGCCGGAGCTTCAAGTCGGCGACCACTGCCGGCGACCGATACACCTCTTGGCACCCCTCGGTGGTGCGGCTGGACGAGAGCCACTCGGTTTACCTTCGACGACTGGCTCGTCCGGCCAGCGCCGCGGCCATGGCGAAAGCTCACCGCCGTTTGGGCTCTCACTCTTCGTATTGGGGAGTTGGAGTCGACAATGCCGCGTAGAGCTGCGGGCGACGGTCGGCCAGATAGGTGGCGGTTCGGCGTGATGCGGTCAGCAGCCCGTGATCGAGCTCGCAGATGATCAGCTCCTCCTTACGCCCAGCTCGCGCCGCGTCGGAACCGTCTGGTGCTGCCACGCAGCTCAGTCCGCAGTACTCGAGCCCATTCTCGTGACCGCAGTAATTGGCGTACGCCACATACACCTGGTTCTCATATGCTCGAGCCGGCACGATCGTGTTGGCGACGACCTCGAACGGCACCATATTCGCCGTGGGGGCGACGATGAGATCGGTACCGCGGAGCGCAAGCTTTCGCGTGTTCTCCGGGAATTCCACGTCATAGCAGATCAGCATCCCAACCCGCCATCCGCCCAACTCGACTGACCGCAGAGTCGGCATCGGACGCGCAGAACATCGAGTTGTCGAGGTCGCCGAATAGGTGGGTCTTACGATAGTTAGCGATCGGGGTCCCTTCTGCATCGACCAGCTGGGCCGAGTTGAAGATGGCATCCTCGGCTACCACGCTCGGGGTATCCGTAGACAATCGCGACGCTGTTCTCGCGGGCCATCTCGGCCACGGCGCGGGCCGACGCGCCATCGCTGGGCTCCGCCAGCTGACGAACCGCGTCGATCCCAATGTTGTACCCGGTCAAGTACATTTCGGGGCAAACCAGCAGGGCGACGCCCTCCATCGACGCGTGTTTCGTGATGCGCGCCAGCCGCTCGAGATTCCGATCGACCTGCGCTGGTCTGGGCTCACATTGGTAGATTGCGATTCGCATCAGAATGACACCGGTGTATCTCAGTCGGGCAGTTCAATTGGCCCGATCTCAGCGAAGACGTCGCCAGGACCTGGGTTGTCCGGATGGGTGCGACCACCGAAATGCCGCTGGATCCCCCAGACTGCGTTCAATGCGGTTTGTACCGCGCCCTCGACCCACGCGGGAGTCCACGAGATGTCGTCGCCCGCCAGGAAAATGCCACGCTGATGCGCGGGCAAATCGTCCTGCATGAAGTGCGAGTACATCCGGAGGTTGTATCGGTAGTGGCCAGGTAGCGCACCCTTGAACGCGCCGAGGGAGTGTTCATCGGCCTCCCAGGACACCGTGATCGGGTCACCGACGATGTGGCTGGCGATGTCGACATCGGGATAGATGCGCTTTAGCGCCGAAAGCGCCAGCCGAACCCGATGCTCGACCGTATGCGGCAGCATCTTCAAGGCGTCGCTCATCCAGGAGTAGGTGAGGCAGATGACGGCCGGTTTGTCCGCGCCGTTGTCAAAGAGGTACGTCCCGCGGGTGAGCCGGTCGGTCAGTGTGGTGCTCATGACGTCGCGCCCTGTCTTGGGGTCCTTGTCCTTCCAGAACGGCCGGTCGACCATCACGAATGTTTTCGACGACTGCATGTACCGCGTTCTGTCCAGTGCCGTCCACAGCTTGTACGAAAACAGGCTCTCGTCGCATCTGATCTGGGTAGTCAGTAGCCAGCCTTGGCAGGTGACGAGCACCGCTGGATAACGCCGGGCCACTCCCCACACGTCGGTGATTTCAAACCCGTTGTCGGCGTGGGCTATTCGCGCTACACCCGGCCTGGTGCCGCCAGAATGCAGCGATGCCAGGCTGGTGCCCGCCGGCCAGTGGGTCCGGCTCGCCGGAGCGTGCTCCCACAGGCCACGCGGCACCTGCTCGGCGCCGCCGACTATGAGGCGCTGGTCTTCGTCGCAGTTGGTCATCACGACACGGAAGATCTCCAGCATCGAGTTCGGGAAATCGGAGTCCCAACCCCCGGTCCCGAATCCGACCTGACCGAACACCTCACGGTGGTAGAAGGACAACTTCGAGAACGCTTCCGAACTCGCGATAAAGTCGTAGAACGTGCGGTCGTCCCATATCGGCACCAGGTTGTTCCACAGGGACTTCAAGCTCGCAACATCACGGGCTCGGATCGCGTCCTGAATCTTGGTGAACCCCACGGCTTCCAGCGCATCGGCCCACGCCTGGGCCACCTCCTGGAACAGCGTCGGCAGGGTGTCGGGCTGCTCGGCGTAATGCGTCGTGCCTTCGATATGAATGACCGTGCTGTCAGAACCCGGTGCAAGCGGATTGGGAAACGGCGCAGTGTCCAGTCCCAGGAGATCGACGTAGTGATAGAACGAGGTCGACGAGACCGGGAAACGCATCCCGCCCAACTCGGCGATCACGCCGATCGGCGCACCCTCGAACTGCTGTGAACGAAGCCGGCCACCCATGTGAGAAGCCTCGTACACAACGGGCCGCAGGCCCATTTTCATGAGTTCGTACGCCGCGACCATGCCGGACATGCCGGCTCCGACGATGGCAACCTCCTCGCCGAGACGCTCCTGGGGGATCGAACCCAGGCCGGCTGGGTCGGTGATCCAGTCGTCGAAGGCAAACGGAAAATCGGGGCCGAATATCGTGACCGGCCGCTGCGCAACGTCTGCCGCAGAAGTGAATTCATTCGCCATGTCCACGGCCCTCCATCGCTTGGTGCAAAGGAAACGGAGCGTCCTACAGCCAACTCCCGCGTGAACCACATGTTACGCACCATTACTCACCCGGTGACCTCCGCGCACGAGGCGAGCTTCCTTCCTGACGTCGGAAAGCGTGACGTTTGCATTGTCTTCGACTTCCGCCGCTACCAACGCGACGTCTTCGAGCCAACAATGCATGCCGACGCCCGGGGAGCCAAGATTCTCGTCATCACCGACCCCCGGTTCTCGCAGGCAGCCGAGGTCGCCGATCCGGTTCTCCCCGTGACGGTTGACGTTATAGGTCCATTCGACTCAGTAGTCCCAGCGACTGCGATTGTCGAGTCACTAGTGGCAGGCAAACTCGGCGAGCGGGCCGATCGCCGGATCCGGGAAGCCATGAACTGACCAAGGGCGTTATGTTCGACGGAGCATGTCCCTTTTCCCGGCCGAGCTTGCCCTTGTTCTCGCGTGGCGAGTCGAGGGTAGGTGCGTAGGCTGGCGTCTGGAAACTCGCTCAGTACAGTGTGCGAAATCCGTTGTCCCAATAGATTGTTCGTGGGTGACTTCTGCCGGCTGGCGAACAAGTACACGGTCGAGTCATGACGGGTCGAGACAGGAGAACAGGCGGTGTTCAACAGAAGAGCACCATCGTCCATGGCGCAGGCAAAGTGGGTGCGGACCGCGGGGCAAAGACCGCTGTCCTCACCGGCTGATTCGTGTCCAGCGGGTCGGCGCGCGGGTATAGCGTGAGGCCTGGCAGACCGGCCGGGGTTGGGACGAATCGTGAGTTCACTGCGAAGCCAGCTTTTGCGACGCAAAGAGCAGCCTCGAGCCGGTCTCGCGGGTGTTCCTCGGCTCGCGCGCGACCAAGGTCCTGGCCACTCCCGGTGCCCGTCGTCGTCGTTGCGCGCGGTCGCCGTCGAGGATCCGACAGCGAGCTAATCCACAGGAGTACAGATGAGCGCGACCGCATTGATCCGCCGCCCGAGCCCGCACCTCGACGAAGGAATCGTCTCGCACATCGAGCGCGAGCCGGTCGACGTCGCGCGAGCAGTCGAGCAGTGGGAGGGCTATGTCGCAGCGCTTCAAACTTCGGGGTGGCACACGGTCGAGGTGCCGCCCGCGGACGACTGCCCGGATAGCGTTTTTGTCGAAGACACGATGGTCGTCTTCGGGGGGACGGTGGTCATTTCGCGACCGGGTACGCCGACCCGCCAGCCTGAAACCACCGCCGCGGAGCAGGCGGTGTCTACGTTCGGCTACGACGTGCATCGCATCACCGCGCCCGGCGCTCTCGACGGCGGCGACGTCCTCAAGGTTGGGGACATCATGTATGTCGCGCGCGGAGGACGCACGAACGGCGACGGCATCCGACAGCTGAGGGCGGTGTTCTCGCCACTCGGCGTGCGTGTCATCGCGGTGCCGCTGACGAAGGTCTTGCACCTGAAGACCGCCGTCACGGCCCTGCCGGACGGCACGATCATCGGCTGGCCGCCCGCCCTCGACGACCCGGGGTTCTTCCCGCATTTCATGCCGATGCCTGAAGAGTCCGGCGCGCATGTGGTGCTACTCGGCGGAGACTTGGTGTTGATGGCCGACAACGCTCCGCGCAGTGCTGACCTGCTTTCGGATCTCGGCTATACCCCCGTGCGGGTGGACATCTCGGAGTTCGAGAAGCTCGAGGGCTGCGTGACGTGCTTGTCGGTGCGGCTAAGGGACATCCCGTCCAGGTAGCCGACACGAGTCGGCAGGAGTCGGCGCATCGATGGCCGGCTCAGATCGTGACCCGATGTGAGACACAGCGCTGCGCACGCCACCTCAGTACATGCCGAATGGCACACGGATCGTTGCCTGCAGGAATTCGATCGCCTCTGGGGTGACGACCTCTCCTGCCATCAGGTTCGGGATCCCCGGCGGCGCTGAGGGTGTCGGCCGATACGTGGCCGATCGCATCCCCGGCGGGCGCCACCTCCGTACCGGAGAAGAAGGCAACCCCCTGATGCTCACGGCTCGTGGTCCAGGCGACGGCAAGGCGACCGGACCCGACTCCGATGTCGGGCAGTGCATGCAGCGCATCGAGGAACCGCTCGACGTCGGGCGAGGTTCCTGCACCGATGACCGCCACGATGACGGACGCCGTCCGTCGACATCTCGAGGTGGACTCGGTGGTCTGTGAAGAGCTGTGCGCGAGCCTCGTGGCAGGACAAGCCACCTGGCCGGGTGCCGATCATGATGCGCAGTCCAGAATCACGGAACCGCCCTCTGTAGTCACGCCGCTCCGCAGATGGGCTGCCGCGCTGACGGACTCGCTGATCGCCTTCGATCCGCCAGTGACGAGTTGCTGGCGAGCGATGTCCAGGGACGCCATAAGCAGTGCACTCGCCGGCAGCAGCGGCAGCGCGGACGCGAGCCTCGTAGAGGTGCCGCCGAACCCTTTCGCGCACCTCTTCGGGAACGAGCCGTAACACTGCCCTTTTCGTAAGAATCCAGGTCCCGGCTGACCGCCGCGATCCCGCCTATAGGGTCGCAAGCGGATCGCCGGTGGCCGGCGGATACGCTTTGCCCCAACGACACAAGCCAAAAAGGAGCGAACGAAAATGATGCTCAGCGCTTGTAACCTGGTGCCTGCGAAGGTCGCCCGCATTCGCCAAGGCGAGGCGAGCTCGGCGCCGGGGGTCAGCGATCTCGGCATCCCTGAGTGCAGCGATGTGAGCGCCGTGGTCAAGGTGTCCGACGTCATGATCACGATCGGCGACTGAAGATCGTGGCCGAGGGCGGAGCGGGCAGCGGCGCGTCGGCGATGCGCGCCGCGATTTGGGCGCAGCCCGCGGAGCTGCGCCGGCTGCTGGCCGACCCCGAGCCGGCCCGGGCGGCCGCCGGGAAGCTGCGCGGCCGCCGGGTGAGGCTGGTCGGGATCGGGACCAGCTGGCACGCCGCACAGCACGGCGCCTGGCTGCTCGCCGAGGCCGGCGTCGACGCCCGCGCGGAGCACGCCGCCGACCTCGCGCCGTACGGGCGCGGGTTCGCAGACGGCGAGGCCGTGATCGTCCTCAGCCACACGGGCTCCACCGGCTACAGCGCCGAGATGCTGCGCCGCGCCCGCGGGACGGGCGGTCCGGCCGTCGGGATCTCCGCGATCGGCGCAGGCGGCGACGTGGAGACCGTCGAGCCGGAGCGCTCGTACGCCTACACGGCGAGCCACACGGCGGCGCTGCTGCGCCTCGCCCAGATCGCGACGGCGCTCGGCGCCGAGCTCGGCGACCTGGACGCGGTGCCCGACCGCGTCGAGGACGTCCTCGGGCGGCTCGCGCCGATCGTTGCCGAGCCCCAGCGCCTGCTGGAGCTCACCGGCGCGGGCCCGAACGGGTGGACCGCGCAGGAAGGAGCGCTCAAGGTCCGCGAGGCCTCCTACGTCGCCGCGGAGGGGCTGTCGGCCGAGCAGTTCTTCCACGGCCCCAGCGTGGCCCTCGACGGGCGTGACACGCTGGTGGTGCTCGACGGCGGCGGGCCGATGGCCGAGCGGGTCGAGGCCATCGCCGCGGCGGTCGAGGTCGGCGGCGCCCAAGTCGTGAGGTTCGCCCAGCGCGACCTGGGCGAACCCCTGTCGATCTTCGCGCTCACCGCGGTGGTCCAATGCATCGCGCTCAACCTCGCAGAGGCCCGCGGCACGAACCCGGACCGGTTCCGCTACGACGAGGACCCCGGGCGCGAGCGGGCGTTCGAGTCGATCGGGTTCTGAGCGTTTTCACCGGTATCGACGCGCCGCCGGTGGTTTTCAAAGACATGCTGTTGAACTCCTTGAAGATTCATCAAGCGTGAGAATTCGCGCATGCTGGCACGCACGAAAGATATTGGCGCGAGCGGTTTTCGAGCACGTCCCGCCGACGGTGCCCTGGCGGCAACCGGTGGCGCGTCACCCTCGCCCAGGTGGGACGGGCTCCGGGGGCCGCATCGGTGGTCGCCGGGCTCCGCGGCCCAGCATCAAGGTGCGCCAACAGCTTCCGGGCCCGGCGCGGTATGTAGTAGTCGTGGGGCGACAAGAACCGGCAGTGCGGGCTCGGCGCGCCGGGCTCCACACTGTCCCAAGGCCATCCGTGCACATGGCACATGGCGCTTGCCGCAGGCCGGCACCACACCGTCACAACTGATCCCCGCGGCGGTTGACGCCGGGCGCGGCTCGCCAGTGCCGGGCACGCGTCGTCATGGGGGTTGGCCCGCCGTCGGTCAGCAGCCCGGTGCCTGAATTACCCCCATCGAAGAATCACGCGAAAACGTCGCACACCACGCCCCTGGAATTGACCCGACATGACTGAGTTGGGTTGCGCTCAAGGCTGTGCACAACCGCCGGGAAATGCACTGACGAATGGGAAGATACGACGTCTGAACCGGCGAAAACCGCTGTTTGTGTATCAGAACCTCCGACTCGCTGACACTCACCGTCTTCGGTGTCAGACTCCATGAGTGGAGACGCTTCACAGCGGCTTTGGTAGGAGGAATCATGCCGACGCTCCAACAATTATTCCGCCGTAAGCCCGTTACGGAGATGTCCGAGGAGACAGGCGCCGACACCGGCCGCAGTGAGCTGGCCCGCACGATCGGCGTGTTCCAGTTGTCGATGTTCGGCGTCGGCGCCACCATCGGCACCGGCATCTTCTTCGTGCTCTCGGTGGCCGTCCCGGTCGCCGGTCCCGCGGTGATCGTGTCGTTCGTGATCGCCGGCGTGGTCGCCGGGCTCACCGCGATCTGCTACGCCGAGCTTGCCAGCGCTGTACCGGTGTCGGGGTCGTCGTATTCCTACGCATACGCGACGCTCGGCGAACTGACGGCCGTCGGTGTCGCCGCCTGTCTGCTGCTGGAGTACGGCGTGTCCACCGCGGCCGTCGCCGTCGGCTGGTCGCAATACCTGAACCAGCTTTTCGACAATCTGTTTGGCTTCAGGATTCCGGAAAGCCTGTCGCAGGCGCCCGAGCAGGGCGGGGTGTTCAACCTGCCCGCGGTCATCCTGGTGTTCTTGTGCGCGCTGCTGCTGATCAGGGGCGTGAGCGAGTCCGCCAAGACAAACGCCGTGATGGTGATGATCAAGATCGCCGTGCTGGTGCTCTTCGTCGTCATCGGCGTGATGGGCTGGAACGCCGACAACCTTTCTCCCTTTGCACCGTTCGGTTTCGCCGGCATCACCGCGGCCAGCGGCATCATCTTCTTCTCCTACATCGGTCTGGACGCCGTCTCGACCGCGGGCGAGGAGGTGAAGAACCCCCGCCGGACAATGCCGCTCGCGATCTTGATCGCACTCGTCACGGTCACCACCCTGTACATCCTGGTCGGCGTCGTCGCGGTGGCCGCCCAGCCGTACACCGAATTCGAGGGCCAGGAGGCCGGGCTGGCGGCAATCCTGGAGAAGGTCGTCGGCGCGTCGTGGCCGGGCACCGTACTCGCTGCGGGCGCGGTGATCTCGATCTTCAGCGTGACCCTGGTGACGCTGTATGGCCAGACCCGCATCCTCTTCGCGATGTCCCGCGACGGCATGCTTCCCGAGTTGTTCCACAGGGTGAACCGGCGCACCCTCACCCCGGTGCCGAACACGATCATCGTCGCGGCCGTGATCGCGCTGCTGGCCGGCCTGATTCCGATCAACTTCCTCGCCGAAATGACGAGCATCGGCACGCTGGTGGCGTTCCTCGTGGTGTCGATCGGCGTGATGGTGCTGCGGCGTACTCATCCCGAGCTGCCGCGCGGGTTCAAGGTGCCGGGGTATCCGGTCACGCCGATCCTTGCCATCCTCGGCTGCATCTGGATCATCAAGGACCTGCGTCCCGTGACCATCTACGTGTTCCTGATCTGGGTTGGGGTGGCGATGGTCTGGTATGCCGTGTACGGCTTCAGGCACTCTCATCTCGGCCGGCACGAACATGTCGGCCTGATTCACGACTAGGCGCGGCGCAATGACACTTACCGTGGCTTACGCACCCGACGAACGTGGCAAGACGGCACTTCACCTGGCCAGCATGCTGGCGCGGTCCATCGGCGACGAGCTGGTGGTCTGCTCGGTCATTCCGGCGCCGTGGGTCCCCGGCATGGCCCGGATTGACGCGGAGTACCGCAAGGAGCTAGACGAGATCGCCGACCAGGCACTGGCATTAGCCCGCAAGAACCTGCCGGGTGACGTATCGGCGAGGTTCGAACGGCACAGCGCGCGGTCCGCGCCCGCGGGCCTGCTCGAGGTGGCCAAGCAGTACGACGCATACATGATCGTGGTCGGTACGTCGTCGGCCGGCGTGTTCGGGCATATCTCGCTCGGCAGTGTCACCAACCGGCTGCTGCACAGCTCGCCGGTCGCCATCGCCCTGGCGCCGCGCGGGTTCCGGAGCCAGCCGGGGGCGAAGGTGAAGCGGGTGACCGCGGCTTACGACGGGTCGGCGAGCGCGGGGAGCCTGCTGCTTGCCGCGGCCAGGGTGGCGGCACGGGTCGGCGCTTCGCTGCGGATCGCGTCGTTCGCGGTGTGGTCGCGCCCCGCATATACGACCAGGCTCGGCACCGACTCCGAGGACCTGGTGCTGCAGGAGTGGATCACTGACCTCGAGAAGAGCGCGAACGCCGCACTCGAGCAGGTCGAGGAGCTGGCGAAGGTGCCACGGCAAGTGGAGACCGTGGTCGGACACGGCGAGAACTGGGAGGAGGCGATCGACGACGTCGGCTGGGACGATGACGACGTGCTGGTGGTCGGCTCGAGCCCAGTCGGCCCGATCGCGCAGGTGTTTCTCGGGTCCAGGGGGGCCAAAATCCTGCGCAGCTCACCCGTTCCGGTGGTGGTAGTGCCCCACGGGCAGGCGGAAGAATTCGCTAACGGGTGAACCGAAGCCGATCCATTCGTGACCGCGCGAAACCCAAAGGGCATTCGACGCGCCGACGGTGAGCGGTCCGTGACCCGATGAATAGCTCCACGCATTGACCACGGGGATGCTGAAACGGCCGCTGTAGGCGGAGATGGCGCTTTATCTTGGCTACAACTTCGGCGATCAATTCGATGGTGCGGTCGTTGTATTCGCGGGGCAAGACGACCCGCGATATCGGGGCTTATCCTGCTTCCTCAGATCTAGTCGCCCGGAATCGGTAGCTCTGGGCACAATTCGAACCTCTTGAGGTCGTTAGCTCTTACCCCGAGTTGGTCCGTCCTACCAGCTCTTTCGTCGCCCCTGGCGACAGAACTCGCGACCGATGCATCCGCTCGATCACTTCATAAGCACTCGCATGCGGCTCAGGTCGGGCTTTGCCGCGCCTCGGACATGTCCGAACGGCGAACGCGCCGTGCGGAGCAGGAAGTCGATGACCTCCTCGGTGATGATCTCGCCAGGCAACAGGTTGGGGATACCCGGTGGGTAGGCGGCGAGCGACTCGGCGGACACTCGGCCGATGCACTCCGAGGTGGGCACCAGCTGAGAGGGCGAGAAGTATGCCTCGCGCAGCGACATCACCGCCTCGCCGGGCATAGGAAGCGTGATGGGCGGGATACCGGCCGCACCAGCATCGGGCAGCGCATGGAGCGCCTGGAGCATCCTGTCCATGTCGGGCGCCGATCCCGCACCGATCACGGCGACGATAGCGCTGTCGGTGGCCATCTCGACGTGGATGCGGTGCTCGTCGAATAGGATCTTGCGGGCCTCATGACCGCTGATTCCCCCGCGGCGGGTATCGATCACCACGCGAAGCGGGTCGACGGCGACGATTCCGGGAGAGGCCAGGAATCGGTCCGAGAGTTCCTCGAAACGGCCCGCGTCCCGCACACCCTGCCGCAGCTTGTTTGCGGCTTCGATCGACCGGCTTATCCGCTCCTTGCCGTGCACCGCCAGGTTCCTGCGGGCCACGTCTAGTGACATCATCAGGATGGAGCTGGCGCTGGTCGACTGCATCGAGCGGAAGGCCCGATTCACAAGGGGCTCAAACAGATCCACGAATGGGCCCTTGCCGAGGTGCAGCATGGCCGACTGGGTGAGGCTACCCCCCAACTTGTGGGTGCTTGAGATCATAATGTCGGCACCCTTCGCCAGTGCGTTCTGTGGTAGGTCAGGGTGGAAACCGAAGTGTGATCCCCAGGCGCCGTCCACGACTAGGGCGCAGGCTCTCGAGTGGGCGACATCGGCCAGCGCCTGAAGGTCCGATTCCGCGCCGAAATAGCTCGGCGACACGACATACACCGCCGACGCCCCGGGAAACGTGTCCAGGGCCTCGGCAAGTGATTCGGGCGTGATCCCGTGCGCGGCCCCTAGTTCGACATCGATTACCGGCTGGACGAAATGGCACTGAAGGCCGCCAAGCACCATGCCATCCATAACGCTCGAATGCATGCTCCGCTGGGCCACGATCAGCTCCCCTACATGACGCAGCGCGAGGCAGGTGACCAGGTTGCCCTTCGACGCGCCGTTCGTGAGCAGCCAGGTGCGGTGGGCTCCCCAGGCCTCCGCGGCCAGTTGGGCCGACTGTTGCATAGGGGTGGGAACGGACCCCTGATCAATGCCATCCACCAGTGGTGGGACGTCGAGCGCCAACACCGACTCGCCAAACAGGTTGGACAGCTCCGGCTGGGTGGCCGGCGAACCTGTGTGGCCCGGGACGTCGAGCCGGAGGAAGTCTCTCGCTGCATAGGCGCGAACGGCCTCGACATACGGCATGTCCTCCTGCGAAAGGGGCGGCAAGTAGGTGGCGTTGGGCTCCGTGTTGCTCATCGGGGAATGCCTCCGATCTCAAGCCATGCATATTGGACAGGCCGCAAACTGGGTCTGGATGGGCACAATGATTGCGGCATTCCGCCCCAAGCACGGCGGAATGGCTAGGGTTGCCAGTCGAAGAGATCGACGTGGTCTAAGTCAGTCCGCCATACGACCATGCCGGCAAGGGCTTGACCACGGGCCAGCGACCATTGCCTGGCATCTGCAGCATTACTACGGCCTGAGGGTGTCGCCGGTGTCGATCCACCGGCACCTGCGCGCCCGGGCCTCCACGTAGGGGTTTGTGCTAAATCTAGGACCCCCGTTGGCGGCTCGCCGCGATTCGTTGCTTTAGGCGAGTCCAGGAACGGATCCCACGCGCTACGCCAGCGCCGCGGCGTTGTCGCTGGTGACCATGGCGTAGATCGAGGCCGCATACCAGCCGGGCTTGCCACGGGCGGTGGGGACGGGGACACCGTCGGCCATCAGCCCCTCGGCGATCGCCTGGAACGTCGTCCGTTGCCACGCTCGGCGATGATGCGGCGCGTGATCTGCATCGGCATGGCCGGCGCTGCGTCCAGTCGCTCTCCCCCGGCGCGCTTGGCCGCCAAGGCATCCACAGGTGCGTTGGCTGACGGCCGCACGATGTTTCCGCCCGAGGTCTGGCTGCGTGCCGAGGACTCCATCCTCGAGCAGTTGGCGTCGCAAGCACGAGAGATGTTGGCGCAGTTGAAGACCGACGGAGTCGTCGGTGACGACGTGGTGTTGCAGGCGGCCACCGGCAATGGCTGGGATGACGCGATCGACGCCGCGGACTGGCTGGAGGGCGACCTGCTGGGCATCGGCACATCGCCGGTGGGCGGAATCGCGCGCGTGTTCCTGGGCTCGCGCGGTTCAAAGATCCTGCGGCACAGCCCCGTCCCGGTCCTGGTGCTGCCCGGCTAGTACTTCGCCGTGCCGCGGTCGACGGCGATCTGACTGCCCGAGATCGTCGCTGACCCGTCGCCTGCCAGCCAAGCCACGACGTCCGAAACCTCTTCGGCCGTCATGAATTCCTGCAGCCCCTTCTTGCCCTCGTGATTGACCGGGCGATACGGCATCGGCGAGAAGCTGTGCAGATACTGCGGGTACTTGGCGAAGACCGCCATCATCGCTTCCTTCTCGACCATCGGCGTATCGATCGAGTACGGGTGGATCGAGTTGACCCGAATCCCGAACTCCCCCACCTCGATCGCCAGTGCGTTGGTGATCGCCACCAGCCCATGCTTGGACGCTGAGTAGTGGCCGTTGCCAGGAGTCGCCTTCAACCCGGCCGACGAGCTGACGATGATGATCGACCCGCCGTTGCCTGCTTCGATCATCGCGGGCACCGCCGCGCGGATGGTCCGCCACGTTCCGTTCAAGTTGACGTCGATAACGGTGTCCCACTGCTCTTCGGACATCTCGAACATCCGGCCCCAGCTGAGCACGCCGGCGTTGGCCACTACGATGTCCAGCCGGCCGAACTGCTCGACACCGTCTGCCACCACCTGTTGCAGCGCGGCCAGGTCGCGAATGTCGACCGCGCGGGCGAGCACCTTGCGCCCGCTCGCCTCGATCGCCTGCACCGTCTCGGCCAAGTCCTCGGCGGTCGCCAGCGGGTAGGTGATGGTCTCCGAGATCGGGCCGCAGATGTCGATCGCGATGATGTCGGCGCCCTCGTTGGCCAGCCGGATGGCATGCGCGCGGCCCTGGCCCCGCGCGGCCCCGGTAATGAATGCCACTCGCCCTTCGAGGGTGCCGCCTGATGCCGTCACCGCTGCTCCTTTCGTGAGGCTGCGGACCAGGCTAACAGCCGAACTGGAACGTGTTCTAGCGCACCCTTCATGCCGGGTCGCGGATCAGCGGGCAGGTCATGCAGTGGCCGCCGCCGCGGCCGCGGCCGAGTTCGGCGCCGACGATGGTGATCACCTCGATACCTGCCCGGCGCAGCAGCGTGTTGGTGTGGGTGTTGCGGTCGTAAGCGAACACCACCCCCGGCTCGACGGCGACGAGGTTGTTGCCGCTGTCCCACTGCTGACGCTCCGAGTCGTAGGCGGTACCACCGGTCTCCACCACGCGCAGCTTGCCCAGTCCCAGCCCGGCCGCCACCACCTCGACGAAGGGCTTATTCGCCTCGACCACCTCGACACTGATGTCGTTGTCGCTCGGATGCAGGACGAAGGTCTGCATGGCGTCGACGATGTCGGGATAGATGGTCACCACGTCTCGGTCGGCGAACGTGAAGATGGTGTCCAGGTGCATTGCCGCCCTGCGCTTGGGCATGCCCGCCACGATCACCTGGGTCGCCGCCTCCTCGGCGAACAACCGGGACGCCACTTGCGTGATGGCTTGCCGCGACGTGCGCTCGCTCATCCCGATGATCACGACGCCGTTGCCTGGCACCAGTACGTCGCCGCCTTCGATCGTCGCCATGCCCCACTGCTGTTCCGGATCGCCCCACCACACCCGCGAGCCGACGAAGTCGGGATGGAACTCGTAGATCGCCTTCATCAGCAGCGTCTCGTCGTGGCGCGCCGGCCAGAACAATGGGTTGAGTGTCAGCCCACCGTAGACCCAGCACGTGGTGTCACGGGTGTACAGCGTGTTCGGCAGCGGCGGCATCAAATACTCTGTGACACCGGTACTTTCGCGAGCCAACGCGCGGTAGCCCGATTGCAGCTCCTTCGGCAGGTCGCGGGTCGACATGCCGCCGATCAGCAGCTCGGCGAGCCGCCGCGGCTGCAACGAATCAAGGTAGCCGCGGGTGTCGTCGACGAGGCCGAGGCCGACCTCGTTGGGCACGATCTTGCGGTCCAGCAGCCAGGCCTTCGCGGCCGGGTCGGTCATCGTCTCGGTGAGCACGTCATGCAGTTCGACGACTTCGACGTCGCGGTCGCGCATCTTGTCGATGAACTCGAAGTGGTCACGACGGGCGTTCTGCACCCAGAGCACGTCGTCGAACAACAGGTCGTCGCAATTGGTCGGGGTGAGCCGCTCATGCGCCAGGCCCGGCGAGCACACCAACACCTTTCGCAACTTGCCGACCTCGGAGTGAACGCCGTAACCGGCAGACGGATTCGTCATCTCAGTTCCTCTCCCGCTCCTGCGCCGCTAGATTTCGATCGCCCCAGTTGCCAAGGACACCACACCCGCGACGGCCCCGAGGACGATCACGCCGAACAGCACCGCTTCTGCGGGTTTGAAAACACGCAAACCACGTTCGCGGCGTGCCTTGAAGTAGAGGGCGGCAGCGGGCGCGTACAAAATGCAGGACAGTAGAAGCTTGTCGACACCCGCCGCATAGACGAGGAACAAGGTGTAGATGGTCGCCACCGCGGCGATGACCATGTCCGGAACGAGCGACTTGCCGTCACCGTAGGTCTCCCGAGTGAGCGCCAGCTTGAGCGCGTACGCGGCCGCGAGGAGATAGGGAATCAGGGACAGCGCGGCGGTGAGGTCCAGCATGAAATCGAGTGCGTCCGCGGCGAACAGCAGCGCGATCAGCAACAGTGAGATCAACCCCGCTGCCATGGCCAGCGCAGTGACGGGTGCGCCGTGGCTGTTGGTGCGGGCCAGGAATCGCGGCATGTCTTCCATCTTGGCGGGAATGTAGAGGACCTCGGCGGCCATCAACGTCCACGCGAGGTAGGCCCCGAGCACCGACACGATGACACCGACGCGGATGAAGATGGATCCCCACGGTCCGACAATGGATTCCAGCACGGACGCCATCGAGGGTTGGCTGACGCTTGCCAGTTCGCCCTGGGGCAGCACGCCATACGAAACCAATGTCACCAGCGCGAAAACGCAAAGCACGCTGACGAACCCGATGACGGTGGCCCGCCCGACGTCCTCGCGCTTGCGGGCCATCCGGGAGTAGACGCTCGCGCCCTCGATGCCGAGAAACACGAAGACCGTGATCAGCATTGTGCCGGTGGCCTGGTCCCACACCGAGGCAGACGAATAGTCCCTGTCGCCCCAGAAGTTGTCGGTAAACACGTCGAGCTTGAACGCGATGACCGCGATCACGATGAACACCAGGATCGGCACGACCTTGGCGATGGTGACTATGTAATTGATGACGGCGGCGTCCTTGACGCCACGCATCACGAGGAGGGCGAAGAGCCACACGCCGATTGCCGACACGATCACGGCCAATACCGTGTCGCCCGCGCCGAACCCGGGCACCACCGCGCTCAACGTGGCCGTGATGAGCACCCAGTACGAGGTGTTGCCCGCGCAGGCGGACGCCCAGTACCCGATCGCCGAATTGAACCCCACGTAGTCGCCGAACCCAGCCTTGGCATAGGCGAAGATGCCCGCGTCCAGGTCCGGTTTCCGCATCGCCAGCCGCTGAAAGACGAAGGCCAGCATCAACATTCCCGTGCCTGCGATGGTCCAGGCGATGATCGCACCGAGGACACCCGTCTCGACGCCGAACCGGCGCGGCAGCAGGAAGACCCCGGACCCGATCATCGAGCCGACGACCATCGCGGTCAGTGTTGGGAGACTGACCTTTTCGGTTACCTTTTCAGGCTGTTCCGTTGCCGTCATAAACCGATTCCGGGATCCGGCTAGAGATCGGCCAGGATCTGCTGACGCTTGGCGTTGTACTCGTCGTCGGAGATCGCGCCGGTGGCGCGCAACGTCTCCAGTTGTTGCAGCCGCTGCGCGGTGGTCGGCTCAGGCGGCGCCACAGGCGCCGCGGCGGGCGCGCCGGCCGGGGCCGCAGGCGCCTGCTGGGCCGCGGCGGCACGCCGGACTACCGCCTGCACCTGCGCACGGGCCGCCGGGTTGGAGCGCAGGTCGATCATGTTGTTCAGCCCGATCCCGTTCGCTTTCAGGATCTGCAGGATCTCCATCAGCGGACCGGTCTGCCCGCTCAGGTCGTAGGTTCGGTTGTCCTCGGCGATGGTGAAGTTCGCAGGCATCACCCCACTGACCAAAGCGCTTCGCTCCCAGTCGATTTGGTACTCATTCGTGGCGGGATCGACGAGCGCGACCAGCTTGCGGTTGGTGATCATGGGCAGCCGGGTGATGGATGCGATCACCCGGTCCTGGGTCGCGAACGGATTGATGCCGGGCCCGGAGATCTGCAGGTCGATCTTCACCAACGGCTGCTCATTGATGCGGGTGCCCGTCTCGTGGATGCCGACGACCTGCGCCAGCGCCAGGACGCCGCTCTGTTCCAGGGCCTGGGTCTTGGCGGCCGACTTTGCGCCGAAATTCGCCAGCGCCAGCGCGATCAGTACGTCGGCAGCGGTGATCAGCAGGCCGACCCAGAACATCCACTTCAGCAGCCCGCTCTGGCCCGTCGCGAAGTAGACCGCCAAAAAGATGGGACCGACGAGGCCGCCGCAGATGAGCACCATGATCTGAGACTTGATGTACCGCCCTAACATGCGCCACGCTCCTGTCGTTTGCCAGCTTCGCGTGTCAGATTAGCGCCAAACGTGCGGTTGTGAGCCGTATCGTCGGGCGGTGGCCATGACGGAAGAGCCTGTGCGTCAGCGGTGGATCCTCGCGGCCGTGTCGATGGCACTGTTCTGTGTGCAAATCGACTACTTCGCCATGAATCTCGCGTTGCCGCGGATGGCAATTGACCTGAACAGCACCGCAACAGATTTGCAGTGGGTGATCAGCGTTTACATGCTGGCACTGGGCGCGTTCATGGTGCCCGCGGGCCGCATCGGCGACATCTTCGGCCGCAGGCGCGCGCTGCTGGCGGGTATCGCGTTGTTCGGCCTGTCCTCGGCGCTGTGCGTGCCAGTCACGCCATCGGGTTGGCTTATGGCGTAGCGGGATTGGGCAACGCGGCCGGCCCGCTGATCGGTGGGTTGCTCATCGAGACGGTCGGCTGGCGGTGGATATTCTGGCTGAACGTGCCGCTCACGCTCGTCGCACTGGCCATCTGCGCATGGAGCATCACCGAGTCCTTCGACGAGACCGTGCCGCGCCGCATCGATCTCACCGGGCTGGCGCTCATCACAGTCGGAATTGGCTTGTTCACCTTGACGTTTGACCGCGCGCCGACGTGGGGCTGGTTGTCGCCGACGACGGTCATCGCGTTCGGCCTTTCACTTGCGGCGCTCGCGGTGTTCGTCGTCGTCGAGAACCGGGTGCGATGGCCCCTCGTCGACCTCTCGCTGTTGCACGACCCGCGATTCACGGTGTTGGTCGTCGCGGGCACCATCGCCAACATCGCGTACGGCGTCACGATCTTCCTGTCGACGGTGTATCTGCAGCAGGTGCGCGATCTTGACCCGTTGACGGCGGGTCTGGTGTTCCTCGGACCATCTGCGGGCGCGGCGCTGGGCGGCGTGCTGGCGGGACGGCTCGCAGCCAGTCGGCCACCCGTTCTGGTAATGGGTCTGACCACTGTCGCGTCGGCGGTGTCGCTTGCGGCGCTGGCAGCATCGCGCACTTGGTTTTTCTATCTGCCGGCACTGACGGAGTGCGGGCTGACGCTCGGCCTGGTCTATGCGTTCACGACGGTGGCGACGCAGGCGGTCGTGCGCACCGAGCGCGCCGGCGAGGCCGCGGGGGTCACGCTGACCGCGTTGGTCACACTGGCCGGTGTCGGGATCGCGTGTCAGGAACGGCGCTGGAAATCTTCAGCGCGCGGGGATGTCGCCTGCCGGTGCGGTCGACGCCGTCATCGGCGTGCTGGCGGCGCTATTGCTGCCCGCCGGTGTCGTGGTGCTGTTGATCGCTCGGGCGTCCAGGCCGGGTGCCTGATACGCCGACGGAGCAGGTGCCGGACCGAGCAGGAAGTACAGCGGCGCGGTCCATGCCAGACCCCATGTGTCGCCGACCCCGTAGCTGGTGTGGATGGCGACGCGCCGCGCGTACGCCGCTTTGGAGTCATCGGCGTCTTCGTCGTAGTCGCAGACAGCATCGTTGAGATCGCAGACGCTGATGGTGCGGGCGGCGACTTCCGGAGCCAGCGGAGCGGGCGCGTGAGCGAGGATTGGCCAATCCTGGGCGACACCCTTGCCGCGCTCCGGGATTCCACTGGCTGTGCCGAAGTTGAGGGTGGGATCGTCCGGTCGCCGGTCGCCGTCGGCGATCAGGAGCACGGCGGCCACATTCGGGCTTGCCGCGAGTGCCTGAAGGTTCCGGTGCACGACCATCGCGCCCTGCGAGTAGCCGGCCAGTACGACTTTCGAGGTCGGGCATTGCGAAACGAATGTGGCGTACTGCTCGCCAAGCGCCTTCGTGCCGGCATCGACGCTGCCCATGAAGCCGAGCCACTCCCCGACACCGCCGTCCTGATCTGGCACCGGCACTGCGGGATAGTCGACCGCCTCAGCGGTCATCGTGCGGCCGTCGCGCTGCAGTTGCGACGAGAGATCGTGGAGCGATTCGTCGACCACCCGGCCCATGCCGTTATACGTGGTCAGATCCGCGCCGGTACGTTCGCCGGAGCCTGCAACCCCGATCCAGTGCACATCCGGACAGGTCGGGTCCGCACCAGCGGTACCGGCCGACAAGCCGACTAGCGCGGCACTAGCGACAGCGGCGGCACTGGCAAGCGTAGAAATACGACGAAACATCAATCCCAACCCTATTTTTCGCGGTCCTACCAGGACCTTTGCATTGTTCATCGCCTCAGCCGTCGCATGCGTTACGGCTGCGGTGGCGCCGAGATCGACGAAATGGCTTGATCTACTCGCACTTTCAAGCCATTTTGTCCGTTTGGGGCGCAAGGCACACAAACGAAAGCGGCGCCCACCCGGGGGTGAGCGCCGCTTCGCGGTACTTCTAGATCACTTGATGATCTTGGTGACCCGGCCGGCGCCGACGGTACGGCCGCCTTCGCGGATCGCGAAGCGCAGGCCCTCGTCCATGGCGACGGGCTGGATCAGCTTGACGGAAATGTCGGTGTTGTCACCGGGCATAACCATCTCGGTGCCCTCCGGCAGCGTCACCACACCGGTCACGTCGGTGGTGCGGAAGTAGAACTGCGGACGGTAGTTGTTGAAGAACGGCGTGTGCCGGCCGCCCTCGTCCTTGGACAGGATGTAGACCTGACCCTCGAACTCGGTGTGCGGCGTGGTGGTGCCGGGCTTCACGACGACCTGGCCGCGTTCGACGTCCTCACGCTTGATGCCGCGCAGCAGCAGACCGACGTTGTCGCCGGCCTGGCCCTGGTCGAGCAGCTTGCGGAACATCTCCACACCGGTGACGGTGGTCTTGGTGGTGTCCGGCCGGATGCCGACGATCTCGACTTCCTCGTTCACGTTGACCACGCCGCGCTCCACACGACCGGTGACCACGGTGCCGCGGCCGGTGATCGTGAAGACATCCTCGACGGGCATCAGGAACGGCTTGTCGGTCTCACGGACCGGGTCAGGGATCGACTCGTCAACAGCCGACATCAGCTCTTCGATGCTCTCGACCCACTTCGCATCGCCCTCGAGCGCCTTGAGCGCCGACACCCGGATCACCGGGGCGTCCTCGTCGAACTCCTGGGCGGCCAGCAGCTCGCGGACCTCCAGCTCGACGAGCTCGAGAAGCTCCTCGTCATCAACCGCGTCGGCCTTGTTCAGGGCGACCAGGATGTAGGGCACACCAACCTGGCGAGCGAGCAGCACGTGCTCACGGGTCTGCGGCATCGGCCCGTCGGTCGCGGCGACTACCAAGATCGCACCGTCCATCTGGGCGGCACCGGTGATCATGTTCTTGATGTAGTCGGCGTGACCGGGGGCGTCGACGTGCGCGTAGTGACGCTTCTCGGTCTGGTACTCCACGTGGGAGATGTTGATCGTGATGCCGCGCTGACGCTCCTCAGGCGCGTTGTCGATCTGGTCGAATGCGCGCGACTCGTTCAAATCGGGGTACTTGTCGTGCAGAACCTTGGTGATTGCTGCGGTCAGCGTCGTCTTGCCGTGGTCAACGTGACCAATGGTCCCGATGTTGACGTGCGGCTTCGTCCGCTCGAACTTCGCCTTCGCCACTGTGTTGTCCTCCTGGACTGTGTTGGTGCTTGTTGTAAAGCAGTGTTGATCTTTGCAGTTGTGTGGTCCCGCGAAACCAACGGGTCAGATTACTGACCCGTCGCCTTCGCCCAAATCGATTGCTCGACTCCAGGCCAGCTCCGGGCCTCGGGCTGGCGCCCTCGTGTCCTCACTGACCCGTCGCCTTCGCGATGATCTCCTTCGACACGTTGGCCGGAACCTCGGCGTACGAGTCGAACACCATGGAGTAGTTCGCCCGGCCCTGGGTCTTCGACCGAAGGTCTCCGACGTAGCCGAACATCTCCGACAGCGGCACATGCGCCTTGACGACGCGTGCACCGGCCCGCTCCTCCATGGCCTGGATCTGACCACGGCGGGAGTTCAGGTCGCCGATCACATCGCCCATGTAGTCCTCGGGCGTCGTGACCTCGACGGCCATGATCGGCTCAAGGATCACCGGCTGTGCTTGTCCCGCAGCCTTTTTCAGCGCCTGCGAGCCGGCGACCTTGAATGCCATTTCCGACGAGTCGACCTCGTGGTAGGCACCGTCGAGCAGCGTGACCTTCAGGTTCACCAGCGGGTAGCCGGCGAGCACGCCGTACTGCATGGCGTCCTGCGCACCGGCATCCACCGACGGGATGTACTCGCGTGGGATGCGGCCACCGGTGACTTTGTTCTCGAACTCGTAGGTCGCCCCGTCCTCGCCGGTGAACGGCTCGATGGAGATGAGCACCTTCGCGAACTGGCCGGAGCCACCCGTCTGCTTCTTGTGGGTGTACTCGACCTTGTCGACCATGCGCTTGATGGTCTCCTTGTAGGCCACCTGCGGCTTGCCGACGTTGGCCTCGACCTTGAACTCGCGCTTCATCCGGTCGACGAGGATGTCGAGGTGCAGCTCGCCCATGCCGCCGATAACGGTCTGGCCGGTCTCCTGATCCAGGTGCACCTTGAAGGTCGGATCCTCCTCGGCGAGCTTCTGGATCGCGGTGCCGAGCTTCTCCTGGTCGCTCTTGGTCTTGGGCTCGATGGCCACCTCGATCACCGGATCGGGGAACGTCATCGACTCCAGCACGACCTGATGGTTCGGATCGGACAGCGTGTCACCGGTGGTGGTGTCCTTCAAGCCGATCACCGCATAGATGTGCCCCGCGGAGGCCCGCTCGATCGGGTTCTCCTTGTTGGAATGCATCTGGAACAGCTTGCCCAGCCGCTCCTTCTTGCCCTTCGTGGCGTTGATGACCTGCGAGCCGGATTCGACGACGCCGGAGTACACGCGGATGTAGGTCAGCTTGCCGAAGAACGGGTGCGTCGCGATCTTGAACGCCAGCGCCGCGAACGGCTCATCGGCGGTCGCGTGGCGGACGATCTCCTCGTCCTCCTTGCCGGGGGCATGGCCCACGGCCGCCGGCACGTCGAGCGGCGACGGCAGGTAGTCCACGACCGCGTCGAGCATCGGCTGCACGCCCTTGTTCTTGAACGCACTGCCGCACAGCACCGGGTAGATCTCGCTGGCGATCGTCAGCTTGCGGATCGCGCCCTTGATCTCCTCGACGGTGAGCTCCTCGCCACCGAAATACTTCTCCAGCAGCGCCTCGTCGGTCTCGGCGACGACCTCGAGCAGCTTGGTGCGGTACTCGTCGGCCTTCTCGGCAAGGTCAGCGGGAATCTCGATGGTTTCGTAGGTCTCACCGAGCTTGGTCTCGCCGCGCCACACCTTGGCGTTCATCTCGACCAGGTCGATGATGCCCTCGAAGTCGCCCTCGGCACCGATCGGCAGCTGGATCGGAACGGCGTTGGCGCCCAGGCGCTCCCCCATGGTGCGCACGGAGAAGTAGAAGTCTGCGCCGACCTTGTCCATCTTGTTGACGAAGCAGATGCGCGGAACGTCGTATTTGTCGGCCTGCCGCCAGACCTGCTCGGACTGCGGCTCGACGCCCTCTTTGCCGTCGAACACGGCGACGGCACCGTCGAGCACCCGCAGGTTGCGCTCCACCTCGACGGTGAAGTCGACGTGCCCGGGGGTGTCGATGATGTTGAGCTGGTTGTCTTTCCAGAACGTGGTGGTGGCGGCCGAGGTGATGGTGATACCCCGCTCCTGCTCCTGCTCCATCCAGTCCATCGTGGCGGCGCCGTCGTGCACCTCACCGATCTTGTAGTTGATACCGGTGTAGTAGAGGATGCGCTCGGTCGTCGTCGTCTTGCCGGCATCGATGTGGGCCATGATGCCGAAGTTGCGGACCTTGCTCAGGTCGGTAAGCACGTCCTTCTGTGCCACAGAAGTCTTCTCTTTCGCTCAGATGTTGCTGTTGTCAGTGCACCCGGGCAGCGCTGCCGCAGGTGGCTAAATCACCAGCGGTAGTGCGCGAAGGCGCGGTTTGCCTCGGCCATCTTGTGGGTGTCCTCACGCCGCTTGACGGAGGCGCCCAGGCCGTTGCTGGCGTCGAGGATCTCGTTCGCCAGACGCTCGATCATGGTCTTCTCCCGGCGCTGCCGTGAGAAGCTGACCAGCCAACGCAGGGCCAGCGTGGTGGAACGGTCGGCGCGCACCTCGACGGGAACCTGGTAGGTCGCACCGCCGACACGGCGGCTGCGGACCTCGAGTGCCGGCTTCACGTTGTCGAGAGCGCGCTTCAGAGTGACGACCGGATCGGTGCCGGTCTTATCCCGAGCCTGTTCGAGCGCACCATAAACAATGCGTTCGGCCAGCGATTTCTTCCCTTGCAGGAGAACTTTGTTGACCAGTTGGGTGACCAACTGCGACCCGTAGACCGGATCGTTGACCAACGGACGCTTGGGTGCGGGCCCCTTGCGCGGCATCAGCTCTTCTCCTTCTTGGCGCCGTAGCGGCTACGGGCTTGTTTGCGGTTCTTCACACCCTGGGTGTCCAGCGACCCGCGGATGATCTTGTAGCGCACACCCGGCAGGTCCTTCACACGACCGCCACGCACGAGCACCATCGAGTGCTCCTGGAGGTTGTGGCCCTCACCCGGGATGTAAGCGGTGACCTCAACCTGGCTCGTCAGCTTGACGCGCGCGACCTTGCGAAGTGCCGAGTTCGGCTTCTTCGGGGTGGTGGTGTACACGCGGGTGCACACACCGCGACGCTGCGGGCTGCCCTTGAGGGCCGCGGTCTTCACCTTGGCGATCTTGTCGCGGCGACCCTTGCGGACCAGCTGCTGAATGGTTGGCATCTACCGGCTTTCTGTGTTGCTTCTTCGTTCTTAAGTCTCTGTACTGCAGTTATGTCCCGTTCACGCACCCCGCGATCGGGTGTGTCGCATGCGCTCGCCGCGTAGATTTTCTCTAGGCTTCGTGGACACGCGAATTGGCCCGGCGTGCAGGCATGCTTGTGACTTTCACGTCGACAAGCGCCTTATCTGCCAGGCACGATCGTCCACGATACCAGGGCTGGCGCAGCGCTCCAAACCCGTCCCGGAGGCCCTAACCCCAGGTCAGCGCTACCGTCTCTCCATCCCGGACGCCAGCCTCATCACCATATCGGTGAACACCGCGTCGGTGTCGATCCCGTTCATCGCGCCGGTCATCTCCAGCAGCACGAAACCGTGCATCGCCGACCAGAACTCCAGCGCCACGTAAAACGCGTCCTCGCCGTCGAGCCCGTAGGAGGCCAGCACCGCGATGACCGGGGCGGCGGCCGCCCGGGTCGCGTCGGTGAACTCGGGATCGTCGCCGTCCAGCGGCATTCGGGTGAAAGCCGAATAGCGGCCGGGGTGATGATGCGCGTAGCTGCGGTAGGCACTGGCCATCACCATCACCGCATCGTCGCGGGTGCGGCCCTCGCCGACGGTGTTCAGCATCTCGATGATGTCGCCCACCACCCGCATCCGCACCGTCCGGCGCAGGTCCTCGAGGCTGTCGACGTGGTTGTAAAGCGACGGGCCCTTGGTACCCAGCTGGGTGGCCAGCGCGTTGATGGTCAACGCGTCCCAGCCCTCACGGTCCAGGAAGGTCAGCGCAGCGTTGACGATCGAGTCACGGCTGAGCCGAGAAGGTCGTCGGCCACTCGCCGAGTGTGGCTCGGGCCGGGCTGCCATGTGCGCCTCCCCGGTCGTTGTGAAGACCTCGCAATCGGGTCAGCGCAAAACTAACACCTCTAGTTTCCCGAGGTCAGTTCATACGCTCTTGACTGAGCTCGGCGAGTTGCCCGGTGATCGTGCACAGGTCGGGCAACATCGCCGGATTCATCGTCTGGATCGACCAGGTGATGACGTCGGTGCCCTTCGCCACGTAGATGCTGCACGCGTTGGCGTCGTACGCCTTGAAGCCCTTGTTGCCGTCGATCGACAGCTCGGTCAGCGTGCGTCCGGCCTGTTGTTCCAGCGTCCGCTCGGTGTCCATATCGCTGCCGCGATACCACCATGTGGAGATGCCCATGCCCTGGCCGAAAGTGCCGAGGACGGTGTTCTCCTGCCAGAAGCACCCGGCGTCGCTGACCACCGCCTTGGTGAACATCGACGATCCGACGGCCTTGGTGACGTCGGCATCGGAGACACCGTTGCAGTCGGCGCTGCGGAACCCGCCGCCAGGAGCCTGCGCCGGCGTCGTCGGAGCCGCCTGCTGATCCGACGGACCGCAGCCGGCCAGCACCGCCGCCCCGACCGCAAGCGCGGCCCAACACCTCGACATCGATCTCGGGACTGCCATGGTCACAGGTCTGACTGCAGGGTGGCGGTCAGCAGCTTCTCGGCGTCCTTGCAGGGATCGCCGCTGCGCTGGCCGCGGAACTGCACCCACCAGCTGAGCACACCGGTGCCTGCGGCCGCGGTCGCCGAACAGGCTGCGCCCGTGGTGTCGCGGCGCGCCAGGAATGCCTGATGCCGTTCGATGACCTTCTCGGTGATCGTCGCGCCTCGCTCAGAGGCCAGCTCACGTTCGCGGTCGAGGTTTCCGGTCTCGTACCACGAGAAGGTGACGTCCACGATCATCGGAGGCGCACCGGCGCCGACATCGGGCCCAGAGCCGCGCGCCAACACGTACTGGCAGACCGCCCCGCTGTAGGGCCGCACTATGTGGTCGGCACCGATCGCCTGCTGAATCGAGCCGTCGACCAACAACCCACATCGGTCGTCGACGTAGCCATAGCTGCGGTTGGGATCGGGCACGGCGGACTGCGCCCGACGCGCGGTCCCGCTGACGGTCTGAGAACACCCTGCGACGGCCACTACCGCTGTGACCACCGCAGCGGTTATCGCCGCAAAATAACCGACACGCCAACGCATCGGTCATCACGCTAACGCAGCACGGTCGACGAAGGCGACTCGTGCCAACCACTGCCATCGGCGCGGATGACCGTCGTACGCTCCCTGCATGACATCGAGAGCGGTAGGTCGGTCGCTGGCGGCATGCACGATCGCGCTTCCGGTCGCACTCGGCCTCGGAGTCGCCCCGGCTCAGGCGAAGAACGGCGATACCCACATCACCGGGCAGGGCATCGTGCAGACGATCGACTGCAACGAGTCGACACTGCTCGTCAACGGCACCGGCAACACGATCTACGCGTTGGGCAGCTGCTGGGCGGTGACCATGCAGGGTTCGTCGAACATCGTCATCGCCGACAACATCGTCGACAATGTCATCGTGTACGGAAACGATCAGACGGTGTTCTACAAGAACGGCGAACCGAACGTGTGGGACCGCGGCCGTGAATTGGGCATGACCAATCGCATCGACCGGGTACCTGCCTGATATGCGCACCAATTCGTTCATCACGTGCTGTGCGATGGCGGCCATCGCCGTAGGGCTGGCCGGCTGCGGCTCTGAAAGCAAGGAGACCAACTCCCCGACGGCGACAGCCGGTTCGTCCGGTGCGCAGGTCGAGATCGGCAACACCATCAACTACGGGTCGTTCGGCACGACCGCGGAAATCGATTGCGCCGACGGAAAGTCGCTCAACGTCGGCGGTTCCAACAACACGCTGACCGTAAAGGGCACCTGCGCCAGCGTGAACATCGGTGGCGCTGACAACAAGATCACCTTCGACAAGGTCGATAAGGATCTGTCGGTCGTCGGCCTGAACAACACCGTCACCTACAAGGACGGTGACCCCAAGGTCAACGACCTCGGCTCGGGCAACAAGATCTCGAAGGGCTGACGCTAGGCGCTCGCGCCGTGCCGGCCTGCGCCCGCGGCGAACTGTGCCGCGCCCTCCCGTGATTCGGCCGCAACGCGCGCGATGCTGGCGAATTCGAAATCCATGGCCTCGGCTTCGGAATAGCCCCACTGATTCAGCGTCGACAGCCGGTCGGACCGCATGCACTGTTGCGGCAGCTTGGCGAGTTCGGCGGCGAGCTCCTGAGCACGTTGGCGCGCTTGGCCTTTGGGCACGACGCGATTGGCCAGCCCCATCGCCAGCGCTTCGGCGGCATCGACCGCGCGGCCGGTCAGGATCATGTCCATCGCGCGACCATGCCCGACGATCCGCGGCAGGCGCACCGTGCCGCCGTCGATCAGCGGCACCCCCCACCGTCGGCAGAAGACACCCATTATCGCGTCCTCCTCGACGACGCGCATATCGCACCACAGCGCCAACTCCAGACCACCCGCGACCGCATATCCGCTGACGGCGGCGATCACCGGCTTCGACAACACCATCCTGCTCGGCCCCATAGGGCCGGGCCCGGTGCGATGCACCGGGTTGGCATCCGGCGTGCCGAACGCCTTGAGATCGGCGCCGGCACAGAATGTTCCGTTATCGCCCCACAGCACGGCGACGGCAGCCCCGTCATCCTTGTCGAACTCGTCGAACGCCTCGTACAACTCGGCCGCCGCGGGCCCGTTGACGGCGTTGCGCGCCTCGGGCCGATTCATGATCACCGTCGTCACCGGGCCGCCGCGCTCGACCCGCACCCCACCACTCGTCACGTTGCCTCCATCAGTTCGACACCGTCGCGCCGCGCGACCAGTTCCGCGGCGAAGTTCGTGTAGGCCTGCCGCAACGCGGCGCCTGGCCAGTCGGTGGGCAGTAGTTCATCGGGCAGCACCGGATCGGTGAGCAGGTGGCGCACCATGCCTGCCGCGGCGAGGAACCGGCCGGGAATATCTCTGGCCGTTGCTATTTCGTCGAGCAGTTCGCGGCCGATGCGTACCCAGCCCGGCAGGTCCCACAGCCGCGCGGCCAGTTCTGCGGGCTCGTCGTCGCGGGCGTGCATTACCCGGACCCGCTCGAGCATCTCGGCCGTCAGCTCCACGTCCAGGTTGTCGGGGCGCAGCCATACGCCCTCGCGAAGTTCGCCGAACCGCTTGTCCTGCAGAGTGGTTCGCAACGTCGCGCGGGTACGGGCGTCGGTGCCGACGCTGGTGATCACCAGCGTGGTCCAGGTGCCGTCCCACTTGCGCAGCCGGGGATTGATGGCGTCGTCCTGGCGGCGCTGACGAGCCAGCAGCCGGTCGGAGAGCCGGTAGCCGTCTTCGGAGCGGACCAGGTCGCCTGCGCTGACCATCCTTGTCAATGCCACCCGGACCGTCGGTTCTCTGATGTCGAAATCTGCTGTGAGCCTGATGAGTTCGCTCGCAGTGGCCCAGGCCGGGTGCGCACCGAGCAGCACGCTCAGCACGACGGAACGGGCCGTCATCCGCGAAAGCGTCGACATCCCTAGACCCCGGATGCCTTCCTGCCGTAGTCGCCGAACGGTTCGTCGCGCCGGCGGACCGCCTCCCGGAACCCGTGCTCGCGCGATTGTGCGACGAACGCGTGACCCTCGGGGGTGTGTCGGGCGATGCCGTCGAAGATCGTCGAGATCATGGCGCTGTTGGCGACGCCCTGGTTGTAGAGCGCGCTGTTCATCGCCAGCTTGACCATGATGAGCTGGTTGACCGGCACGGCTGCGATCCGTTCGACGAGGCGCTCGGTGCGCTCGTCGAGGTCCTTCGGGTCGGGCGCCTCGACCGCGAGTCCCCATTCGGCGGCCTGGGCGCCGGTGATGCAATCACCCGTCAGCAGAAGGCGTTTGGCGCGTTGGTCGCCAAGGCGGTGCGCCCACATGCCCGCTGCGGGCACACCCCATACCCGGGTCGGCGGGTAGCCGATCTTGGCGTCGGCCGCCGCGATCACCTGGTCGGCGTGCAGGGCGATGTCGGTGCCGCCGGCCACGCAGTAGCCGTGGATCTTGACGACGGTCGGCTTGTCGGCGTGCATGAGGCTAGCGAAGCCACGGACGAAGCGGCTCATCATCTGGTAGTCGATCATCGGGTCCCATGGCTGATCGGGCAGATGATTGATTGCCTGCGTCTTGCCGGAGAGCACGGTGTCCTTGTACGGGCTGCCGCCGCCCGCGGATGACGACCCCTCGGCGTACGCCGAAAGATCGAACCCGGCGCAAAAGCCTTCGCCGCGACCGGATACCAGGATGACGTGCACGTTGGGGTCGAGGTCGGCACGCTCGACGAGCGCCGACAACTCGAGCGGTGTGTCGGCCACGATCGCATTGCCCTTCTCAGGCCGGTTGAACGTGATGCGCGCAACCCGATCGGTGACCTCATAGGTCATCGTTTTCAAGTTGTCGAAGTCGACCGGCCTGATCGCGTGGGTCATCCTTTGACCGTCGCACGTTCCAGGATCGGCGCGAGATCCAGCCCGGTGGGCATGGTTCCGAACGCGCCGCCCCACGCACCACCCATCCGGGTGGCGAGGAACGCCTCGGCGACCGCGGGATGGCCGTGGCGCACCAGCAGCGAGCCCTGCAGCGCGAGGCTGATGTCCTCGGCGATCTTGCGCGCGCGGTACTGGATGGTCTCGAGATCCTCCAGCGCCGGCTTGAGCGTGTCGACGTGAGCGTCGAGACGCGGATCCTGGCCCTTCGTCTTGGCCAGCTCGTCAAACAGCACGTCCACACACTCGGGCCGAGTCGCCATGGCGCGCAACGTGTCCAACGCGCTGACGTTGCCGGAACCTTCCCAGATGCCCATCAGCGGCGCCTCGCGATACAGCCGCGGCATTCCCGACTCCTCGACGTAGCCGTTGCCGCCAAGGCATTCCATCGCCTCTGCCGCATGTGGGGTGGCGCGCTTGCACACCCAGTACTTGCTGGCCGCCAGGCCGATGCGGCGCAGCAGGGTCTCACGCTCGTCACCGCGCACCGCGGCGTCGGTGGCGCCGGCCATGCGCATCGCGACGATGGTGGCGGCCTCGGCCTCGACGGCCAGGTCGGCCAGCACGTTGCGCATCAGTGGCTGGTCGATCAGGTACTCGCCGAACGCCTTTCGGTGCTGCGCGTGGTGGATGGCGCGGGTCAGACCACTGCGCATGCTGGTGGCGCTGCCCAGCGTGCAGTCCAGCCGGGTGAGGTTGACCATCTCGATGATGGTCGGCACCCCGCGCCCCTCCCCGCCCACCAGCCATGCGGTCGCGCCGTCGTACTCGACCTCACTGGAGGCGTTCGCGTGGTTGCCCAGCTTGTCCTTGAGCCGTTGCAGGAACATCCGATTGCGGCTGCCGTCGGGCAGCACCCGCGGCAGGAAGAAGCAACTCAGCCCGGCCGGCGCCTGAGCCAGCACGAGGAAGACATCGCACATCGGCGCCGACGTGAACCACTTGTGGCCGGTGAGGCGGTAACTGCCGTCACCGTTCGGCGTGGCCTGCGTTGTGCCTGCCCGGACGTCGGAGCCACCCTGCTTCTCGGTCATCGACATGCCTGCGGTGATGCCCACCTTGGTGGCGGGCACCTTCAGCTCGGGGTCGTACTCACGGCTTGTGAGCAGCGGTTCGTAGATCGCCGCCAGTTCGGGGTTGTTGCGCAGCGCAGGAACGACGGCGTACGTCATCGAGATCGGGCAGATGTGGCCGGGCTCCGGCGTCCACACGGAGGTCTTGGCGGCACGGACGACGTGCGCGCCGGGGCGGTCGTCTGCCCACGGCGCGGCGTGCAGGCCGTGGCCGATCGCGACCTTCATCAGCTCGTGATACGCCGGGTCGTATTCGACCTCGTCGACGCGGTGCCCGTAGCGGTCGTGGGTGTGCAGGACCGGCTGGTTGCGGTCGGCGAGCTCGCCCCAGCGCTGTGCCTGCCTGCTGCCGGAGAGTGTCCCGAGTTCGGTGACCTCGTCGAGACCCCACTCGCCGCCCTCGCGGATCAACGCCTCGGTCAGTACCGGCGATGTCGCAGGGTTGTGGTTCTCCAGTGGCGGGACCTGGTTGGTGACGACATGCGTGTCTGGCATGACCCTATATTACATTTTCATGACAGTCGCACAACAGACGTAATACTAGTGCGCCGCGAAGAACTGCCAGAGCGCCTGCGTGGCAAACGACGGCCACTCGTGTCCACCGCCGTCCACCGTCATCAACACCACGTTGCGGCCGTCGGGGCAGTCGGCGGTGGACGTCGTCACGGGTCCGTTGGTGGTGATCGCTGGTGCGCCGCACTGGTCGACGTTGCGCCAGAACGCGTTGAGGTCCTGCACGGCGGGACCGTCGATCTGCGCGACGCCCATGCCGGGTCCGCCGTCGTAGCGGATCAACCGGTCGGCGGTGCCGTGGATGTGCATCACCGATGTCGGGTGCGGCGTGGCGCAGTCGTCGAGCTGGGTGGCGGAGTCGGGACCGATCGCGGCGAAGGTGCCGGCGTCGCATGCCAAGGTGTAGGCCATCATGCCGCCGTTGCTGATACCGGTGGCGTACACACGCGTGGGGTCGATGCCGGCGTGACCGCTGATGTCGTTGACGACCGCATTGATGAAGCCGACGTCGTCGATGTTCTCCCGAGCGGGTCTGCCGCAACAATCGCCGTTGACGTTCCAGGCCCTGTCCACACCGTCGGGATAGGCGACGACGAACTTGGCGCTGTGCGCCAATTCGTCCCAGCCATAAGCTCTTTCGGCCTGCTGGGCGCTGCCGAATCCGCCGTGCAGCATGACGACGAGTGGTGCGGGATTCTGCACTGCCTCCGGTATGTAGAGACGATACGACCGATCCAGACCGCGGACGCTCAGCACATGGGCCGTCGAGCCCGTCGTGAAGCCCTGCGGAGCAGCTGAACTCGGCGTCGAGCAGCCCGCTGTCAGCAGGACTGCGGCGAGCAGCGCAGCGAGCCTACGGGCCATGATCTCAGGCAACGAGTTGTTTCGTTGGTTGGCTGTTAGCGCTTCGCTGACATCGCCAGGATTCGTAGCTGCGAATAACGAGCAGCACCACCGCGGCGAGCAGCCATCCGAGCAGGATGTCGACGACGTAGTGCTCCGCGGTGTAGACGAGCGTGAACGCCATGACAAGCACGTAGGCCACCAGCAGCGGCCGCCATTTCCGCGCAACCCGGGTCCAGAGGAACGCCGCGACCGCCGCCGTCAGGCCCGCGTGCAGCGACGGGACCGCAGCCACCAGGTTGACGCTTGCCTGCCCTTGGTCGATCAGCGCACTGGCCGTCTGGAGGTTCAACTTCCCCCACCCACGGCCGACGATCCGCTCAACCCAGTCATTGGCCCCGTCCTGGGTGGTCTGCATCGCGCCCAGCAGTCCGCCGTCCGGTACTCCGCGGGCCGGTCGGAACATGCAGAGTGGATCCGACGGACCGCCGGCGACTTCTGCGGCTGTACACCTCGCGGCGGCCCACGGCGGTGCGGCGGGGAGCAGGGCGTAGATGATCAGCGCCGTAAAGGACAGTCCGACGAACAAGCGGACGAACGCCTTCCATTCTTCTCGATCGCGCAGCCACAGCACCGCTGCGACGACGTACGGAAGGATGAAAAACGACATGTAGACGGTGCTGATGACGATCTCCCACCACGGCGGGTAGGGCAGCTTCAGTCGCTCCTGCAGCCACACCGTCGGGACCGTGCCGAAGAACATCCAGCGATCGGCGTCGATCTGCCAGTGCCACATCGTCGGCCGCCCGATCATCCTCGCCGCTCCCCTGCTGAGGTCGTAGGCGACGAGTACCAGTGCGAAAGGCAGCCAGTCCCGGATGACATGCAGCATGCGGCGGCCCTGGCCGATGCTGGCCGCGAGCAGGCCGGTGCAGATATAGAGCAGCAACAGTTCGCGGTTGAACGCGAAACCCGTTGTGACCGTTCGATAGACCACGATGGCGGCCCATATGGTGACGGCGATGCGCCGGGCGATCGTCAGTCGCCGCTCGCGCGTTTGGTCCGCGTCCTGGGGGCGGACCAGCACAATTGGCGGGTCATCGACTGCCGACACTCAATTCAGCGTAGTTCACCCCGACGTCACCGCAGGTTAGGTGACCGTTCGTTTATCGAACCGTGCTTCAGACGCCGGCTAGTCCAAGTGTTCGCGCAGGAACGCGATGTCGTCCTTTCGGCCCTCGTCAGCGGTCTCGCAGATCACCGGCGCGTCGGCGGCCTTGACGACCGCAACCAACAATTCTGGGTCGATCTGCCCGGTGCCGAAGTTGGCGTGCCGGTCCGCACCCGAGCCTGCGGCGTCGCGGGAATCGTTGCAGTGCACCAGGTCGATGCGGCCGGTGATGCTGGTGATCCGCTCGACGGCGTCGACGAGCTTTTCACCCGCCGCCCACGCATGGCAGGTGTCGAGGCAGAAGCCGATGCCCTTGTCGCCGATGTGGTCCCACAGGCGGGCGATGGTGTCGAAGTGCCGGGCCATCGCATGGTCGCCGCCTGCGGTGTTCTCCAGGTACACGGCAACGTCGGTCTCTAGGTACTCCAGCGCCTTGCGCCAGCGGTCGAAGCCGGCCTCCCAGTCGTTGTCGTCGGCGTGCCCGCCGTGCACGATCACCGCCGTTGCGTTGATCTCCGAGGCCGCGTCGCAGGTGTCCTGCAGGATCTTGCGCGACGGGATCCGCACCCGGTTGTTCGCCGATGCGACGTTGATGAGGTACGGCGCGTGCACGTACAGCGGCATGGTCGACGCTTTCAGCACCTCCGCGTCGTCGCGGGGTTTGGGCTTCTTCCAGCTCTGCGGGTTGCCGAGGAAGAACTGCACCACGTCGGCGCCGTCTGCAGCGGCATCGGCCAGGGGGTCGTCTCCGTGGACATGCGAACCGATAAGCACGTCGGTCAGTCTAGTGAGGTGACCCGACACAAGCCGCGCCCGTTTGTCCGTTTGGGCGACGGAGTCACGTCTGCGTCACGAGCAGGAAGGTCAACTAGGCCAGGTACGCACCGACCATGGCACCGCCCTCGACGCGACCGACCCGGCGGCCCGAGATGAAGATGGGGATGCACACCAGCGTGACGGCCCCGACGACGAGCGCGCCCAAGCCAGCCAAGAACCACGCTGCGTTCGCCAACACCACGTCGAGTGTGGCCTTGTGTCACGCGAAAATGGATGCAAACGTGCCGGTAACCCACGTTCGGCGCGAACCGCACGAAAAAACCCCGGGCAGGAGCCCGGGGTTTTTCGTTTGGACTAGCGGTAGTCGCTGTAGCCGTAATCGTCCAGCGGCACCGCGGCGCCGGTGGCCTGGCCGAAGTCCGGGCTGTAGTACTGATCCTCGTAGGACGGGATCGTGTACGCGGCGGCCCGTGCCTCTTCGGTCGGCTGCACCTGGATGTTGCGGTACCGGCTGATGCCCGTACCCGCCGGGATCAGCTTGCCGATGATCACGTTCTCCTTCAGACCGTTGAGCCTGTCGCTGCGGCAGTTGATCGCCGCATCGGTCAGCACTCGCGTGGTCTCCTGGAACGACGCCGCCGACAGCCACGAGTCGGTGGCCAGCGACGCCTTCGTGATACCCATCAGCACCGGGCGACCCGCCGCGGGCTCGCCGCCCTCGGCAACCACCCGACGGTTCTCGGTCTCGAACTCGCCACGTTCGGTCAGCGAACCGGGCAGGAACTCCGTTGCGCCCGAGTCGATGATCGTGACGCGACGCAGCATCTGCCGGACGATCACCTCGATGTGCTTGTCGTGGATCGACACGCCCTGAGCGCGGTAGACCTCCTGGACCTCCTTGACGAGGTGGATCTGCACCTCGCGCGGGCCCTGGACACGCAGCACCTCGTGCGGATCGGCGGAGCCTTCCATCAGCTGCTGGCCCACCTCGACGTGGTCGCCGTCGGCGAGCAGCCGCTCACTGCCGTCGTCGTGCTTGAACACCTTCAGGCGCTGACGACGGGACAGCTTGTCGTAGACCACTTCCTCGCCACCATCGTCGGGAACGACGGTGATCTTGTAGAAGCGCTCACCCTCCTCGAGACGCACGCGTCCGGTGACGTCGGCGATAGGCGCCTTGTCCCGCGGCACCCGGGCCTCGAACAGCTCCTGCACGCGAGGCAGACCACCGACGATATCGCTGCCGCCGGAGACGCCGCCCTGGTGGAACGTACGCATCGTCAGCTGCGTGCCAGGCTCACCGATGGACTGCGCGGCGACGATGCCGACGGCCTCACCGATATCGACGAGCTTGCCCGTCGCCATCGAGCGGCCGTAGCACATCGCGCACACACCGGTGCCGGTCGCACAGGTCAGCACGGAGCGCACCTTCACCTCGGAGATGCCCGCAGCGAGCAACGCCTCGATGGCCGGGTCGCCCAGGTCGTGACCACGCTCGACGATCACGTTGCCCTTCTCGTCGACCGCGTCCTGCGCCAGCGTCCGCGCGTAGGCGGATGTCTCGATGTGCTGATCGCGCACCAGCGTGCCGTCCGGCTGACGCTCCGCGAGATGCACGGTCACGCCGCGTTCGGTCTCGCAGTCGCGCTCGCGAACGATCACATCCTGCGACACGTCCACCAGACGACGGGTGAGGTAACCCGAGTCAGCGGTACGAAGAGCGGTGTCCGCCAGACCCTTTCGGGCGCCGTGGGTGTTGATGAAGTACTCCAGCACCGTCAGGCCTTCGCGGAACGAAGACTTGATCGGGCGCGGGATGAACTCACCCTTCGGGTTGGTCACCAGACCCTTCATGCCTGCCAGCGTCCGGGTCTGGGTGAAGTTACCCGTCGCACCGGAGTCGACGATCGTGATGATCGGGTTGTCGCTCGGGTAGTGCTCCCGCAGCGCCTTGCCGACCTCTTCGGTGGCGTCCTGCCAGATCTTGACCAGAGCCTCGTTGCGCTCGTCGTGGTTGAGCGCACCGCGCTGGTACTTCTTCTCGATCTGGTCCGCTTCCTTCTCGTAGCGGTCGAGGATCTCCTGCTTCTGCGGCGGTACCAACACATCAGCCATGGAGACCGTCACTCCGCTTCGGGTGGCCCAGTAGAAGCCGGCGTCCTTGAGCTTGTCCACGGTCTGCGCGACCACGATCATCGGGTAGCGCTCGGCCAGATCGTTGACGATCCGCGCCTGCACCTTCTTGTGCATCTGCTCGTTGACGAACGCATACCCAAGTGGGAGCAGCTCGTTGAACATCACCCGGCCCAGCGTGGTCTCTGCGGTCCACGCGTCGCCCGGCTTCCAACCCTCGTCGCCGAACAGCTCGGCCTCGATGTCGGCCGGCGGACGCAGCTGGGTCAGCCGCACGCGGATCTTGGAACGCACGCTCAGCACACCGCGGTCCAGCGCCATGATCGCCTCGGCGGGTGAGCTGTACACACCCGTCTCCGGCCGATCCTTGGCGGCAGCCGTGTACTCGCCGGTGTCGCCCTCGATCATGGTGGTCAGGTAGTACAGCCCGGTCACCATGTCCAGACGCGGCATGGCCAACGGGCGGCCCGACGCGGGCGACAGGATGTTGTTCGAGGACAGCATCAGGATGCGGGCCTCGGCCTGCGCCTCCGCCGACAGCGGAAGATGCACGGCCATCTGGTCGCCGTCGAAGTCGGCGTTGAAGGCCTCACAGACCAGCGGGTGCAGCTGAATGGCCTTGCCCTCCACCAGCATCGGCTCGAAGGCCTGGATGCCGAGGCGGTGCAGCGTCGGGGCGCGGTTCAGCAGCACCGGGTGCTCTCCGATGACCTCTTCGAGCACGTCCCACACCTGCGGGCGCTGACGCTCGACCATCCGCTTGGCGCTCTTGATGTTCTGCGCGTGGTTCAGGTCGACAAGACGTTTCATCACGAACGGCTTGAACAGCTCGAGTGCCATCAGCTTGGGCAGGCCGCACTGGTGCAGCTTGAGCTGCGGACCGACCACGATGACCGAACGGCCGGAGTAGTCGACACGCTTGCCGAGCAGGTTCTGGCGGAACCGGCCCTGCTTGCCCTTGAGCAGATCGGACAGCGACTTGAGCGGACGGTTGCCCGGCCCGGTGACCGGACGTCCGCGGCGGCCGTTGTCGAACAGCGCGTCCACCGACTCCTGAAGCATCCGCTTCTCGTTGTTGACGATGATCTCGGGCGCACCGAGATCGATCAGCCTCTTGAGGCGGTTGTTGCGGTTGATCACGCGGCGGTACAGGTCGTTGAGGTCCGACGTGGCGAACCGGCCACCGTCGAGCTGCACCATCGGGCGCAGTTCCGGCGGGATCACCGGCACCGCGTCGAGCACCATGCCCAACGGCGAGTTGCTCGACTGCTGGAACGCCGCAACCACCTTGAGCCGCTTGAGAGCACGCAGCTTCTTCTGGCCCTTGCCGCTACGGATGACCTCGCGCAGCGACTCGGCCTCGGCGTCGATGTCGAAGCTCTCGATGAGCTTTTTGATCGACTCCGCGCCCATGGCGCCCTCGAAGTATTCGCCGTAGCGATCGACGAGCTCGCGGTAGAGCACCTCGTCGACGATCAGCTGCTTGGGAGCCAGCTTGGTGAAGGTGTTCCAGATCTCCTCGAGCCGGTCCAGCTCACGCTGGGCACGGTCGCGGAGCTGGCGCATCTCGCGCTCGCCGCCGTCACGCACCTTGCGCTTGACGTCGGACTTGGCGCCCTCGTCCTCGAGCTCCTTCATATCGGCCTCGAGCTTCTGCGCCCGGGCCTCGAGGTCGGCGTCGCGCTGATCCTCGACGGCCTTGCGCTCGACGACCATCTCGGCCTCGAGCGTGGACAGCTCGTTGTGCCGCATCTCGTCGTCCACGCCGGTGATGACGTAGGCCGCGAAGTAAATGATCTTCTCGAGATCCTTCGGCGCCAGGTCGAGCAGGTAGCCAAGGCGCGACGGAACGCCCTTGAAGTACCAGATGTGCGTGACCGGCGCGGCCAGCTCGATGTGGCCCATCCGCTCACGACGCACCTTGGCGCGAGTCACCTCGACGCCGCAGCGCTCGCAGATGATGCCCTTGAAGCGGACGCGCTTGTACTTGCCGCAGTAGCACTCCCAGTCGCGAGTCGGTCCGAAGATCTTCTCGCAGAACAGGCCGTCCTTCTCAGGCTTCAGCGTGCGGTAGTTGATGGTCTCCGGCTTCTTGACCTCACCGAACGACCAGTTGCGGATGTCGTCGGCGGTGGCAAGGCCGATGCGGAGCTCATCGAAGAAGTTGACGTCTAGCACGTAACTCCCTTTCCCCTTTCGGGACTAGAAACCAAATAACTAAGCAAGATCCTCAACGGACGCAGATTCGTTGCGCGACAGGTTGATTCCCAGGTTCGCAGCAGCGCGCTCCAGGTCCTCGTCGTCGCCGTCGCGCATCTCGATCGCGGCGCCGTCGGACGACAGCACCTCGACGTTCAGGCACAACGACTGCAGCTCCTTGAGCAGCACCTTGAACGACTCCGGAATGCCCGGCTCGGGGATGTTCTCGCCCTTGACGATCGCCTCGTACACCTTGACCCGGCCGACGGTGTCGTCGGACTTGATGGTCAACAGCTCCTGCAGCGTGTACGCCGCGCCGTAGGCCTGCATGGCCCAGCACTCCATCTCACCGAACCGCTGGCCACCGAACTGCGCCTTACCGCCCAGCGGCTGCTGGGTGATCATCGAGTACGGGCCAGTGGAGCGGGCGTGGATCTTGTCGTCCACCAGGTGGTGCAGCTTGAGGATGTACATGTAGCCGACCGTCACCGGGTACGGGAACGGTTCGCCGCTGCGGCCGTCGAACAGCATCGCCTTGCCGTCCTCGTCGACGAGCGTCTCGCCGTCGCGGTTGGGCAGTGTCGCGGACAGCAGACCCTGCAGCTCGGCTTCGCGCGCACCGTCGAACACCGGCGTCGAAACGATGCTGTTCGGCTCGACCTCCAGCATCCCCTCGGGCAGGTTGGTCGCCCACTCCGGAGAGCCGTCGATCTTCCAGCCGCTCTTGGCGCACCACCCGAGGTGGGTCTCCAGGATCTGGCCGATGTTCATGCGTCGCGGCACACCGTGGGTGTTCAGGATGATGTCCACCGGGGTGCCGTCGGGCAGGAACGGCATGTCCTCGACGGCCAGGATCTTGCCGATGACGCCCTTGTTGCCGTGGCGTCCGGCCAGCTTGTCGCCGTCGGAGATCTTGCGTTTCTGCGCGACGTAGACGCGGACCAGCTCGTTGACGCCTGCGGGCAGCTCGTCGTCGTCCTCGCGGGAGAACACGCGGATGCCGATCACCTTGCCGGACTCACCGTGCGGCACCTTCAGCGACGTGTCGCGAACCTCGCGCGCCTTCTCACCGAAGATCGCCCGCAGCAGCCGCTCCTCCGGGGTCAGCTCGGTCTCACCTTTCGGGGTGACCTTGCCGACCAGGATGTCGCCGTCGCGGACCTCGGCGCCGATGCGGACGATGCCGCGCTCGTCGAGGTCGGCCAGCACCTCATCGGAGACGTTCGGGATGTCCCTGGTGATCTCCTCGGCGCCCAGCTTGGTGTCGCGGGCGTCGATCTCGTGTTCCTCGATGTGGATCGAGGTGAGCACGTCCTCTTCGACCAGGCGGTTGGAGAGGATGATCGCGTCCTCGTAGTTGTGGCCTTCCCACGGCATGATCGCCACGAGCAGGTTCTTGCCGAGGGCCATCTCACCGTTCTCGGTGCAGGGGCCGTCGGCGATGACCTGGCCCGCCTCGACACGCTGCCCGGCGTCCACGATCGGCCGCTGGTTGGCGCAGGTGCCGTGGTTGGACCGGGCGAACTTGCGCATCCGGTAGGTGTGCCGGGTGCCGTCGTCGGCCATCACGGTGATGTAGTCGGCGGAGACCTCTTCGATCACGCCGGCCTTGTCCGCGACGACGACATCGCCCGCGTCGATCGCGGCGCGCAGCTCCATACCGGTGCCGACCAGCGGGGCCTCGCTACGCACCAGCGGAACCGCCTGGCGCTGCATGTTGGCACCCATCAGGGCACGGTTGGCGTCGTCGTGCTCGAGGAACGGGATCATGGCCGTCGCGACCGACACCATCTGGCGCGGCGAGACGTCCATGTAGTCGACCTCGGTCGAGGAGACGTACTCGACCTCGCCGCCCTTCCGGCGGACCAGGACGCGGTCCTCGATGAATCGACCGTTCTCGTCGGTCGGCGAGTTGGCCTGCGCCACGACGTGGCGGTCCTCCTCGTCGGCGGTCAGGTACTCGATGTCGTCGCTGACCACACCGTCGACCACCTTGCGGTACGGCGTCTCGATGAAGCCGAACGGGTTCACCCGCGCGTACACCGACAGCGAACCGATCAGGCCGATGTTCGGACCCTCAGGGGTCTCGATCGGGCACATCCGGCCGTAGTGGCTGGAGTGCACATCGCGGACCTCGAGGCCGGCGCGCTCACGGGACAGACCGCCCGGGCCCAAAGCGGACAGACGCCTCTTATGAGTTAAACCGGAAAGCGGGTTGTTCTGGTCCATGAACTGCGACAGCTGGCTGGTGCCGAAGAACTCCTTGATCGCCGCCACGACGGGACGGATGTTGATCAGGGTCTGGGGCGTGATCGCCTCGACGTCCTGAGTGGTCATGCGCTCGCGCACGACACGCTCCATGCGGGACAGGCCGACCCGGATCTGGTTCTGGATCAGCTCTCCGACGGTGCGCAGACGACGGTTGCCGAAGTGGTCGATGTCGTCGGTCTCCACCGGAACCTCGACGCCGCCGGGGACGGTCATCGTGGTCTGGCCCTCGTGCAGGCGCACCAGGTACTCGATGGTCGCGACGACGTCCTCTTCGGTCAGCGTCGAACTGGTGATCGGCTCACCCGCGTGCAGGCCGAGCTTCTTGTTGACCTTGTAGCGGCCCACGCGAGCCAGGTCGTAGCGCTTCTCCTTGAAGAACAGGTTCTCGAGGAGGGTCTGCGCGGACTCCTTGGTCGGCGGTTCGCCCGGGCGCAGCTTGCGGTAGATGTCCAGCAACGCCTCGTCGGTACCTGCGGTGTTGTCCTTCTCCAGCGTCCCCATCATGATCTCGGAGAAGCCGAAGCGCTCGACGATCTGATCGTTGGTCCAGCCCAGCGCCTTGAGCAGCACGGTGACGGGCTGACGGCGCTTGCGGTCGATACGGACGCCGACGGTATCGCGCTTGTCGACGTCGAACTCCAGCCACGCGCCGCGGCCGGGGATCACCTTGACGCTGTGCAGCGTCTTCTCGGTGGACTTGTCGATCGTCTCGTCGAAGTACACACCCGGCGAGCGGACCAGCTGGCTCACCACGACACGCTCGGTGCCGTTGATGATGAAGGTGCCCTTCTCGGTCATCATCGGGAAGTCACCCATGAAGACCGTCTGGCTCTTGATCTCACCGGTGTTGTTGTTGATGAACTCCGCGGTGACGAACAGCGGCGCCGCGTACGTCATGTCCTTGTCTTTGCACTCGTCGACAGGAGCCTTGACCTCGTCGAAGCGCGGATCGCTGAACGACAGCGACATCGAGCCGGAGAAGTCCTCGATCGGCGACAACTCGGCGAGCACCTCTTCGAGGCCGCCGACGGGCTTCACATCACCGCGAGCCTTCGCGTTTTCGCGCCAACGGTCCGACCCGATCAGCCATTCGAACGACTCGGTCTGAACGTCAAGCAGCCCCGGAACCTCGAGAGGCTCACGGAGCTTGGCGAATGAAACTCGATCTGGTGCTCCGGGGACGGAGTTATTGGGGTTAGCTACTGCTGACTTGATCTGGCGCGAGCCTGCCAAGATGCATCCTTCCAGCACCTCATGCGAGCATCTTGATGCCGGGCTTCACCGGATCCAAATGTCGCTATATCTGCGTCGGTTCGGCTGGCCTCTCAAGACCACAAGCTTCCCGAACGCACGGCACGCGACTAGATCACTGAGCGGGGCTCAGGCTAGGACATCGATGTCATGTGCGGGGTTTAGGTGGGCAGGATGCAGCCAGCGCAACGTCCAACCATACCGCAGGACGGCATATTCCTCAACCACCGCATGCAAAAGTCACCGGGCGCTGGCTGGCGTCCTCAACCCGTGCATACATGCTGCCCAACAGATTGGACCGTTTGCCTCCGTCCGTCAAGAGATAACGCCGTGTTGAGTGTGGACTTTTCCGTTAAAACCTGGGTTTGCGAGTCGCCGCGATCAGATTGAGCTGTCAGGCCGCCTTCGAGGACGTGGCGACGCACATCGGCTCGGCGGGGCCGCAGGTGGGCTGGAACGTGAAGAGCCCACTGGCCAGCGGTACGAGCGCTTGTAGCGGGTTCAGCAGGAACCTCTTGGTCAGCGAGTTGGGCAGCGCGACCGCGGTGGCCTGCCCCGCAGGGGTGTCGATCGTGATCTCCTGGCTGGGGTCTGTATAGATGCCCGCCTTCTGGTTGCCTGCGAACATGTCGTTGACCCAGCCGACCATCAAGATCTGAGCCGCCGCGACGTTCTGCGGCTTCGAGAACCCGGCCACCAACTGCTGCGAGAACTGGATCAGGCGGTTGCCGCCCCGCATCGAATCGACATGCGAGCCACCGACGAGCGTGACGCCGACGAACTGATCGGGCCGCGCCTCTAGAAGTGCATCGCTGCCGACGCCGAACTGATTCCAGAAGTACCTCGGCGAGGCGAGTTGGTAGATCGGAATGTCGTCGGGAACCTTCTCGAGCGACGAAGCCATCGACCCGTCCAGGCCGACACCGTCGAGCATGACCACGCCGGCAAGCCTGTCGATCGTGCCGTTGTCGACCATGTATCCGGCCGTGCCCGCGACCAAGCCGCCGCCGAGGGAGTGTCCGACCAACACGACCCGGTCCGGGATCGGGCCGGTATAGCCGGCCGCCAGCGCGCTGTCGGCGAGGGCGGTGTTGTCATCCTCGAACAGATTCGCAACCGCTTCTTGCATCGGCGGCGCGCCGAGCCAGCAGGCGTCGCATGCCAGGAAGTTCGACGTTATCGAGGGCGCGACCACGATGCTGTTGGTCTGTTCCGCGAGCGCCGCGGCGGTGTAGCTGTACCACGGACCGGCGGCCAGGAAGCCGTGCTGGAGGTAGATCAGTCGTTGCGGCGGGTTCTCTTCGGCACCGGCAGGGATGTACCAGTCCGCGGGCACCTCTTGCCCGTCGGCGCAGTCGATGCGCAGCGTGGAACTGCTCACGGTGACCGTGCTGTTCGGCGGCAGTTTCGGGGGGCCGCCCACCACGTTGATCGCGAGGCCGTACAGGTTGAAAACGATCGTCCCGATCGCACTCAGCACGCCGCGAAACGGAGCCGCCGAAGCGGTCGAGGTGGCCTGCGCACTGGCCGGTGCCGCGAACGCCACTGCGGCGGTTTCGGTCGCGGAGGTGGCCTTTCGGGTGGTCGCGGCCACACTGCGCAAGGTCGCCTCGACGGTGGCCAGCGGCTGGACGCTCGTCTCCGTGGCCGGGGTCGCTTCCGCGGATTCCGTGGTGTTTGGTGCCTCGGACTCTGGTTTCGCAGTCGGCTTCGCCGTGGGCTGCTGCTTGACTGCACGCCGCTTGGCCGGTTTCGCCACGACGTTTTCCGCGGTATCCGAATCAGCCCTCACCGCGTCCTTGACCGTCTCGGCGGGCGGCTGTTCGGCCGGCTGTTCGTCCGCGGCCGTGGCGTCGTCGCCCTGCTTGGCCGCATCGGTCCGATGGGCGCCCTTGAAGTCGGCCCTGTTTTTTTTCGGCTTCTTGCCCACGGGTTTCGGCTTCGGTGCGGCGGCACCGTCGGTGCCCGAATCCGCTTTGGTGTCAGCCGGTTTCGCCGACTCCGACGAGGTTGTGCCCTTGGCGTCCGAGCCCGGCGGACTGTCGGCCATCGCGACGCCCGCACCGGCGACCATGGCTGCCGCGACACCTGCGGTCACCATCCCCGCGCCCATCCACACCAAGAACCGATCCACCATGCCCGTCTCCCGTCCCCGACCGCGGAAAAGATAACGCGCGTTGTCAGCCCTGGGGGGCGATTACCGCAATTGACGCCCAAGCGGGTTCGGCGTCGGGTATCACTGCAGCCAGCCCGAGCTCGATCGCGTGCTGGCGGTGAAGGTGCTGACCGCCGATCTCGAGCCCGACAACGTCGAGCGGGCTGTGCGTGAGCAGGCCGCGATGGGCAAACTCTCCGGGCATCCGACCGTCGTCACCATCTTCCAGGTCGGAACCACCGCCACGAAAGAGGCGGGGGCGCACGTTGGTTCGACAGGAGGTGCTCGTTAGCCTTCGCCCAGTGGGGGCGACTCGTAGAGGCGCTCGCGCCGGACTGGTGATGGATCAAACCTCACGCGGTGAGCAATACCCAACCCGCCGCTGCGGATCCCAACACTGCTGTGCAGTAACAGCACAGGGCGATCACACGGTCGAACCGGCCCAATTGCAGCCCGTGCTCCAGCGTGAACCGGAAGCGGTGCGCCCAATGGAACAGGGCAAGCACACAGACGCCGAAGAGAACAAGTTTGGTCAGCGGATTCCGTACGACTGCCAGCAGGTGAGCATGGTCCGGCGCGTCGAGGATCCCCAGCGGAAACGCCACCCCGAAAAGGAACAACAGCACCGGCAGAACGAGCGCGGCCACCATGCCCCCAGCGCTGAACAGCAGCCAGAGGAAAGGCTCAGCTGACCGACGAGGCGGCGTCGATGTGGTCATGACATGACCACCCACGCGACGACCGCCGATACGACGAGCCATGCCGCGTAGTGCCCTGCAAGCACCGCACGAGCAGGAACGCGGCGTCCCCGAACATGGGGCACGATCGCACGCGGCGCCAAATTGAGCCAGGTCACAGCGTGCAGCAGAAGGAAAATGAATGCGACGGCGTTGACCGAAACCACGAGTGGATTGGCACCCCAGTCCAGGAATCGCGTGTATGAATCCGATCCGGCGCTGATCGCATGCACCAGCAGGAGCAGGTACACAACAGACCAGGCCACGAACACGCAACTGATTTCGCGAAGCATAAACAGCAGGTATGAACGCCGCTTCGCCCACCAGTACCTGCTGACGGGCTGACGATAGGCGCGAATTGGCGTGGTCATCGTGCACCCCGAGGGAACAGCAACTCCTTCACTGAACGCGTTGCCGCGGTCAGCTTGTAGCGCTGTATCGCACCGGCCGGATCGACTCCCTTCGGACAAGCTGTCGAACATTCACCCACCAACGTGCACGCCCACGCGCCCTCAGCCGCGGCGAGCACGTCTCTCCGATCCGCTGCGCCTTCGTCGCGTGAGTCCAGGTTGTAACGCTGACCCAGAGCGATCGCCGCTGGACCCAGGAAATCCGGGTCCAGTGCGTACACGGGGCACGCGGCGTAGCACAGCATGCAGTTGATGCACATACTGAACTGCTTGAATTCGTCCAACTCGGCTGGGGTCTGCAAGTATTCGCCATCCTCGATGGACAGCTCGTCCTCACGGATGATCCACGGCTTGACGCTCGGCAGTTTGGCCATGAAGTCGCTGATGTCGACGACGAGATCGCGGATCACCGGGAAGTTTCGCATCGGCTCCACTCGTACCGGTCCGGGCAGGTAATCGGCAAGGAACGTCGCGCACCCCAGTTTCGGGTCGCCGTTGATCGTCATACCGCAGCTGCCGCATATGCCCATCCGGCACGACCATCGGAAGGCCAGCGTTCCGTCAAGGTGATCCTTGATGTAGTTCAGACCATCCAGGATCGCCCATTCGCGGGTGAGGGGAACTTCATAGGCCTGCAAGGCCGGCGCGGATTCGATCTCCGGTCGATACCTTGAGACCTGCATGACGATGTGGTCCGCCATCGTTATCTCCCATACACGCGTTCGCCAGGAGGCCAGCGCGTGATCGTGACCGGCAGGTGGTCGATCCGCGCCGTCCCGTCGGGTTCTCGATGAACCAATGTGTGCGCCAAGAAATGCTCGTCGTCGCGCTTGGGGAAGTCGGTCCGCTGGTGCGCGCCGCGCGATTCCTCTCGGTGCAAAGCAGATTCGACGATCGTCTGTGCAAGGTCGAGCATCCCCGACAACTCGAGCAACGCCGTCAGCTCCGTATTGAACGTGTGGCTGTGATCGTCGATGCCGACCTTCGCGAATCGTTCTTGCAGCACCCGGATCTGGTCGACCGCCTTGTTCAGGGTGGGTCCATCACGGTAGATGCCGCCAGCTGTCTCCAACGTGGCCTGCATATCCGTGCGAATGTCAGCGATTCGGTCCTTCCCCTCGGCATGGCGAGTGAGCTCCCGTTCCAGCCGCTGCGTCTCGTCGCGTGCCTGGGCCTGCACTGCGGGCGAGGCGCTGGGGACTGTCGTCGCGTACTCTGCTGCGGCGCGACCCGCCCGGGCACCGAACACCAGCAGCTCCGGCAGCGAGTTCGAGCCCAAGCGGTTGGCTCCATTGATGCTGACGCATGCGGTCTCGCCTGCGGCATACAGCCCGGAAAGCGTTGTGGCGCCATGGATATTCGTGTGAACACCACCCATCATGTAGTGCACCACCGGTCGCACGGGGACGAGCTCGGTCACGGGGTCGATGTGCTGGTAGTTGCGGCATAGCTCACGGACGAACGGCAACCTTGTGTCGATCAGGTCGGCGCCGAGGTGTCGCAGGTCGAGGTAGACGACGGGTCCGTACGGGGTGTCAACGGTCCTTCCCTTTTCGTGCTCATGCACGAAAGCCTGCGACACCCGGTCCCGGGGTCCGAGCTCCATGCTGCGCAGCTTTGGCTCGGGCGTGGGTTTGCCAAGATCGTAGTCCTGCAGGTAACGGTAGCCGTCTTTGTTCAGTAACCAACCACCCTCCGCTCGCGCGGCCTCGGTGATCAAGATTCCGGTGAACGGCAGCCCGGTGGGGTGGTACTGAACGAATTCCATGTCTTTCAGCGGCGCGCCCGCCCTGAAAGCGAGGGCCATTCCGTCCCCGGTCTTGATGTTCGCGTTGGTGGTGAATGGAAACACGCGCCCGCATCCGCCCGTGCACAGGATCACCGCGTCGGCAAGGATTGTCTCGATGCGTCCCGTCGCCAGCTCGATCGCGACCACGCCGCGTACCCGGCCGTCGTCGACGAGCAGGGTCGTCACGAACCACTCGTCGTAACGCACGACGTCCGGATATGCGAGAACGCGCTGAAACAGCGTGTGCAGCAAGTGGAATCCGGTCTTGTCGGCGGCAAACCACGTGCGCAGCTTCTTCATTCCGCCGAATGCGCGAACGGCAATGTGCCCGTCCGGCTTACGGCTCCACGGACAACCCCAATGCTCGAGTTGCAACAACTCCCGCGGCGCCTCGGCCACGAAGGCCTCGACGGCGTCTTGGTCGCACAGCCAGTCGCTGCCGGAAACGGTGTCGTATGCGTGTTCGTCGAGGCTGTCGTCTTCACCCGCTACCGCTGCTGCGCCGCCTTCTGCCGAGACGGTGTGGCTGCGCATCGGGTACACCTTGGAGACGATCGCCACACTCAGGCGCGGATTCATTTCGGCTATCGCTATCGCGGCGCGCAGACCAGCGCCGCCGCCGCCGATCACCACGATGTTGTGCGACGCCGTCATCGTCGTGGCTTACACCTCGAAGGCCTCATGTTCGCCGGATCGCTCGTCTCTCAGTACTTTGCCGTCATGTCGAATCGTCCGGATGCGCACGCATCCGTCGTGGTAGACGTGCCGGATCTCGCGGCAGCCGCAGGAGTATTTGAGGTCTTCGAAGGCCAGCCCGTCGTCATCACTTTCGAGATGGCGATCGCCCTCGGCCATCCGCCCGCAGGGTGTCTTCTGTTTGGGGAAATGCGTGGTCGTCGCGGCCATCGTTCCGCCTCCTCGGGTTTGAGCCGAGTGATCTAGATCACAACAGAATATGCCTGTACAAGAGTGCGCGCGGGCAATCGTCATGACTGGCTTGCCAGGGTTCGGATCCCCCAACCCCGGGCTGATTGGCGGCACGCGGCGAACGCCGCGTGGTGGAAGAGGCACGCCAACAGCTCGGCGAGGCGATCACGGCCTAACCGAGGAGTCTGACCGGGCGATGGTCGGCCTCGAACTCGAACGCAAGCAGGAACGCCTCGACGCGGGGGCGATTACCGCATTCACGCGTACCTATTCATCCGCCGTCGATGCGCTGTGAATCGGTTTATGCTCAGCTCAGCCGTCATGGCGCGGCCATGGCGCAGGCGATATCGAGACGACCGATGGCTAGCAGCGACCCGCTGCCAACGCAGGGGGATGTTCACGCCGGGGTCCCGGCGGAGTTGGCGGCTGCCGGTTTCGAGGATCCCGAGGAGATCGGCCGCGGCGGGTTCGGCGTCGTGTATCGCTGCAGCCAGCCCGAGCTCGATCGGGTGGTGGCGGTGAAGGTGCTGACCGCCGATCTCGAGCCCGACAACCTCGAGCGGTTCGTGCGTGAGCAGGTCGCGATGGGCAAACTCTCCGGGCACCCGAACATCGTCACCATCTTCCAGGTCGGGACGACCGCCACCGGCCGGCCTTTCATCGTGATGCAGTACCACCCGCACGGTTCGTTGGAAGCGAAGATCCACGACAACGGCCCGGTCGGGTGGGCCGACACACTGCACATCGGGGTCAAGGTCGCGGGGGCGTTGGAAACCGCACACCGCCGCGGGACGGTGCACCGCGACGTCAAACCGGCCAACATCCTTCTCACCGAGTACGGCGAGCCGCAGTTGACGGATTTCGGGATCGCCCGCGTCATCGGCGGGTTCGAGACCGGGGACGGCGCGGTCATGGGTTCGCCGGCATACACTGCCCCAGAGGTGTTGCTCGGCCAGCAGCCGGATGTGACCTCGGATATCTACAGCCTGGCGTCGACGTTGTTCTGTACAGGCACCGGACACGCCGTATTCGAGCGTCGCAAGGGCGAGCAGATGGTCGCCCAGTTCCTCCGGATAACCAGGCACCCGATGCCGAGCCTGCGGGACTCCGGTCTGCCTGCCGATGTATGCGCGGTGATCGAGCGGGCGATGTCGCGCGACATCGAGGACCGGCCGGCGACCGCGGAGGCGTTCGGGGAGCAGTTGCGCGATGTGCAGCGGATTCACGGTCTACCGGTGGACGACATGCCCGTGCCGATTCCAGCTCCGACGATCCGGTACAACCCGCCGCGGTCGCTCGGCACGCCGTCCACCAGCTACCCGGCACGAATGCTGACGCCGCCCGCGCCTGCCACCCGGTTCCAATTACCGGTGTCGACGAAGGCGTTGGTCGCCCGCGCCCGGTTGATCGACGTCCTGCGCGCCGGACACACCAAGAAGCTCACCGTCATTCACGGCCCGACCGGATTCGGGAAGAGCACGCTTGCCGCCCAGTGGGCGAAGCAGCTGACCGCCGAAGGTGTCGCGGTGGCGTGGCTGACCGTCGACCACGACGACAACAACGTCGTCTGGTTCCTTTCCCATCTGATCGAGGCCATCCGTGCGGTGACGCCCGCATTGGCAACCGAGCTCGGCGAGGTGTTGGAGGAGCACGGCGACGACGCCGAGCGTTACGTGCTGACCTCGTTGATCAACGACATCCATGACACGGGCACGCGAATGACGCTGGTCATCGACGACTGGCAGCGCGTCACCGACCCCGCGACCATCGGGGCGCTGCTGTACCTGCTCGTCTACGCCTCTGACGACTTGAGCGTGGTGGTGACCAGCCGCACCCAGAGCGGCCTGCCGATGAGCCGGATGCGGATGCAGGACGAACTGCTTGAAATCGACGCCACCGCATTGCGTTTCGACGTGGCCGAATCGAAGAACTTTCTGGTCGACCTGAGTGGGCTCGACCTCGACCACGCCGACGTCGAGGAGCTCACCGCAAAGACGGACGGCTGGGTCGCCGCGCTACAGCTGGCATCGCTGTCGCTGCGCGGCCGCGACGATCCTGTCCAGCTGATCGGCACGATGACGGGACGCCACCACGCAATCAGCGAGTTCCTCGCAGAGAACGTGCTCGACACCTTGGAACCGTCGATGCTCGACTTCTTGCTGGCGACGTCGATCACCGAGCGGATCTGCGGGGACCTGGCGTCGGCGTTGTCCGGCGTGCCGGACGGGCAAGCGATGCTCGAACAGGTCGAGGAGCGCGACCTGTTCCTGCACCGAATCGACGAGCAGTGGTTCCGCTACCACCAGCTGTTCAGCGACTTCCTGCGGCACCGGCTCAGCCGTGACGATCCCGAGCGGATCGTGCGGCTGCACCGCACGGCTTCCACGTGGTTCGCCGAGCACCAAATGGTCAGTGAGGCAGTCGATCATGCGCTGACGGCCGGTGATGACGAGCGGGCAGTTAAGCTCGTCGAGAACGATGGCATCGATCTGGTGGCGAACTCGCAAATGGCAACCCTGATCGGGCTGGTTGGCAAGCTGCCTCCTGCCGTCGTGAAGTCTGATCCGCGGCTGCAGCTCGCGCTGGCGTGGGCCAACATCGTGCTCCACCGGATCCCGGCCGCCGAACAGGCACTGGAGCTGATGGAATCCAGGCTGACGAAGTCCGGCGTCAGCGACGACGAGATCGCGGACCTGCACGCGGAAGGCGGGGTCGTGCGGGGCGTCGCCGACCTTCGTTCCGACCGGCTCGCGGGGATCGACGAGCACATCGCGCCCTGTCTGGAGCGACGAGACAGCCAGCGGCCGTTCGCCGTCGGCGTGGCAGCCACCGTGGCGACCTTCGCGGCCGCGTACCGCTACGACCTCGACGAAGTGAACCGGATCCAGGCGTGGGCGGCACCCTATAACGAACGCAAAGGCGACAGCTTCAACATGGTTCACGGACTGTGCTACCGAGGGCTCGCGCACCGGTTGATGCTCGACAACCCGACGGCGGAGAGCTGCTTCCGCAGAGCGCTCAGGATTGCGAAGCGGTCCGGAGGCAGCCATTCCTACACCGCCCGGCTGGCGAGCTCGGCGCTGGGTGAATTGCTGTACGAGCGAGGCGATCTCGAGGAGGCAGACCGCCTTTTGGACGAGGGCTACAAGCTCGGGCCGGAGGGCGGCTCGGTCGACTTCAAGATCGCCCGCTACGTCATCGCCGCCAGGATCAAGGCGCTGCAGGGCGACCGGCACGCGGCGGGTCAACGACTCGACGAGGCGATCCGCATCGCGCGGGCACTGTCACTGCCCCGGCTGCGGGCGATGGCGGAACACGAACGCACGCGGCTCGGGCTGCCGCCGCACCCGGATGCCGATCCGTCGCCTGCGACTTCCTATGAAAAGCGCCGCCAGCCGGTGGATGCGATCGACGAGATCACGGTCCAGTTCGAGGAGGCGTCCGCCATCCGGCTGCTCATGACCGCCGATGATCCGGAGTCCAGGGACCTCGCCTGCCGGTGGGCGCAGGAATGGGTCGACCGCACCTCGTCACCGAATCGGCCACAGGCGTTGTTGCGAGCGCGCCGCCTGCTGGGTGCGAGCCTGTCGGCCGCCGGCCGCGTCGACGAGGCGAAGACCACGATCGCGGGCGTCGCAGCGCAGTGCGCGCGGCTGGCGATGTTGCGTTACCTCGTCGACGGCGGGCCGTTCGTCGCTGCAATGCTGTTGGAACTGCAGGCCGACCAGAGGGCCGGTCGCTGGTCTCCCGAATGGCCCGAGATACCACCCGATTTCCTTGACAGGGCGGTCGATGCCGCAGTCGCACAGCGGGTTTGACCGCTATTGCGCAAGAAATCCCCCATCGACAGGTAGTACGGCGCCGGTGATGAAGGAGGCGTCGTCGGAGGCGAGGAAGACGATGGCGCTGGCGACTTCGGCGGGTTCGCCGATGCGGCCCATCGGGTGCATCTGTTCGATCGCCGCCAGATACTCCGAGCCGCCCGGCTCGTCGGGGAACTGCATGACCCGCTCGGTGCGGATCGTGCCGGGAGCGACGGCGTTGACCCTGATCCCGCGGTCGGCCCACTCGACCGCCAGGTGCTTGGTCAGGCCGGTGGCCACGAACTTGGCTGGGCCGTAGGCCGCCTGCCGCTTCTGCCCGGCCAGTCCGGAGATGGAGGACAGGCAGACGATCGCGCCACCACCGGTCGGCAGCATCGCCTCGATCGCGAACTTGCAGGTGAGGAACATGCCGCGGCCGTCGATGGCCATGACGTTGTCCCAGTCAGCCGCGGTCATCTCCATCGCGTCGCCGAGCGGGATGACGCCGGCGTTGGCGACCAGCACGTCGAGCCGCCCGAAGCGATCGGCCGCTGCCGCGATCATCCGCCGCGCGTCGTCCTCGACAGAGACGTCACCCACGACCGTCTCGACCTCCGCCCCGCCCTGCCGCAATTCATCGGCAAGGGCCGCCAGCGGTTCGGCCTGAAGATCGGTCGCGATCAGCCGAGCGCCCTCCCGCGCGAAGGCTTCGGCGGTCGCCCGACCGATGCCGAACGCCGCGCCGGTGACCACCGCCGACTTTCCGCGAAGGCGTCCGAGTCCTTGGGCCACGGCCTACCCTCGCTCGACTCGCACCGGCACGCCGGTCAGCCGGGCCATCCCGGCCAATTTCTCGAGGTCTTCCGGCGCGCTCGACATCAGCTGATTGACGTTGGCGCCGCCGGCTCCGTTGGCGACCTGCCATCCGCCGGTGCCCTTGTGGCCCCAGCCATGGGGCACCGCGACGACGCCGGCGACGATGTCTTTGGTGACGATGACGGGCAGCTCGATCTCGCCGTGCGGTGACGCGATCCGCACCCTGTCGCCGTCGACGACATTGGCCGCGGCCGCATCGTCGACGTGCATGCGCGCGGCCTGGATCCGATCGCCGCGCATCAGCAGCGGCGCGTTGTGCATCCACGAGTTCTCCGAACGCGTCTCGCGCATGCCGATCAGCCGCATGGGATAGCCGTCGGGGGCCCGCCTGCGCGCCAGCGCCTCGACCTCGCCGGCGATTTCGTCATGCCGCAGCCGCACCCGGCCGCCGCGGTAGACGACGACCTTGCGCAGCACGCCGTCGCGCAGGTTCCGCGCGAGTACCTTGCCGTGCGGATGGTCGGCCGCCAGACGGGCGAACGTCAACCCGCCGCGGCGCAGCCCGTACAGGTCGCCGCCCTCGCCCAATCGGATCACGGCGTCCACAAGCAGTCGCGGCGTCAACCGAACACCGAACAGCGACAATGCCTTTCGCACAACTGCCAACGCGATCAAGCCCGGTGTGCGACGCCACATGCGGCGGGTGATGTCGTCGATGACCTCCCACTCGGCGCGGGCCTGGCCGGCGGGGGCGACGACCGCTTCGGTGGCCTGGCGGAACGGCGTGGGTTGCAGCGTCTGGAACGGCAGCGGAAAGTCGTCGCGCTCGTACATCGTCGCGGCGGGCAGCACATAGTCACAGTGCGCGAGGGTCTCGTTGACGTAGAGATCGATGCCGACCATCAACTCCAATCGGTCGAGTGCTTCTTCCAATTCGTTGCCGTTGGGTACCGAAAGCACCGGGTTACCCGCGCTGACGAACAGCGCGCGGACCTGGCCGCGCCCGGGTGTGGTGATCTCCTTGGCCATCACGCCCGCGGGTTCCGAGAGCAGCACGGAGGGGAAGCCACCGATCCGCGACCGTCGGCGGGTGTACGCGGTTCGCAACAGCGCGCCGAGGGCCTTCATCCCCCAGCGCTCCCCCGGCATGCCGAATCGGCCGAACATGGTGGCGCCCGGCCGGTCGAGGTTGCCGGCGACGAGGTTGACGGCGTCAAGCAAATACGTTGTGAGCGTGCCGTTTTCACCGGTGCTGGTGCCGACGCGGCCGTACACCGCGGCCCGCGGGGTGCGTGCCAGGTCGCGCGCCAGTGTGCGCACTGTGTCAGGGGCTATGCCCGTGCGCGGCTCGGTGGCCTCGGGGCTGAACGGCCTGGCCAACTGTTCCAGCCAGCGGACATCGTCGGCCTGACGGGCCAGCCTGGCGCGGTCGGCGAGGTTCTCGCCGAACAGCACATGCAACAGCGACAGCAGCAGAAAGGCGTCGCCGTCGGGGACGATGCCCAACCACTCGAACTGGGCCGCGGTCTCGGTCTTGCGCGGATCGACGACGAGCACCCGGCCACCGCGCTTGACGATGTCGTGCATGCGGTCCTTGATCCGCGGCACAGTGAGCACGCTGCCGTGCGAGACGATCGGGTTCGCACCGATCACGACGAGCAGTTCGGTGCGTAGCACGTCGGGCACCGGCAGCGCCAGCGGCGACCCGTACAGCAGCTGGCTGGCCACGAACCGGTTGTTGACGTCCTGCGATCCGGCGGTGAAGACGTGCAGCCGAGGTCCGAACCCGAGCATGAACGTGTTCAGGCTCAGCGTGTGCGAATAGCTGAACGCTCCGGGGTTGCCGTAATACCAGCCGATCGCCCCAGAGCCGTGCCTGCGGTGGATGTCGGTAAGCCGGTCGGCGATGTCGGTCATCGCCTCGTCCCAGGTAACGGGTTCGAACCCGTCGGCCGACCGGCGCAGCGGGGTGGTGACGCGATCCGGGTCGTTGACGACTTCGGCGAACGCGATGCCCTTCTGGCATGCGAACCCGGCCGACAGCGGATGGTCCTTATCGGGACGAAGCGACACCAGTCGACCGCCGTCGACGGTCGCGACCATGCCGCACAGCGGTTCGCAGATCCGGCAGAAGGTCGGCTTCTGCTCGGCAGCCATATTGGGAGGTTAACTCCTCGCGCGAGCGCTCGTCGGCGAGGCTAGCGCTCTCCCGGAACCGGGATGCGGCCGGTCGGCGCCTCGTCCTCCGCGCGGTGATGCGTGGTTTCGTCGCCGAACTCGTGCGCGGCGTACTTGTGGGTGCCCTCGAGGTCGTCGCGGATGGCTTCCTGGGCGGCCGGAGGCAGCGTGTGCAGGATCTCGCGCACCCGAGCCTGGCGTCGGCCGACGGCCTGGCGCACCGGCATACCCGGGGTGGCGGAGATCTGCGGCGGCACACCCTCGATCTCCTCGACGCCACCGTCATGGTGACCGGCTTCGAGCATGGCCTGCTCTTCGGCCATCGTCGACTCGTCCTTCTCCTCCGACATGCCGATCGGGCCGATGCGGCGGCCGTTGAGGAACTGCTTGACGACGGGCTCGTCACTGGTCAGCAGCACTTCACGCGGACCGAACATGACCAGGTGCTTGCGGAACAGCATGCCCATGTTGTCGGGCACCGTGCGGGCGATGTTGATGTTGTGCGTGACGATCAGGATCGTGCAGTCGATCTGCGCGTTGATGTCGATCAGCAGCTGGCTCAGGTAGGCGGTACGCACCGGGTCCAGACCCGAGTCGGGCTCGTCGCAGAGGATGATCTGCGGGTCGAGCACCAGGGAGCGGGCCAGGCCGGCACGCTTGCGCATACCGCCCGAGATCTCGCCGGGGAACTTGGTCTCGTCACCGGCCAGGCCGACGAGTTCAAGCTTCTCCATGACGATGTTGCGGATCTCGCTTTCCTTCTTCTTGGTGTGCTCACGCAAGGGGAAAGCGGTGTTGTCGTAGATGTTCATCGAGCCGAACAGCGCGCCATCCTGGAACATGACGCCGAACAGCGTGCGGATCTCGTAGAGCTCCTTAGCCGAGCACTCGATGATGTTGGTGCCGTCGACGATGATCTTGCCCCGCTCCGGGCGCAGCAGGCCGATCAGGGACTTGAGGAAGACGGATTTACCGGTACCGGACGGGCCGAGGAGGACGCTGACCTCACCGGCCGGGACCTCCATGGTGACGTCTTCCCAAATTCGCTGGGCCCCGAAGGACTTTGTCAGGCCCTCAACCTGAATTCCGATGCCCACGCGCGATCCTTCCGCCAAATATTATCCCCACCACACGCCTCCCGCCTGTGGCTTGAGTCACTGTAGCTTACGCTTTCTGACCTCAACACTCGCCTGAGGCCACATTGTGACCATCCGTAACGCAATTGTGGGGCGAATCTGTTTGCCAGATCCGCCCCACAATGTTATTTGTCGGCTCTGCCGACGGGCTGGTTTACCGGCCCGCCGACGGGTGAGGAACTACTTGACGGTGACCGTCGCGCCGGCGGCCTCGAGCTTGTTCTTGGCCTCCTCGGCAGCCTCCTTGGCGACCTTCTCGAGCAGCGGCTTCGGGGCGCCGTCGACCAGATCCTTGGCCTCCTTGAGGCCCAGGCCCGAGACGATCTCGCGGACGACCTTGATGACGCCGATCTTCTTCTCGCCGGCGGCCTCGAGGATGACGTCGAACTCCGACTGCTCCTCGGCGGCCTCGGCGGGCGCACCCGCAGCGGCGGGAGCGGCCGCGACTGCGACCGGAGCGGCGGCGGTGACCTCGAAGGTCTCCTCGAACTTCTTGACGAACTCAGAGAGCTCGAGCAGCGTCAGTTCCTTGAACGCGTCGAGCAGGTCGTCGGTGGACAGCTTGGCCATGGTGTGGTCCTTCCTGATTCTTCTTCTTGGCTAGTGGGGATGTGAAATAAGGAAGCCTCTACGCGGCTTCTTCGTTGGCCTTCTTCTCTTGCAACGCGGCTGCCAGCCGGGCGACCTGCGACGCCGGAGCGTTGAACAGGGCGGCGGCCTTGGACAGGTTCGCCTTCATCGCGCCGGCCAGCTTGGCCAGCAGCACCTCACGCGACTCCAGGTCGGCGATCTTCTCGACCTCGGAGACGCTCAGCGGGCGGCCGTCCATATAACCGCCCTTGATGACCAGCGCCTTGTTGTCCTTGGCGAAGGTCTTCAGCGCCTTGGCGGCGTCGACGGCCTCGCCCTTGACGAACGCGATCGCCGTCGGACCGACGAACAACTCGTCGAGCCCGTCGATGCCCGCCTCCGCCGCGGCACGCTTGACCAGCGTGTTCTTGGCGACCGTGTAGGTGGCGGAGTCACCGAGCGACCGGCGCAGCTCCTTGAGGTTGGCGACGGTCAGCCCGCGGTACTCGGTGACCAGGGTGGCCGTCGAGTCCTTGAACTGCTCGGCGATGTCGGCAACAGCGGTGGCCTTGTCAGCCTTCGCCATGCATGCCTCCTCGTGGTTGGTATTCGGGTGTCCCACTTCAGCGCCGCACGAGGGGCCGGAAATGACGAACGCCCCGACGCAGACAGGTCGGGGCGCGAAAATTGCACCGGCCTGCGCCGGCGCTTGCCTCGTCCTCCTGCGTGGGCCGCCGGGTAATCCCGGACCTTCAACCGATTTCTCGGTGACCGACGGTCTTCGGTGGAACGGGTCAAGGATAGCGTGCCGCCCGCCGATCAGCCAAAACGGTGCGATTTCGGCGCGCTGACGGACGCTGAGCGGGCGTGAGCGCGCCGAAATCACACGACGCCGACGGCCAGTGCGACGAACATCGCGACGAGCAGGCCCACCCGCACTCCGTGTAACCGGTCCCACTTGCCTGCGAGCCTTCGATTCACATCCGCGTCGGACCGCCAGGCACCGATCCGGTTGTTGATCGGGACCAGCACGGTGACCGTCAACACCAGGGCCGCCGCCATGAGCGCGACGGCCGCGATCGTCAGCACGTTTCGCGACAGGACAGCGCCGGCGATCAGCACGACGAGGGTGCCGATGTACCAGAACGGCATCAACGCGCCGAGCAGGCGACTTCCGCCACTGCGGAACACGCGATAGGCATCGTCGGGCAGTTTGGCGACGAGCGGATTGGTGAACGCCGCCACTCCCAGTTCAACTCCTACGAGCGGCCCGGTGAGCACGAGAGCCACGATTGCGATCACGTGTTCCATATCGTCGACCCTGCGGCTTATGCTGACAAAAAACAAGGTACTGACAAATTAGTCAGCGTCGAAGGAGGTTCCGATGGCGGTGTCGAAGAAGGGGATCAACGAGTGCCCGATCGACACTGCGCTGTCCGTGATCGACGGGCGGTGGAAGGGCACGATCCTGTGGCGACTGCAGGACGGCCCGATGCGCACAGCGGAGTTGCGCCGCAGCATCCCCGACATCACCGAGCGGATGCTGATCCGCCATCTGCACGAACTGGTCGACGCCGGCATCCTGGTACGCCACGACGCGGGCACCGTCCCACCGTGTGTGCACTATTCGATCTCGGATTACGGCACGACGCTGGGGCCGGTTCTTCAGAGTTTGTGCGATTGGGGCCGAAAGCACATGGCGCGCAAGCCCTCTCACGCGTCGAGCAGAGCTGCCGCGCCGACCAGGCCCGCCTCACCGCCGAGTTCGGCGGCCAGCACCCGTAACCCGCGCAGGAAATCCAGCCCGGCGTAGGTCGATAACGCCTCGCGCAGCGGGTTGAACAGCAGCGCACCGGACTTGGCCACCCCACCGCCAATGACCACGAGATCCAGGTCGCAGACCGCTCCCACCGACGCGATCATTGCCGCCACCGCAGTCGCGCCGCGGCGGAACGCCTGCAGCGCAATCTGACTGCCGCCAATTGCCGCGTCCGCCAGTTCCTTCGCGTCGGCATCGGCAGGCGCGTCCCAGCCGTTCTCGCGGGCCCATTGCGCCATTCGCGGTCCCGCGGCGATCGTCTCGACGCAGCCACGACCACCGCATGTGCACGGTCTGCCGTCGGGGTCGACGACGACATGGCCGACGTGGCCGGCGTTGCCGGTGCGCCCGTCGTAGGGCGCGCCGTCGAGCACGAGCCCGCCGCCGACTCCGGTCGACACCACCATGCCGAGCAGAAACCGGGCGCCGCGGGCCGCGCCGCGCCACCGCTCCCCCAACGCCATGCACAACCCGTCACCGCCGAGCCGCACATTCGCACCGGTCAGCGTCGACACCCGTTCGATGATCGGAAAGTCCTGCCACGCAGTGATATTGATCGGACTGACGGTACCGGTCGGCAGGTGGATCGGACCGGCTGAGGATATGCCGACGCCGCGCACACGCCCGCCCGCCGCCGCAAGCGCCTCGGTGACCAACGTGTCGACCACTGCCCACACGTCTTCGGCGTCACCGTCCGGCGTCGGCAGCTTCGCGTGGTGCGCCAGCGCGCCGTCACCGTCGACGAGCCCGGTGGCGATCTTCGTTCCACCGATGTCGAGCGCAAGCGTGACGGCCATCAGTGCCTGTGGGTGTTGTCGGGCTGACGCGGGTCACCGGGATGTTCGTAACCCGGTGCGAGCTGGACCACTTCGGCGCACCGGGCGTCCAGCCAGAGCCGGAACGCGCGACGCCGGGCGGCGCCGCGAAGGTGGTCGGCGATCTCGGCGGTGCTGCCGAAGCGCCGCGGGTTGCGCTCGCCGTAGTCGTGCACGTCGGCATCGGTGATGTCGACGGCCGCGGTCACGCTCACGAACAGCGCCCTGGCCAGCGGATCGGCAAGCACCGAGGCCGCGACGCTGCCGATCTCCAGCCGGGCCGTGGTGTCCGGCAGCAGCTCGTCCTCGCTCGGCGCACCGTCGGCCGTCAGTCGCCGCGTCTCCGCCTCCCCGGCGGCCACGCGCTCGGTCACCAGCAGCTGTGTCAGCCAGCGGCGCAGCTGCCTGCCTTCGCTCGTGTCGCGGCGCGGCAACGACGACGCGAGCCTGGATCCGCGCAGCCGGTCTTCGCGGGCGTCGACCTCGTCCACCAACACCGGCGTGCCGTCGACCGTCGCGGCGACATTCATCGGACCGTCACCTTCACCGCGGGCGAGTAGACAAGCCGTCCCGCGCAGCCGACCCGGATCAGCGCCCACCACTCCCCGGGCTCCACCCACAGGGGCGGCGTGACGTCGAAGCCGAGTTCCACCGTTCCCCGGGCGGGGAGTTCGCGGCCGAAGGCTGCAGGCCCGATCCACTCCCATGTCCCCCACGGGCTGATCAGATGCGCCTCGACGGCCAAGTCCGCATGCGCGTCGGTCCCGACGGTGACGGTGAGCCGAGCGGTCTCGCCGGCCGTCACCTCCACCGGCTCCGGCTCGGTGATGAGCCGCAGCATGTCCATATCGGCTGAGGCTGCGACCGACACCACACACACGTCCTCAACCACCTGGCGCCAAGCGGGCGGCATCGACGCCGCGTCGCTTCCCGTCACCGCCAGTTCGGCGCGCACCGGATACAGCCCCGGCGGCGGGTCGGGCGGCATCGTCACAACAACGTCCGTCTCGAGGTGCTTGCCGGGCGGCAATACGAACGACAGTTCGGCGGGGTCGGCGCTCCAGCCCTCGGTGCACCGCAGACGCACCTTGCCGTGCAGCGCCGCGTCGCTGCTGTCACTTGACACGGTAAGCCGCAGTGCCACTTGCGAATCCGACTCAGCCGCGACGTGCTGCGGATGTAGATGCGCGACGGCGGGCAGCCCGCCGAGGGCTGCGGGGCCGCGGTTGTGCAGCCAGTAACGTGCGTACAGCGGCTGCGCCGCTTCGGCGTCGGGTGCTAGCACTGTGTGGTCCGCCTCGAGCACCTGCGGCATGTTGAGCCGCGTCAACACCGTGGCGATCTCATAGCCGTGCAACCTCAACGTGTCCGAGGCGAATCCCTGAATCCGTGGCTGCTCGAGCAGGTCGACGCGGGAGGCGGCGGAGATGCGACGCAGCCCCGAGCGGACCACGACGTCGGTGGTGGCGCCACATGTTTCGACCAGCCGGACGGCGACACCGTCGGCGGGATCGACTTGCAGCCCGCTGCCCGCGGCCAGCGGGTTGCCCGCAGCCTTGAGTGCGCCGAGTGCCACCTTGCCCGCAGGCTCGATCTCCAGCAGCGATCCCCACGCCGGCAAACCCCCCGCGGCCCTGGCGTTTTCGGCCACAGCCAACAGCGGACGTGAGTACTCCGCACTGCGGGCGGGGATCTCCGCTTGCCGCCAGTCTCCATCGCCGGAGACGAGCGCGTAGTCGAAGGTGTGCGTCCAGTGCTGCAATTGGAAGTTCGAACCGTCAGGCGCGGTGCGCCGCGGCGGGTCGATCCATGTGCCGGACGGCCAGCCGGTGCACGAACGCATGAGCGACATGTGCAGCGTTCCGTCGGACTCGACCGCGAAGCCTGGCATGCCGCGATTGAGCACCGCGACGGTCCGAGCCTCGAAGGGCTCGAGCTCGGACGGGGCGTCTTGGGTGACACCGATCTCGAAGTCGGCGAGATCCTCGACGAGGGCGGCCACCGCGGCGTCGAGGTCGGCGCCCGCGACGATCAACACCGGAAGTGCGCGCACGCCACGCAGGTTCGCGCCCGGCACCCATTGCTCGGCCAACGGCGAGACGGATGGCACCCACACCCGCGCCTCGCCCCTGGTGTATAGCTGCCGCTTTAGCTCCTCGGTATAGCCGGGGTCTGCGTCCGCGAGAACCGCTGCGGTGAAATCATTTTGGTCCGGGCCACCCAGCGCGATCCGGGCATCGGGCAGGTTGGAGTCGACGGCCAGGTCACCGTACCTCGGCTTGTCGGCGCTGCTGCAGGTGGCGGTCACACCGGCGCGGACGAGCGCGACCATGAGCTCCCGCGCCAACGGCGCCGACGCCGATTCCGTCGGCGAAACCACCTCGGCCACCGACACTGCCCGCACGCCCTGGTTGTTCGTGCTCCTCGCGTCCGCACCGCCGACGCGCACGCGCGCCGCCGAGGACAGCCCGAACCAGCCGTAGGCCGGGTTGTCCAGCGTCCACGGATGTTGTGCCGAGTCGACGGCCTCCGCAGAGCCGCGCTTGTGCGTCAAACCGAAGCCACGACCGATCACCGCGTCGCCGACCTCGCTCACCGGCAGTGCGCCCGGCACCGGGCACGGCCAGCGCAACCGCAGCAACCGGTCTGCGCCGGTGAATTCGTCGACGGTGGTGCGGCAGTCCACACGGGCCACGCCGTCCCACAACGTCACGATCTGCGTGTAGCGCAAGACATCACCGATGCGGCCCCGGATCACCAGCTGCTCGCCCAGCGGCCCGCGGTAGCCCTGCACCGAGGCAGGTTCGGCGGACGACGCGACCACCGGCCCCTTCGGCAGCAGGTGCCATGGGCCCTCGCCGGCCTGCGGATGTGCGGGGTACTCGTCATACACCGCCAACTCGTTGCCGACTCCGCCGTCGGCGATCAGCTCGCGACCAGAGGCGACCTCGACCAGCGAGCTGACCCCGCCGCCGCGCAACGGGTCGAGCTGAAGCCGGTAGTGGTCATTGGCAATTGCCGGAAACCCACCGCCGTCCAACGGTTCCCAGCCCGGCGATTCGTTGTCTGCTACCAGTCGATACGACTGCCAACCGACCGACGGCACATCGCGGGCCAGCCAGCTGACCGTCCTGCCGCCGTGCTCGACGTGCGCCGCCAGCTCGGCGCCGTCGGAGTCGAACACCCGCACGCCCGGACCGATTGGACGGGAGAGCCGGGCCGTCACCACATCGGACCGTTTGTGCGCCAACGTGTTCCACACCACCACCGAGGCGTCGACGGCGCTGGACAGCAGCCTCAGCGCGTTGTTGCGAGCCGTGCGCCCGAGTTCCCATGCGTCGCGCCATCCCGTGAGCAGGTCGAGGTACACCTGATCGGATTCCGATCCGGTGATGGCGTCGTGGTGTGCGCCGTAGGCCAGCTGCACCCACGCCTTGGCCAATGCCGCCTGCGGATACGTCGCCCCGCCGAGCAGCCCCGCGAACACCGCGAACCGTTCGGCGTCGAGCACCGCGTCCTCCGCGGCCCGGTTGGCCTGCTTGGTGTCGATGTACGACACGTGGCAGCCGGTGTAGATCGGGTTCATGTCCCGGGTCTGCGGCGAAGCCTCGATACCGCGGGCGTCGAGTTCGGCGCGCACGGCGGCGAAGAACTCGCGAGGCAGCGCGCTGACGAACCGCGGCCAGGTGTAGCGCGCATTCCAATCGCGGTGGATATCGGTGACCCATTTGTTCGGCGGTGTGTAGTCGGTGCCAACCGGAAGCAGCACGTTGCGGGTCAGCGCGACGGTCTTGAGCGACGCGAACAACTCGTAGGTCGCCTGCTCGGCCTCCGCCAGCGTCGCCGCCGAGTCCATCCACCAGCCCGCCGAATAGTGAGCGGGCATGTAGTGCGTCAGCAACCCGCGCCCGGACGGTGCGATCCACTCGAACTCGCTGGAAAACTGCATGCGCCGGGGATCGCCCTGGCTCTGCATCGGACCCCACTGGTGATGCGGGCCGCGCGCCCACGAGCTCGACGTCAATCCGGCATCGGCAGCCATTCCGGGAAACTGCGGATCGTGGCCGAAGACGTCCAGCTGCCATGCGGTGCCAGGGTTCGCGCCGAGGATGTCACGCTGAAAACCCATGCCGTGCACGAAGTTTCGGATCGTCGTCTCGGGGCTGGTCAGGTTGGTGTTTGGCTCGTTGTAGGTGCCACCCATGATCTCGACGCGGCCATCGGCGATGAACCGGCGCAGGTCGTCGCGGTCCTCCGGGTGGGTGTCCCAATAGGGCTTCAGGTAGTCGACCTCGGCCAGCACGAACTTGTACTCCGGCTCGCGGCGAGCCATCTCCAGATGCGCGCGCACCAGGTCGAGCCCGTTGGTCTGACGGCACCGGCCGGGCGGGTCCTCGCTCCACACGCTGGTGTAGGCCGCCTGAGTGTTCCACCAGACCGGGTCGTAGTGGAAGTGGCTGATCATGTACATCGTCCAGCCGGACTCGGCGACGGTGAACACGAAGGGCGTCTCCGCATCACCGGCCAACACCCGCGCCTGCCGCTGCTCCCCGACGACCGGTCGCGAAACCGCCACGGGGACTTCGATAGTCCCAGCGCCCGCCGCGATCGCGGCCGTCGGTGTGGTCAGACCCTCGCCCTCGACGCGAACCTCCAACGCACCGCCCGTATGGGTGACCCGCACCAGTTGCAGCGGTGCGTCCGGCGGCCCGGTGAACAGCTCCGTCGACTCCGCGGAGATGACGTGCACCCCAAGAACACTACGGCGTTGCGGCGGCGAACGATGGGTCCGTCGCGAACTGCCTAGCGATGGCGATGTGGCCACGAGCATCGAGCTCTTCTGCGAGCTCGAGGTACCGTCTCACGACCCGTGTGTAAGTCGTCGCGTCCCCGACCGCCGCGGCTAATCGTGCCCGGCAACTCAGCGGCCACAGGTCCAGGGCCGCCAGTGCCACGCTCGTTGTCAGGTTCTCCAGCAGTGCGACGAGCTTTTCCGCTCGGGCCAGGTCCCCGGGCACACAGCGCTCGACGAGCAACCCGACCAAGACGGAGATCGGATAGCCGGCGAAGAGAATCTGGCCCAGTTCGACCTCCGACCGCACGGCCTCTTCCAGAACGTCGATCTGGTCGGCTGGACGATCCTCGGGTGCCTTCGCCACCGCGAGGTCCGCCTCGATCACGGCGCCGCCGATGTCGATGCCACCCGAACGCGACAGCTCAAGAAGGTCTATCCCGAGCGCTCGATGCGAGTCGCCGGTCTTGATGAGGGCCGTTCCGTGCGACAAGCGTGCTAGTGCGATTCCGTAGGCGTCGCCGAATGCCTCCGCTTGAACCAGGGCGTCGCGGGTGTCAGTGACCAATTTCCCATCTGCCGGGTCGAACCCAAAGTCGACAAGGTCGGTTTTGTTGGCCACCGCGATGGCGTATGTCACCGGGTCGGTCTCACGTCCCCCAACGATGGCAGTCCGAAGGTCTTGAAGGCCTTCAGCCCGGCGACCCGTCATGACCTTGATGACACCGGCGAGAGATATGGAAGGGACGACGTCGTCCGGATTGGCTTCCGGAATCGCGCACAACCGTTCTGTCGTGCGCAGAGCTTGATCGAATGCGCATCGCTCGTAGTGTGCGTACGCGATGTGCGTCAGAATCTCGGCTCTCAACGCGGGTGGACTGTCGATCCGACCGATCAACTCCTCCAGCTCAGCAGCCATGACGCCGCCATCACGGATGCGCCCTTCAGTGACGACCAAGGTTGTCAATCTGCCCGACATTCCAACTGCCAGCGGCAGCCAGTCATGCGATCGCGTCGTCAGTTCTCGCAATTCGGCGTAGCACTGCTCGCTGTCCGCTGCGACCAGCCAGGCTGTTGCCGTCAACTGTGCGCGAGGCGCGATTCGCTTCGCGCACAACCCGTCGTCTGTCTCAGGCAGCCGATCGGCGATCACCTGCGCCCGCTCCCAGCATTGGCGGGCGGCAATCACATCACGGTGCTTGAGCCAGTCTCCTGCCCTCATGTACCACGCGTAAGCGTCGAGGTGCTGGCCAGCGGCCTCGAGGTGGTGAGCGATGAGGGCCGAATTTTCGTCCAGCGCGCTGGAATTGCGCTTCGCCATGGCAGCCGCGAGCCGACTGTGGCTGGCGGTTCGGGTGGCACTCAACTGGGACTCGTAACACACAGCGCGCACCAAAGGGTGCCGAAACGCATATCGGATCTCAGGGACGAGCTCGATTTGGTCGATCAGTTCGGCGGTGACGAGACCATGCAGATGACTCGCCTCCACATCGGGTATCAATGCCCGTAGGTCGTCAACGCCGACGCTGGTCCCAATGACCGCTGCCGCGTTGAGGATCGATTTCTCCACAGCGGTCAGCCGGTCGATGCGGGCGGCGAGCACCGTCTGCACCGTTGCAGGCACCGCAATCGAGTCGACGCTGCGCGCGAGCCGATAATCTCCACGATTGCCGCTCAACACCGACCGACCGACCAGATCTCGAACGATCTCCTCGACGAAGAACGGATTGCCTGCGGAGGGCGCTGCGATCAGTTCTGCAGCACCGCAGACGGTGGGCTGTTCGCCGATCAGCTGCGCGACGAGGGCGACGGTGGTCGACGAATTCAGTGGTGACAGCGCGACAGTGGTGTCCGACAGATCGCGAAGTCGGCCTTGGTACTCGGGCCGGAAGCTCACGGCAAGCAAGGAATCTGTCGACCGCAGCATCTCGGCGAGCTCGCCGAGGAACTCATCGCTGGCCGCGTCTATCCAATGCAGGTCTTCAATGATGAGGACGGTCCTGCTACGCGAGGCCTTCAGAGCAGAAGTCAAGAGGGAGACGAGCATGCGCCGACGCGCATCCGTATTTGTCGTCGGCATCGGTGTTGCGGTATCGCCGATCCCCAAGACGTCGAACAGGACCGCGATCTCGTCGGAACCTTTGTCGGCGGCGTCACCCAGCTGACCGATGATCTGCTGGCGGGCCGCCGCCGCCTCGAGCTGGCGCACACCAAATACGGCTCGCATCATCCGTGACAACGCTCGCAACGGCACGTGCGCGGTGTGCGCCTCGCAACGCGTGATAACGACGTGCGCGGCGTGTCCTGTTGCGTGAGAGGCGAACTCGCGAAGCAGTCGGCTCTTACCGAGTCCAGGTTCACCGGTCACGCTCACCACGCAGGCCGATCCGCTTCGGAACGACTCGATCAATTCACCAAGCTCGTCGTCCCTGCCCATCAGCGGGCCGTCATCGCGCGGCATCACGAGGCGATCGGAATCTATCGCTTCCAGGCGCCGCGCAGGCACCGGCGCGTCGAACCCCTTGACCACGGCGTCATTCCACGGTCCGAGCCGTGCCGAGTGCTCGACGAGGTGGGCAGTCGACGCCGAGCACAAGACCTCGCCTGGGCCGGCCGCTGCTTCCATTCGCTGAGCCATGCCCACCGTGTGCCCGGTTACGGTGTATCCCGCGGTGGCGGATCCGAAGTCTCCCGCAATCACCTCTCCCGAGTTCAGCCCGACCCGGATGCGGAGATTCATGCCGTCGCGTTCTTGTACAGCAATGGCGAGTTCGCCTGCCAGTGACTGCAGTTCGAGGGCGGCAATGCATGCGCGTAGCGCATGGTCCTCGAGTGCCGCTGGTGCGCCGAAGATCGCCATCAACCCGTCACCCGTGAAACTGTCGACCGTTCCTTGATATCGCTGCACGACGGAAGCGGACCGATTGAACAGGTCGTGCATGATCTCGCGCAGTCGTTCGGGATCAAGCGCCGCCGACATCTTCATCGACCCGACGACGTCAGCGAACAATACGGTGACGTGTTTGCGTTCCTCTGTCAGGTGGGGGGAGTCGACGGGAGCGCCACAACCATCGCAGAAGCGGGCCGATGAGCGAAGCCCGTTCCCGCACATCGCGCAAGACAGATGTGACCCGCCAGCCTCAGGGTCCACGTGATGCCCTATCCGCCGCTAACCCGTCACGGACACACTAACAATCCGGCGTGGTCTCCGGATCGCAAACACCCGCGATGGGATCACACCCGCGAAATGTCGACGACAAGCGCCCGATGATCGGAGACCGGCAACCGCGGCGCCGAGCAGTTGTCGACCCGCAAGGTGTGGTCGTCGGTCAGGATGTGGTCGAGCTGTTGGCTCGGCTCGTCAGCGGGAAACGTTGGCGCCCCGCCAAGCGACCGCATGTGGGTCCATCGAGTCGGCGTCGGGGGCGTCATGTTGAGATCCCCCATCAGCACCCGTGGACCGGGAAAGCCATGCAGGTCGCGGATCAGCCGACGCAATTGCACCCGGTTCCATCCGGGCACGAACGACAGGTGGGTATTGGCGACCGTCAGCGGGCCGAGCGGGGTGTCGATCCGTGCGACCATCGCCGCGCGCGGCTCCTCGTGCACGACCTGCACGCGGCGCGGGCCGGGCAGATACATCGGGAACCGCACCGGAATGCGCGGCAAGTGCACGACCTGCCAGCTCTCAGCCAGATACCGGGACAGCAACGCAATGCCGTACGCCGCGGTGCCCGGCTGCTCACGACCGGTCGCAGCCATCCAGGTCGCCCCGGGCGTGCCGGAGATCGCGGCGACGAACCGGTGGCTGACCGCTCCCATCGCTTCGGCAGCGACGGCGGTCAGGTCCGCCTTGCCCGAGCGGGGCTGATCCAGGTCAACCTCCTGCAGCGCCACGATGTCGGCGTCGAGCCGCTTGATGGAGTCCGCCAGCCGGTCCAGCTCGACGCTGCCGTCGTGAACACTGCGTCCGTGCAGGATGTTGAACGTGGCCATCCGCATGGGTACTCCATACCCACGATGACCGATTCCGATGTACCCGCCCGAAACGATGAGCTGCGCGACGCACTCAAGCGCGCCGCGTCGGCGCTCAAGGCGCAAGGGCCCGAGTTCGCCCTCGCGGGCAGCTACGCGCTGTGGGTGCGTGGCGGCCCGGAACCCGTGCACGACGTCGACTTCGTCGTCGCCGAGGAAGATGCCGACACGGCGGCCAAGACGCTCGGGGAGGCCGGCTTCCGGATCGACCGCCCGCCGGAGGACTGGCTGTTCAAGGCCTGCATCGGGGACGTTGTCGTGGACGTGCTGCACCGGCTCAACGGTGTGCCCGTCGACCCATCGACGATCCGCGGCGCCGACGACGTCGAGGTGCTGGCGATCGCGATGCCGGTTCTGCCGCCGACGCAAGTGGTCTCCGAGAAGTTGACCTCGCTCAACGAGCATCACTGCGATTTCGCGGCCCTGCTGCCCGGCGTGCGCGCCGTGCGCGAGCAGGTGAATTGGGGCGTGGTCCGTCGCGAGACGGCCGACAACGAATTCGCCGCGGCGTTCCTGTTCCTTACCGACCGCCTCGGGATCACCGCCTAACCGGCCGCGCGGCGTAACCGCTCGGCCAGCGATCCGACCGCCCGCACCACTTCAGGCGGATCCAGCACCTCGAACTCGCACCCCGGCAGCGCGAGATAGAACACCATGCGCTCGGGGTCGTCGGCCCCGGCGGTGACGATGCAGGCGTCGGGGCCGTCGGCATCGATGGTCACCGATGCCGGGGAGAAATGCTGTGCCACAACGTGTTCCGGCGCCTGGTAGCGCACCCGGGCGACGTAGCGGTACGGCGACGTGCTGATCGAGCGTCGCACGTACTCCGCCGCGTCGGGCGCCTCCCGAGGTATGAACGTGCTGCCGAGGGCGCGCACATCGGCCATCCGATCCAGCCGAAGGCTGCGCCAGTCCTGGCGATCGCGGTCGTATGCCAACAGATACCAGCGCCGGCCGGTCGTCACCAACTGATAGGGCTCCAGTCGCCGCTCCGTGGCGCTGCCGGCGCGGTCGACGTAGCCGCTCGTGACGTGCTCGCGGTCGCGGCACGCCCGCGCCAGCGTCATCAACACCTCGGGTTCGACGGGTGAGTCCGAGTAGTTCGACGGCAGCGTGACCGTCGCGTCGTGCACGGCGGCCACCTGCGACCGCAGCCGGGCCGGCATCACCTGGTCGAGCTTGCTCAGTGCGCGCAGCGCCGATTCGCCGACGCCTGCCACGCTGCCGCCCGCGGCCAGCCGCAGGCACACCGCCATCGCGACCGCCTCGTCGGGATCGAGCAACAGCGGCGGCAACGCCGCGCCGGCACCCAGTTGATAGCCGCCGCCATGGCCCTTGCTGGCGTGCACCGGATAGCCGAGATCGCGCAGCCGTTCCACGTCGCGGCGCACGCTCCGCGTCGTCACTTCCAGCCGCTCGGCCAGCTCCTCACCAGTCCACACCCGGCGTGACTGCAGCAACCCGAGCAGCTGCAGCACCCGGCTCGTCGTTTCGGACACACAACCACCCTGTCACAGTCATAGGACAGTACCTGTCCTATATAGCTGTCAGGATGGTGTCATGAGCGACTTGACCACCCAACTGGCCGATCAACTCGACTACCACTGGACGAACCAGCTGCGCCCTCGCCTGGATGACCTGACCGATGAGGAGTACTTCTGGCAGCCGGTGTCGGACTGCTGGACGGTTCACCCCGATGGCTCGATCGACTTCACGTTCCCGGAGCCGCAGCCCGTGCCGTTCACAACCATCGCGTGGCGGCTCGCCCACGTCATCGTCGGCGTGTTCGCGATGCGCAACCACAGCCACTTCGGCGGGCCGCCTGCCGACTACCAGTCCTGGAATTACGCGACCGACGCGAAGACGGCACTGCAGCAGCTCGATGACGCGTACGCGAACTGGATCACCGGAGTGCGCGCCCTTGACGCGCAGGCGTTGGCGCGGCCGATCGGGCCGAAGGAAGGCCCGTGGGCGGATCACCCCATGGCAGAACTCATCCTGCACATCAACCGGGAGGCCATCCACCACGGCGCCGAAATCGCTTGCATCCGAGATCTTTACGTACACACCACCAACAGAGAGGGACGCTAGCTATGCCAGGAATGCCCCCGCCCGCCTCCGACGAGCGCCAGTCGTTGCTCGAGTTCCTGCGGTTCAACCAGAACGCGTTCTTCGCGGTGGCCTACGGCCTGAGCGACGAGCAGGCCCGGTCGACGCCGTCGGTCAGCACGCTGTCCATCGGCGGGCTCATCAAGCACGCCGCCGGTGTTCAGAAAGGCTGGGCGCAACGGGCCGCGTCCGCGCCAGATTTTCCTCCGAGGGACGAGCGTCCGATGGCAGAGATCATGGCGGAGTACGCGGACCAGTACGTAATGCGTGACGACGAAACCCTCGAGCAGCTCCTCGATGAGCTGAAAAAGCAAAACGAGGAGACCCTGCGGGTCATCGCCGAGGCCGATCTCGACACAGCGGTGCCGGTTCCGCACGACGTGCCGTGGTTCCCGCAGGACATCGACCACTGGTCGGTGCGCTGGGTGGCGCTGCATCTGATCGAAGAGCTGACGCGGCACGCCGGCCACGCCGACATCGTCCGCGAATCCAGCGACGGCGCAACGATGTATGAGCTGATGGCCGCCAACGAGGAATGGCCGGAAACCGACTGGATCAAGCGCTGGAAGCCGGCCGTTACCAGCTGACAATCAAGATCGCGTCCCAAACCTTCTGCCGCGCAAACACATTGCAGAACGGGCAGGTCTGACCCGAGTATGTGATGTACATCACGGAATGCCGATTGAGCGATGACGGTTCCTCGATCGCTTCTAGTGAGTATGAGCACAGCAATCGACGCCATCACAGTCCCGACACGCGAGGAGCTTGTTTCCAGAGCCCGCGCCTTGCAACCGCTGCTGCGCGAGCACGCGGCGATGGCCGATGCCGAACGGAAGGCCCCGGACCCGGTCATCGACGCTGTGACCGCAGCCGGGTTCTACCGCCTGCTGTCGCCACGGCAATTCGGCGGCTACGAAGCCGAGGTCCGCACCGTCCTCGAAATCAGCGAGTCGCTGGGCCAGGCCGATGGTTCTGTCGCGTGGCTCGTCGGCCTCGGGGCCACCGCTGCGTGGATGGCGTCACACTTCTCCGACCGCGCGCGATCAGAGGTGTTCGCCGACAATGGCGACGCACGCATCGCGGGAGCCGCGACCCCGGGTCCCGCCCGCCGCGTCGACGGAGGACTGCGGGTGAGCGGCCGCTGGGCCTATGCCTCAGGATGTCCGCACGCTACGTGGGCCGGGATTGTTGCGATCGTCGCGGACGATTCCGGGCAGCCTGCCGACGCTTACTGGTGCCTGGTGCCCGCCTCAGACCTACGCATCGAAGACACCTGGCGGACAACGGGTATGCGCGGCACCGGCAGCAACACCTGGGTCGGCGAGGACGTCTTCGTGCCCGACTACCGAACCATCCCCATGGACATCTCCGCGAAGGAGGCGCTCCCAGCGCCCACGGACGCACCGATGTATCGCCTGCCGTTCCCAACTCTCGGCACTCTCGCGTTGCTCGGCCCCATCCTTGGGATCACCGGCGCGGCGCTGACATACACCATCGAGAAGGCGCCGACAAAGGCGATGCACCACACGATCTTCACCAAGCAGAGCGAGTCGGTTGGCGTCCAGGTCCAGATCGCAGAGGCGGCCCTGAAGCTCGAGACCGCCCGCCTGCATATATACGCAATCGCCGATCAGCTGGATCGGGCCGCCGCCGACGACAGACACATTGACTACGACGAACGCGCGAAAGCCCGCGCCCAGGGGGGTTTCGCGGCCCAGCAGATGCTCGACGCGATCAACATCCTGGTCAACGTGCACGGCGCGGGTAGCTTCGCCGAATCCAACCCGCTGCAACGGTATTGGCGCGACGCCAACACGGCTGCGCGACATGCGGGTCTCTATCCCGTCGTAGGTTACGAAGTCTTCGGGAAGTCGCTGCTCGGCGTCGACGAACACATCAGCCCCATGGTGTGACACAGGCAAATCCCTGCCGGCAGTTGAGGAGCGGATCAGCCCGCTAGTGTGAGGCTGCTATGCAAACCCGAAGCGGAACCGCGGTCTGCGGGGACATCGAGCTCTTCTACGAAGACCTCGGCGATCCTGCGGATCCGCCGGTCCTGCTCATCATGGGGGTCGGCGCGCAGCTGCCGATGTGGCCCGACGGTTTCTGCACCCAGCTGGTCGAGTGCGGATATCGCGTGATCCGGTTCGATCACCGCGACACCGGCCTGTCGACGAAGTTGCACGGCCATCGCGCCAACGGCTCGGTCTATCCGCGAGTGCTGAGGTACATCGTCGGCCGGACCAGCCCGGTGCCCTACACCTTGATCGACCTGGCCGACGATGTCGAAGGTCTGCTCGACCATCTCGACATCGAGCGTGCGCACGTCGTCGGCGCGTCGATGGGCGGAATGATCGCTCAGGTGCTGGCCGGCCGCCGCCCGGACCGGGTCCGGTCGCTGGGCCTGATCATGACGAGTTCCGGCAGTCCGATGTCGTCGATCCCGAAGTGGCAAGTGATCAAGCTAGCCTTCGATGCGCCCGCCAAGGATGCGCCCGCCGAGGACAGGATGGCGATCGAGGTGCGCAACATCTCGGTGATCAACGGCCCGAATTTCCTTCCACCACTTGACCAATTACGCCGTCGCGTCGAGGAGCTGACCGCCCGCAGCGATTACCCGCAGGGCATGCTGCGCCAGTTCGACGCCATCCTGGGCACCGGCAGCCTGATGGGATACACCCGGCGCATCACGGCGCCGACCGTCGTCATCCACGGTTCGAAAGATCCGATGGTGCGCCCACGAAACGGACGCAACGTCGCCCGCGCTATCGAGGGCGCACGCTACGTCGTCGTCGACGGCATGGGGCATGACCTGCCCGAGCCGGTATGGCGCCCCGTCGTCGAGACGCTGACGGAGAACTTCACCGTGGCGAACTGACGCTATGCGTGCGGGCCCTGCCGGCCCGTCGCCTCAGTCTGCGCCGGGTTCGTCAAGCATGCTGAGGCGCGGGTCGACGACGATGCGATGCTGGTTGCCGCCTGCCCTTCGCGCCTCGAACATCGTGGCGCTGGCATGGTCGAGTAGTTCGTCGAGCACATCCGACGGCGGATGCGACACCAAGGGCCGCAGCCGAGTGACCACCGTGCCGACGCTGCAGGTCAAGCGCAATGGAGGAGCTGCCAGCGCGCCGCGGACTCGCTCGATCAGCACCGACGGATCCGGTGAGGCGAACACGTCAGCGATCAAGAACTCCGCCTCACCAGAATGCGCGAGAATCGCTTCGCGCCGCATCGTTTCCCTCAGCCTCTGAGCCGCCATCACTTGGACGCGGATTCCGGCCGCGGCGCCTGTCAGGCTCACTAACGCCGAGTAGTTCTCGAGGTTGACTACGGCAACGGCCAAGTATCGGTCGTCACCGCGGTTGCGCGCTCCGATGAGCGTCGCGGTCTCCTCGTAGAAGGCGGCGCGGTTGAGCAGGCCGGTGAGCGGTTCCAGATCGTGGCGACGCTTCTCGATGTCGGTCAGCCGCATAACTATCCGGCCGACCATCACCGCGAAGCCATTCAGCAGAACGACCAGGAGCACACCGGCCGCGGCCATGGCAGCGTCGATCTCGCTCAACCGCACACCAAGCACGATCAGAGTCGCTGCGCCTACCACCTCGACAAGTGTCAGCAGACGCGACGAATGGAAGAACGCGGTGTATGCGGCCACGATCGCGAAGACGGTCGATCCGAGCAGACCGAATACCGGGTTCGGCTGGATGAGACACGCCACCGCAATGCATATCGACCCGACGGCCACGCACAGCTGCGACTGCAGCCGGCTCGGCCAGCGCGGCCGCAGCCACAGGCCAGCCATCGCCAAACAGCACACGGTGATTGAGACCGAGATGAGCGTCAGTGACCCGCCGTACCGGCCGCGCGGGTTGGCGAGCAGGAGCGTGGGCATGAGACCGGTGGTCGCGATGAACGCGGCGTTCAACAGGCGGGGCAAAGTCTGTGCTTGGCGCTCAGCGAGAAACCCGGTCAACCAATAGTAGTGATCATCGCGCCGAGTCCAGCGGCGGCCAAATGCGCTCATCGCGCCCGTATCCCGTGTAGTGGTGCGCGGAGCACGGTTGCCAGCATCGACAAGACGCTACCTTGACACTGCAATGAATCTTGCGTGTATGGCGACGGATATCGGCGCGCATCGGGAGATGTCGCTATCGCGCGGCTCCTCGCGCCGAGCATCAGCCGCCCCCGCCGGCCGGCACGCACCCCGCCCCATCCCGCGAACGTTCCGTACCGCTCGACAATTTGTCGAAATTTGAAGCGGTACGGAACGTTCGCTCGACCCCCTCAGCCCTTGCGAGGCCGCTCATGGTTGGGGACGCCCGGGTCCGTCGGCGGCCTCGGCTGCACGGGCCGCGCCGTCGGCGCCGTCCGCTGGCCGGTCTGGACAGGGGGGCTGTGCGGGTCGGCCCGCTCCTCCGCCATGTGCTGCCGCTTCATCTGGTCAGGCGTGGCGGTGCTCGCGTTGGCGCCTGCGGCGAACCCCAGCGCGCCACCGCCGAGGATGCCCACCGTCGCGATGGAGGACGCGGCGAAACGGATGAAGCCCTTGGTGTTCATTTGTTTTCTCCTTTTGTTGTTGCTTGGTATTGGGTGGAGAGACGATCACTGGCGTTGCAGCGCAACACCTTTCGTCTCTGGCAGTGCGACGGTGCACACGAGGCTGACCAGCACGACGGTCGCCATCATGACGCCGATGGCGGGTACGCCCCAGGTCGCCAGTAACGGTGCGGCGACGATCGTCGGGACCGCCCCGCCGACCAATCCCGCGAGATTGAGTGCCAGGCCCGCACCGCTGTAGCGATACCGAGTGGCGAAGATTTCCGGAATGAACGCCGCCATCGGGCCGTAGGCGGTCGCCGAGACGGCGTAGGTGCCTGCGATCGCCAGCGCGAACATCACCGCATTGCCGGTGTCCAACAGCGGAAGCACGACGAAGGACCACGGAACACCGACTGCGAACGCCGTGATGATGACGGGGCGGCGCCCGAAGGTGTCGCTCAACACGGCCCCAAGCAGGCTGAACACCAACGCCACCACACCGCCCAGTAGGCCCACCGACAGGATCAGCTTCGGCGAAAAGCCGACGTGGGTATGGGCGTAACTCATGAAGTAGGCGTTGGCCATGTAGCCCAACGTGAAGAACCCGACCATGCTGCCCGTGGCCAGCACCACCGTCCGCCGCTGCTTCTTGAATAAGACCGCAAGCGGCATCACCGTGGCGGTGTCGTTCGCCTGCTGATCGGCGAACACCGGTGTCTCGGCGACATTCAGCCGGACGTACAAGGCGATGGCGATCAGCACCGCGCTGAACAAAAACGGGATCCGCCAACCCCAATCGAGGAACGCCTGGCTGGACTCCCCGATCGTCTGGTTCACCACCAGGAACAGCAGGCTGCTCATGACGAGCCCACTGCCGACGCCCATCTGGGTGAACATTCCGTAGCGGCCGCGTGCCTCGGCGGGCGCGTATTCGGCGGACAGCAGCGCGGAGCCTGCCCATTCGCCGCCGACCGCGAACCCCTGCACGAGGCGAAGCGTCAGCAGGATCAGCGGCGCTGCCATGCCGATCGTCACCGCACCGGGAACCAGACCCACCGTCAGGGTGGACAGGCCCATGATCAGCAAGGTGGCGATCAGGGTCGACTTGCGGCCAAGCCGGTCACCGAAGTGCCCGAAGAACGCCGCGCCCAGCGGACGCGAAAGGAACGCCGCGGCGAAGGTGGCCATCGAGGCGAGGGTCGCCATCGTCATACCCAGGTGGGGGAAGAACACCTTCGGGAACACCAGCGCCGCCGCGGTGCCGTAGATGTAGAAGTCGTAATACTCGATGGCGGACCCGACGTAGCTGGCCGCCGCGACGCGCTTCATCGAGGCACCATGCGGTTCGATCGACAGCGTGGCCATTTTCGCTCCTCAGACGGTTGTTCGCGTCTGACGCTATGGATCGGCGGTGGCGCTGGCGCGCTTGTGCTCACTAGCCGTGTAACTGGCGATCTTGAGGTTGTGCGCATTGTGCTCAACCGCGGAATCGAATTCCGGGACACTGTGATCGGCTACACAGGTTTTTACGGGTCACCGCGGATTTTGAGAGACTGCAACCATGAGTACGACTAAGCACCGCGAGGTAGCGAAGCTGGACCGAGTGCCACTGCCGGTCGAGGCTGCCCGCATTGGCGCGACGGGTTGGCAGATAACCCGCACCGGCGCGCGGGTCGTCACCAAGCTCGCAGGCCGCGGCTCGTTGCAGCACAAGATCATCAAGCAAATCCCGAAGACGTTCGCCGATCTGGGACCGACCTACGTCAAGTTCGGCCAGATCATCGCGTCCAGCCCTGGTGCCTTCGGCGAGCCATTGAGCAGGGAGTTCCGCAGCCTGCTCGACGCGGTCCCGCCCGCCGACAAGGACGAAGTCCACAAGCTCGTCAAGGAGGAGCTCGGCGACGAGCCGAGCAACCTCTTCAAGACCTTCGATGAGGAGCCGTTCGCGTCAGCCTCGATCGCGCAGGTGCACTACGCGACACTGCACACCGGCGAGGAAGTCGTGGTCAAGATCCAACGGCCCGGCATCCGTCGCCGCGTCGCGGCCGACCTGCAGATCCTCAAGCGCGGGGCGCAGATCGTCGAGCTGGCCAAGCTCGGCCGTCGACTTTCGGCGCAGGACGTTGTCGCCGATTTCGCCGACAACCTCGCCGAGGAGCTCGACTTCCGGCTCGAGGCGCAGTCGATGGACGCGTGGGTGTCGCATATGCATGCTTCGCCGCTGGGCAAGAACATCCGGGTGCCGCAGGTCTATTGGGATCTGACCAGCGAACGGGTGCTGACGATGGAGCGCATCCAGGGCATCCGCATCGACGACGCCGCCGCCATCCGCAAGGCCGGCTTCGACGGCACGGAGCTGGTCAAGGCGCTGCTGTTCAGCGTCTTCGAGGGCGGCCTCCGGCACGGCCTGTTCCACGGCGACCTGCACGCGGGCAATCTGTACGTCGACCCCGACGGCAAGATCGTGTTCTTCGACTTCGGCATCATGGGCCGCATCGACCCCCGCACCCGGTGGCTCCTGCGGGAGCTGGTGTACGCGCTGTTGGTCACGAAGGACCACGCCGCAGCGGGCAAGATCGTCGTACTGATGGGTGCGGTCGGGACGGTCAAGCCCGAAGCAGAGGCCGCGAAGGACCTGGAGAAGTTCGCGACCCCGCTGACCATGACGTCGCTTGGCGACATGAGCTATGCCGAGATCGGCAAGCAGCTGTCCACGCTGGCCGATGCCTACGACGTGAAGCTGCCGCGGGAGCTGGTGCTGATCGGCAAGCAGTTCCTCTATGTCGAGCGCTACATGAAGCTGCTGGCGCCTAAGTGGCAGATGATGTCCGACCCGCAGCTGACGGGATACTTCGCCAACTTCATGGTCGAGGTCAGCCGCGAGCATTCCGAAGAGGTCGAGGCGTAGATGCAGATACGCACCGGCACCGCCCGCTCAGGCGATCTGGACATCTACTACGAGGACATGGGCGATCCCAACGATCCCGCCGTCCTGCTCATCATGGGACTCGGCGCGCAATTGTTGTTGTGGCGCACGGAGTTCTGCGAGAAGCTCGTCGACCAGGGCCTGCGCGTCATCCGCTACGACAACCGCGATGTCGGGCTGTCGACGAAGGTGACCGGCCGCCACACCGGCGCCCCGCTGGCGCCGCGGATGGTCCGGTCGTTCCTCGGGCTGCGCAGCCAGGCGGTCTACACGCTGGAAGATGTCGCCGACGACGCCGCCGCGCTGCTGGACCACCTGAAGATCGACACGGCGCACATCGTCGGAGCTTCGATGGGCGGCATGATTGCGCAGGTGTTCGCCGCCCGGCACAAGGTACGCACCAAGACCCTCGCGATCATCTTCTCCAGCAACAATCAGCCACTGCTGCCGCCACCGGGCCCCAGACAACTGCTGGCCATCCTGCAGAAACCCAAGGACGCGACACGCGAGGCCATCATCGACAACGCCGTCCGAGTATCGAGAATCACCGGCAGCCCCGGTTATCCGGCAGCGGAGGAGCGCATCCGTGCCGAGGCGATCGAGGGCTACGACAGGTCGTACTACCCCGCTGGCGTCGGCCGCCATTTCGCGGCGGTCCTCGGCAGCGGGAGCCTGCTTCGCTACGACCGGCTGGTCAGCGTCCCCACCGTTGTGATCCACGGCAAGGCCGACAAACTGATGCGGCCGTTCGGTGGACGCGCCATCGCCCGCGCCATCAAGGGCGCCCGGCTGGTGCTGTTCGACGGTATGGGGCATGACCTGCCCCGCGAGCTGTGGGACGACATTGTAGGCGAGCTGAAGACCACCTTCGCAACGGCTGGGTGACACCTGGGAGGCCGCCCAATTCGGCCGAGGACCATTTCGCGCGTACCCTTTGAGGGTCCAGTGCTTCAGGGCTTGCATGCCGTCGTCGGCGACGCCGCAGGGGTTCTGAACCGCCAGAAAGGCACGGAAGACTATGGCTCGCGCCAAACTGCAGCCTCATTTCGACAATGTCCAGGCCCATTACGACCTGTCGGACGAATTCTTCCGGCTGTGGCTGGATCCCAGTCAGACCTACAGCTGCGCGTATTTCGAACGCGACGACATGACGCTGGAAGAGGCCCAGCTCGCGAAGATCGACCTGGCGCTGGGCAAGCTCGGACTCCAGCCTGGAATGACGCTGCTCGACGTCGGTTGCGGTTGGGGTTCGACGATGATGCGGGCGATCGAGCGCTACGACGTCAATGTCGTGGGGCTAACGCTCAGCGAGAACCAAAAGGCCCATGTCGAAAGGGTTTTCGCGAAGTCTGACAGTCCGCGCAGCAAGCGGGTGCTGCTGGAGGGCTGGGAGCAGTTCGACGAGCCGGTGGACCGGATCGTGTCGATCGGCGCGTTCGAGCACTTCGGTTTCGACCGCTACGACGACTTCTTCAAGTTGGCTCACGCCCTGCTGCCCGATGACGGTGTCATGCTGCTACATACGATCTCCGCGCTGACGCTGCCGCAAATGGCCGACCGGAAGATTCCGCTGACCTTCGAGGTGGCACGGTTCGTGAAGTTCATCCTCACGGAGATCTTCCCTGGCGGCCGGCTCCCGTCGATCGAGAAGGTCGAGGAGCACTCGACCAAGGCCGGCTTCGAGCTCACCCGCCGCCAGTCCCTGCAACTGCACTATGCCCGGACCCTGGACTGCTGGGCGGAGGCGCTCCAGGCGCACAAGGACGAGGCGATCGCCGTGCAGTCGGAAGAGGTCTACAACCGCTACATGCGCTACCTCACCGGCTGCGCGAAGGGCTTCCGCGTCGGTTACATCGACGTCAACCAGTTCACCCTGCAGAAGTAGCACCGAATTGGAGTCCGCCCCCCGCTAAACGCTAGGGTTTACGGCTTGAGACGCGTGTACGCACGTCGACGGGCCGTTCCAGAGGTACGGTCGCAGCACAACCCGTACTGAATCGGCTGCTGGTCGCAGCCCGCCGGGTCACATGGAAAGGCCAAGCAGGGGAAATATGTCTGACAACGCATCCGGCACCAAGGACTTGACGCCGCATTTCGAGGACATTCAGGCTCACTACGACCTGTCAGACGACTTCTTCGGGGTGTTCCAGGACCCGACCCGCAAGTACAGCTGCGCGTACTTCACCGGGCCCAATGTCACGTTGTCTGAAGCGCAGGTCGCCGATGTCGACCTGAACCTCGACAAACTCGACCTCAAACCGGGCATGACGCTGCTGGAAATCGGCTGCGGCTGGGGCCTGACATTGCAGCGGGCGATAGAGAAGTACGACGTCAACGTCATCGGCCTGACGCTGTCGAAGAACCAGAAGGCGTATTGCGATCAGCTATTGACCAAGGTCGACACCGACCGCACGTTCGACGTCCGACTGGAGGGCTGGGAGCAGTTCCACAACCCTGTCGACCGGATCGTGTCGATCGAAGCGTTCGAGCACTTCGGTTTCGAGCGTTATGACGATTACTTCAAGAACTGCTTCGACATCCTGCCCGACGACGGCCGGATGACCATCCAGAGCAGCGTCGGCTACCACCCGTACGACCTGAACGCCCGCGGCAAGAAGCTGACCTTCGAACTGGCGCGGTTCATCAAATTCATGATCACCGAGATCTTCCCCGGCGGGCGGATCCCGACCACCCAGATGATGGTGGAGCACGGCGAGAAGGCCGGCTTCGTGGTGCCGGAGACCATGTCCCTGCGCAACCACTACATCAAGACGCTCGGCATCTGGGCCGACCGGCTGGAGGCGAACAAGGACGCGGCCATCGCCGCGACTGATGAGGAGAACTACCACCGCTACATGCGGTACCTGAAGGGCTGCCAGTACTACTTCATCGACGAAAGCATCGACGTCAGCCTTGTCACGTACCTGAAGCCAGGCGCGGCCGCGTAGTTCGGATAACGACAAGAAGTCGGACGCCGATAAGAAGGATGCCGATTCGGCCTAGGCCGCGGCCTGACCGAATACGCAATCCCCCGTCACATCAGGGGCGAGTTCACACGGTCGTCGCAACGCTCTCGATTTGAGAGGTTGCGGCGACCGTGTCGTTTTCGGAGGACTGTGTTCGGTTTGGGGATCGGTTAGCAAAGCTGGTTGATGCTGGTGTGCCGGTCAAGGATGTGGCGGTTTCACTGGGGATCTCACGGCAGCGCTGTTACGCGATTTTGCGGGCGACGGGTCGGCCTCTCGGGTCGCCGCGGACGGCATCGCGTGACGCCGACACCACTGTGGTGGTGGAGGTGTTCACTGCGACCCGCTCGATCACTCAGGCCGCGAAATCGGTCGGCGTTTCGCATGGGGTGGCACGGCGGCTGCTGGTGGGAGCGGGTTTGGTCAGCGAGGATCGCCAGCCCTACGGCAAGGCGGCCGCTCGGGCACGGTTTCTGGCACTTCTCGGGTCTGGCTGGTCGGCGGCTCGGGCAGCCCGCGAGGTCGGCGTCAACGTGCGCACCGCCCGTGATTGGCGCGATGGAATTCGCAAAATCCGCAACACGCGGGTGTTCCCCGATGGCACGGTCATCGATTACACGACCGGCACGCGGTACACACGGCCGGTGGAAACCAGTCAATCCCGGCCAACCGGTGCCGAGCTGCTCGTAGCCAACGGGCGGTACTTGTCGTTGCCGGATCGACTCGTGATCGCCGATGGGCTGGTCAACGGGCTGAATCTGACCCAGATCGCCGCCGCGATCAATAAACACACCTCGACCGTGTCGCGTGAGGTCCGCGCGCACAGTGTTGAGGGGTTGTATCTGCCGTATCAGGCTGACAGGGCGGCTGCGGTCGACCGCGCCCGCCCGAAGCAGTCCAAACTGGTGACCAACCAGAAGCTGCGCCTGGCGGTCGACGACGGGTTAACGCGGCGGTTGTCGCCGGAACAGATCTCGCATCGTCTGGTCAAGGACTTCCCAGACGACGAGAGTATGCGGGTGAGCCACGAAACGATCTACCAGGCGTTGTACTTCCAAGCCCGCGGTGGGTTGAAACGTGAAGTGGCCCAAGCGCTTCGGTCTGGCCGCACACGACGCAAACCGCACCAGCGACCCGATCAACGCACCCACCGGTTCGTCGATCCGATGATCATGATCAGCGACCGCCCCGCCGAGCTCGAGGACCGCGCACTACCCGGCCACTGGGAAGGCGACCTGATCATGGGCGAAGCCAACAAGACCGCCATCGCCACGCTCGTCGAGCGCGCGACCCGCTACACCATGCTGGTGCACCTGCCCGACGGCCATCACGCCGAAGCGGTGCGCGACGGACTGATAGCGACGATCGCCACACTGCCGGCTCACCTGCGCGGCTCGTTGACCTGGGACCAGGGCGCTGAGATGGCACGCCACAAACAGTTCTCCCTGGCCACCGACATGGCCGTCTACTTCTGCGACCCGGCCAGCCCCTGGCAACGCGGCACCAACGAAAACACCAATGGCCTGCTGCGCCAGTACTTCCCCAAAGGCACCGACCTGAGCGCGTACGGCCCCGAAGACCTCGAACACGTCGCCCAGCAACTCAACGGCCGCCCACGCAAAACGCTCGGCTGGGATACCCCAGCCGAGCGCTTACGTGATCTACTACAGACCAATTAACCAGCAGTGTTGCGACGACCCCTAAAAAACGCCAGGCAGTGGCGGGGGATTTCCTTTTGGGAAGCTGCTTTCCGCAATGTTCGCTGTGTGTGTCGGATTCGCGCGGTGCCGTTCGTCGGAGGGGTAGAGAGTGGACCACAAGGGTTCTGCTCACTGCCGGAAGGTGACCACGATGTACTACTTCGCCCTGTTGCTCGGCCCGGAGTCCACCTCAGCGCCCGACCCCGACGAAGCGGCCGCTGAGATGGCGGCGTACCAGGCGTTCCACGCCAAGGCGGCGACGTCGATCAGGGCCGGAGACGCGCTAACGCCGTCGACGACCGGCGCGCGGATCACCGGTGGACCCGACGCGCCGACGGTCACCGACGGCCCGTTCGCGGAAAGCGCCGAAGTGGCGGGCGGCTACTACGTGTTCGAAGCCGAAAACCTCGATGAGGCACTGGCATTGGCGCGTGACATCCCCGCCGCCAAGCGCGGCGCTGTCGAGATCTGGCCAATCGTCGAGTACTTCCCGCCGAGCAAGCCTGTGGGCAACGCATGGCTGGCCCTGCTCCTCGAGCCCGCGGACAAGGCCGTAGCCCCCGGTACACCGGAGTGGGAGGCCGGCATCGCTGCGCATCAGAAGTTCGGCGCGGCCGCGGGCGACCGCACCAACGGCGGCGCGCCATTGCATCCGCCGTCGACGGCAACGACGGTTCGGGTGCGCGACGGCGAGGTGCTACTCACCGACGGGCCCTACGTCGAGGGCGCCGAGGTGGCGAACGGCTACTACATCATCGACGTCGGCGATCGCGACGAGGCCGTCAAGGTCGCGTCGATGATTCCGTCGACGACGGTGGAACTCCGGCAACTCATGGGCGTCTCCGGGCTGTAGCCGCGTCGATGACCAACCTGGACGGCGTGTTTCGGCGCGAATGGGGCCCGGCCGTCGCGGCGCTTGCCCGCTGGTCCGGTGACTTCACCGTCGCCGAAGACGCCGTCCAGGAGGCCTTCACCGAGGCGTTACGAGCGTGGCCGCGCGACGGCGTGCCCCACAACGCGGGCGGCTGGATCGTGGCGGTTGCCCGGAACCGGGCACTGGATCGACTGCGACGCGAATCCGTCCGCCCCGGAAAGGAACTCGCAGCCGTGGTCGACGATATCCGAGCCCGCACCGATCGGGTGGACGTGCATCCCGTTCGCGACGACGAACTGCGGATGATGTTCACCTGCGCGCACCCCGCGCTCGACCCGACCTCACAGCTGGCCCTGACACTGCGGCTGATCTCCGGCCTCACCGTCGCCGAGATCGCGCGCGCACTGTTGCAGACCGAGGCGGCTGTCGGCCAGCGGATCACTCGGGCCAAGAACAAGATCCGGCACGCGAACATCCCGCTACGGGTCCCTCCTGCCGAACTGCTACCGGAGCGCACACCGCACGTGCTCGCCTGTATCTATTCGGTGTTCACCGAGGGCTACTGGTCGACCGCGGGACCGTCCGCGATCCGCGACGAGTTGTGCGACGAGGGTGTGCGCCTGGCCGGTGAACTGTGCTCGTTGATGCCCGACGAGCGCGATGCGCACGCGCTGGCTGCCCTCGTTCTGCTGCACGATTCGCGACGGGAGACTCGCGTGGACGCCGACGGAGCGCTGGTCCCTCTCGACGAGCAGGATCGCACCCGCTGGGACCGTGGCCGAATCACGCGCGGGCTGAACCGGCTTCAGCTGGCCGCAGGGGCGCGAGGTCCCTATCTGCCACAGGCTGTGATCGCGGCATTACACGCGACGGCGCCGAGCTGGCAACAGACCGATTGGGCGGCGATCTGCCTGGCCTACGACCGGCTGATCGAGGACACCAACTCCCCCGTGGCGAGGGCCAACCGGGCGCTGGCGATCGGTTTCCGCGATGGGTTCACCGCCGGCTTGGCGGCGCTCGACGAGGTGGCCGACGATCCCAGACTGACCCGGTCGAACACCGTGGCCTCGATCCGCGCAGATCTGCTGCGGCGGGCGGGCAGGCGTGACGAGGCTCTCCGGTGGTACCGCATCGCGCTGGACCACAACGGCTCGGGTCCGGCGAGAGAGTTCCTGCATCGGCGCCTCGCGGAGTGCGCCGGACAAGGTTGAGGGCGCACAGTTCGTCCCTGTGACATCGGGCCGGTGAATAGGGAAACACCTGATTCGCCGAAGCTGGATGATCGCTACCGTTCAGCTGTATGGACGCCGCCGGGGAGTCGGCGTATCACCTGGCCGAGTGGTACCTGCCCGAGCTGACGGAGCAATCGGTCGACGATGTGGTCGCGCGCCTGGACGCCGCGGCCGCGGTGCTCACTGATGAAGGCACGCCGGTGCGGCTCCTTCTCACCCTCTCGGTGCCGGGAGACGAGGTTCTCTACGGTGTGTTCAGTGCCGACTCGTTGGACCTCGTCTCCAGGACCTGTGACCAGGCCGGCCTGCCACACCAGCGGCTTTCCGGCGATGTTGGGACGCGAATAAGACAAAGCCCGGTCGTAGACCCGTGCAGCGCCGAGGCCACAACACCCGAGCCCACCGCCCTCTGAAGTTGCCAGTAACTCTGTAGCCTTTCCGGCTTGTGGTCGGAGAAACTCTCGTCTACCTGGCCAGTGAGGCACGCCAAATACTGCTCACCGGGCACCTGGTCGGTAAATTCGGGATTTGCTGAGACGATTGGGGAATCGTGAGTTCCGGCGTGGTGAGCCGTCCGCAGGAGTTCAGGGCCGTGGCCGAGTTCCTGCAGTCTGCAGCCGCGCGCGCCTCGGGACTGGTCATCGAGGGTGAAGCCGGCATCGGGAAGACCACGCTCTGGCTGGCGGCGGTGGCGCAGGCTCGCGAGCGGGGTTTCGCCGTCGTATCGGCGCGGGTTGGCCAGGCCGAGTCGGTGCTGGCGTATGCCGCCGTCGCCGATCTTCTCGGCAACGTGGATCCCGCATTGTTCGCGGAGCTTCCCGACGTCCAGCAAGTGGCCGTCGACCGGGTGCTCTTGCGGTCCAGCAGCGAAGGGCCTCAGACCGATCACCGTGTGGTCGCGGCGGCCCTGGCGTCATCGATCGAACGGCTCGCGGTGCGCACTCCCGTGTTGATCGCGATCGACGACGTGCAATGGCTCGACCCGTCCAGCCAGGCCGTCATCTCGTTCGCGGCCCGCCGGTTCGATGGCCGCGTCGGCATCCTCGTCACCGAACGGTGCGATGCCGACAGTGGGACCTCGGCCTCGTGGCTGCACCTCGGCAGGCCGGATGGCCTCGACCGCCTTACCGTCAGCGCGCTGAGTCTCGGCGGGCTTCACGCGCTGATCTCGGCACGACTCGGCCGAACATTCGCGCGTCCGACCATGGTGCGGATTGCCGAGATCTCCGGAGGAAACCCCTTCTATGCGCGCGAACTGGCGCGTGCCATCGACATGGGATCCGCCAACGCCCACTCGAGACTGCCCGGAACACTTGCCGAGCTGATGCGCATGCGCATCGGCCGGCTCGATCCCGGCGTCAAGGACCTCCTCCTGGTTGCGGCATCCGTCGCGACGCCGACCATGGAACTGCTCGCGCAAGTCGCCGGCACCACGTCCGAGCGAGCTGCAGAGCTGCTTTCGGAGGCACAAGCCAAGGGCATCCTCGCGATTGACGGCAACACGGTGCGGTTCTCTCATCCGCTGCTGGCGCGCAGCGTCTACACAGATGCCAGTCCCGCCGAGCGCCGGGCTACGCACCGGCTCCTGGCCGAATCCGTGATCCTGCCCGAGCTGAAGGCCAGGCACATGGCTCTGGCGGCGTCGAGCGCAGACCCCGAAACGCTCAAAGCGCTCGACACCGCCGACGACGTCGCGCGCGCTCGCGGCGCCCCGCGGCCGCGGCCGAATTGCTCGAACTGGCCATCGGGCTCGGCGGGGACAAGCCGTCGCGCCGAATCCGCGCGGCCGAGCACCATTTCAAGGCCGGCGACGCCGCCCGCGCCCGCACACTGCTCGAGTCGACCATCGATCAACTGCAGCCCGGGCTGCTGCGCGGTATCGCCCTCAACCTGATGGCGGGAATCCGCATCTACGACGACACCTTCGTCGACGCCGCCGCGCTCCTCGAGCGCGCACTCGTCGACGCGGAGCACAACCCTCCCCTTCTCGAGCAAACCCTGATGTCGTTGGCGTTCGCGCAGGGAATGGCCGGCCAGTTCGAAGAGTCGTTACGCAATGCCCGCGACGCCGTGACACACGCCGAGGCGATGCGCTATCCGCCGCTGGTCAGTCGTGCACTCGCGATGTTGGTCAACACGACGTTCCTGTACGGACACGGCATCGACGAGGCTAGCTTGCAGCGCGCGCTGGCGCTGGAGGATCCCGACGTCGACGTGCCAATTCCGTTCTGCGCCAGCGCTGTCAACGCCTTGGTACTGGCCTGGACCGGACAGCTCGACGAGGCACGTAGCGGGATGGACGCCGTTCGCTCGCGTTGTATCGAGCGCGGTGCCGAGAACGACATGATGGCAGTCACCGGGTACTGCACCCTGATCGAGATCTGGCGGGGCAATTTCGCCGAGGCCGCGGTGCTGGCCGAAGACACCATGGAACGCGCCGAGCAGGTCGGTGGGTCCCGCACGATCGCGCTGACGGTGCGCGCCGCGGTGCACACCTATGCCGGGCGCGAACGCACAAGCCCGCGCCGACGCCGCCGCCGCTCTTGCCATCGCGCACGAGTGCGAGTCACCGCGATTGGCCGAATGGCCGACGATGAGCCTTGGCTTACTTGAGGTTTCGCTCGGCAGGTACGCCGAGGCGCTCACCGCACTGCAGCCGATGCTGGATGTTTTCGACGACCTTCCCGGCGCCGAGATCATGACTGCCACGTTCATTCCCGACGCGGTCGAGGCCATGGTCGCACTCGGCCGCCACACTGAAGCGGAGCCTCTCATCGAAGTACTCGAGCACCATGGTCGCCGTCTCGACCGCTCGTGGATGCTCGCCGTCGGTGCGCGGTGTCGCAGCATGTGGCTGGCCGCGCGAGGCGACGTCGTGGCGGCCATGCGGATTGCGGAGCACGCGATGGCCGTGCACGCTCGGCTTCCGATGCCCTTCGAACGCGCCCGCACCCAGCTCTTGCTGGGCCAGCTGCAACGCCGCCAACGTCAAAAGGACGCCTCCAGCAACACATTTCGGGAGGCCCTGCGGGCGTTCGACGCGATGGGCGCGGCGCTATGGGTCGACCGGACTCGGGCCGAACTCGCCAGGGCAAAGGTCGCGCGGCGCCGGGACGTCGTCGGACTCACGCCGTCCGAGCAGCGGGTGGCCGAGCTGGCGGCATCCGGCATGACCAACCGCGATGTGGCCGCCGCGTTGTTCATCAGCCCAAAAACGGTCGAGGCCAACCTGGCCCGGATCTACCGCAAACTCGGTATCAAGTCGCGCGCCGAGCTGGGCCGCGTCATCGGCGACCTGTAAACCGCGGCGCGGCCATGGTGCACATAGGGAAACACCCGATTCCAGGACGATGGGCAGCCGCTAACGTTCGGCATCATGGACGTCGCTGGCGACCTGGCCTACTACCTCGCCGAGTGGTATTTGCCTGAGATGACGACGACGTCGGTCGACGAAATGGTCGCCAAGCTCGACGCCGCCGCCGCGAGCGTCAGCAGTGCGGGCACGCCGGTCCGGTTGGTCGTCACGCTTTCCGTCCCGACTGATGAAGTGCTCTATGGGGTGTTCGGCGCGCCCTCATCCGACATCGTGTCGACGACCTGCCTTCAGGCAGGCGTGCCTTACCAGCGGCTTTCCGGTGATGTGGGCGCACGGATTCAGCAACCGCCCGTCGTGACGTTGCCGATGGCAACCCAATGCGATTGACCTTTGACCGCCCGAACAAGATGATCTAGCTGCCCACGGTCATGGCGTAACGCTGCACGTCAACCCTGCACCCGACGTATCCTCGGTTTGCTATTTGAGTTTTGTGGGGGTTGTGAATGCCAGCGGTGGTGAGCCGCCCGCTGGAGTTTCGTGCAGTAACGGAGTTCCTGCGGTCGGCGTCACAGCAGCCGTCCGGACTGGTCATCGAGGGCGAGCCCGGCATCGGCAAGACCACGCTGTGGCTGTCCGCCCTCGAGGAGGCGCGCGGCCGCGGCTATCAGGTGTTCTCCGCGCGGGTCGGGCAGGCGGAGTCGGTGCTCGCCTATGCAGCGGTGGCGGACCTCCTCCGCGACATTGACGACTCCGTCCTCGCCGAGCTGTCTGACGTGCAGCGCGTCGCGGTCGACCGGGTACTGCTGAGAGCCAGCAGCGAGGATCACACGACCGATCAGCACGTCGTGGCGGCGGCCTTCGCGGCGGTATTCGACCGCCTCGTCACGGACTCGCCGGTACTGATCGCGATCGACGACCTGCAGTGGCTGGATCGGTCGAGCAAGGACGTTTTGGCGTTCGCCGCCCGGCGGTTCAAGGGCGGCATCGGGTTGCTCGTCACCGAGCGGTCGGATGCTGAGGGCGGCAGTTCGGTGACGTGGCTTCACCTGTCGAGACCCGACCGCATCGAGCGGGTGCGTATCGGCCCGCTGAGCATCGGCGGCCTGCACATGTTGATTTCCTCGCGCCTGGGGCGGTCCCTGCCGCGGCCGACGATGGTGCGAATCGCCGAAACCTCCGGCGGGAACCCGTTTTTCGCACTCGAATTGGCGCGGGCGATCGATATCGAGTCCTCGCAGGTGAAGTCCAAGCTCCCGAGCTCGCTGTCGGAACTGATGAGACTGCGCATCGGACAGCTGGACCGCGACGCACGAAAACTCCTGCTGGCCGCCGCCTCGGTTGCCGACCCGACGGTGGAGTTACTCGCTCAGGTCACCGGCGCTCCCGTCGAGTCGCTTGGCGACGCAGAAGCCAAGGGCATCATCGGGATCGAAGGCAATCAGGTGCGATTCGCCCACCCGCTGCTGGCCCAGAGCGTCTATACCGACGCGACCGCGGCCGAGCGCCGTGCCATGCATCGGTCGTTGGCGCAGACCGTAAGGGTGCCTGAACTGAGGGCGAGGCATATGGCGCTCGCGGCCTCCAGCGCGGACCCTGAGACGCTGAACGCTCTTGACATCGCGGCAGAAGCCGCGGCGGCCAGGGGGGCACCCGCCGCGGCGGCGGAGTTGGCCGAACTCGCGATCCACCTCGGCGGTGACCACCCCGAACGCCTTATCCATGCGGCGCAGCACCATTTCAACGCCGGCGACCCCCAACGAGCCCGCGCGTTGCTCGAAGAGACAGTGCACAGGCTGCCATCCGGTCCGCTGCGAGGAAGCGCGCTCAACTTGTTGGCCGGGGTACATCTCTACGACGACAACTGGACTGAAGCCGTCGCTGTTCTCGAGCGCGCGCTGGACGACGCCGAGGACAGTCCGGCCTTGCTGGTGCAGACCCTGATCGTGCTGGCATTCGGCCAACGCATGATCTCGAAGTTCGACGACTCGTTGGCCAGCGCGCAGAAGGCGGTGACCAACGCCGAACAACTCGGCGATCAGGCTCTCATCAGCAGAGCGCTCGCGATGTCAGTCCAGCTGAACTTCATGTACGGGAACGGGGTCGACGAACTCAGTCTGCGACGCGCAGTCGATTTGGAGGATCCCGACATCGACGGGCACACCGCGTTCAGCGCCAGCATGGTCGAGGGTTTGGTACTGGCCTGGACCGGCCGGCTGGACGAGGCCGGCGCCAGAATGCAGGCGCTGCACCGCAGGTGCACCGAGCGCGGCGCCGAGAACGATTTCACCGCCGTGGCGAGCTGCGCTGCGTTGGTCGAGATCTGGCGAGGAAATTTTGCCGAGGCCGCACGACGGGCGGACGAAGCCAACGAACGTGCCGAGCAAGGCGGCGGTTCCTTGGCGATCGCCCTTTCGATGCGGTCCATGGTGGCCGCTTACCTTGGGCGAGAAGATGATTCGCGGTCCGACGCCCGGGCCGTCCTGGATACCGCGGACAGAACGGCGTCGCCGCGTCTCGCGGAGTGGCCGGTCATGACGTTGGGATTTCTCGAGGTCTCGATCGGCAACCACGCCGAGGCGCTCGCAGTAATGCAGCCGATGCAGCGCACGTTCGAGTCGATCCCCGGCACGGAGATCATGACTGCGACGTTCATCCCGGACGCCGTCGAGGCCATGATCGCGCTGGGCCGCGGCGGCGAGGCCGAGCCGTTGATCGCGGCCCTGGAACGCAACGGCCGCCGCCTCGATCGACCATGGATGCTGGCCACCGGAGCCCGCTGCCGAAGCATGCTGTTGGCCGCCAAGGGCGATGTGGAGGCGGCGGCCCGGAAGGCGCAGGAGGCGATGGCCGAACACGAGCGGCTGCCGATGCCGTTCGAACGGGCCCGCACCCAACTGTTGGTGGGCCAGCTGCAACGTCGTCAACGCCAGAAAGAGCGTTCCCGCGCCACTCTGCGCGAGGCGCTGCAGTCCTTCGAAGCGATGGGCGCACAGTTGTGGGCAGACCGCGTCCGATCCGAACTCGCCCGCACCGAGGTCGTCCCCACCCGCGATCTCGCGCTCACCCCGTCCGAACGGCGAGTGGCCGAACTGGCGGCGTCGGGCATGACGAACAAGGACGTCGCGGCCGCGTTGTTCATCAGCCCGAAAACGGTCGAAGCAAACCTCGGGCGGATCTATCGCAAGCTCGGGATCAATTCACGCGCGGAACTCGGCCGCGTCATCGGCGACAGCTAAGACGGCAACGGACGCGAATGCAAAAATCCCCCACACCGTCGGTGTGGGGGATTTCAGCGCTAGGAGGCTCAGGCCTCGGCGAAGTTACGAGTGACCGCCGGGTCAACCGGGATGCCCGGGCCGGTGGTCGTCGAGACGGTGACCTTCTTCAGGTAGCGGCCCTTCGACGACGACGGCTTGGCCCGCAGGATCTCGTCGAGCGCGGCGCCGTAGTTCTCGGCCAGCTTCTTCTCGTCGAACGACGCCTTGCCGATCACGAAGTGCAGGTTGGCCTGCTTGTCGACGCGGAAGTTGATCTTGCCGCCCTTGATGTCGTTCACGGCCTTGGTGACGTCGGGCGTGACCGTGCCGGTCTTCGGGTTCGGCATCAGGCCGCGCGGACCCAGGATGCGGGCGATGCGACCGACCTTGGCCATCTGATCGGGCGTGGCGATCGCGGCGTCGAAGTCCAGGAATCCGCCCTGGATCTTCTCGATCAGGTCGTCGCTGCCGACGATGTCCGCGCCTGCGGCCGTGGCCTCCTCCGCCTTGTCGCCCACTGCAAACACCGCGACGCGGGCGGTCTTACCGGTGCCGTGCGGCAGGTTGACGGTGCCGCGGACCATCTGGTCGGCCTTACGCGGGTCGACGCCGAGGCGGATGGCGACCTCGACGGTCGCGTCCTGCTTCTTCGACGATGTCTCCTTGGCCAGCTTCGCGGCCTCCAGCGGCGTGTACAGCCGCTCCCGGTCCACCTTCTCGGCGGCTTCGCGATATGCCTTGCTGTTCTTGCTCATTCGTTCTCCTAATCAGAGTTGTGGTTGGCGAGCCGATGCCAGCTCTCCCACTCGGTCGAACTATTCGACCGTGATGCCCATCGACCGGGCAGTGCCGGCGATGATCTTGGACGCGGCGTCGATGTCGTTCGCGTTCAAGTCTTCCTTCTTGGTCTCGGCGATCTCGCGCACCTGATCCCAGGTCACCTTGGCGACCTTGGTCTTGTGCGGCTCGCCCGAGCCCTTCTGCACACCGGCGGCCTTCAGCAACAGCTTGGCCGCGGGCGGGGTCTTCAGTGCGAAGGTGAAGCTGCGGTCCTCGTAGACGGTGATCTCCACGGGGATGACGTTGCCGCGCTGGTTCTCGGTCGCGGCGTTGTACGCCTTGCAGAACTCCATGATGTTGACGCCGTGCTGGCCGAGCGCGGGACCCACTGGCGGGGCGGGGTTGGCCTGCCCGGCCTGGATCTGCAGCTTGATCAGCCCGGCGACTTTCTTCTTCGGGGGCATGAGTGTTGGTGTTCCTCTCTCGTTTCCGTGATTTCGGCGCGCTTACGGACGGTCAGCGGGCGTTTGCGCGCCGAAATCGCTCTAGATCTTGGCGACCTGGTTGAAGGTCAGTTCGACAGGTGTTTCGCGGCCGAAGATGGACACCAGCACCTTGAGCTTCTGCTGTTCGGCGTTGACCTCGCTGATCGAGGCGGGCAACGTCGCAAAGGGCCCGTCCATGACGGTGACCGACTCGCCGACCTCGAAATCAACCTCGATCGGGGTCCGTTCGATTCCACCGGTTTCAGGCGACCCAGTGGCGGCAGCAGCGGCGGCCTTGCCGGGCTTCTTGGCGGCGGCGGGCGGCAGCAGGAACTTCACCACGTCGTCGAGCGACAGCGGCGACGGCCGCGACGTCGCGCCGACGAAGCCGGTGACGCCGGGGGTGTTGCGCACCGCGCCCCACGACTCGTCGTTGAGCTCCATGCGCACCAGGATGTAGCCCGGCAGCACCTTGCGGTTGACCTGCTTGCGCTGGCCGTTCTTGATCTCGGTGACCTCTTCGGTGGGCACCTCGACCTGGAAGATGTAGTCGCCGACGTCGAGGTTCTGCACGCGGGTCTCGAGGTTGGCCTTCACCTTGTTCTCGTAGCCGGCGTAGGAGTGGATGACGTACCAGTCGCCGGGCCTCAGGCGCAGCTCTTTCTTGAGCGCGACGGCCGGATCCTCTTCCTCGTCGTCGGGGGTGGCCGCATCGTCAGCAGTGGCATCGGCCGGGACATCCTCGGTGAGCGTCGTGTCCTCGACGGCCTCGGTGAGCGTGGTGTCCTCGACGGCCTCGGCGGCTGTGCTGTCCTCCAGGCGCTCGGCGGCCTCGTCTGCGATCACAGTCGCCGGATCCGCTGCTTCGGCGAGCGCATCGGAAACGGCCGAAGGCGATTCGCCCTCGAAGGAAGTCACTTGTCAGTCCTCTCTAAATTCGCTCGTCAGCCGAACACCAGCATCACGAGCTTGGCGAGGCCCAGGTCGACCAGGCCGATCAACGCCACCATGAACGCCAGAAAGACCAGCACCACGGCGGTGTAGTTGATCATCTGCTTGCGGTTCGGCCAGATCACCTTGCGCAGCTCGGCGACGACCTGCTTCAGGTAGTTCCAGACGAACGCAAACGGATTGCGCCAACCTCTTCCTGGCCGATCGGCGGCTTTCTTGGCCGTCTTCGTCGCGGTGCCCGCGCCGTTCTTGGTGGCCTTGCCGTCGGTCACGGTCTCGGTGTCCACGCTGTCGACCTCGTCGACAACGCCGCGCCGCGACCGCTTGCCGGTCGGGCGCGCGGGGCGGGTCACCACCGCGGTCTGACCGCGGCTGTCACCGGTGCTGTCGGTGACGCTGTCGGTTACGGTGCCGTCGCCTGCGGAGCCGGCACCATCGCGCTCGTCGCTCACCGCATGCCTTTCGTCTGGTTTCTGTGGGTCACCTTCCAGTGTCCACACTTGTCGAGTATTCAGTTGAGCAGGGGCGACAGGACTTGAACCTGCAACCTGCGGTTTTGGAGACCGCTGCTCTGCCAGTTGAGCTACGCCCCTCTAAGGATGGCTGCTGGCGGGTCCACCCGCCGGGGCTCACACAATTTGCGCGCTCCCCGTTCGGCCGATTTTCAAACCGACGGACAGCGCGCTGGACTGGGAAAACCCCGAGGTCCGAGTGTAGCGCGCCACCCGTCCCAGTTACTAATCCGCCTTCTCGCCGTTCTGACCGACTGCCGTGCGCACGACCTGCCCCGTTTCCGGGTCCCACTTCGCCGAGATCGAGTTGTCGCCCTCGTGGCCCATCAGCGTGGTGAACGCCTCCATCACGACCTCTCCGTTGATGTCGGTGCACACGTTCCGCGTGGTGACGATGTCGGCGCCGAACCGCTCGTCGACGGTTTCGACGTGCATGGTCCCGGTCAGATGGTCACCGACCTTGATCGGCCGGTGGAACTTGAACTTCTGATCGACCTGGACGATCTGCATGGTCTCCATGCCGACGTCGACGTGCTGAAAGAAATGCGTCTGGATCATCACCGCGAAGATCGAGGCAAAGGTCAGTGGCGCGATGAGGGCGTCGTGACCCAGTTCGGCGGCCGCGGCCTCGTCATGGGTGGCCGGATCGAGTGACTTGACCGCCCTGGCGTACTGGCGGACCTGTTCGCGGCCGACCACGAACGCGTCGGGGTACCTCCAGACCATCCCCCGAATATCAGTCTTGAGCGCCATCAGCTACGCCAACTTTGCGGTAGCAACGGCCCGGCCGAAGATTTTCTTTCCACCCGAAGTGGCCGTCAATGCAATGGTCACCGACTTCGTCTCGGGTTCAACGGATTTCACCCTTCCATTGAACACGATTTCGGCGCCCACGCCATCGTTGGGAACCGGGACGACCGCGGTGAACCGGACGTTGTACTCGGTGACCGCCGCCGGGTCGCCGACCCATGAGGTGACGTATCCGCCGCCGAGGCCCATGGTCAGCATGCCGTGTGCAATCGCGGTGTCCAGACCGACCTGCTTGGCGATGTCGTCGTCCCAGTGGATCGGGTTGAGGTCGCCGGAGACGCCGGCGTAGTTCACCAGGTCGCCACGAGTCAGCGGGATGACTTTCTCGGGAAGCTGGTCGCCCACCTTCACCGATTCGAACTCACGCAGTGGCATCGCTGAAACCCTCTTCTCCCTCTTCACCTGAACGACCCGCCAGAGTCGTGTAGGTCTCCTGCACGACGTCACCTTTGTCGTTGGTGACGATGTTCTTGGTCACGATGATGTCGACGCCGTGGGACTCTCGAACGGAGTCCACATACACGTCGCAGTAGAGCTTGTCGCCGGCGAAAATCGGCTTGACGAACTTCAGCACCTGGTCGACCTGGACGATCTGCATGTCCGTGACGCCGATGTTGGCGTCGGCGAAAAAGGCCGTCTGGGCCTGGTAGCCGAACACCGAGATGAAGGTCAACGGCGCAGGCAGCGCGCCGTGGCCGAGGTCGGCCGCAGCCGCCTCGTCGTGGTACGACGGGTCCTCGTTCTTGACCGCCACCGCGTACTCGCGGACCTTCTCCCGGCCGACTATGTAGTGGTCGGGATGGCGATAGTGCATCCCGACGATGCTCTCCGACAGCGACACGGTGGTGAACCTATCCGGTCAACCTCGGGCAAAGGCCCACGGTTGGCGCGTCAGCGCGATTCCTTGTGCGGCTGGTGCTTGCCGCAGTTCGGGCAGAACTTCTTCAGCTCGAGCCGGTCGGGATCGTTACGGCGGTTCTTCTTGGTGATGTAGTTACGGTGCTTGCACACCTCGCACGCCAAAGTGATCTTCGGCCGTACGTCTGTACTTGACGCCACGTCAGCTGCCTCTTTCTCAGATGTCTGCGTTGTCTTGTAGCGGTGGGGGGGCTCGATCCCCCGACCTCACGATTATGAGTCGTGCGCTCTAACCAGCTGAGCTACACCGCCATCCGGGTGCCGCTCTGCTCCTTGCAAAAGCTCGGCGACCACCGAGCCCCCTAACGGAATCGAACCGTTGACCTTTTCCTTACCATGGAAACGCTCTACCGACTGAGCTAAGGGGGCCTTGGCCCTTGCAAGCGCACGTTGGGCCTTAAAGAGGGTACATTCTCGCGGATATCCGCGCCAAACCGCTGGTCTCGGCGCGCTAAAGACCGACTGTCACGCCGTCCGAAAACGGTCCGTCGTGCAGTTCGACGGACTCCACGTCAGTGCCCCTCGGCACGTCGAACACGACCGCCGTATCGACCGAGTCGCCGGGATTCAAGTCGGCGAGGGTGTTCCCGAGATAGATCCACGCCTCGTCGTCGGACTGGTAGACCGTGCTGCCGTCGGAGAGGGTGTTGAACGACGCGAAGAAGGTCTGCGGCTCATTCCCCACGTTGGTGACGGTCATCTTGACGATGACGTACTCCCCCTGCGCCGCCTTCTGGATCTCGGGGAACTCCTGGTCGGCGACCGCGTCGACCCGCTCGACGCCGGTGATGACGAAGGAGAAGTTGCCGTCGCGGACCTCTGTGGCCGCCTCGGGATCGGGCGTCGACGACGCCGTCGCCTCGGCCGGTCTGTGGGTGACCGAGTCCTCGCCCACCCTCGTATTAAGGGTGAGGACCACCGCGGTCACCAGCACCGCGATCAGCACGACGACCGCCGCGCCCAGCCCGATCAGCACCTTCGGATCGAGGCCGGACTTCCTGGCCGGCGTCGCATGAGCCGATCCGACGGGCGGCGCCTCGACCGCTGCGGGCGCGCGGTGCTCGGTCCAGGATTCGCCGTTCCAATACCGTTGCCCGCCGGTGCCGTCAGGGTCCAGGTACCAGCCAGCGGGCGTGGTCATGAGCTGTGACTTTACTGGGAGTCAACCGTGTTTGCCGAGATTCGCGATCTGGCCGCAGCGTGCCCGCCAGGTGATAGGACAGAACCGTGACTGAACCCGGCGCGCCCCGCGTGGCGGTGTACTTCGACTTCGACAACATCGTCATTTCGCGGTACGACCAAATCCACGGCCGCAACTCTTTTCAGCGTGACAGGACGGCGGGCTTCCACAAGACGCCCGGGCGGCTGACCACGGCGACCGTCGACGTCGGCGCCATCATCGACTTCGCCTCATCGTTCGGCACCCTGGTGCTGACGAAGGCCTACGCCGACTGGTCGGCCGACGTCAATGCCGATTACCGCGGCCAGCTGGTCGGCAGGGCCGTCGATCTGGTTCAGCTGTTTCCCGCCGCCGCGTACGCGAAGAACGGCGCCGATATCCGGCTGGCGGTCGACGCGGTCGAAGACATGTTCCGGCTGCCCGACCTCACCCACGTGATCATCGTCGCCGGCGATTCCGACTACATCGCGCTCGCGCAACGCTGTAAGCGCCTCGGCCGCTACGTCGTCGGCATCGGCATCACCGGCTCGATCAGCAAGTCGCTGACGGCCGCCTGCGACGAGTTCGTCACGTACGACGCGCTGCCCGGCGTCCCGGTGTTGGTGCCGAAGAAACCCGCCAAGCGCGCCAAGGCACAGGCGCCCGACGACGAGCCCGAGCAGCCGGATCCGCAGGCCGCCGCCACCGGCCTGCTGGAACGGGCGCTGCGCATCGGTCACGAGAAGGACGACGCCGACTGGCTGCACAACTCGGCGGTCAAGGCCCAGATGAAGCGGATGGACCCGTCGTTCTCCGAAAAGTCGCTGGGCTTCCGGTCATTCAGCGACTTTCTCCGCGCCCGCAGCGACGTCGTCGAGCTCGACGAGAGCAGCACCACCCGCATGGTGCGGCTCAAGACCGCCGCCACCTAGTCTGAAGGCCATGACCGACCGCCTGTACTTTCGGCAGCTGCTCTCGGGCCGCGACTTCGCTGCCGGCGACATGATCGCCGCGCAGATGCGCAACTTCGCCTACCTCATCGGCGACCGCGAAACCGGCGACGCAGTCGTCGTCGACCCGGCCTACGCCGCCGGGGATCTCGTCGATGCGCTGGAGGCCGACGGCATGCACCTGTCGGGCGTGCTGGTCACCCACCACCACCCCGACCACGTCGGCGGGTCGATGATGGGCTTCGAGCTCAAGGGCCTTGCCGAGCTGCTGGAGCGCACGAGTGTGCCGGTGCACGTCAATTCCCTTGAGGCGGACTGGGTTTCACGTGTCACCGGCATCGCGAGGTCCGAACTCACCCCACACGACCACGGCGACAAGGTCAGCGTCGGCGACATCGACATCGAACTGCTGCACACCCCCGGTCACACGCCTGGCAGCCAGTGCTTCCTGCTCGACGGACGCCTCGTCGCGGGCGACACGCTGTTCCTGGAGGGGTGCGGGCGCACCGACTTCCCCGGCGGCGACGTCGACGCGATCTACCACAGTCTGCAGGCGCTCGCGCAGTTGCCTGGCGACCCCACCGTGTTTCCTGGCCACTGGTATTCAGCGGAGCCGAGCGCTTCGCTGTCGGAGGTCAAGCGAACCAACTACGTGTACCGGGCCAGCAATCTGGACCAGTGGCGCATGCTGATGGGCGCCTGAGACACACCACCGCGATTGTTTGCTTGAGCAAAAGTCGCGCGGCTTCCTGCGAACCTGCGCTATCCTCCCGCGATGACCACACCGCGCACGCCTGCAGGTTGGTATCCCGATCCCGACGGTTCAGGCGGCCAACGGTATTGGGACGGGTCCGCATGGACCGAACACCAGTCCCCGGCGACCCCTGCGCCTGCAGAGCCCACGGCCCCCGACGAACCACCCGACACCGAGCAGCCGACCACCGTCGTCCCGCTCCAGCCGACTGCTGAGCGCGTCGGCGCGCACCGGGCACCCGAGCCGGACCCGACGCGCGAGCAGACACCAGAACCCGAGCCGGGTCCGACCGCGGTCATCAACCTCGGGTCGGCCGTGCCAAGCGCGCAGACCACCTCGGTCATCCGGACGACGCCGCCTGCCGCGCCGTCGTTCGCAGGCGCACCGGTCGAGCCACCGCCGTTCGGTGAGCAACCGCCCATCGGTCAGCCGGCCGCGCAGGACCCCCGCCGCCAGCTCATCATCCGGTTCGGCGCCGTATGCGCCGCCCTGCTCGCGGTGCTTGTGGTCGTCCTCATCTACGCGCTGTTCATCCACAGGGACAACACCCTCCAGGTGTCGGCGGGCCCCAGTTCCACCACGAAGTCCGCGGCCCCGACGACCACGTCGGGCAATGGCCCGGGTGGCACCGGCACCGAGACCGCAACCGAATCACCAACGACCGCTTCAGGTTCCGGCCCTCAGGGCACCGACGCCGGCCTTACGTTCGCGGTCACCGGTGTGGAGACCGCGCCGTCGGTGCAGTCGCAGGACGCACCCGTTGAGCAGACCGCACAAGGCGAATATCTCATCGTGCACCTGACGGTGCTGAACTCCGGCGATCAACCAGGCACATTCGTAGGCACATTTCAGAAGCTGAAAGCAGGCGGCACCACGTACTCGATCGACGATGTGGCGACGGCCTACCTGAACGGCACTGTGGCGCAGTTGAATCCCGGCGACACTTCCGACCTAGCAATCGCTTTCGATGTCCCACCGGGAACCGCACCGGAGTCACTAGAGGCGCACGGGGACCCGGTCGGCGCCGGCGTCGACATTCCCTTGTCGTAGTCTCACGCACACTGGAAGCGTGGCCGACACGCTCTATGCCGACGTGTCCGAGTGGCAGGTCGGCGTCAACGACAGTTATCCGTACCCGGTGCTGTGCATCCGGTCCAACGACGGCACGTATCGAGATCGTCGCTGGGTCAACAACTATGGCTGGTGTCTGCGCAACGCCGATAGCGGTCGCCTGACCTTCTTCATCGTTTACTTCGTTTGGCGGCTCAATTGGCAGCAAACCGTTGACACCTTCAAGGACATGGTCCGCACACCGCATCCGAAAATGGCCGTGATGCTCGATGTGGAGTCGTGGGGCGGCCAGCTCAGCGGCGACCAATCGGCGGGTATCAACGCGGCGTACGAAGCGGTCGGTGCGTTCATCGGGTCGACGGCGAAGGTGATCGGGTACGGCAATGTCAGCGACCTCAACACGCTGTGGCCGAACAAGCCACCGGGTATCCGACTGGTGATCGCAGCTTACGGCAACAACCCGCCATATCCCGGCAAGGTCGCCCACCAATACACCGACGGCTCCGGCTACGGCGGCGGTTTGCCTGAAGGCGCGCCGCCATTCGGCCGTTGCGATATGAACTCCGCCGATGGGCTCACCGCGACGGAATACGCCGGGGCTTGTGGCATAACAATGGCGGATTCCGCGCCAAGTGAGATCGCGGTGTAGGGAATCCGTACGAATTCACAATTCGAGTAGTGCAATACGCAGGACACGGCAACTCTTGCGGAGCAAACTGTCCCTAACAGCGAAAATACTTCCGTCTGGGGTTGCCGTGAAGAACATCGTGCTGTGCTTTGACCGCGCACGTGATCATTCGGGTCCGCGCGATGCCACAAACGCTGAGTCGTTGCTGCGTCTGCTCGATGAGAGCGACGACCAGATCACCTGGTACCACCCGGGCACGCGGGTACCCGCTGCCGATAACAGCAAGTTGGCCAGGCTGCGGTGGCGCGAGGTCGCCGCCGGCGATGCCAGGGCGACGATCGCCGAGGCATACGAATTCCTCGTCGACTCGTGGGAACCCGGCGACCGGATCTACATGTTCGGCGTCGGCCGCGGCGCCTATTGCGCCCACGCCCTGACCCGGCTGCTCGGCACCGTCGGGGTGCTGCCCGACCTGATGGACTACGTGCTCGCCGCCTATGCCGTGCCCCGTACGCGACGCAGCCCGCAGGACTGGCGACGAGTCACACTGCTGGCCGCGCGACTGGCCGGTCACCGCGAAATCGGTGTTCCCGTGCAGTTTTTGGGGCTCTGGGACATGACGAGCGTCCCGGGGCGGCACGCGGCGCACGAACCGCTGACCAACGTCGTCGCGGGTCGGCACGCGGTCGCGATCGATGGCCGCCACGGTTCGGGTCGCCTCGTGTCGTCGCCGGAAAACGTCGAGGAAGTCTGGTTCCGCGGGGCGCACTGCGACGTCGCAGGCGGGCGAGTGGCATGCTGGCCGCTGGCCGACATCGCGCTGGACTGGATGCTCGACGGCGCGATTCAGGCGGGCATCACAGTGCGGCACGACAGCCACCGTGCAGCGCCCACGCCGAGTGAATACGACGCCCTGGCCGGGAGCGCCCGCACGATTTCGCTGCGAAGGCTGCCCGCCGGCCCACTCGTGCACGCCAGCGTCGACATGTATCTGCGGGCCCATCCGGAGTACTGGCGGCGGCTGCCCGCTGAAGTGGTGTGGGCCGACACGGATTGGCTCGCACGCAGCGAACGGCTGGTGCACGCTGAGCCAGCTGCGGCGGTCGAACCCGCCGTGCTTACCGCCGCCGCGTCCTGAAGCCGCCTCGCGGCAGACACCGTCCATCGCCATGGTGGCGTAATGCGTTGACGCGCAGTCGAAGCCGCTATCGCCAGTACTTGCAGCCTTGCACACCGCTGCGGGATACACAGCACGTCCCCGAATTCGGGTAGTGCGGTACTCACGTCAGACGCGTTCCTCGACCGTAGTTTCGCCATGGGCGAGGACGTGCAGGGCAGGAGGGGCAATGGACAGTTTCTACACGGTCATCCGCGGCGACTCATTGTTCGGCATCGCGCAGCGGTTCTACGGCGACGGCAACAAATTCCCGATCATCGCCCAGGCGAATGGAATCGCCGATCCCGACCGCATCTTCCCCGGGCAGGTCCTCGTCATCCCGGGCATCGCAGGGCCGCCGCCTCCCACCAAGGGCACGCGTTTGGTCGCGGTCGTCGATGACGCGCTCGTGAACTACCAGCTGCAGGGCACGAAGCCGTATCGGGAGTTCTTCGCGCCCAACGAGCTTCCGCCCGCGGACGACCCTGCATCGACGGGCAACGAGGTCGCGGTCAACATCGCCAGTTGCGCGCAGCCCGCGCTGCCGGTGGTGCACTCGGTGATACCGATGTTCATGTGGGAACAGACGTCCGAACCGAAGCATCCGTTCGCGATTCGGCGGATCCGGCGCAGTGGCGTCCGCATCTGGCTCGAACACCCGTGGTATTCGAGCGGCGATGGCGAACTGCTGGCTGTCCTCACGACGGGCGAGCCCGGGCTGACGCCGGACGAGAAGGTCAGCCTGTGGGCCCGCGATCCGATCATGGCCGGGCCCAAGATGACGAACTCCTATGAGGTGCCGGTGCTTTCGGCGTGGCAGCAGCGAGCGGCGCAGCTGGCATTGACACCGCTGGAGGGACCCGGCCGACCCGTGATGCATGTCATCAAGCAGCGGAAGTCCGACCAGTTCGCCGATCGGGACAAGGTCGTCAACGCGTACATGTTCCGGCCGGAGTTCCTCAAGCAACGCAAGCTGTGGTTCGTCGACGTGGTCCTTGACTCGACGAGCGCGGTCTGGCCGTTCCTGCGGCTGTCCCTGGCCCGGTATCAGCCCAATTCGATTCCGGGGAAGGAGTTTTCGGAAGTCGTCGCGACCGACTTCGTGCAGCTGCCTCCCGAGCGGATCGCGACGCTGAGCCGTCCCGAAGCGAATGAGGTCCGCGTCACCGTCACCGGTGTCACCGCGGTCACAGCAGAGCCTGGAGCGGACAAACCGGTGAAGCCCACCGACAGCGCCTCGTTCCGGGCCGGGCTGTCGAAGTCGCGGCGGGTGAAGGCGACGCTGCAGGCGCGGGCCGAGGACGCCAAGTCGGACCTGGACTGGACCGACTTGCGGTCCGTCGAGTGCGAGCTGGCGAGCGTCGACGCGACGTCATTCAAGGCGTCGTGGACGGGTGCGCTGAAGCTGGAACCCGCCGAGCAGCTGCTGACTCCCGGCACGTCCGGTGACCTACGGGTCCTGGTTGAGGAGTTCGAGAAGCTGGCCGCCGACCTGAAGCCCGGCGAGCGGACGCTGTCCACCACCGAGCGCCTGGTCTACGCGGATCTCATCGCGCTCTAGCGAGCATGACCGCAAACCGGGGATAGAACGGAACCGGTCGACCGCATCGGCATCGATCAGCCAATGCACTCGCATTCCCGCGAGGCACTCCAGTCTCGATTTACCCACAGGAAAGCGCCGTCTCAGCAACCGGCAAAGCCACGGTCTGGCGAATGCTGTGGTAACGCGTCGGCCGTGGTTTACTGCCGTGCGTGGATTGGTTCCAGGACCACGTCGTCGGCTTGTCCGCCGGCGCGTGGACGGCCCTGGCCGCCTGGCTCGCCGTTTTGGTCGGCGTCGCCGCACTCGTGTACGCGTCGCGTCAGTATCGGCGGGCCAGGGAAGAGGCGGCGGAGCTCACGCAGCCCCAAGTCGCCATGTTCATGGAGCCCAGCGCCTCCGACTGGCACCTGATCGAGCTTGTGGTGAAGAACTTCGGCCGCACTCCCGCCTACGGCATCCGGTTCGAGTTCGCCAATCCGCCGACGGTCGGCAAGTACGAGAACTCCTACGAGGACCAGTACGTCGACATCATGCCGCTGAACCTGCCTGCGGAGATCCCCTACCTGGCGCCGACACAGGAGTGGCGCATCGTCTGGGATTCGGCGCTCGACCGCCGCGAACTGGGCGAGGCGATCGCGTCGCGCTTCCACGGTGAGGTGACCTTTTACGACCACCCCAACGCGAACGGAAAGGCCAAGGCCAGGAACCAGTTCCGGTCCTCCGCCGTGCTGGACTGGGCGACGCTGCACCCGGTCGAGCGAATGGAACTGCTGACCGCGCACGACCTGGCCCGGCAGGAGAAGCAGAAACTCGAGCTGCTGCGCAACCTGTTGACCTACTTCCACTACGCGGCGAACGAAAGCCGCGAAGAGGTGCTGCGCACCGAGATCAACCGCATGCGAGCGGTTGCCGACGCGCTACGCGAGCGCTACCGCGCCCAGTACAACGCGCCCGCCGACGACTACTACGGGCCCGAGGCCAACAACATCGCCTTCGAAGAGGCCCAGACGACGGTGATCAACGGCAGGCACCGCCGCCGCGACGAGATCTAGCGCCTCACTTCCAGACAGAGCCGATGCCGCACTCCCAGAGACCGAGCTTGGGCACGCCGCTCTTCTTCGGTTGCTTGCGACGCTTCGTGGTGCCGCTCTCGGATTCGAGATGATCGGCTGAGCGCTTCCGCTGTGATCGCATGTCTGTTCCCCCTGTTTGGCGCCGACGACTCGGTGTCGCCGATCTGTTAACACGCTATGAACTGCCTGTGCGGTGGTCACGCGTATCCCACTACGCGAATCCAGGTGGTTGGCTTTCGTAACGTTGTTACGTAACATCGTTAGCCATGGCTGACACCGTGAAATACGAGCTCAACGACTCCGTCGCGACGATCACGTTGGACGACGGCAAGGTCAACGTGCTGGGGCCGGCGATGCAGTCGGCGATCAACGAGGCGCTCGACAAGGCGGAGAAGGACTCGGCCAAGGCGGTCGTGATCGTGGGCAACCAACGGGTGTTCAGCGGCGGTTTCGACCTCGCCGTGTTCCAGTCGGGCGAGCCGAAGGCCGCGCTGGGGATGCTCGCGGGCGGCTTCGAATTGTCGGTGCGGTGCCTGACGTTCCCTGCGCCGGTGATCATGGCGGCGACGGGCCCGGCCATTGCGATGGGCTCGTTCCTCTTGCTCTCCGGCGACCACCGGGTGGGGCAGCCCAAGTCGCGGTGCCAGGCGATCGAGGTGGCGATCGGCATGACGATCCCGATCTCGGCGATCGAGATCATGCGAGCCCGGCTGACGCCTGCGGCGTTTCACCGGGGCACCTCGATGGCGGCGACGTTCGCCGGTGAGGAGGCCGTGGCGGGCGGTTGGCTCGACGAGCTGGTCGAGGCGGACCAAGTGCTGGCGCGGGCGCAACAGGTGGCGACGGAAGCCGCGTCGACACTTCACCCGGGCGCGCACCTGGCGACCAAACTGAAGGCGCGTGAGTCCGCACTGAAGGCGATCAAGGCCGGAATCGAGGGACTCCCAACGGAATTCACCCTCGGCTGATGCCAAGAGCCAAGCAGCGCACCCCCGAGCTTCGGGACCGGCTGCTGGAGGTCGCGATCGCGACGCTTTCCGAGGAGGGGATCGCGCGGTTCACCACACGGCGGGTGGCGGAGCGGGCGGGCACATCGGTGCCCGCGGTCTACGAGCTGTTCGACGACAAGGCCGGCTTGGTGCGGGCCATGTTCTTCGAGGGCTTCCGGCTGCTGGGCAGTGAGCTGGCGAAGGTGCCCGTCACGGACGATCCCGTGGAGGATCTGGAGCGGCTGGTTCCGGTGTTCCGGTTGTTCTGCCGGGCGTATCCGCGGCTGGCCCAGGTGATGTTCTCGCGGCCGTTCGCAGATTTCGAGCCGGGGCCTGAGGAACTCGCGGCGGGGGCGTCGGTGCGGGAGGTGTTCGTCGGCCGCATCCAGCGGTGCGTCGACGCGAGGCTGTTGTCGGGCGATCCGAACGACATGGCGCATGTATTGCTCGCTCTGGCACAGGGTTTGGCGGTGCAGGAGGCGGGCCGGTGGCTGGGGTCGGGGCCGGTGATCGAGCGGCGGTGGAAGCTGGGGGTGACGTCGCTTCTCGCCGGGCTGCGATAATTCGGTATGGCCAGTCGCGTCGGCTCGATGTTCGGGCCGTACGAGCTGCAGTCGTTGTTGGGTGTCGGCGGGATGGGCGAGGTGTATCGCGCCTACGACACCGTCAAGGACCGCGTGGTGGCGGTCAAGCTGCTGCGCGCCGAGATGTCCACCGACGCAGGCTTCCAGGAGCGATTCAGGCGCGAGTCGCGTATCGCGGCGAGACTGCAGGAGCCCCACGTCATCCCGGTACACGACTTCGGCGAGATCAACGGTGTGCTGTACATCGACATGCGGCTGGTCGAGGGGAACAACGTCCACAGGGTGCTGCAGGAGACTGGCCCGTTGGATCCTGCGCGGTCCGCGTGGATCGTGGGACAGGTGGCTGCTGGTTTGGACGCCGCGCACGCCAGCGGGCTCGTTCACCGCGACGTGAAGCCGGAGAATGTCCTGCTCACCCCAAACGACTTCGCGTATCTCGTCGACTTCGGCATCGCGCACCTCGGCGGCGACAGTGGTCTGACGAGCGCGGGCGCTGCCATCGGGTCGTGCGCGTACATGGCGCCGGAGCGATTCACCGGCGGACGGGTGGGCCCGGCGGCGGATATCTACTCACTGGCATGCCTGCTCTACGAATGCCTCACGGGTTCAGCGCCGTTCCCGACCGGCGAAGTGAGTCAGTTGATGGGCGCGCACATCATGTCGCCACCACCGCGGCCGAGCGTGGCGCGGCCCTGGCTCGGCGCAGCTTTCGACGCCGTCGTCGCGCGCGGTATGGCCAAGCACCCCGAGGAGCGGTTCGCATCGGCCGGTGATCTGGCTCGTGCGGCCAATGCCGCGGCCACGGCGGTGCAGGTGCCGACGACGATCAACCCGGCTGCCTCGCGGACGGCCCCCACTCATCGGTTTGCGGCGGTGCCGCCGCCTCGTCCTCCTCAAAGTCCGTCCGCGCGAAAAGGTTTCGGGGCAGGCCAGTGGTTGCTCGCCGGTGCGGCCCTCGGAGTGTTTGCGGGGGTGCTGGGCCTGGTGCTGTGGCTTGTGTTCGGGCAGAACAGAACTGGGGAGGTCGCCGCTCCCTCGCCGACGTCCCGAACACCGACGAGTGCGCAGATGACCGCAACGGCGGCTCCGGCGGCCCTGCCCGGTACCGATGCACAAGGGTTCATCGACTATCCGGGTGCGCGATGCGACGCGGGCACCAGCCCGGCGGCGCTGGCTCGAACCACGCACTCGGTGTTGGTGGTGTGCCGCGCCGGGCCGGGTGACTTCTACTACCGGGGGGTTCGCCTCACCGACGGCGCAAGCATCGAACTCGCCAACGCGGTGCGGTCCTCGGGCGGATTCGACGTCACCAACCCGACGGACGGTACGCGGTATCAGATACGGCCGGACGGCTTGACGATCATCCCGCCCGATGGGCAGGCGATCACTGAGCCGATGGTCGAGTACGCCGCGAGTTGACGTCGTCGCTCCCGGAGCACTTCTGAAGCAGCCCGCATTTCGAATGGACGCGATGAGTTCCGGCCGGGTCGCCAGTCTGTTCTGGTGACCGTCGTTACGTCGCACGACGCTGCCCGGCACGAGACACCACGGAGGACCCCATGACGACCGCGCTGCCCGGCCACCCGCCCGTCGTTGACCTAGCCACCTGGCAGACCGCCCGTGACGAGCTTCTGGTCCGCGAAAAGATCCACACCCGCGAGGGCGACGCGCTCGCCGCGGCCCGCCGCCGGCTGCCGATGGTCGAGTTCGACGGGACGGTCGAGGTCGTCGGTCCTGACGGCTCGGTCCCGTTCCTGGACCTGTTCCAGGGCCGCGACGAGCTCGTGGTCTACAAGCACATGTGGCACGACGGCGCGCCGCACCAGGGTCAGTGCGAGGGCTGTACCACCACGGCCTGGCACCTGAAGGACGCTGTCTACCTCAACGCCCGCGGCGTCTCGTTCGCCATCCTGACCACGGGCCGGTGGGACGAGGTGGCCTCCTACGTCGAGTTCATGGGTTACACCCAGCCCTGGTACTCGGTGCGCGGTGTGGAGGCGCCCGTCGGCGGCAGCATGGGTTACCTCACCTGCTTCCTGCGCGACGGCGACCGCGTGTTCCTCACCTACTCCACGACGGGCCGCGGCAACGAGGCGGTCAACGGGTCCCTCGGCCTGCTTGACATGACGCCCTACGGCCGCGGCGAGGCGTGGGAGGACAAGCCCGAGGGCTGGCCCGAGGGGCGTCATTCGTGCTGGTACTGGCGTTCGGACGCGGACGGCAACGCCACCTGGGGCCCGACCAGCCGCCCCGTGCCACAGTGGACCCGCCCTGGTGCGACTCCCGTGGAGACCCTCGGCCGGCACTGACGTCGGCCCGCCACCACCGCCTCGAGGTGGCGGACCGACGTGGCTTCTGGTGACCTCCTACAACCCGCCACACCGCGAGGGCGCGAAGAACGGCGACCACGGCGGGCAGTCGGCCGGTAAGGGCTGCGGCGGAGGCGGCGTGTACGGCGGCGGGGCCGGAGGAGGCGGTCCCGCATCGTGCGGAACGCCGTGCCACGGGTAGATCACGTTCGAGTTGACGTCGACGACGCCCTCCGAGTTCCAGTACCAGTCGTGGCAGATGTTCCAGTCCCACGTGATGACCTGGCTGCCCGGGATGAGGGGGTCACCGGGGCACCAGTGCGTACACGTCAGCCCACCCGGACAGTTCCCGCCCTGGTAGCTGGGACCCCACGCCGGGCCGGCCTGAGCGGTTCCGCCGGCCAGACCCAAGGCGGCCAGGCCAACACCGCCGGATACCACGACAGCAGTGGCGAACCTGGAGAGTCCGTTCATTGAGAGTCCTTTCGAGAGGTGCCACCCCGCTGGTGTTGCTGCTGCGGTCAAGTAGAGACGGTGAGGGTCACTACCGATCCCAACCTTGCGACGCACGTCTTGGCGGATTCTTGGAGCCGACCTATTGGGTTGACGAACGGCCGGGCCCGCGAGACATCTGTTCAGAGATCTCGCGGGCCCAGCTGTGCGGAGCGGTTATCGACGGGACATCCCCGGCCGTGAGCGCCGGTTCAGTACCCACACCGTGGCCATTGTGAGCACAATGGCAAACGAGGCAAGCGCGATCAGACTGGCGCCGGTGCCGCCGTGAAAGGTGTCGCGGTAGGCGGACATGGCCGGCAGTGTGGCGGTGTACCGGTCGAGATTCAGGTAGCGCCCCAACGCTTCGAATGCGTGGCGGTTGGACAGGCCGAAGCTCATCAGGCGTCCCGCGGTGGCCATCTTGTCGACAGGGACGATGGCCCCACCGAACAGCACCTGAGGGAAGCAAAGCATCGGCAGGGCGAGCGCGGCCTGTGCGGCGTTGGACACCGAAGCGGACGCGAGCAGGCCGAGGGCCAAAGCAGAGGTCGCCTCGATGACAATCGTCACGAAGAGCAAGGCGTACACGTGCCATCCGAGGGCGGGAAGCCGACCGAGCAGCCGCAGCACGCCGAGCAAGACCGCGCTCACCCCGGCAAGCACAGGAAGCAGAGCGGTGACTTTGGATGCCACGTAGGCACTCACACTCAGCCCTGCCAGCCGCTCCCGCCGGAATACGGCCATCTCCCCCACGATCTGAAGCAGGCCGTACGTGAGACCGAAGAAGAAGCCGTCGAACGCGATCCAGAACACGATCTGGGCGGGTCCGACGTCGGCCGCGCCGCCCGGATCGAAGGCACCGCGCTTGAACAGCGTCGCCATCATCACCGTGACGAGCACCGGTGACCCGAGCAGGATCGCCAGTGTCAGCCTGTTGCGAAACAGCACATCAGCATTGCGCCGTGTTAGCAGCCACCACTGTCGAAACATGCTCGTGCGCTTCATATTTGGTTCGGTAGCCCGGATCGACGATGGAGCTGTATCAGCCTGAGTCTTAGGCTTCTGCCGGCTGTCTGCGAATCGCTCCGCCCAGATCGCCGGAGTATGTTCACCCGACAGCCGCTCGTACACCTCGGCCAGATCCTTCACCCCGAAGTAGCTGCGCGCCTCAGCCGGGCTGCCCACGAATGCCAGGTGGCCGTCTCGTGCCAGGAAGATCACTCGGTCGCACCGCTCGATGCCTGCCGGCTCGTGTGTCGTGAGGACGACTGTGACGCCGCGTTGGCTGAGCCGGCGCAGCACACGCATGACGTCGGCCGTGGTCGACGGATCGAGCCCGGAGGTGGGTTCGTCGAGGAAGAACAGGCGAGGCCTAGTCAGCAGCTCCACGGCGATGCTGGCCCGCTTGCGCTGGCCGCCGGACAGTGCACGGACCGGCACCTCGGCCCGATCAGCCAGATCGAGGTCGCGCATGGTCTCCTCGACTACGCGGTCCGCCTCTGCCGCCGATGTCACTGCGGGCAGCCGTAGCCGCGCGGCGTAGCGCAGTGTGCGGCGCAGGGGCATTTCGAGGTGGATGATGTCGTCCTGGGGCACGTAGCCGATCCGGGAATCGGCATGGACCCGGGCGCCGCGTACGACGCCGTTATGTCGAACCTGCCCTGCTGACGGCGGTTGCAGTCCAGCCAGGATCTCCAGCAACGTGGTTTTACCTGCGCCACTGCCGCCGGCAATGGCGACCAATTCGCCGGGCTCGATCGACAGCGAGACTTCCTGCAGGATCTGGCGCGTGCCGACAATCCGGCACACGTCGACTGCATCGACCCGACCGCCTGCGGTCATTGGCTCGGTGGTCGGCGGGTCGAATGTCAATTGCGTCATGATCGTTGATCTCCTTCGGTTTTGGGCTCGCCGTGACATGGTTGTCGCGTCGTCGCGTACGGGGCGGTGCGCCATGCAGCCGATATTGGGTCGCGGCCACCGACCGCACATGGGGCATTCGCCTCAACTTGGCGGACCGCGACGCCGCGTCTTTGGCGTCGACCGCGTCAATTTCAGGTGCAGAATGGGGGCGTGCACCCCACCCCGACGCCGCGCGCCTCGGGAAAAGGCCTGCGCAGGGCGGAATTGCTGGCCGCGATATCGCTCGCGATCGACCTAGGTCTGGGGCAGCCGATGGAGCACATGCTTCGGTCATCCCTGATCGCGACACGCATCGCCGAGCGGATGGGCCTCGACGCCCAGCAGCGGGCGATCGTGTATTACGCGAACTTGGTGGGTTGGGTCGGTTGTCACGCCGACTCCCATGAACTTTCGGCACTCTTCGGCGATGACATCGCCTTCCGGGCCGACACCTACTCGGTGGACATGACCGGAATGCCCTTCCTGCGGTTGATGATCAGTCACGTCGGCCGGGGATTACCGGGCTGGGAGCGCGGCATCCGCGCAGCGGCCTTTACTCTCACCGCACGTAACCAGGTCGCCAAGCTGATTCATTCACACTGCAGTTCTGCCGGGGTTCTCTCTGATCGAATGGGATTGGACCGGCAGGTCGGCGAGGCGTTGGCGTATATCTTCGAGCGCTGGGACGGTCGCGGAATGCCGAATGGCGCGCGGGCAGAAGAAATTCCGCTCGAAATCCACATCGTGCACATCGCCGATGTCGTTGAGGTTCACCTGCGGGCGGGTGGGCTCGAACAGGCGATTGATGTCGTCAGAGCGCGCCGCGGCACGCAGTTCAGCCCGACCGTGGCTGCGGTGTTCGAGCGTGATGCCGCCGCCATCGTCAACGGAGTGCTCGAAACGGATGCCTGGACCGCGGCGTTGACGCAAGCGCCGGATCGCGGCCGTACTCTCGAAGGCGACGAGATCGACGAACTACTCAGGGCCATGGCTGATTTCGTTGACCTCAAATGTCCGTGTTCCCCGGGCTACTCGCGTAGCGTCGCGGATCTAGCGGCTGCAGCCGCCCGACACCTGCGGATGCCGGCGGCGGACACCACGCGTCTCTACCGCGCGGGCCTCGTACACGGCCTCGGCAGATTGGGCGTATCCAACCAGATCTGGGAGAAGAAGGGGCCGCTCAGTACAGCGGAGTGGGAGCGGGTACGGATGTACCCGTATTTGACCGGACGGATCTTGAGCCGGGTTGGCGGCTTGGAGTCGGTGGTGTCCGTCGCTACCAGGCACGAGGAACGCATCGACGGGTCCGGTTTTCCGCGAGGGCTCACCGGCGCCGAGTTGACTGCACAGGACCGCTTACTCGCTGCGGCGGTCGCGTATCACCAGTTGCTCGAGCCGCGTCCACAACAGCCCGCGCTCGATCCTGAGGATGTTGCCAGTCAGTTGCGCCGCGAGGGGCGTGCCGGACGGCTTGACGCCGAGTCGGTCGAGGCCGTGTTGGCGGCGGCTGGGCATCGGAGTCTGCGCCGGACGCCCCGGGCGGCGGGGCTTACCGCTCGCGAGGTCGAGGTGCTGCGGCTCGTCGCGCAGGGCCGGTCGAACCGCGAAATCGCCGCCGAGCTCTTCATTGCCGAGAAGACGGCGCGCAACCACGTCGAACGCGTCTACTCCAAGTTGGGTGTCAACAACCGCACCCAGGCCAGTCTCGCTGCAATCGATCGGGGTCTCGCGAGTTTTCCGGCCAATACAGCCGCGAGAGGCGGCTGACATGATGATGAGGTGACGCACGTTCGAGGCCGAGTGTGGCGAGCCGGTAAGCCGCAGGACGACTTCGACTTTCCGTCGATCTCGGACTACCTGGTTCAGGACGACACGCTGGTGTGGTGCGACATCTACGACCCCGACCACGCGATCCTCAAGGACCTGGCACAGGAGCTGAGCCTGAACTCGTGGGCGGTCGAGGATGCGATCGCCGAAGCCGAACGCACCAAAGCCGTCGTCTACCGAACCCACACCTTCTTCACTGTGTACGGCGTCACCACCCGGGAGCCTGCCGATGAGACGGCGTCGATGCTCGACATCCACCGCATCTCCGGGTTCGTGCTGCCGCGGGGGCTGATCACTGTGCGACTGTCACCGCACTTCGACATCGACGCGGTGTCGCAGCGGTTCGACGAGCTGGGCGGCCAGGAATACGGCGTGGGGTCGCTGGTGCACGGCCTGCTCGACGTCGTGGTCGACGGGCATTTCGAGGCGGTGCAGAAGCTCGACGAAGGCATCGAGACCCTCGAAGACGACCTGTTCGAGAACAATATGCAGAAGGGCCTGCAGCGCAAGACGTTCCGTCTGCGTAAGGATCTCGTCCAACTGCGACGGGTGGTGCTGCCGATGCGGGAGGTCGTCAACTCCATTCAGCATCGCAGGCTGGACGCCAAGACGGCGCCGGAGCTGGACCCGCTGTACTCCGACCTGTACGACCACGTGCTGCGGGTGTCGGAGTGGACAGAGTCGTTGCGGGACATGGTCACAACGGTGTTCGAGACCAACCTGTCGCTGCAGGATGCGCGGCTGAACACGGTGATGAAGAAGCTGACGGGCTGGGCGGCGATCATCGCCGTGCCGACGGCGGTGACCGGCTACTACGGCCAGAACGTGCTGTATCCGGGCATCAACACGATATGGGGTGCGGTGACGAGCGCGGCGATCATCGTGCTGTGCGTGGCGGGGCTGTACTGGATGTTCCGGCGGCGAGACTGGTTGTAGCGCAGCGGTGGTCAAAACTAAGCGACTGACTGCGAGACGCGCGCGATCTTGTGTGGGACCATCTGCGCATGGAGCCGCACGACGATCCCGAGGCGCGCATCAGGGCGCTCGAGCAACCGCTCGCCGACAACGCGCGGGCGACCGAGCTGGGGACGACGCCGTACACCGCACCCAACGACGCCTACCTGCCACCGCCGCTGCCGCCGATGCCGCGGCGCAAGGGCCGTACCCGCCGCCGGGCTACGGCGCTCCGTGGGCGCCGCCGCCGCGGAAGTCGTCGGCGGGAATTCCGTGGGTGATCTTCGCGGTGGCCGCCGTCTTGTTCCTGGTCGTCGCCGGGGCCGTCGGCTTCTACATCGTGAACAAGTCGACGCGGGCGATCCCGAACATCCCCGGCGTCAACATCCCGAGCATTCCGTCCATGCCGAGCATGCCGTCGATGCCGAACATGCCCTCGCAGCCGACCGCTGCCCCGCCCGGCGGGCAGATCAGCGTCGCCGGTGTCGGCGAAACCAAGACGATCACGTGCAACGACAACGGCGTGAGCGTCAGCGGCGTGTCCAACACCGTCACGATCACCGGGCACTGCACGACCGTCACGGTGTCCGGCATGCAGAACAAGGTCACCCTCGACGAGTCGGATCAGATCAACGCGTCCGGCTTCGACAATGTGGTCACGTTCCACTCGGGCTCACCCGACGTCAACTCCGGCGGATCCAACGTCGTCCAACAGGGCTGAGTTCGGTAGCGCATTCGGTTCGTTCGTCGAAGTGGGCCAGCGTGAAGACGCTGCGCTCATCGGCCAGCGATGCCCTCGGCACCAGGAGCACCTGCCATTCGGGCGCCCACTCGGCGACACCGTTGGTGGTGCGTAGCGCGTGGGCGACGTCGTCGGGGCGGTGGTTCCAGAGTTCGGTGGACTGACCGTCCCAATCGAGGCGGATCAGCTCGTCGCCGACGAGGGCTCGCACGGGGACCGTCACCGCCGACTTGGCGACGGCCATGAAGTACCGGCCGACGTCGACGTGATGGCCGGCGTCCGACGACGCGCAGACGGGATCGGCGATGAACGGGCGGAAGAAGTACTTGCGCATGGCGCTCCCTGTCCAGGACCTCCGCAGAGGAGGCGCTCTTGCCGGCACCGGTCGGTGCAGACCGCTTCGTCATCCGAGCCACCCACGAGCGTGGGGTTGGCGTGCCGTCCAGTCGGAGCTTGGCGACGGCAACTCGTGAAGCTCTCGTCAGTCTAGAGGGTCAGCCCTTCGCCGCATCCCAGGCCAGGATCCGAGCCGCCAGTTCGGGGCCGCATCGAACCACGCCGTCGTCCATTCGACATGCCGCAGGTAGGTGTAATCGCTTACGGCGCTTGCTTATCGGAGCGGCCGAAGCCGATCAGGTCGATGGTCAATTCCTCTGGGGGCTGGTGGCGTCGCTCTTGGGATTGATCAGAATCTTCGCATGCGCCTCCGGGTCGCCGAGGGCGCCGAAGGCGTTCTCGACGCCGCCGAGTCCAACGGTGCCGGTGATGAGCGGGGTGACGTCGACCTTGCCATCGGCGAGCATGTGCAGCGTGTCACGGAATTCCATTGGGGTGTAACCGAGTACGAAGCGCAGGTCGATCTCCTTGTTGATCGCCATGGACGGCCGGAGGTTGTCGGCGCCCATGCAGACACCGACGACGACGACGCGGGAGAACATCGGCGCGCCGGTGATGATGCCGTCGATGACGCCGGGCACGCCGACGCACTCGAAGACGACGGGATGTTTGGGCGTCGCGGCGCCGACGGCGTCGGCGGCGCGCCAGACGTGCCACCACGGAAGCCTCAGTTTGCGGATCGTTTCGACGGTGGAGACCGCAAGGCCGAGGGCCTCGGGCGCGGTTTCGAGGTGGCCATGGCCTTTGGCCTTCGCGTACGGCGAGTCCTGCGCGGGGTCGACGACGATGTCGGCGCCGCACTGGGTGGCGAGTGCGCGGCGCCCGGGTGAGAAGTCGCTCGCGATGACGGTGCGCACGCCGTGGGCCTTGAGCATGAGGATGACGGCAAGGCCGATCGGGCCGCAGCCGATGACGATGGCGACTTGGCCCTTGGAGATTTCGGACCGGCGCACGGCGTGCCAGCCGACGGCCATGGGTTCGGTGAGGGCGGCGTGTTCGACCGGCAGTCCGTTGGGGACGGGCAGGGCGAGGGACTGCTCGACGACGAGCCGTTCGGCGTAGGCGCCGGGGGCTTTCGCGCTGAGCCCGACGGTGTGGACGTCCTTGCCACGGCGGAGAAGAGGCAGGGCGACGACTGGGGTGCCGGCTTTCGGCGCCTTGCGGGTTTTGGGACCGTGGTCGATGACTTCGCCGCAGAACTCATGGCCGAAGACGACGGACTGGGTCGAGCGCATGAAGTCGGGGTAGCCGGTCTCGTTCAGCACCTCGGCGAGCTCGTCGCAGTGGTTGCGGGCGTGCAGGTCTGAGCCGCAGATGCCGCAGCGCAGGACGTCGATGAGCAGTTGACCTTTGGCCGGGGTTGGGGTGGGTTGCTCGACGACCTCGAGCTTGGCGTTGGTGCACGTGACTGCCTTCATAGGGCCGAGCCTAGGCCGCACCACGTGAAGGGCTTTCCGGACAAGCCGGATCGGAGCATGCTGAGAGCAGAGGCTCTCGTGATGCGGCGGTCAGCTGTCAGGCTGTTACGAGCGTCGGCTGTGGCGACGCTCGTCGGGGTTCTCGCGCTGCCGGGTCACGCCAGTGCCGCGCCGGGGGCGACGGTCACGATCACGGTCAGGGCCGTCGCCGCGAATGGTGAGCCGGTCAATGGCTATCAGGTGGTGAATCGGCAGGGGTCGCCGAATCTCTCGGATTGCCCGGGACCGTCGCCGTCGGCGGTGGGCAGGAACATCTATGCGTGCGAACCGGCGCAGGCGGCGGCCGAAGTGTGTTGGCCGGCGCCGGCGTCGGTGTTGTGCCTGGCGGATCCGTGGAGTAAGGGGCTGCGCCGGTTCGCCGCGCCGGGGGCGCTGCCTGCGGTGGATCCGCCTGCCGCGCCGATGCCGTTCGCGCTGCAGCTCGATGACGGGACGCGGTGCATCCTGCCGAACGGAATCGATTGGGGCGCACGGGCGGACGACATGGTGCCGGCGTACGGATGCAATCCGGGCAAGACGTCGATGGGAGTGTTGATTCCGCCGGGTGCGGATCCGGTGTCGGCGATCGACCAGTCGGGGCCGGTGTGGGTGGTGCGAGTCGGTGAGCTGGGCCCGCGAGACACCCCGTTTGACTCGCCGCGACGGCGTGCGGTGACGACGGCCTGGTACGCGGGGAACTGAGCGGTGCGTCCCCGGGCCCGGGGCACTGTGCCTTTTGCATACCTCTGGCCGACTTTGTCGCCTAGAGCCGGGCAAATATCAATGTCACCCCCTCTCGCTATGGTCGTACTGACAGAGAGGAAATCGACCAGTGAGTGAGCAAACGTCGACACCGAAGCTGACCGGCCAGTTCTCGAAGGCGCTGGTGTACGCCGAACTGAAGCATCACAACCAGGTGCGCAAGGGCGGCGACATCCCGTACGTCGGGCATCTGCTCACGGTGGCCGGGCTGGTGATCAACGACGGCGGATCGGAAGCACAGGCAATCGCCGCGCTGTTGCATGACACGGTCGAGGATCAGGGCGGACCGGCGACGTTCGAGGAGATCAAGAGGAACTTCGGCGACGAGGTTGCGCGCATCGTCGAGGAGTGCAGCGACACCGACGAGGAACCGAAGCCGCCATGGCTCGAGCGCAAGCGAAAGTACGTCAATCATCTGGCGGAGGTCGGCGAGGACACGCTGCTGGTTTCGGTCGCGGACAAGCTCGACAATGCACGGTCGATGTCGCGCGACTACCACACCCACGGGCCGTCGCTGTGGGAGCGATTCAATCGAAAGAACCCACAAGACCACCTCTGGTACTACGGCGAACTCCTGAACGCCTACCGCTCGCGCGGCTTAAGCAGCTGGATGGTCGACGAGCTCGGCCGCGTGGTCGACGAGTTGAAGCGCCAGGTCGAAAACCCGGCACCGTCCGTAGTCTGATCGTCGATGGCGCTTCACCTGCATCGTGCTGAACGAACAGACCTCCTTGCCGACGCCCTCGGCGCCCTTCTGTCCACTCCCCTGCCCGATCCGTTCGCAGAAGAGCTGGTCATCGTCCCCGCCAAGGGGGTCGAGCGGTGGCTGAGCCAGCGGCTGTCGCACATCCTCGGCCGCGGGGCCGGCGCCGACGGTGTCTGCGCGGGCATCGCGTTCCGCAATCCGCGCTCGCTGATCGCCGAGATCACCGGCACCGTCGACGACGATCCGTGGTCGCCCGACGCCATGGTGTGGCCGCTGCTCGAGGTGATCGACCAAAGCCTCGACGAGCCGTGGTGCCGCACCCTTGCGACGCATCTCGGCCACTTCGAGACCGGCGAGGAGAAGGAGCTGCGGCAAGGCAGGCGCTATGCGGTGGCACGACGGCTGGCCGGCCTGTTCGCCTCCTATGCCCGGCAGCGCCCGCAGCTGCTCATCGAATGGGAACGGGATCTCGCCGGCGATATCGATCCCGACCTGCAGTGGCAGCCGCCGCTGTGGCGTGCGCTTCTCCACCGCGTCGACGCCGGGGGTCCCCACGTCCGGCACGCCAAAACACTTGCGCGGCTGTGCGAATCACCAACCGACTTGCCGGACCGCCTGTCCCTGTTCGGGCACACTCGGCTGCCGTCCACCGAGGTCGAGCTGCTCAACGCCCTCGCCACCCATCACGACCTCCATCTCTGGTTGCCGCATCCCAGCGACGACCTGTGGCAGAGGCTCGCCACCGAGCACGGCGCCATCCCCCGCCGTGACGACACCAGCCACCGCAACGTCGACCACCCACTGCTGGCCACCCTCGGCCGGGACCTGCGTGAGCTGCAACGCAGTCTGCCCGCAGAGCCACAGACCGACGAATTCCTCGGTGGCCGTGCGTATCCCGACACTCTGCTCGGCTGGGTGCAGTCCGACATCGCTTCGAACTCCGTTCGTCCCGGCGCCCGGAAGCTGCGCGATGACGACCACTCCGTCCAGGTGCACACCTGCCACGGCCCGGCTCGCCAGATCGACGTCCTCCGCGAGGTTCTGCTCGGCCTGCTCGCCGACGATCCCACGCTGGAACCGCGCGACATCCTGGTGATGTGTCCGGACATCGAGACGTATGCGCCATTGATCAACGCGGACTTCGGGCTCGGCGACGTCGTGCACGGCGCGCATCCCGCGCATCGGCTCAGGGTCCGGCTGGCCGACCGCTCGCTCATCCAGACCAACCCCCTCCTCGGCGTCGCCAGCCAACTGCTCAGCCTCGCAGGAAGCCGCGTCACTGCCAGCGAGGTGCTCAACCTCGCGCAGGCCGCACCGGTAAGGGCTCGCTTCGGGTTCACCGACGACGACCTCGAGAGCATCACCCGCTGGGTCCGGCAGGCCAACATCCGCTGGGGATTCGACCAGGAGCACCGCAAGCCGTTCGGCGTCGACTTCGTCCACAACACTTGGCGTTTCGGCATCGATCGCGTGCTGGCCGGTGTGGCGCTTTCGGACGACTCGCACGCGTGGATCGGCTCGACGCTGCCGCTCGACGACGTCAGCAGCAACCGCGTCGAGCTCGCAGGCAAGCTCGCCGAATACGTCGACCGACTGCAGCGGACGGTCGATGAGCTCAACGGCGCAAGGCCGCTCACAGATTGGCTCACCGCGCTGAGCGACGGCATCACGCTGCTGGCCCGCGTCGACGACAACGACGCGTGGCAGACGAGCCAGATGCAACGCGAGTTCGCCGACGTGCTCGCGACGGCAGGCCCTCGCGACGGCACCATCATGCGGCTGCCCGATATTCGCGCACTGCTCGGCCGCCATCTAGCCGGCCGGCCGACACGGGCCAACTTCCGCACCGGCACGTTGACGGTGTGCACCATGGTGCCGATGCGCTCGGTGCCGCACCGGGTGGTGTGCCTGGTCGGCCTTGACGACGGCGTGTTCCCGCGGTTGGGCATCGTCGACGGCGACGACGTGCTGGCCCGCAACCCGATGACCGGGGAACGCGACATCCGTTCCGAGGACAGGCAACTGCTGCTCGACGCGATCGGCGCGGCCACCGAGAAGCTCGTCATCACCTACACCGGCGCCAACGAATACTCGGGCCAGGACCGGCCGCCGGCCGTCCCGCTCGCCGAACTGCTGGACACGCTGGACATGACGACGACCGAGAAGATCCGAGACCGGCTCGTCGTCAAACACCCGTTGCAGCCCTTCGACATACGCAATGTCGTCCCTGGCAAGCTGATACCGGACCAGCCGTTCACGTTCGACCCGACCGTGCTGCGGGCCGCCAAGGCCAGCACCGGCGAGCGCAAGGATCAGCCGCCGTTCATCTCCGGCCCGCTGCCGCAGGCGCCTGCCGACGACGTCGTACTGGAAGACCTCGTCGCGTTCTACAAGGACCCGGTCAAGGGGTTCTTCCGCGCGCTCGACTACACGCTGCCGTGGGACGTCGACGGTGTCGAGGACGCCATGCCCGTCGATATCAGCGCGCTCGACGAGTGGACCGTCGGCGACCGCATGCTCCACGACATGCTGCGCGGCATGACCCCGAAGGAGGCGCGGGAGGCCGAGTGGTGCCGCGGCACACTGCCTCCGGGGCAGCTCGGCTGGCGCAAGGCGACAGAGATCGCGGAGCAGGCCGCGCTGCTCGCCACGGCCGCACTGGGTCGCCGCAACCCGCAGCCGCAGGCGTACGACGTCGACATCGACCTCGGCGACGGTCGCCGATTGACCGGCACCGTGTCGCCGGTGTTCGACGACCGGCTGGTGTCGGTGACCTATTCGAAGCTCGACGGCAAGCACCTGCTCGAGTCATGGATTCCCCTGCTGGCCATGATCGCCCGTGATCCGGTGATCGACTGGCACGCGGTGTGCATCGGTCGGGCCAAGAAAGGCACCACGCCGCGTGAGGAAGGGCTTGGCCGTCCCGACGTGGACGCGGTCGAGGTGCTCCGCGAGCTCGTCGCGGTCTACGACGCAGGACGCCGAGAGCCGATTCCGTTGCCCATCAAGACGTCCTACGCGTGGGCGGTGGCGCGTCATACCGGCGACGTCCCCGAACAGGCGGCGCGGTATCGGTGGAAGTCCAGCGAGCGCTATCCCGCCGAGGACCAGGCGCCCGCACACGTGCGTGCCTGGGGCCACGGCGCTCACCTGTCGAAACTCGTCGACGCGGGCCTCGACCGCTACTCCGAACGGGTGTGGCTGCCGATGCTGCGCGCCGAAAGGCCGGTGTGATGGACCGTTTCGACCTGTTGGGCCCCCTACCCGCCGCGAAATCGACGACGGTTCTGGAGGCCAGTGCCGGGACCGGCAAGACGTTCGCGTTGGCGGGATTGGTGACCCGGTACGTCGCCGAGGGCGCGGCGACGCTCGACCAGATGCTGCTCATCACGTTCGGCCGCGCCGCGAGCCAGGAGCTGCGCGAGCGGGTTCGCGATCAGATCCTGCACGCGCTCAAGGCTTTCGACGACCCGTCGCTGGCCGGCGACAACCAGGTCGTCGCTTATCTACTGGAGGGGTCGGCCGATCAACGCACGACAAGGCAACGCAACCTGCGTGACGCGTTGGCGAGCTTCGATGCCGCGACGATCGCGACGACCCACCAGTTCTGCCAGGTGGTGCTGAAATCGCTTGGCGTGGCCGGCGACAGCGATGCCGGTGTCACGCTGGTCGAGAGCCTCGACGACCTGACGAGCGAGATCGTCGACGACCTGTACCTGGCCCACTTCGGGCAGGAGCGCGATGATCCCGTCCTCACCTACCAGGACGCGTTGAGGCTGGCCCGCGAGGTGGTGAACCATCCGTCGACGGAGCTGCGGCCGCTCGAGCCCGACCCGGAGACCCGGGCGGAGGTGTGCGTCGGGTTCGCGAAAGATGTTCTTGCCGAGTTGAACACCCGCAAGCGTCGGCTCGGCATCCTGGGTTACGACGACCTGCTGACCCGGCTGGCCGACGCGCTGAAGGCCGACGACTCCCCCGCGCAGGTCCGAATGCACCGCCGCTGGCCGATCGTGATGGTCGACGAATTCCAGGACACCGACCCCGTGCAGTGGCAGGTCATCGACCGGGCGTTCAGCGGCCGCTCCACGGTGATCCTCATCGGCGACCCGAAGCAGGCGATCTACGCGTTCCGCGGCGGCGACATCGTCACCTATCTGAAGGCAGCGGACACCGCGGGTGACAAGCAGACTCTCGGCACCAACTGGCGCAGCGACGGCGCGCTCGTCGACCGACTGCAGGTGGTGCTGCGCGGCGCCGAACTCGGCGACCCGAGGATCGTGGTGCACGACGTCGACGCGTATCACCGCGGCAGCAGGCTCGCCGGCGCACCGAGCTGCGACCCGTTCCGGCTGCGGGTGGTCAAGCGGGAGACATTCGGCCGCAGCGGCATTCAGAACCTGAGCATCGACGACCTGCGCACGCACATTCCGCGGGACCTCGCGTCGGACATCCAGGCGCTGCTGGCCGGCGAGGCCACCTTCAGTGGCAGAAAACTCGAGGCCCGCGACATCGCGGTGATCGTCGAGAGCCACAAGGATGCCCGCGCCTGTCACCGCGCGCTCGGCGACGCCGGTGTGCCGTCGGTGTACACCGGCGACTCGGACGTGTTCGGTTCCGAGGCGGCCGAGCACTGGCTGGCGGTGCTTGAGGCGTTCGACCAGCCACATCGTTCGGGCGTGGTGCGGGCCGCGGCAGCCACGATGTTCTTCGGTGAGACGGCCGAAACATTGGCCTCGGGCTCCGATGCGTTGACCGACCGCGTAGCCGAGACGCTGCGCGAGTGGGCGGGTCACGCGCGGGAGCGCGGGGTGGCGGCGATCTTCGAGGCCGCGCAGCTGAGCGGCATGGGCGACCGGGTGCTGTCGTGGCAGAACGGCGAACGGCACATGACCGACATGGCGCATATGACGCAGCTGTTGCAGGAGGCCGCGCACCGCGAGCACTACAACCTGCCGGCGCTGCGTGACTGGCTGCGCACGCAGCGCGAAGAACGCAGTGGCGCAACGGAACACAATCGCCGGCTCGACAGCGACGCGACGGCGGTGCAGATCATGACGGTATGGGTGAGCAAGGGCCTGCAGTTCCCAGTCGTGTATCTGCCGTTTGCGTTCAACCGCAACGTCCAGGAACGCGAGCTGGTGCTGTTCCATGACGGCGATACGAGATGCCTGCACGTCGGCGGGAAGGACAGCGCCGACTACGACGCCGTCGCGGTACAGGGCCGCAAGGAGCAGGCCAGCGATGACAGCCGGTTGACCTACGTCGCGATGACGCGCGCGCAGTCGCAGGTGGTGGCGTGGTGGTCGCCGGCCTACGACGAGCCGAACGGTGGGTTGTCGCGCCTGCTGCGTGGCCGCGAGCCGGGCCAGTCGACGGTGCCCGATCGCTGTGTGCCCGCGAAGATCTCGGATGACGACGCGATGGCGCAGCTGCAGAAGTGGGAGGCGGCGGGTGGGCCGGTGATCGAGGAGTCGGTGGTGGCGCTGCCGTCCGCGGTCACTGACGGCGCCGAGGCAGTCGAGTTCGAGGTGCGGCACTTCCACCGCGCGATCGACACTTCGTGGCGGCGGACGTCGTACTCAGGTCTGATCCGGGCCGCAGAGGCCAGCGGGGTCAGCAGCGAGCCGGAAGTCATCGAGCTGGACGACGAGGTGGCCGAGATCCCTGTCGTCGCCCGGGCTTCGGGGCCGGACGTGCCGTCGCCGATGGCGCATCTGCCGACGGGTGCGAAGTTCGGCACGTTGGTACACGCGGTGCTGGAGACGGCGGATCCGTTCGCGCCCGATCTGGCCACCGAACTCGAGTCGAAGATCCGTGAGCATTCGGTGTGGTGGCCTGTGGACGTTGAGGCGTCGGAGTTGGCGGCGGCGATGGTCCCGATGCACGACACGCCGTTGGGCCCGCTGGCGGAGGGTGTCACGCTGCGCCGGATCGGCTTGCAGGATCGATTGCGGGAGATGGACTTCGAGCTCCCGCTGGCGGGCGGAGACGTGCGCGCGGCGGCGCCCGACATCCGGCTGGCCGACGTGGGCGAGCTGCTGCGCGAACATCTGCCTTCCGACGATGTGTTGGCGAGCTATGCAGACCGGTTGACCGACGACGCGTTGGGCAGCCAGTCCTTGCGCGGATATCTGAGCGGCTCGGTCGACGTGGTGTTACGGGTCGGTGGGCGCTACCTGGTGGTCGACTACAAGACGAACTGGCTCGGCGACGGCGACCGCCCGCTGACGTCGGCGGACTACGACCGGCCGCGGATGATCGAGGCGATGCTGCACTCCGACTATCCGCTGCAGGCGCTGCTGTACTCCGTTGTGCTGCATCGATTCCTGCGGTGGCGGCAGCCTGATTATGACCCGTCGAAGCATCTGGGCGGGGTGCTCTATCTATTCCTGCGAGGCATGTGCGGGGCGGAGACGCCAGTGGTGGACGGGCATCCGGCGGGAGTGTTCAGTTGGCAGCCGCCGGCGTCGTTGGTGGTGGCCTTGTCGGATCTGCTTGACGGCAGGAGGGCGGCGGCGTGACGGTCGAACTCGTGGTCGACGACACAGGATTGTTCGAGCCGGCCGATGTGCATGTGGGACAACGGCTCACCGCGCTACGCGAAGAGACCGACGAGCGCGTGGCGTTGGCTGTCGCGTTCGTGGTGCGGGCGTTGCGTGGCGGGTCCGTTTGTGTCGACCTGAATTCAGCTGAGCTCGAGGATCTGGCCGACGCCGTAAGGGCCAGCCCGCTGCTGGCCGATCCGCCGATCCTGCGGCTGAACGGCGATCTGCTGTACCTGGACCGGTATTGGCTGGAAGAGCAGCAGGTCTGCGACGACATCCTCGCGATGGTCAAGGCCAGGCCGGCGCAGGTGTCGCCCGACATCGACCGGCTGTTTCCCACGGGATTCGAGGAACAACGCGCCGCCGCGAAGGTCGCGCTGTCGCAAGGGCTCACGGTCTTGACCGGTGGTCCGGGAACAGGCAAGACGACCACGGTGGCGAGGCTGCTGGCCTTGCTTGCCAGCGGCAGGCGTCTGCGGATCGCGCTGGCGGCGCCTACGGGCAAGGCGGCCGCGCGGCTGCAGGAGGCGGTGCAGCTGGAGGTTGGCAAGCTGGCGCCGTCGGATCAAGAAGCGCTCGCAGGCCTGCATGCGACGACGTTGCACAGGCTGTTGGGCAGCAGGCCGGACACGTCGGCGCGGTTCCGGCACCATCGCGGTAATCGGTTGCCGCATGACGTGATCGTGGTGGATGAAACGTCGATGGTGTCGTTGACGATGATGGCCAGGCTGTTGGAGGCCGTGCGGCCGGAGACTCGGCTGGTGTTGGTCGGCGACCCGGATCAGCTGGCATCGGTGGAGGCGGGCGCGGTGCTCGCGGATCTGGTGGACGGACTGGGCGAGGGGAGGATCGCGGCGCTGAAAACGTCGCACCGGTTCGGGAAGTCGATCGGCACGTTGGCGACCGCGATCAGGGTGGGTGATGCGGACAAGGCGGTCGAGGTGCTGCGGGCCGGGGGCGAGCACATCGAATGGATCGACACCGACGATCCGCGGGAGAGGTTGCGCAATGTGCTTGTACGGCATGCTGTTGCGCTGCGGACGGCGGCGGTGCTGGGTGACGAACGGGCGGCGCTGCAGGTGCTTGACGACCACCGGTTGCTGTGTGCGCATCGACGGGGCCCGTTCGGGGTTGCGTATTGGAACCGGCAGGTCGAGCGGTGGCTGACGGAGGAGACGGGCGAGCCGATCTGGTCGTCGTGGTATGCGGGGCGGCCGGTGTTGGCGACGGCGAATGACTATGGACTGGGCCTGTACAACGGGGATACGGGCGTGACGGTGGTGCGCGACGGCGCGCTCCGGGTGGTCATCGGAGATGCGACGTTCGCGACGAGTCGGCTTGCCGATGTCGAGACGATGCATGCGATGACGATCCACAAGAGCCAGGGCAGCCAGGCCGACGAGGTGACGGTGCTACTGCCGCAGGAGGAGTCGCGGCTGCTGACGCGGGAACTGTTCTACACCGCGGTGACTCGTGCGAAGGAGCGGGTGCGGGTGGTGGGATCGGAGGCGGCGCTGCGGGCAGCGATCGAGCGACGGGCGATACGCGCGTCGGGGTTGGCGCGGCGGCTACGGCGTTAGCAGACGTGCCCGTCAGCATCACCCGCGCGGATGCTTTGTTGCATGGGACGTGATCTCTGTGACGACGGACCTGCCCTTGCCGCGCGGTGATTCCGCCGCCGCCGCTAGCAGAGTATCGACGGCTTCGACGATCCCCGTTGCGATCTCATCGACCTGGGGCACGTTGTCGGGGCAGGCGCATAGGCATAGATCCATCACGTCGGCATGTGAGGTGACCGTGATGTTCAACCCGCAGCCGTCCACCAGCGGCTCAGCGATGTGCATACCAATGACCTCCGCGCCTGCGCAGTACGCGGGCGCAGGCCCACCTGAGGTAAACGAGACACTCCCGTGACAGCTCAGGGAGCGCCATCGAGGCAAGCCCAGTTCGGTGTAGACCTTCATTCCGGCGTGCGCGACCACGGGCGGGAGAAGTGACAGGACGGTCACGGGATCCGCTGGCGGATCTATCTTTTCGTCGCTGAAGTGGTGGGCGATATTCAGCCGTTCGGCGGCGGTATGGAGGTTGGTGAGCACCTGGACCGGATCAGCGAGCTGAACCGGTATGCGAACGTGGCCGGTTGTCAACGACTTTCCCGCCTTTGCCGGATCCCCGGCCGGCAACGACAACGGGACTTGCATCACCAATGGATCGTCGGGAACGACGTCATACCGCTGCAGCCAGGAGCGCGCGGACAGTGTGCAGGCGGCGAGGAAGACGTTCGCGGTGCTGCCGCCGAAAGCGTCGCTGACCGTCTTCAGGTCGGTCAGCGGGATCGAGGCGAAGGCCATCGACCGCCGTTCGGTCAGTGGTGCGTTGAACACGGTCCGCGGCACCGGTCCGCTCATCGACGGCGTGGCCTGCGGATCCACGGGCGGACCGTGAGGACCACGCGGACGAAGGCGCATCGCTTGCAGCCCACCCGTCACCGCTTCGGCGACCAGCCAAACGCCCGTGATGTTGTTCTCGATGATCTCACTCACTGCGTCGGTGACCAGCTCACCCAGCGAGGGCATCCGGCCCAGGCTGGCCTCCATCGGAAGTACCTCTGCCGATTCGTTCGGCCCGCTGGTGAACATGCGCTTGCACACGGAGGAGACACCGTGGCCTCCGTCGGTCAATACCGGCGACATCTTCACCGCAATCGCCCAACGGCGGCCCGCCAGACCGTCGATGGTCCACGCTTTCCACAGCGATCGTCGCCAATCCTGTGGTTGAGCGCTCAGTTGGGTGACTAGATCGGCTAGTTCGCGCCTTCCCCCAGGTGCGGGCACCGACGCGCACTGGATGTGTGGTGTGGGGTCGTAGTCGTCGATCTCCGCCCAGACCGGCTGGCCGATGCCCAGAGGCTTGCCCACCAGTCGACTGCGGAAGCGCGCCAATTGTGGTAGCGACGAGGCCACCAGCCGATGGAGCCGGGCGTGGCTCAAGTGATTGGACGCGTGGAGGATGATCACGGCGACCGTATGCGCCGGCGTGGCAGATGTTTGAGAGCGCAGCGCCGCCGCGTCAGCGACGGACAGCCTGGTGACCATCAGTTCTCGGACAATTCTCGTGCATGGCCGGACGTTTCATTTATCCGATGCGACTTGTCGTTTCAGCTCGATGTCGTCGACACCAAAGCTGTCGAACGGCTCGAAAGATCGGTCATTATTGGGCATTTGTTGTTTCCTACCTGGTGGTCGTCGTAAGCGGGTGCCGCTGCCAAGGAAGCCACCGGCTCCTTATGAGAGCAGGGTGTCGACACTGGACGCGTCATCGGTAACGGCGGCGGACGTCATGATGGTGTATGCATGGTCGGGTTCGGTGTGCACCGGCACGACCAGCAGGACAATTTTATTGCCGTAAGCGTCAAGAACTCCGAGCGTGTTGGGCGGCTGGCGGTGGTAACCGTCGAGTCGGATAATTCGTCCGCCAATCGGAACCTTCCGGGGCGCTTCCGCCCACTCGGCCAGGTTGTACGTCACGCGTGCCACAGCGCCGAGCCGCACCGACAGCACCGCCAGCAGATCGGGAAGCTCTGTTGTCAGATCGTCATCGCGCGGCCACCATGCCCCGTCGACATACCCGGTCATGGCCGCTTTTCGCTTCAAACGCAGCCGCGGTCCGTTCTCGGGACCTGACGGGCGGCGGTTGGAAGCGCCACGTCTTTCGCGCAGTGCCATCGGCACAATCCCGTCTGAACCTCGAATTGGCCCATTTCAATCGAATCGGCGACGACACAATCTCAGATGGTCGCGTGCGACATACCGCCGATACGAGCTAGTCTACGCCGGTCGGTTCCCGCAACAGACACGTCGACCGCCAATTCTCCGTGCTGGAACGAAATCAGCTGTGGCCCCGCGTGTCTCGCCGATCCGCCGACGGGCACGCCGCCCGCGTGGGACAGTCGGTCGGCAGCCGAAGGCCGAGGCGTCCATGATCACGGATTGGCCTTGTCCATCACGGTGTGGAGACCCGGTGGTGTCTGGGAAGCTCAGCGTGGCGCCATCAACGCTCATGGAGGTCGGCGTGGAAATGAGCCGAACGTCCCGCAGACACGGTACGGTCGGACCGGGTTGACTCCACAGCCCCACGGAAACGTCACGGCGGCGATCTGAATCCCCGCCGAGCGGGTGCGAACCCCGACGTCAGCCGACATTGACGGTTGGACGTAGGGGGTGGGTTTTCGTGCCAGCTGAAACTAACGGAAGTGTCACAACCTGCACCGACAGCGGCGTGCTGCCCTGGTCGGCCACGGGAGAGTCTGTACAGTCAGGGCGTCTGAAACGCGCGGCTCCTCGCTTCGACCGGAGTGACGGGATCATCTGAGGTGAACAAGAGAGGCTCTTCTGCAGTCACCGTCGGCCCCAGCAGGGGCGGGCGATGGTCGTACCTCAGCGGCTCCATCAGTGCACAACAGATTCGCGGCGCCAACGCGTCCGAGCCAAAGGGATTGTCGTGAGCCAATTTACCGAGACGATGTACTTCAACGCCCGGTGCAGCTTCAAAGGCATGGTCACCGGCGAACCCGACTTCCCAATCCGTCACACGTGGGCCGAGGTGCATCAGCGGGCCCGTCACGTCGCGGGTGGCCTGGCCGCCTCCGGCGTCGGACATGGTGACGCGGTGGCGGTGCTGGCAGGCGCCCCTGTCGAGATCGCGCCGACCGCGCAGGGCATTTGGATGCGCGGCGCCAGTTTGACCATGCTGCACCAGCCCACCCCGCGGACCGATCTGCAGCGCTGGGCCGAGGAGACCACCGGCGTCATCAACATGATCGACGCCGCTGCGGTCGTCGTGTCGGATCCGTTCATGCCTGCCGCGCCCCTGCTCGCTGAGCTGGGGATGCGGGTGCTGACCATCAAGGAGCTGCTCGCCGGCCGACCGATCGACCCCGTAGACACCGACGAGGACGACGTGGCGCTCATGCAGTTGACGTCCGGGTCCACTGGTTCGCCCAAAGCCGTCCAGATCAGCCACCGCAACTTCGTCGCCAACGCCGAGGCGATGATCGTCGGCTGCAACTTCGACGTCGACACCGACGTGATCGTGAGCTGGTTGCCCTGCTTCCACGACATGGGCATGACGGGGTATCTCACCGTGCCGATGTACTACGGTGCCGAGCTCGTCAAGATCACGCCGATGGACTTCCTGCGCGATACGTTGTTGTGGGCCAGGCTGATTGACAAATACAAGGGCACCATGACGGCCGCGCCGAACTTCGCCTACAACTTGTTCGCCAAGCGATTGCGCAGACAGGCCACACCTGGCCAGTTCGACCTGTCGTCGCTGCGGTGGGCGTTGTCCGGCGCCGAGCAGGTCGACCCACTGGACGTCGAGGATCTCTGCGATGCCGGGAAGCCGTTCGGGCTGCGGCCCGAGGCGATCATCCCGGCCTACGGCATGGCGGAGACGACGGTGGCGGTTTCGTTCTCTGAGTGCGGTGGCGGGATGGTCGTCGACGAGGTGGACGCCGACCTGCTGGCCGTCCTGCACCGCGCCGTCCCGGCGAACAAAGGACACACCCGGCGGCTGGTATCGCTCGGCCGGCCGCTGAACGGCCTTGAGCTGCGCGTCATCGACGAGGACGGGTGCGTGCTGCCGCCGCGCGGCGTCGGCGTCCTCGAGGTGCGCGGTGAACCGGTGACCAGGGGCTACACCACGGAGGGCGGATTTCTCCCCGCGCAGGACGAGTTGGGCTGGTATGACACCGGTGACCTGGGCTATCTCACCGAAACAGGCAACGTGGTGGTGTGCGGTCGGCTCAAGGACGTGATCATCATGGCCGGCCGCAACATCTACCCGACGGACATCGAGCGCGCCGCCGCCCGCGTCGCGGGCGTGAGGCCGGGCTGTTCGGTGGCGGTGCGGCTCGACGCCGGGCACTCGCGGGAGACGTTCGCCGTGGCGGTGGAATCCAAGGAGTATCAGGACCCGGCCCAGGTACGCCGTATCGAACGCCAGGTGGCGCACGAGGTGTTCGCCGAGGTCGATGTCCGTCCCCGCAACGTCGTCGTGCTCCAACCGGGCATGATCCCGAAGACCCCGTCGGGGAAACTGCGGCGCGCCCACGCGTTGACGCTCGTCAGCTGAATCGGCGTAATCCTGCCGTGCGGCGAGTAATTTGTCGCTTACCATGGCCGATTACAACGCGCAGGCCGGCCGCTCGACGCCAGCGGAACCGGAACTGTCGCGTGCGCAGCTCCAGGCCGATGACGTCGACCTGAATACCGCGTTGAGCGGGGTCGCAGGCATCGTCGCGGGCGCCCGCGGCGTGGTCGATGTGCTCCATGACGTCGCGCAATTCGCGGCGCAGGCCATCCCCGGCGTCGACGGTGCCGGTGTCACCATGGCCGGATCCTCGGCAGGGACACCGCAAATCCAGGCGTGGGCGGTGACTGCCGATTTCGTCCACGAGATCGACACGGTCCAGTACCACGAACTCCACGAGGGACCGTGCATCACGTGCATGCAGTTGCGGCGCCCGGTCGTCAGCGGATCGCTGGGAAGCGACGATCGTTGGCCGCGCTTCGGTGGTCGGGTGGCACGGCTGGGTGTGCACTCGGCCTTGTCGATGCCGCTGACGGTCGCGGATCAGGTGATCGGCGCGATCAACGCCTATTCCCACCACCGCGACGCGTTCGCCGAACATGCGGTGCAGCTGGCAACGCAGTTCGCGGGTCCGGCGGCGGTTTCGGTCTGCAACGCGCGGTTGTTGGCCGACGCTCGCGACCGCACCTCGCGGCTGCAGCAGGCGCTGGTGAGCCGGAATGTGATCGATCAGGCGATCGGGATCATCCGCGCCCGTACGGGCGTCAGCGCCGACGAGGCGTTCGATCGGCTGACGAAGATCAGCCAGGCCGAGAACACGAAGCTGCGCGTTGTCGCCGAACGGCTGGTGGAGGAGGCGGTGCGGCGAGCTCGTGCCCGGCAACGCTCCTAAGGTGGTGGCGCCGAAGCGAATTCGGCTATCGAGGCCAACAGCACGGGGCGGGAATTACGGTCGGTCATGAGCCTTCGCGACACCTCGGTCAGGTGCTCGCGGTGGGTGCGGGAGTAGCCGCGCAGCAGCTGGAAGGCCTGTTCGACGGAGACGTCGAGGCTTTCGCGCAGGAAGCCTTTTGCCTGTTCGACGTGGACGCGGCTGGTCAGCGCCTTGCGCAGCTGCTGCATCACGGTCGAGGGCGTGGGCGGGCGTTCTTGCAGTATCGCGACCGACGCGATGTGGGCCAGGGTTTGGCCGACGAGCCGATCGGCGTCGTTGAGTGCGCCGGGCCGGGTGCCGAACAGGCCGAGCGCGCCAAGAACGATGCCGGCCGCGCGCATGGGCACGGCGTGTACCGAGGTGAAGCCGGCGTCCAGCGCGGCGGGAACGAACCGCGGCCAGCGGTCGGTTTCGGCGTTGAGGTCGGCGACGGACACCGGCTCACCGCTGAAATAGCAGTCCACACAAGGACCTTCGTCGGCCTGTAGTTGGAAGAGCTCCAAGTTGCGGGTTTCCTCGGTCGTTGCCGCGAGCACACGGAGTTGCTCGAGCGGATCGGCGAGCAAGAGTCCTGCCGAGTCGACATCGAGCAGCTGGGCGCAGCGCTCGGTGAGTTCGGTCAGCAGATCCACGACGTCGAAGTCGTCGAGCAAGCTGTCGACGAGCATCACGACCGCCTCCAGTACACGGGTTTCACGAGGGGCTTCGGTCATCTCGCACTCCGTCCTGGGTTCCGTACGGCCTGCATCAGTCGGCCTCCAGCCTCAGGCGTCGGTCGAGGATGTCGCGGGCGACGTCGGTCGAGCTGAGGCCGGTGGCGTAGGCGTGGGCGCGCAGACGCACCAGGGCCTCGGCGGGTTCGACGCCGAGTTGGGCGACCAGCATGCCGGTCGCCTGGCTGACCTCCGCGCGGGACAGCGCCTGAAGTTCGGGCCAGGCGTCGCTCCCCGGGTCGTTGACGGCCGCCTGGAGGTCGTCGTTCATGAGATCGAGCAAGGGGACGCCGGCGAGTTCGGCGGCGGCGATGGCGCCGGCGAGATTGTCCTCTCCGAGGTCGCCCGGTTGGGCGCGGAAGAAGTCGAGGGCGCCGATATGTTCACCGGCGACGAGGACCGGCATGGCGAACACGCCGCGGATCCGATGAGAGAGCATGGCGGGGCCGTAGATGGGCCAGCGGGCGTCGTCGGGGTCCGCAAGGTCGGCGACGAGGATCGGGCCCTTGAACGTGATGGAATCCAGGCAGGGGCCCTCACCGAGGGTGAACTGGAGCTCGTCGTATATGCGGGCGGGTTCGCCGCTGGATCCGAGCGTTCCGCTGGTGGCGCCGTCGAACACCAGGGAGATCGCGGCGGCGTCGATATCGAAAAGCACCACACAGGCCTCGCACAGCCGGTCGGCGGCCTCTACCCCTCGCCGGCCGTCAACCGCGGCGAGGAGCTGATCGTGGATCGCCACATTTAACCGAACAAGGGTCGGGCAGCTGTGGCACTTCCCGGCGGTCGAGGAGGCGCGGTCATACCTCCACCTTCCTCCAGTAGTGCGGGGATTACGAGGATTGGCGGCACCAAGTCTTCGTCAGGACAGAGCGCTGCCCTTACGCCACTCGGCCCACGGCACCGTCCAGTCGCCGTTCTGCGACACTTTCAACGGCGGGCCGCCGGTGTTGTGCACCTCGACGACATCGCCGGGCACGGAGAAGTCGAAGAACCATCTGGCGTTCTCGCCGTTGAGGTTCAGGCAGCCGTGGCTGGTGTCGGTGTTGCCCTGCGCCCACACCGTCGCGTTGAGCTGGTGCAGGTAAATGCCGTCCATGCTGATGCGGGTGGCCCACGGGATGGTCTCGCGATATCCGAGGCGGGAGTTGATCGGCAGCCCGAAGGTGGACGAGTCCATGATCACCGGGTTGGCCTTGTCCATGACGGTGTACACACCCGGCGGGGTCCAGAAGCTCAGCGTGGTGCCCCCGATTGTTTCGGTGCCGCCCATCCCCATCGACGTCGGCATGGTGCGGACCAGCTTGCCGTTTTCGAAGACGCTGACTTGTTTGGTGCTGTCGTCGGCGATCGAGACATGGGAGTCGCCGATCTTGAACGCCACGTGCTCGTCCTCTTGGCCGTAGAGCCCGTCGCCGACCGGGACGCCGTAGAGGCTGGCCGTGACGTCGACTGAGGTGCCGGGCGCGTAGTACTTCTCGGGCCGCCAGTGGGCGGTCTGGTCGTCGATCCAGTTCCACGACCCGAGCACCGGCGGGTTCGTGGTGACGACGAGGTGGCGTTCGGCGTTGGCCTTGTTGGCGATCGGCTCGTCGAACTTCGCGACGACCACGGCGCCGACGCCGTACGTCGCGCCGCCCTGCAGCAGCCCACCCGCGGTGGTCTCGAGATAGACCTCGGTCTGATTGCTCGGTGTCAGCGTGGAGAAGCTGGACGTCTGCCGCGACGGCATGCCGCCGGGCCCGCGGGCGGCGATCGTCAGGGTGTAAGTGCGCCCGTAACCGAGCTGGCTGGTCGGCTTCCAGGTCTTCGCGTCGGGGGTCATGACGCCTGGGATGGCCTTGCCGGCGTCGTTGACGAGCGCCACGGTGTCGAGGGTCCCGATGTTGGCGGTGACGAGGATGCGCGCGGTCGGGCTCACATCCGTCGCACCGGCCGGGGGCAGGATCGCGAGTGACGCGGGGACGATCGGCGACGGCCGCGGAGCCACCTGCGGTACGGGAGCAGCGGTCAGCGTCTGGCAGTGGTCGCCGCAGTCAGGAGTGGTCGACAGGACGACGCCGCCGAACACCGCGAGAACGGCGAGCACGACCGCCAGGCAGGCACGCTGGACACGACGAGTAGACGTCAACTGTTCTCCATTTTGGTTCGGCGAGGGCCGTGACGTCTCATATCCTAGCCAGTCCGCGTCGCGGTCCGCGCAACACGTCCAACCTGTGCGGATTCGTAATGGTCTTGTTGCCCCGGCGAATTCAGCGGTTCACTCGACAGGTGTCAGGCCTCGGCGGCCGTCCAGTCGTAGGGCAGGAACTTCCCGTCGAAGGTGACCACGACGCGGTCGCCTGCCGGGTGCGGCTTCTTCTCGAGATTGACGCTGAAGTTGATTGCGCTCATGATGCCGTCGCCGAACTGTTCGTGGATCAGCTCCTTGATGGCGGGGCCGTAGACCTGGAGGGCTTCATAAAAGCGGTAGATGGTCGGGTCGGTCGGCACCGCAGTGGGGAGGCCACCGCGCATCGGGACAGCGGCGAGCACGGACACGACTGACTCGTCGAGGCCGAGGACTTCGACGAGCTTTTTGCCCGCCTCGGTCGGGATGGGGTGCTGGCCGAGCAGTGCCGCCGTGGTCCAGACGACGGGTTTGTCGATGGCGTCGGCGAGCTCCTGCCAGGTCAGGCCCTTGGCCAGCCGGGCCGCGATGATCTGCTGAGTGATCTCGTCTCGGGTCATACCGCCATCATCGGCGCATCGCGCGGTCGGCGCCTCCCGAGGCGTGGACGCCGAGCTCGAAGGCCGGCTCGATCTGGACACCCGCGACGCCGAGCATCATCCCCGCCATCACGTAGTGGCCTACCAGCATCGAGAACTCCAGGATCTGGTTCTGGTCGAGTTCGCAACGGAGCCGCTCGAACGTCAGCGGCGACAGGTTCTTGGTGGCCAGCAGTTCGTCGGCGGCCGTCATGAGCGCGCGAGTGCGTTCCGACCAGCCGTCGTCGTCTTCGTGGGTCAAGGTCTCGATCTCGGAGCGCGGCACGCCGAGCTCGAGCGCCATCCGGGTGTGGTGCGCAAATTCGTACTGGCACCCCATCCGCCACGCGACGCGGATGACGATCCGCTCGCTGTCGGCCTGCGGGATACGCCCGTGCTGGAGTAGTTCGGGAGAAGAACAGCGTGTGCAACGGGAACACCCGGCCCAGCCGGGCTGTCACCAGAAAGCAGGTGTAGTCGTAGGTGTCCTTTGCACCCAGTCGGATGCCTGCCAGGAACAGGCGGTGCCACGGTCGTAGCTCGCGTCGGGTCAGCGGGGCAATGCGGCCTGGGTAGTCGAAACCGATCCAGTGCCCGTCGGGCAGTGTCATCGGTGGTTGCGGTTCGGCGCCCGTCGGGTCGGTGCGGCGCAGTCTGGTCTTGAGGGTCATTTCAGGCTCCTATTGCTCGGCCGGTGATGGCGAGGACGAGTCGGCGGGGGGTGAATCGGGCAGCGGCGATGGGAACGGCGTTCAGTGCTCCGGAGATGACGCTCGGCGGTGGCCGGCGCCGGTCGAGGGTTCGCAGCGTGAAATCGACGACTTGGTCGGGGGTCTGCCAGCGGCCGACGCCGGGACGGGTGGTGCCGAGCTTGTCGAAGAACTCGGTGCGCATCGGTCCCGGTGACACCGCCACCACCTTCAGACCGCTGCGGCGGGTTTCGTAGGCGATGGCTTCGGTGAAGCTGAGCACGAACGCCTTGCTTGCGCCATAGCCGGCCATCGACGGAGTCGGCTGATAGGCGCTCGTGCTGGCGATGTTCACCAACGCGCCCCTGCGGCGTTCGAGCATCTGTGGCAGCAGGGCGCGCGTCAGGTCGACCAGGCTGGCGACGTTGAGTTGGATCTCGTCGACAAGCGCGTCGGGATCCTGCGATGCGAAGTCGCCGTGGGTCCCCATTCCTGCGTTGTTGATGAGGGTGTCGACGGCGAGCCCGTCTGCGGCGATACGCTCGGCGAGGGCAGTGCCGGCCCTGGACGCCGACAGATCGTGGTCGTAGACCGCGACGTTCACGCCGAACTCGGCACACAGCTTGTCCGCGAGTTCGTCCAGCCGATCCTTCCGCCGCGCGACCAGAATCAGGTTGGCACCGCGTTCAGCGAGCCGTCGGGCGAACTGCTCCCCTAGGCCCGAACTGGCGCCGGTGATCAATGCGGTGGTGTTCTTGTGGTCCATCGGAGTCACCGCCGCCCCGCGCTCGCCGGGCGGTGGGTTGGCGAGATGCCCCGCGGGGTGCCACCGGATTTCTCGACGAGATCGAGGTACTCGAACGGGTTGTGGCCGCAGAAGATTTCGACCTCCGGGTGGTCGGCGTGCAGTGCGCGCAGCCGGTCCTGATTGACGCGACGCTTGTCGCGTTCGGTCGTCACCATCATTTGGAACAGCGCGGGGATGGGTCCGCATTTGCGTTCGGGGAGTTTGATCTCGCGTGCGTCGAAGTAGGCGTCGCCGGCGTCGAGCAGCCATCCATCGTCGGTGTTGACGGCGATGCCGCAGTGGCCGTGGGTGTGCCCGAACAACGGGATCATCAGGACGTCGTCGCCGAGGCCGTCCAATCCGCGCACCGCCTCGAAGCCCAGCCATGGTTCGCCGCCGTGCGAGAGCCCAAGAGGAGCGGTTCGTCGACGCGGCGCGACGCTGCTTCACCCGCCTCGGCGTGGAGGGCACGTCGATGGAGCAGGTTCGTGAGGAGGCGGGCGTCTCCGCTGGCCTGATGTACCGCTACTTTCCGTCCAAGGACGACATGCTCCGCGCGGCGATCTCGGGATCGATGCTTCAGTTCGAGGCGCTCATCGCGGAGGTGGGCTCGAACGAGAAGGTCACGACTGCCGCGGGGTATCTGCGGCTGCTGCTCGACACCCTGCGGCGCTTCCGCCGCCACACCGAAGGCGTCGACTTGTTCACGCTGGCGATCCAGGGATGGGCGCACGCCCAGGCGCGACCACAAACCAAGGCGATCATCACCGAAAGCTTTGCGCGCCAATTGGAGTCATATCGACACGCCGCACGTCGATGGACAACGCGCGCAAAGTCGGAGGCAGCGGCTCAGGCGATCGCAGCCGCAGTCGTCGGTTACGTCGTCCAAAGCGCGTTCAGCGACACCGAGATCGACGTCGCCCGATACTGCAACGGCCTGACAGCGTTGGCCTAGCGGCGGCAGAACACTCTCCGACTGGGGAGCGTCAACAGATGTTGACGCGGGCCGCAGTCGATGCCGGAGGGTGCTACGACTTTGGGCGCGACCGGTATGGCTCTAACGTCTACGACACCGGTGTCAACAAATGGGAGCCACCGCCATGACCCACACATCCCCGTGCGTACACCTGCGCCCACTGCCGAAGCGATATGCGGTGTGCCGCTTGGACCCGACACGCGAGCTGTCACTCCCAACCAACGGCGGGGACTTCTATAACGTCACCCGGACGTCAGAGGAGCTATCTGTCGTGTGCACTGAAGACCTGGCTCCTGCCGAAGCAACAGTCGAACGAGGTTGGTCGGGTTTGGTCGTCGAGGGTCAACTGGACTTCTCGCTGACCGGTATTCTCAGCGCGATCGCCGAGCCCCTGGCCCGCGCAGGCATCCCGATCTTCGCGGTGTCGACCTATGACACCGACTATGTCTTCATGAAGACTGATCGATACACCGATGCCATTGCCGCACTGGAGTCGGCCGGCCACACGGTTCACGTTGACTAGCCTTGACTCAGTGAGGGACACATGAGTGACACGACGACATGCGCAATCGTCGGGGGCGGCCCGGCGGGACTGTTTCTCGGATTGATGTTGGCGCGCGCCGGCGTCGACGTGACCGTGTTGGAGAAGCACGCCGACTTCCTGCGCGACTTCCGCGGCGACACCGTGCACCCGGTCACCTTGCGCCTGCTCGACGAGCTGGGCCTGTTCGAGCGGTTCGACCGCCTGCCACACAGCGTCGTCGAGAAGGGCGAGTTCGGCGTCGACGGCCAGCTGTACACCATGGTCGACTTCCGCCGCCTCCACCAACCACATCCGTATGTGGCAATGGTGCCGCAATGGGATCTACTCGACCTGATCGCCGATGCCGCTCAGGACGAGCCCAGCTTCACGCTGCGGATGCAATCCGAAGTCACCGGCCTGCTGCGCGACGGAGACAAGGTCACCGGCGTGCGCTACACGGGCCCGGACGGCCCCGGCGAACTTCGAACCGACCTGACAGTGGGCTGTGATGGGCGCACGTCGGTTGTCCGCCGTGACTCCGGGCTCCCCATCCGGGATTACCCAGTGCCGTTCGATGTGTGGTGGTTTCGGCTGCCCCGCGGGGAAAGTGGGCAGTTCTCGTTGATCCCCCGCACCATGCCTGGGCGGGCGGTGGTCATGATCCCTCGCGAGGACTACTTCCAGATCGCATACCTGATTCCCAAGGGAAGCGACGCGGAATTGCGGGCACGCGGGCTCGAGTCGTTTCAACGCGAACTCGCAGAGTTGATCCCCGAATCGTCGCCCGCTGCCATTACGACGTGGGACGACGTCAAGCTCCTCGACGTCCGGCTCGACCGCCTGCGCCGCTGGCACGACAACGGCGTGCTCTGCATCGGCGATGCCGCACACGCCATGTCACCCGTCGGAGGTGTCGGCATCAATCTGGCCATCGCAGACGCCGTCGCCACCGCCGGCTTGCTGGCGGAACCCCTCCGCACACATCAGCTCACAACCAAGCAGCTGGCCGCGGTGCGTCGGCGCCGCATAGTGCCAACTGTTGCTACGCAGACTCTGCAACGCGTCCTGCATCGCGTCCTGCTGGCATCCGTTCTGCAAGGCCACGAGGCGGCGAGGCCGCCTGCGGCACTGCTGAAGCTGCTCCAGCGTGTTCCTCAACTGACGGCTGTTCCCGCCTACATCATCGGCGTCGGCCTGCTGCCCCAGCACGCGCCGGACTTCGCCCGGCGCTAGCCGGGCCATGATGCGATTGCCAGCGCTCGCCCGCAGTGCCGCACTGTCGCTGAGGCCGGGGCCGAACCCGTTGGCGTTTCCGGGGTTGGTGGTGGCGGCGGTGGCGTTGGGGTTTGCGGTGTTGACGGCGCCGAAGTTGTACGCGCTCAGCGTGATTGGCGTGACGGCGTCGGCGTTGTGGTCGTCGTCGATCGCCCGCGCAAGGCGATCAAGGTGATCCCGGCCGCCGGGCAACGAAGACATCGTCGACGCGATCACTGCCGTGGCGGCGGCGCGCGATGTCGGCCCCGTCGACGACGCCCGTGTCGAGGGTCTTCGACGGCGCTTGTCGGCGCTGGCCTACAGCACTCAGGCGAGTAGGTCCTGAACGCCGTCGTTGTAGACGTGGTCCAGCCGATGACATCGACAGAGGTGCGTCGGTCGGCTTCGAGACCGAGAGCAAGTACCGGCTACGCCTGGTCGGCTACCCGAGTGTCCTCGGTGCTCACTCTCAGGTGGACTGGAACGGCAAGCGGTACGGCATCCACGGGGAGCCTCGGATCTTTAAACGGCTCCCGTCGGACGGCTTACGTCGATTACGTGATCGTCCGTAGGTGACAGAACAATCAGCGATGCCCGCCGGGAACTGCATTGAACCCTGGCTCAGCCACCTCCGGTTCGGTGAGCTGGAAGGGCGGCGGCGCGATGACCTCGGGGGCGGCTTCAGGCGGGGGTGCTTCTGCAGCGCCTTCAGCAGGTAGCCCGCCGATGATCTCGGTCGACTCTCCTGGGGCATTGGGGGCGCCGCTGCCAGAGGTATTGGTACCGCCCTCGAGAGGACCGGGCACCCAAACCAGAAGATCCTGAACTCCGTCGTTGTAGACGACGCTGTTCGGCGGGTCGCCCACGACATCGAAGTAGAGCGTGCCGGTCGTCGAGCCACCAGGCGGTGCCGACGGCACGCCGATCCCACCGATCACACGGTAGTTCGCCCCGTTCTCAGCGCGGGCATTGAACAGCGGGACCAACGGAGTGGCCCAACCGCCCAGCCCTTCGACCTTCACGGTGGCTGCATACAACTGGCCGTTGTGGGGCACGGGGTCGGAGCTCGGGGAAAGCGCCATCACCGTGTAACCGATCATCGGAGCGCCGGTGCCGTAGTCATTCAGCGTCTCCTGCGTACCGAACGGCTTGATGTTGTTGGCCGCCGAGGCGGGAACCGCCGTAGCGCCAGCCATGCCGACCGCGACCGCGGCGATGCCAACGGGCGCCACAAGCTTCTTGATCTTCACCCTTACTCCCCTTTCTATGCCCGGGCTGTGTCCTACGCGGACGTTACCTCGCCGCACCAGTGTCGAAATGCAAGTTGCCGCAATTGCACGCTCCGTAACACTAGACACCGTTGACGCGATTACACCGGCATTAACATGAACCTCATCAGTCCCAACCGTTGCGGAGGACGCGTGCGACGCCGATGGAAAACCGCTGCCGGCGCGATAGCGCTTGCCGTCGCTGCGACGTTGGGCGGGATGTCGCCAGCGGTTGTGCAGGCTGAGCCTGAGGCGGCGTCTAAAGACTTCACGAAGCCGGCGATCGTCATTCTGGGATACGGCCTCAACCCCGACGGCACGATGCGCGCGATTCTGCGCCGACGGGTGATGACCGGCCTGACGGTCGCGCAGGCCTTCCCGCAGTCGCCGGTCATCGTGACCGGAGGCAACCCGCAGAACGGCAACACCGAAGCCGGGCAGATGCGGAAGATGCTGCTGTTGCTCGGCTTCCCGGACAACAGAATCATCGTGGAGGACAAGGCGAACAGCACGGTGCAGAACGCGCAGTTCTCGGTGCCGTTGGCGCAGGAGGCCGGCACGACGGGCATCATCCTGGTGACGTCGACGACGCATCAGGGGCGCGCCGATGGGGACTTCGCGGACGCGGGCGGAAACATTCTGGCGACGGTGAGTTACCCCGACGGGAACCCGACCACGAACGTGGAGCAGTTCGCGCGTGACGCGATCAGTCCGTTCGTCAACGTCGGCTAACGGGAGTCCGGAACGGCGTGCTAATCCGAAGGTTTCATCAGTGTGTTGCTGGGCAGCGAAGCGTCGAGCACTTTGCGTGCGGTCTCAGCGCCGGCTATGGGAAGGCCATCGGGATCGAGAAGACCCAGTTGAACGAGCACACTGGCTTGATCCCAGTAGATGTGCTCATGCACGAGTTTGTCGCCCTCAAATTGCACTATGGCGACCGTAGGAATCTCAACTCTGCGCCCGGTCGGTTCGATGCCGGGCAGCATCCAGTCCATTCGGCTGGTGTGAGTGAAGCGAACGATGAATTCGTCGACGACGGAACTCTCCCCGACGGTGCGACTGACGGGGAGGAGTTCGAAGTCGGGTGGGTTCACTCCGATGAAGTGGTGGGCGTAGAAGTGGCGCAACTTCTCGAAGCCGACACCTCCGGTCATGGTGGGAATATGGTTGACGTAGGGCTCAGCGACCATGGTGGACATGGTGGCGTCAACATCGCGCGTCTCGAACTCGTACCGACAGTGCGCATCCCACAACGCAGCAAGATCGTAAGCGGCCATCGCGCAGCTCCCTCTTTGTGATCATCCGTAACTGATGTCTTATCCAAGTTACGGCCCCGACCAGTTGGCAAGGGGGCGACGGTGCCTAATCGAGGTGCGCGGTGACCGCCACCACGTTGTGCATCGGCGCGTCATCTCCCGGAGTCGACAGACCATACTCTTCGAACAGACTCACTCGCGACTGCTCAGCGATGCTCCACCCCTGCACGGCAAGGTAATTCCGTACTGGCTGTCGCTCGCCGGTGTAGACGAGTTGGGTCGTATCGATGTCGATGCCATTGAGTCGCCAACGCAGATCAGAGGCCGTTCGCCGAAGCACCTCGGCGAAGCCTTCCGGATGATACTCGGTGGCAAGTCGGGAATTTGGGCGCTCAGCGCCCTAATGGTGTCGAAGAGTCGGTCCTGGGCCTCAGGCGGAAGATACATCAGCAATCCTTCAGCACTCCATGCTGTCGCCCGTGATTCGTCAAACCCGTTTTCGCGCAGCGCTGTTGCCCAATCGTCGCGGAGATCGCAGGCGACTGGCCGGTAGGCTACGCGCGGCTTCGCGCCTAGTTGAGAGAAGACGCCCGCCTTGAACGCAAGAACGTTCGGCAGATCCACTTCGTAGATGACCGTGTTCTGGGGCCACGGCAATCGGTAAACGCGCGAATCGAGACCGGCCGCCAGGATGACGATTTGCCGAATCCCCGAATCCGTCGCGGCGGTGAAGAACTCGTCGAAGAAGCGGGTGCGCACGGCGAACATGTCGATCATGGGTTGCAGCCGCATGTCACTGCCGAGTTCGGCGTCCGCTGGTGGCGCTCCGAGTTGCACCATGCGGCTGAGGGATTCAATGCCGACCGCCTCGACCAGCGGCGCCGCCCACGGGTCGTTGATGATGGGGTGTGGCTGTCGGGTCGCCACAGCCCGTGCGGCTGCGACCATCGTGGCTGTTGTTCCCACGCTCGATCGGAGGTCCCAGCTGTCGTGATCAGTACGTGTCATGTTACTTCCTACTTCACTAATTGCCTTGTGACACAGGATCTGTCAAAGACGCATATGGGAAGTGTTCGCTTCGTCCATCGTTGTGCCCCTCTTCACGGACTTCTAGTCGGCATGACAAAACTCCGAGCAATCGGCGGTACGGAGCCGGACTCCCTAATAATCAGGACGCCCCGATCGGCCAAATCGAGTCCCCCCGATGACTGTGAATCGCCTAATAAGATTCTGATGAGCCTGTTGGACTTCCGGCGGCGCGATGCTCGCCGGAAACTTGACATCACCCGCGATATCAAATCTGCGTGCACTGTCATAGCTCAGACGATCGGCTCGATAACGTGAATACGCTCGAGCCTTTCACCTCGTCGATCGACTGGGGCAACGAGCTCCCCCCACGTCACACACCGCAGCACCGTGAACCGCCATCACGACCAGCCTCTCGAACTGCTCGGCGACGGGCGGTGGCGATTCGGCCCACTCGATCAAGCCACGGTCGGGGCAGGCGCACCGGTGTAGGTGGCGGATGAAACGGCTGTGGAGCAGCCGCAATTAGGGCCTCGGCGGCGCATTATGGACGTGTGCGGATCGGAGTCGGGGTCTCCACCGCGCGCGAGGCGCGGCAGGCTGCAGTGGGAGCCACAGCGCAGGCGTGCGACGAGCTCGCGGGCGAGGTGCCGTCGCTGGCTGTGCTGCTCGCATCGCGATCGCACACCGACGTGGCCAGGGACCTGCTCGACGCGGTGCAGGAGGCCATCGATCCGCCCGCGCTGATCGGTTGCGTCGCCCAGGCGATCGTCGCCGGCCGCCGCGAATTTGAGGACGAGGCCGGGGTGGCGGTGTGGTTGGCGTCCGGCCTGCCCGCCGAAACGTTCCAGCTGGACTTCGTCCGCACCGGCTCGGGCGGCCTGCTCGCCGGCTATCAGTTCGACCAGTCCGGACACGATCTGCATCTGCTGCTCCCAGACCCGTATACGTTCCCGTCGAACCTGCTCATCGAGCACCTCAACACCGATCTGCCCGGAACGACCGTGATGGGCGGCGTCGTGAGCGGTGGGCTCGGACCGGGCGACACCCGGCTGTTCCGCGATCGCGAGGTGCTCACCTCCGGCGTCGTCGGCGTGCGCCTGCCCGGCATGCGTGGTGTCCCGATCGTGTCGCAGGGCTGCCGGCCGATCGGCCAGCCGTACATCGTCACCGGCGCGCACGGCGCAGTGATCACCGAGTTGGGCGGCCGACCGCCACTGCAGCGACTGCGTGAGATCGTCGAGACGCTGCCGCCCGACGAGCAGGACCTGGTCAGCCACGGCCTGCAGATCGGAGTCGTCGTCGACGAGCACCTGGTGCTTCCGGGTCAGGGCGACTTCATGATTCGCGGTCTGCTCGGCGCCGACGCCTCGACCGGAGCGATCGAAATCGGAGACGTCATCGAGGTCGGCGAGACCGTGCAGTTCCAGGTCCGTGACCCACTCGGGGCCGATAAAGACCTGCGCCTGGCCGTCGAGCGGGCGACGGCCCGACTACCCGGATCTCCAGTCGGCGCATTGTTGTTCACCTGCAACGGGCGTGGGCGGCGAATGTTCGGGGTCGCTGACCACGACGCATCGATGATCGAGGAACTGCTCGGCAACATTCCACTCGCCGGTTTCTTCGCAGCTGGCGAGATCGGGCCGATCGCAGGCCGTAACGCGTTGCACGGGTTCACCGCGTCGATGGCGCTGTTCGTGGAAAACAACGAGAAAGCCGCCGAGTGGGCGAACTAGGAAAGGCAAGCCCCGGCCGTCCTAAAATTTCCCGGTGACCCAGGTCACAGTGACGCGGCTCGTACCAAGGAGGACAGATGGCAGCCAAGACCGATTTCACACCAGAGGAATGGGACACGCTGCAGAAGGGCGTGACCGGTGCGGGGATGATGGTGTCGCTCGCCGATCCCGGCTTCTTCGACAGTTTCAAGGAAGTTGGCGCCCTCACCAAGTATCTGTCCGATGCACGGAGCAACAGCACGAACCCACTTATCAGCGAGGTGGCCCAAGTAAAGGGCACCGGCTTCGGCTTGACGTCCTCGCCGCAGCAGATCGAGACCGAGACGATCCAGGCGCTCAAATCGTCGATGACCACGCTGAAGGCGAAGGCTCCCGACGATGCGCAGGCGTATCGCGACTTCGTGCTGAACGTGGCGAAGTCCGTCGGGGACGCGGTGAAAGGCACCGCCGCCTCTGAGAGCGACGCGATCCAGAAGATCGACGCTGCTCTGGCTACTGCATAGTCCTCGAGTCCTTTGGCCGAACGTCGGCTAGCCCGGCGCTGGCGTCGTACCGAATGCGGCGAACACTGCTAACGGATCCAGGTAGTCGCGCCAGTGCACGATCTTGCGGTCCTTGACGGTGATGACCGAGATGAATCGGTTGAGGTACGGCGCACCGGTGCTCACGACCGTGCCGTGGATGGTGTACTCCAGGACCACCACGGACTGCTCGGCATCGTGGTAGCGGTGCACGTCGCTGCTGCCCGACTGAACGATGGACTGGCCGTAATCGGCATACAGCTCGGCCAGTGCCTCGCGCCCGACGATCCGGCGCGGGTAGTCCGGGACCGTGATGATGTATTCGACCACCACATCGTCGGCGTGTATGTCGAAGAAGTCGTCGCCGTCGACAAGGCCGTCAAGGGCTTCGGTGACCACGTCGAAGTAGGGCCGCATCGCGGCATACTTCGTCATGTCTCGTGCTGTCATAGACGTCGACTGTAGAGACTGACCCCGACACGTTCCGTTCCCTCATTGCGTGCGCAGCCGTACTGTTCGACCGTGCACGTCGACGTGATGACGACTCCGCAGCCGCTGGACACGATCGGCGACCTCGCCCGGCGGACGCAGGCCGCGGGGTTCTCGGGTCTGTTGTTCACCGAGACGGGTCGGACCGCGTATCTGAACGCGGCGGTGGCGTCGCAGGCGGCGCCGGGCCTGGAGTTGTCGACGGGAGTGGCGGTGGCGTTTCCGCGGAGCCCGTTCGTAACGGCGGCGACGGCGTGGGAGCTGCAGGAGGCGACGGGCGGGAAGTTCCGGCTCGGTCTGGGCACGCAGGTGCGCACGCATGTGGTACGGCGATATGGGATGGAGTTCGAGCGTCCGGGTCCGCGGCTGCGCGATTATGTGCGGGCGGTGAAGGCGTGTTTCACGGCGTTCCGAACGGGGAAGCTGGATCATCGCGGTGAGTTCTACGAACTCGACTTCATCAGTCCACAGTGGAGCGCGGGACCGATCGACGCAGCGGACCCGAAAGTCGATGTGGCGGCGGTGAATCCGTGGATGCTGCGGATGGCCGGAGAAGTGGCGGACGGGGTGCATGTGCACCCGCTGGGCGAGCCGGGCTATCTGGCCCGGCACGTGGTGCCGAATGTGGCTGAGGGAGCGGCGAAGTCGGGGCGGTCAGCGTCGGACATCGCGTTGATCGTGCCGGTGATGACGATCGTGGGTGACAGCGACGAGGAACGCCACAAGGAGCGCGAGCTGGCGCGGGTGAGCATGAGCTTCTACGGGAGCACGCCCAACTATGCGTTCATCTGGGACGAGGCCGGCTTCGAGGGGACAACCGCGCGGATCCGGGAGAAGCAGAAGGCCGGCGACTTCAAGGCAATGGCGGCGCAGATCACCGACGACCACATCGCGACGTTCGCGACCGAGTCGACGTGGGACGGCCTGGCAGACGCGCTGGTCGACAAGTACGAAGGAATCGCAACGCGCATCGTGCTGTACAACGCGCTCGGCGATCAGGAGCGCTTCGAGCGATACGGCGCCGTCGCGCGACGCATCTCGACCCCTGACCCTCGCCCCGGCCGCCCGCACCCGGCGGCGTCGGCGTTGTCGAAGCCGCACTGATCGGCGGCCGCGGAGCCAGGAGCTGCATCAGCCGACGTCGACGCGCCCTGCTACGAGGACTGCAATCGCGCTGCAGCGCGGCTGCAATGTCGCGGACCCATCCTGAGCGCGGTCACCACAGACAGGAGAAAGGCCAGCATGGGGACTCAACCTCGAATCCGCCACAAGATCTTCGAGTGGCTGCGGCGATATGCGCCCAATGAGATCGCCGGATGGGTGGGCCAGCTGGCTGCCGCCGCGGCCACCCATGCGCTGACCGGCTCGTATGCCGCCGCCGTGATCGCGGCCACGATCGGCGCATCGGCGGGCTATTACGCGGCCGCGTACTTCAACGGGCTGCGCTGGTCGTACCGCGCTCAAGCCGGCCGCAGCTGGCCGATGCGGGTGCTCGTCGCCAACGGTCTTGCCGCCCGCAGCATCGCCGTCGAGTTCGGGCCGGCCGAGGCGATCGACAGCATCACCATCAGACCAATCGCGCTCTACCTTGGCCCGATGGTCGTGGGGAACACGGCGGTCGGCTTTGTCCTGGGCAGCATCGTCGCCGACATCGCCTTCTACGTGATGGCCATCTTCAGCTACGAGCGCTTCACGAAACTGCTGGCGCGACCTCAGGCCGCAAGTGTCGCTGCATGACCGAGCAACCATCAGAAGGGTAATGCCATGCCATCCATCAGCCCACTCATGGCCCGGATCTTCGACGATCCACACGCCAGCCATCGCCGACATGAAAACCACTCGAAACGAAGCCGTTTGGAGTCAAAGGGACGGATGTCTCGGTCTAAGCGAAGGGCCTTCGACGGCTAGGCCCGCGAGCCGGGTTCGACGGGCCGATACCGCTGGACATCGACCGCGACTCCATCCGGTCCTACGGGGCGCACAGCTTCGCCCAGTAGAGCCCGGATCGCGGTGATCGCGGCGCGGCCCGACGCGGCCAAGTCAAGGGCGCTGCCGACGGCGCGGTGGTGGGCGAAGTTCGCGGCGCCCAGCTTGGCCCGCAGCGTTTCCTCGGCCGCCGAAAGCCGGGCGCGTTCGAGGCCGTAGGTCGGGGTCTGCTCCGGCCGGGTCACCGCGCCGAGGGCCTGCACCGCCGCGACGTACTCCCCCAGCTCGGTCAGGGTTGGCACCAGATTGCGCATCGTGGTCAGCAGATATGACCAGGATCCGGCATCCAGCCATCGCTCGATCACGTCAACGTACAGCGGCAGGACGTCAGGGGTCGCGGCGGTGCGTGACCGCAGCGTTATCGCTGAAACCCGCGCGACACCTCCGACGTACGTGCTGCCTGCCGCGTCGGCGAGCTCGATCGCCCGGCTGAACGCCGCCGACGCGGTAGCCGGGTCGGCGTCGAGCAGCGTTTCCCCTTGGAGGTAGGCCATCCAGCTCTGCAGGGTGGGGCTCACCGCCCCCTTGGCGAAGCGGCTGTCCAGTTCGGCGCGATGGCGGCGGGCTGCATCGTGCTGGCCGCCGTAGGCCAAAGACATGACCACCACGTAGCGGCCGACCGCTTCGTAGTACGTGTCACGCGCGCGGCGGGCCACCGTCACCAGCTCGGACGACCAGCTGCGGGCAGCCTCAAGGTCGCCTTGGAACAGTGCGCAGTCGGCGAGGGCTTCCAATGCGCGACAACGGGTTTGGTCGTCGGCGGCGTCGGCGAGCGCGCGGCGGGCCAGCTGCTGGGCCGAGTCGAGCTGCTCGGCGATGACGTGCAGGTAGGCGATCGACGAATCGACCGCGGCGCGCAGTCCCGGCCGGTCCTGCACCAGCGGCTCGAGCTTGGCGGCCCAGCCCAACACATCGGTGTGCAGCCGCGACACCCCGAACCAGTGCAACGCCATCGAAATCTGCACCGCGGTCTCGACGTCGATGCTGCGGGCACGGCTATGGGCGAGCCGAAGCTCGTCCATGAGTTCAACAATCCGGCGATGCGCCGCGGGTTCCTCGGGTGTCTGCAGCGCGGCCGCCGCCTCCGCGGCCGCTGCGGCGAAGTGCTCCAGATGCCTGCGTTCGGTGGTGTCCGACGCCGAACCGACCACCGAGCGCACGGTCTTCAGCATTCCGTAATACGTTCTGCCGGAATGTATCTCAACGCTGAGCAACGATCGTCGGGCCAGCTCGTCGATCACGTCGGGTGCCACCTGGAGCACCGCCTGCGCGTCGCCGCGGCGGACGGCACCGGCGAAGACCGTCCACTGGGCGAGCGCTTCACGCGCGTCGTGCGGCAGCAGTCGTTCGGACCATTCGATCGCCGCGCGCAGCGTCCGGTGCCGCGGCTCGCCACCCCGGCGGGCCAGACCGCCCAGCTGCGCGCCGAGTGAAGCGTCGATCTGCTCGGCCAAATCCGCGATGCCCAGCGCGGCGACCTGCGCGGCCGCCAGCTCGATGGCCAACGGCAGCCCGTCGAGCCGCCGCACAATCGCGGTGATCGCCGCCGCATCGGCCGCGGTCACCATCCCGGGCCGGGCCGCGTCTGCTTGGCGGGCAAAGAATCGCTGGGCCGGAGAGTCTGGCTCAGAGCAGTCCAGCGGCGCAAGCGGCCAGGCATGCTCGCCCGGCATTCCCAGCAGTTCCCTACTGGTCGCGATCACGCGCAACGCCGACGGCTCAGTAGGAAGCATGGCCTGCAGCACGTCGCACACGGCATCCAAAACGTGCTCGCAATTGTCCAGCAGGACAACAAGATCCATGAACCGCGCGCGCCGCAACGCAGTGAGCGGAGCGCCACCGTCACTGGTCAGACCGAGTGCGGTCACCACTACGTCGGCCACCGCGGACGCATCCGTCACCGCGGCCAGCTCGATTACCCGCACACCGCCGCTATGGGCGGACGCCCGGTGCCGGGTCACCTCCCGGGCCAGGGTGGTCTTACCGACACCGCCGGGCCCGACGATCGTGACCAGATGCCAGCGGTCGACGATCCCCGCCAACGCCACCAAGTCGTCGTCACGGCCCAGCAGGCCGTCACCGGGCGGCGCGACCACCGGTCGCTGCGGCGCCGCGGCGGGTGCGTCGAAGGCATCGCGCTGGGCTTGCCGCAACCGGTCGGACGGTTCGAGCCCGACGGCGGACAGCGAGTCGTAGGCCCGTCGATAGGCGTCGAGCGCTTCGGCGGTTCGGCCACCGCCGCTCAAGGCGCGGATCAGGATTTCCCAAGCGCCTTCATCGAGCGGAAGCTCGGCGAGCAGCGCCTCGGCCTCCGCACCGGCGGCGGCGAACTCCCCCGCTCTCAGCAAAACGTTGGCGAGTTGTTCGCGCGCACCGATTCTGAGTTGCTCCAGGGCGCGGGCCTGGGCGCACACGGCGTCAAGGTCGGTCAGCTCCCCGAAAGCGGGCCCGTGCCACAGTGCGAGGGCGGAGCGTAGGGCATCGACCGCCGCTAGGGGCGCAAGCAGTTTGGCCGAGGCCAAACGTCGTTCAAACTCGCTGGAATCGAGTCGGATGTCGCTGGTGCACAGACAGAACCCACCGCGGCTGGCGACGATACAGCTGCCCACAACCGCCCGGAGCCGGGAGACGTAGCTCCGCAGGGTGCGGTCGGCGCTGGGCGGCGGGTCGGAACCCCACAGCGCGTCAATGAGCGTGTCCGCGCGGACATGGTGGTCTGGATGGGCGGCCAGGACCGCGAGCACCGTGCGCTGATTCGGACTGGTCGGCGTGACGTCCGTCCCGTCGGCAAACGCCTCGAGCGGTCCCAGCACCCGAATGTCCATAGCTTACGATAGGCCCCGTCCTAATCTGGCGAATCGGATAGGAGCAGACGAATCGACAATTGCGCGTTAAACCCCGTTGGTGGCCCTACCTAATCGAGTGACCGAGCGGAGGCGCTCAACCACCTGAACCGCGGCCGGCCTTTCTGGCCAGCAGCCGCGACATCGGCAGCAGGATCAGAAGACTCACGATCGCGACGACGACCACCATGACGACGACACTAGGGTTGCTGAAGCTTTGGCCGCCCACCACGAGCGCCGCGGCAATGTTGCGCTGCGCCGTCCCCAAGCCCAGGACGGGCCGCGTGTCTGCCGCCGGGCCGCCGAGCGCCCATCCCACGGCATAACCGAATGCGATGAACAGCATGCCGGCCAGGATGGCGCGGGTGCCGAATACGGACAGCACCTTGTTGAAGTTGACCACGACGAGCAGCACGACCACGAGAATGAGGCCGAGGCTGGAAAGCCGATCGAAGAGTGGCTTGGCGCGCGCGGCCGCCGCCGGCAGCTTGGCATTGACGGCGAGCGCGACCGCCAACGGGACGAGCATCAGTAGAACCAGCGAGCGGGCGATCTTCGCCGGGTTGACCGACACGCCCGGCAGCAAGACCGGCAGCACGAGTGGCAGGTACCCCACCGTGATGACCATCAGCAACACCATCAAGGCCACCGCAAACGCCAGATTCCCCTTGGCGATCTGAGTGAGCTTGGGCAGGAACGGCGCCCCGGCGGCGACGCCCAACACCAGGAGGCCCACGCCCAGCGGTTCATCGAGTCGCAGCACGCGAGCAAGCACCACGGCGGCCGCCGGCATCAGCACAAAATTCGCCAGTAGCGACAACGACACCAGGCGCAGATTCCGCAGCGGAGCCGTGATTTGGGCGACTTTGAGCCCCAGTCCCATGGCCACCATGCTCGACACGACGAAGACGAGCGTCGCGATCGGGACGGCCTTCTCCAGTACCCCCATTAGCGCCGTCTTAGACCTCTTTTCGGCTCGCAGGTCGATACCGCCTATCCGGCAACACCCGCCTCGACAGCGTAGCTGCTGTCCAGGCTGTCGGTTTGCGTGATGAACACCGCGACGTCCCATACATGCCCCGGGCGCCGCGGGGTGTTCGACCGTGCAGGTCGACGTGATGACGGTCCCCCAGTCGCTGGATAAGGTCGAGGGCCTCGCTCGGCGTACACAAGCGGCGGGGTTTTCGGGTCTGTTGTTCACCGAAACGGGTCGGACCGCGTATCTGAACGCTGCGGTGGCGTCGCAGGCGGCGCCGGGTCTGGAGTTGTCGACTGGCGTGGCGGTGGCGTTTCCGCGTAGCCCGTTCGTCACGGCGGCGACGGCGTGGGAGCTGCAGGAGGCGACGGATCCGAAAGTCGATGTGGCGGCGGTGAATCCGTGGATGCTGCGGATGGCGGGCGAGGTGGCGGACGGGGTGCATGTGCACCCGCTGGGCGAGCCGGGCTATCTGACAAGGCATGTGGTGCCGAATGTGGCTGAGGGAGCGGCGAAGTCGGGCCGGTCAGTGTCGGACATCGCGTTGATCGTGCCGGTGATGACGATCGTGGGTGACAGCGACGAGGAACGCCACAAGGAGCGCGAGCTGGCGCGGGTGAGCATGAGCTTCTACGGGAGCACGCCCAACTATGCGTTCATCTGGGACGAGGCCGGCTTCGAGGGGACAACCGCGCGGATCCGGGAGAAGCAGAAGGCCGGCGACTTCAAGGCAATGGCGGCGCAGATCACCGACGACCACATCGCGACGTTCGCGACCGAGTCGACGTGGGACGGCCTGGCAGACGCGCTGATCGACAAGCACGAAGGAATCGCAACGCGCATCGTGCTGTACAACGCGCTCGGCGATCAGGAGCGCTTCGAGCGATACGGCGCCGTCGCGCGACGCATAGAAGCCCGATGACTCTGCGCCGCTGTAGAGCTGGGATGGCTACAGCGTGACGGCGTATAGCTTGTTGTCATCCATGTCGGTGACGTACACGGTGCCGTCGGCTGCCACTGCGATCGATCGGACACTCGTGCCGGCAGGCAGGCCACCACCGCGACGGTGCGCCGCATCGTTTGGCGGACTGCCATCAAACCGTGGGCGACCTGTTCGAGGACGCCGTCACCGAAGTCGTCGGCCTCGTCGGTGCGGGCCAGCGATCGCGCGAGCAGCGTGTCGATCTGGTCCACGGCGAGCACGCTGGGGCCTGCGAGCGCGATCAGCCGGGAGACGTCGCGAACGCATTCCTGTGCCGACGCCGGCGACGCGCGCAGGCGCCACTGGTCACGGTCGTCGCTTCCGTGCTCGTCACTCGAATGCAGATACGCCTCACCGACGTCGTGGGCAGCCAGATCGGAAGCGCCGAGCAGCACGAGCGCGCGCAGCGTCTGGTGGCATTGCCGCACCGGGTCGGGACGAGCCTTGGCGAGGGCGTTGACGAAACGATCGAGCGTGTCGAGGTCGAGATCCTCGTCGCCGATGATGGCCCGGCGGTCGGCGCGTGACACATGCGCAATCGACGAGAGCTCCCACAGCAGATCCTTGAGCTGCGTCTCGCGCTCGGCGCCGGTGCGGCCCAGGCTTTCGAGGATGCCGTTGCGTACGGACTGCCAGAAGCTGGCGGCGTCGAGCAGTTCGACGACGAAGAAGTAGCCGGCTGCGGCTTGGACGCGCTCGCGAATCTGGCCGAGCAGATGGGTCTTGCCCGATCCCGCAGGCCCACGCACGACGATGCCAAGCGGCGCGGAGGCGGGGTTACGGGCGGCGTCGCCGAAGGCATCCATCACATCGTCAATGGCGTCTTCGTTGAGACCGGGGACGTGCGTCGCCGCTTGCGGTCGCCACAGGTCATCGACGGTCGGGGCCCATGTCAGCCGCAGCGATGCGAGCGCCTCGCGTTGCGCTTCGGCTATCACGGTTCGATGGCGAGAAGATGCTTGGCGTGATCACCGATGACGATGGCCGCGTCCCGGTCCGCTGCGGTGAGGACTTTCTGGTTCTCCTCGGGGATCAGGCTGACGCCGGGGGTGCGATTCAGCGTCTGCAGGGCGGCGTCGAGCTCGGCCCGCGGGGTGTCGGCAAGCGCGGTGCGAAGCCGGGTGAGGCTGACCCATCCGCCGGGCCGCGGCGTGAGTCCGGCATAGGCATGTCGAATGAGGTGTTCGGTCGTCGGTTCGGCCTGGTCGTCATCGGCTCCGAACACATCGGCGAGGCTGAGGTCGGCGCGGCGCAGGTAGCGATGTAGGGCGCCCAGCACGGTGTAGAGGGTTTTCCCAGGGCCGGTTGATCGCGGCGGCGGGCCGGCGGAGGTGATGTCGCGGCACAGGCGCCAGCCGCGGTCGGTGAGCTCGTGCACGAATCGTCCACCGCTACGCTGCGATTCGATGAGTCCGAGCTCGTTGAGTTTGTCGCGGCCCGGCTTGTCGAGCTTCGGGCCGAGAGCGAGTAGGTCGGGGTTGGGCACCGGACGCGACTCGGCCATCAACACGAGAAGTACGGCTCGTTCGGTTCCGGTCAGATCCGCCGGAGAGACAGTCACCGTGCAAACCTGTCGACTTCTCCGGTGACGGTCTCGTTCCGGTAACGCCACAGAGCGATGCGGCGACACATCGTCAGCAACATCGACCTCATAAGTCTCAGCTGTTGCGGAGCGTTGCCGCTTGCCGCGGCGGCAGTTCGCGCGCGACGCGATCAGCCCGTTCGTCAACGTTGGCTAGGGGCGCGTACCCCCTACGGGGGGACCGGGTATCCAAGCGAGAATGTCCCGAATGCCGTCGTTGTAGACGACGCTGTTGGGTGTGTCGCCCACGACATCGAAATAGAGCTTGCCAGTTGATGAGCCGCCCGGCGCCAGCGCGCCGCCGACGCCCGCATCGGCGATGAGTGGGTAGTTTGCCCCGTGCTCGGCGCGGGCGTTGAACATCGAAACCATGGGAGTGACCCCACTCCCGAACGCGTCGACGGTCACCGTGGCTGCATACAACTGGCCGTTGTGCGGCACGGGGTCGGAACTCGGCGACAGGTCTCTTACCGTGTAGCCGATCATTGGAGCGCCGGTGCCCCAGTCGTTCAATCGCTCCTGCTGACCGAATGGCTTGATGTTGTCGGCCGCCGACGCCTGCACCGCAGGGCTGGCGCCGAACGCGATCGCCCCGGCAGCGACCGCTCCGATTAGTTTCTGGATCTTCACCGTGACTCCCCTCGTTCGGCCTGGTGTTATGCAAAAAAACGGTACCCGTGGAAGCGGCCTTGAAACGAAAAATGGCGAACCCGTCGCGACCGTCGAGGGACCGAGCGCAGCTAGTTTTGTCCCGTGGGATCTGCACTGGGCGAGATCGTCCTCACCGAGGAGTTCCGACACGCGCTGGCGCTACTGGCCGCAGGCGATCACGTGTTCCTGACTGGCAAGGCGGGGACCGGTAAATCGACGCTGATCCGCCACTTCATGGCCGAGACCGACCGCAATGTGGTCGTCGTCGCGCCGACGGGCATCGCGGCGCTCAACGTCGACGGCTACACGATCCACCGGCTGTTCGGCTTCCGCACCACGACGACCCTGGACGATGTCCGCGGCGGCGCGTACCGGCCGGGCCGCTTCGCCAAGACACTGGCCTCGCTGCAGACGCTGATCATCGACGAGGCGTCGATGGTGCGCGCGGACGTCTTTGACATGCTGGCCGCCGCGCTGGAGCGGTTCGGACCGTCGCAGGGTCAGGCGTTCGGCGGCGTGCAGATCGTGTTGGTCGGCGACCTGTACCAGTTGCCGCCGGTCGTCGGCGAGGGCGAGGCAGCGTTTTTCTCGACGACGTACGAGACGCCGTACTTCTTCTCCGCGCACAGCTTCCGCCGTGACGACTTTCCGACCGTGGCGTTGACGACTGTGTTCCGTCAGCTCGGCGATGACCGAATGACGGCGATTCTCAACGAGATCCGCGAGGGCGTGCTGCTGGGCCACGCGGAGGAACAGCTCAACGCACGCGCCGACGCGGACTTCGTCCCGCCGGATGACGAGTTCTGGATGACGTTGGCGCCGACGAACCGCCTCGTGACGGCGCGCAACCGTCAACAGTTGGAACGGCTGCCCGGCGATGAGTTGATCCACCAAGCGCGGGCGTCGGGTGACTTGTCGCTATTCGATCCGCCGGTCGAGGAGACCCTGCGATTCAAGGTTGGCGCGCAGGTGATGATGCTGAACAACGACCAGGGCAACCGCTGGGTCAACGGCACCATCGGCCGGGTGATCGGCGTCGACTACGACCGCTATGGAGCGGTGGTCGAGGTTGAGTTCGCCGACGGCTCCTGTGCGGACGTGACGCCCTACACGTGGGAGGCGACGCGGCCGGTGGTATCTGGTGGCTCGCTGAGCCGGGAGGTGATCGGCTCCTACACCCAGCTACCGTTCAAGCTGGCGTGGGCGATCACGATCCACAAGGCCCAGGGGCAGACACTGGAGCGGCTGGTGGTGGATCTTTCCGGCGGGATGTTCTCGACGGGGCAGCTGTATGTGGCGTTGAGCCGGTGTACGTCGTTGGCGGGGCTGGTGCTGAAAAGGCCTGTGCTGCCGAAGGATCTGAAGACGGACCGACGCATCGCTCGGTTTCTGCGAACGTCGGTCGGCGATATGGGTGCCCGCCGGTATTGCGCGATCGGGTTGCTGACGGTGGGCGATGAGGGTCGGATGTCGCGGCCGCGGCCGGTGGAGTTCGCGGTGGCGTTCGACGATGGCACGGCGGTGACGACGCTGGTCAATCCGCAGCGGGATCTGGCGGATGCGCGAAAGGCATTCGGCATCAATGTTTCTGACGTCTTGTTGGCACCGACGCTGCGGGAGGCGTGGGCGGTGGTCGCGCCTATGATGGCGGGCTTCACGCCGGTGGGCGTCGGCGTTGACGAGACGCTGGGTTTGATCGACTTCGAGCTGAAGAGGCTGGGGCATGTGACGGCGATGCCGCTGGGCGTCGAGCTGCGCGGCGCCCGGGTGTCGGGCCGGACGGCGCTGGAGCGGGCGCAGTCGGCGTTGGCCGCCCACGGTGAGACGGATGCAGAGGAGGGATCGTCGGCGTTCGAGGAACCTGAACCGGCGGAGTCGGTTTCGGGTCTGCTGGTCAGCCGGGATCATGCGGTGCGGACGCCGGCGGCCGATCATCTGCCGGGGTTGTCGGCGCTGCTGCGGGTGAGCCGGGATGTCGGTGCGGTGCTGTTGGGCGGGACTCCATCGGACGGTCTGGACACGTCGTGGGACGCGGCGGCACGGCAGTCGGTGGCCGATCAACTGCGGACGGCTGCCTCGCGGGTGCAGTTGCCGGCCGAGGTGGTGGAGCGGCTGCGCGAGGCATCCACGCTGTTGGGTGTCGAGATCGGCTCGGAATCAATTTGTTTGGAACGCGATGACATCGGGTCGGTGCTAACGCCGGGCGTTCGGATTTGTTTCACGGGGACGGCGCAGGACGCGGCGGGGCAGGTCGTAGAACGCGATGAGATGGAGCGGCTGGCGCAGAAAGCCGGTCTGGCGCCGGTCAAGTCGGTGACCAAGACACGCTGCGAAGTGCTGGTGACAGCGGAGGCGGGCACGCAGTCGGGAAAGGCGCGCAAGGCGCAGGAGTACGGCAAGGCGGTGTTTTCGGCGGAGGAGTTCTTTGCGTGGCTCGCGGGCAAGGGCATCGTCGACACGGCTTCGTCGACGTAGAAGATTATTGCGCGGGACGGATGACGAAGGCGTCGATGTTCTCGTCGTAACCGACCGTGTCATCCACGAATAATTCCCCAACCGTGTGGCCATCCTCCGCGACCGCGAGGAAGGTGGCCTCCTCCGCGTCGTATGACACCGACCCTTGGACGAACATCGCCGCGACCTCGCGCCCATCCGCTCCGAAAACGACAAGCTTTAAGCCCCCGGCGTCCCTGACGTACTGCGCCGCTTCGGCACGTGTGGTGAACATCGCTGGGATTCCTCTCTGTCGGCGGCTTTGATTGCACAGGGTATTCCCACCTGTTGGCCCGAACCGCGAAGGCTGCGCCGCACGTGTGATGCTGGCCGCCCTCACCGCGCCATCGCGACATCAGCGCAATCGGGCATGTGCGAGCTTGAAAGAGACGGGAAGCCGGTACGTCGGCCCCGTCCGATAGCCCTCGACGCGGCGGTTGAAGCCGGCCCGGATCTGACGGATGACGTCGTCGGGCTGCGCGCGAACGACTGCCGCGGTCCGCACGGTGCCATAAAGCAAGCCGTCCCACAGTTCGTCCGCACTGTCGACGCTGTGCACGAACTCGACCGTCCGGATGCCGATATCGATGAAGTCCTGGTCCTCGAGCAGTGATTCGAGCTCCGCGTCGTCGGCGAATCGAAAGAAGTTCGGTCCGGCCGGCACGGTCTCGGGGACAGTGACACCGACTTCGTGCACGGCTTCGAGCAAGACGCCGACGAGCCGGGCGTGGGCCGGATGGTTCCAGGCCGTCAGCGCCACCCGGCCGCCGGGGGTCAAGACGCGCCGGAATTCCCCAACCGCCTGCTCGGGCTGACCGAAGTGCGGCAGACCCAGGTTGGCGACGACCGCGTCGAAACACCGGTCCGGGAAGGGTAACGCCTGGGCGTCGCCCTGCCGGAACTCGGCCCGCGGGAACCGTCGCTGCGCGAGCCTGATCATCGGTTCGGCGATATCAACCCCGACGGCCATCGCGCCACGCTCGGCCGCGCGCCCCGCCAAATAGCCCGGGCCGCAGGCGACATCGACGACGCGCGTGCCGTGCCCGGCGCCCACCGCATCGAGCAGCGGATCGCTGAGGCGCCTGGTCAGGGCGGGCCAGTAATGGTCGTATTCCAGGGCCCTGGCGTTCCACCCGGCGGCCTCGAAGGCGTTGAAGGCATCCGCATCGATCATGGCGGCCAGTCCCTCCTCGCCGAGCCGCAGCGGAGGTTTGTGGGTCAGAGCGTCCCCCCAACATCGGCGCCGGTCAAGCGACACGTGTGAGACGCCTCCCGCCCGGGGGCAAGTGCGGTCCCCTGCTGAGCCGGTTATATGGGGCCCAAATCGCGCGTGACGCGATCAGTTCGTTCGTCAATGTCGGTTAGCCAATTAACCGCGGTTAATTGGCTAACCGGCCGCGGGCTGACGCGAACATGCTTGCCATGCAGCCCGATTGGTTCGCCGAGCTGACGGGTCCTCGGACCGTTGAGGATGTGGCCACTGGCGCGATTTCTCGGATCGTGCCGCAGAATTGCCCGATACTCGTTCGCACAAGTTGACTGGTTCCATGGAGGTTCCCGTGATCCGGAGTTCCGATGGCAACTCGGATTGCCCGTGGTCGCCGCGGGAGGCCGAGTTGCTCGCGGTGACGCTCGAGCTGCTCCAGGAACACGGCTACGACCGGCTGACTCTCGACGCGGTGGCCACCACCGCGCGGGCCAGCAAGGCCACGCTCTACCGACGGTGGCCGACGAAGGCCGAACTCGTGTTGGCCGCATTCGTCGAGGGCACACGGCAGGTCGCGGTCGACCCTGACACCGGCACGCTGCGCGGCGATCTGCTGCGACTGGGAGAGCAGATCTGCGCTCACGTCAGCACCCACGCGAGCACCATTCGGGCGGTGCTCGTGGAGGTCTCCCGGAGCGCCGAACTCGACGCCATGATGCAGGAACAGTTCCTCGCCCAGCGGAAAGCCCTCATGTCGCACGTCCTCGCGCGGGCCGTCGACCGCGGCGAGATCGACGCCTCCGCCATCACCGAGGACCTCTGGGACGTCTTGCCCGGCTATCTCATCTACCGCTCGATCCTCACGGGCCGTGCCCCATCAAGCCGTACCGTGCAAGATCTCGTCGACAACGTGCTCATCCCCAGCCTCACCCGTCACAACGTCGGGAGGTCATGAGCAATTATCGAACACCCGCACGGCTTGTGGGGTCCGGTCCCGTACCGTACTGTCAACCTAGTTGATATTGGCTGAAGAGGTGTCGTACCGTCCGTCAACGAGTCACCGCTCGTCGAAAGGGTCACGGATGCAGCGGTTTTCGATCGGAAACCGATTGTTGCGACGGTGGATGCTTCTGGTGGCGGTGTTCGTCGTCGCCCTGGCGGGCTTCGCGGTGTACCGACTCCACGGCATCTTCGGCTCCAAGGACGTCACGTCCACCCCCAGCGGGGCCGCGAATGAGATCGTTCCGTTCAACCCGAAGCACGTCGTCATGGAGGTGTTCGGCGCCCCTGGCACGGTCGCCACCATCACTTACCTGGACGTGAACGCCCAACCGCAGCGGGTCGACAACGCGACGCTGCCGTGGGCCTACGACACCACCACCACCCAACCGGCCGTCTTCGTCAACATCTCCGCCCAGGGCGACAGCGACTCCATCGGCTGCCGGATCAAGATCGACGACGTCGTCAAGGACGAGAGAACGGTCAACACGTTGAACGCCTTCACCTACTGCCTGGACAAGTCCGGATGACCAACCACCTCGCCGAACGCCCAACGACGACGGACCGTGTCGCCAAGTGGATTCGTCGGCTCTGCGTGCCGATCATGCTGTTCTGGCTGGCCATCACCATCCTGTCGAACGCGCTGGTGCCCCAACTCGAGGCGGTCGGCGCCGAGCACAACGTGGCGTTGAGCTCCCCCAGTTCGCCCTCGCTGCAGGCGTTTCAGCGCATCGGCAAGGTGTTCCACGAGTTCGACTCCGACAGCGCCGCGATGGTGGTGCTCGAGGGCGACCAGCCTCTGGGCGCCGACGCACATCGCTACTACGACGAGCTGGTCAAGCGATTCAACGAGGACACCAAGCACGTCGAGCACGTCCAGGACTTCTGGGGCGACCCGCTGACCGCCGCCGGCTCGCAGAGCCCCGACGGGAAGGCCGCGTACGTCCAGGTGTTCCTCTCCGGCAACCAGGGCGAGGCGTTGTCGTTGGAGTCGGTCGACGCGCTGCGCAACATCATCGCCAAGACGCCGGCGCCCCCGGGTATCCACGCCTACGTCGCCGGCTCGGCAGCCCAGATCGCCGATCAGTTCGAGGTGGGCAACGAAAGCACCGTGATGGTCACCGCGTTGACCGTCGGGGTCATCGCCATCATGTTGCTCATCGTCTACCGCTCGCCGGTCACCATGATCCTGGCGCTCCTCACGGTGCTCATCGAAATGTCTGCGGCCCGTGGGATCGTCGCGTTCCTGGCGAACATCGGAGTGATCGGCCTGTCGACGTATTCGACGAACATCCTCACGCTGCTGGTCATCGCGGCCGGTACCGACTACATCATCTTCCTGCTCGGCCGCTATCACGAGCGGCGCAACGACGGCATGGACCGGGAAGCCGCCTTCTACGACATGTACCGCGGGACGTCGCATGTGATTTTGGGTTCGGGCCTGACCATCGCCGGCGCGGTGTTCTGCCTGTACTTCACCCGCATGCCGTACTTCCAGAGCCTGGGCGTCCCGGCCGCGCTCGGTGTGCTCGTGTCACTGGTCGCCTCGCTCACCCTGGCGCCCGCGGTGCTGGTGGTGGGCAGCCGGTTCGGTCTGCTGGAGCCCAAGCGCAAGACCGCCAAGAGAGGCTGGCGACGGATCGGGACGGCGATCGTGCGGTGGCCCGGGCCGATCCTGATCGCCACGCTGGCGCTCGCCTTCGTCGGACTGGCCGCGCTGTCGGGCTACAAGGTGAGTTATGACATCAGCCGGTACATGCCGGCCAGTGCCCCGTCCAATGTGGGATACGCCGCCGCGGAGCGGCACTTCTCGAAGGCGCGGCTGAATCCCGAACTGCTGATGATCGAGGCCGACCACGATCTACGGAATCCCACCGACATGATCCTGTTGGAGCGGGTGGCCAAGGCCGTCTTCCACACCGACGGCATCGCGCAGGTGCAGTCGATCACGCGGCCGCTGGGCACGCCGTTAGACCACACGTCGATCCCGTTCCAGATCAGTACGAACAGTGCGGCGCAGATCAACAACCTGCCCTACCAGCAGGACCGCGCCGCGGACTTGCTCAAGCAGGTGGGCGTGATCAACGATTCGATCGACGTCCTGCGGCAGCAGTATGCGCTGCAGCAGCAGTCGAGCGACATCACGCACGAGCAGAGTCAGGCATTTCAAGATACGGTGGCCACGGCTCAGGACCTGCGCGACAAGATCGCCAACTTCGACGACTTCTTCCGGCCGCTGCGCAATTACTTCTATTGGGAGCCACATTGTTTCGACATCCCGATCTGCTGGGCATTGCGGTCCCTGTTTGACGCGCTCGACGGCATCAACGCGCTGACCGACCAGTTGGCCAACGTCTCGGGGAGCATCGCCAAGTTGGATGCGCTGCAGCCGAAGTTGCTCGCGCTGATTCCGCCGCAGATCCAGAATCAACAGACCAACCGCGACCTGACGATGACGAACTACGCCACCACGTCGGGGATCTACGACCAGACCGCTGCTGCGCTGCAGAACGCCACCCAGCTGGGCGCCGCGTACGACGCGTCGAAGACCGATGACTCCTTCTATCTACCGCCGGAGGCGTTCAGCAACCCCGAGTTCCTGCGCGGGCTGAAGTTGTTCCTGTCGCCGGACGGCAAGGCTGCGCGGATGATCATCACCCACGACGTGGATCCAGCGACGCCCGAGGGCATTTCGCACATCGACACGATGCGGCACGCGGCGCAGGAGGCGGTCAAGGGCACGCCGTTGGCGGGGTCGAAGATCTACATCGGTGGAACGGCGTCCACGTATAAGGACATCGCGGAGATGGCGCATTACGACCTGATCATCGCGGGCATCGCGTCGCTCAGCCTCATCTTGCTGATCATGATGTTCATCACACGGAGCCTGGTCGCCGCGCTGGTCATCGTGGGCACCGTGGCGTTGTCGTTGGGTGCCTCGGTCGGCATTTCGGTGTTGGTCTGGCAGCACCTTCTGGGCATCGACTTGTATTGGGTGATATTGCCGTTGGCCGTCATCCTGCTGCTGGCCGTGGGCTCGGACTACAACCTGCTGCTGGTCTCCCGGTTCAAGGAGGAGATCCACGCCGGCATCAACACCGGCATCATCCGGTCCATGGCGGGCAGCGGCTCGGTGGTGACCGCCGCGGGACTGGTGTTCGCCTTCACCATGGCGTCGTTCATCTTCAGCGACCTGCTGGTGCTCGGGCAGATCGGGACGACGATCGCCCTCGGCCTGCTGTTCGACACGTTGATCGTCCGATCGTTCATGACGCCGTCCATCGCGGCGTTGCTCGGGCGGTGGTTCTGGTGGCCGGTGCGGGTGCGCCAGCGGCCGGTTCCGCAGAAGTTCGGCGACGAGAACACGCGACAGCTGTCGCTGTTCTGATCGGACCGGGCGCTGCACCGACAACGTGAGCTCTTCACCCAACCACTTGCCGTTCTGGCGGCGTGATGCTCGCTCGAAACTTGATATCACGGGCGATATCAAAATTGGGCGCGCGGTGGTAGCAGAGGCAGATCGACAGGCGCCAGCAGCCGCGCGAGTTTGGCGATGTGCCGTCAACGGATCGCACCAGGTCGCACGCGCTGACGAAGCGAGACCACTCAGCCTCGGTTGGCCGAACTCCGTAGTCGCCGAGGGCATTCTTCGGCGACGACGAGTTCGACGTCGAGTTCACGGCCCCTTGGCGAGCACAACGCGTGGATCTCGAGTTTCTGCCGTCCGGTGATGCCGCGCTGACTCGGCGCGCCACGAAGGCCAGCCAACTGTCCGCGGTCGTGGTGCGCTGGAGCACACGACGCAATCGCTATGAGCGGCAAGGCATCCTGGCGGAGCCGGCGGCGATCGAACAGGCCGCGCAGGAGTGTCTGTCCGACGCCGACCTGCGCGCCCGTCGCAGGACACGCGAGCAGAACCGCCGGGCCGATCAGGACACGCACTTCCGCGACGACTTCGCCGCCGCCATCGGTGAGCAGTTCCCGGGGTGTCCGGCCGACCGCGCCGAGGCGATCGCACTTCATGCGGCGGCACGCGGCAGCGGGCGTGTGGGTCGCAGCGCCGCCGGGCGAGCCCTGGACCGCGACGCTGCACGCCTGGCCGTCGTCGCCTCTGTCCGCCATGTCGATACCGACTACGACGCCCTGCTCATGTCCGGTGCCGACCGGGAATCGGCTCGCGCGCAAGTGCATAAGCGTGTCGAGGACGTCGTCAACGCGTGGCGCGACGGTGTCGCGATGCTCGACGGATAGCGAACGCCAGTGGACTCAACTGCACCAGGTTCGCAGCCGTTCAGCGATCTGGTCCACATTGTCGATTGCCCCGGAGGCCAACGCGATCATCAAGTCAAACCGGGCGTCCTCACTGGCCTCCACCCACTCGCCATTGAGGCCAAGGAACACCTGGCAGGCGGTCCACGCCAGCCGCTTGTCGCCATCGACGAGAGCATGGTTGCGGCACAAGGAATGCAAGAGTGCTGCTCGACGCTGGCACTCGAGAGGGCAGGCTTGGCGCTCGGAGTCCGGGTGCGTCAGCAGCCAATTGCCAAGAAGTTAGGCGACGATTCGCGACAGCTGCCGCTGCGTCAGTCCACAGAGCTGACGCTCGCGTCGCAGATTGGCACGTCGACACTCATTGGATGCGAGACAAATCCGTTGGGCGGAGTGACGACCAAGTTGCCCCAGCGTGGGCATGCGTCTCCCGTCGAGGTGTCGATCGCATACGCGGTGACGTCTGCAGTGGCGACGTCACCGGGGTTCAGCGTCACGTGGTGCGCGGCGTTCGCGGGGCGCCGCGGCACGTTGATCAGCACACCACCGGCCGGCGTGACGAGGTCTGCGCCGGGATAACCGACAAGCGTGCAGGAATGTGACGACGTGTCCCTGAAGGACAGGGCCACGTGGCGTTGCGTGTTGGCCGACTCCAACGGTCCGTTCGCGACGGCAAGGTCATCGTCGGTGCACGGGCCGGACGCCTCGGGCGCGCTTAGCGGCGCTGGCACAGGTGTGGTGGTGACGGTGACAGTCACGGGTGCAGCGGGCGGGGCAGGCGCAGGCAACGCCGTCGATGGCGTTGCGGCCGTTACCGTTACGGTCGAAGCCGGTGCCGCAGGGGTCGTCCGCCCGGCCGAACAGCCGGCAAGCAGAACAACCGCCAGCAGGGGCAGCGCGATCAGCTTCATGTCCAACTCCTACTCAGGCCCGGATGGCCAGCTATCGCAAGCGTGCGGCAGATCGCTTGGCGATTTCTTGGAGCGGCGGACGGCAGATTGGTGCGCTGGGATACCCGCCATGGGCGATATGGTGATGCCTGGGTGCTGAGTAGTTCTTGGCGAGTAACCGGCGTACTGCGCCGTCGAGGTTTCGGAGGGGTCCGACGATATGGCGCCGGTCCTCGAGGTCGACATAGATGCACTGAACGCTGATGGCAGGCGGCTGGAGTCGCTGGGACATCCGTTCAAGCAGTCGAACTGCGCGCCGCCAGGTTCTGACTCGATGTCGCTTGGTGCAGCGAGGGCGCTGAATGCGCATGAGATGGCGCTGATTGATCTGCTGGAGTACGCGACGCGGGTCCGAGAGTACGGGGGCGCGGTTATCAAATCGGCGGCGGTGGTGTTCGAACTCGCGGATCAGGCGGGTGCGGCGTCGATCCACCGGTTCGACAACACCAATGCGCCGCCGATCACGTCGTCGGGTCCGCTACAGATGCCGGTACTGCCACCGGTACCTCATCAGCCGCCGATCGCGAGCATTCCCGAGCTGCCTGCACTGCCATCGATCGGAGGCGACGATCTGGTATGCCGAAACGCAGATGTTCAACGGCCACGGCGTCGCCAAGTACCTGCTGAGCCGTGCCGTGCGAGCCGCGGGCATCAAGGTGGTGTTCACCGGTGAAGGCGCCGACGAAATGCTGGGAGGCTATCCGTACTTCCGGGTCGACGCGCTGAGTGACGACGCGGCGTTGAGTGCCGGCGAGAGAACGGCGCTCCTGGATGAGATGCTCGGCGCGAATGCGGCGACCCGCGCGTTGTTGATGCCGGAGCAGGTCAGCAGCCCGGAGATGCAGGCCGTGCAGCGCAGGCTCGGCTGGTTGCCGGCGACGCTCAATATGGCTGCGGCCCAGGCCAACAGCGTGGCCCCGTTGTTTCGTGATGATCTCCCGGCGTCCGTGCGGGAGTTTGCAGCCGCTGGTGTCGGCGCTGGATCGGTTGCCGCTGGCGCAACGCGTCGCCGGCCGCGACCGGCTGAATCAGATGCTCTATGTCAATGCCAAGACGGTATTGCCGAACTTCATCCTGAACTATCTGGCCGACCGGATGGAGATGGCCCACTCGATCGAAGGGCGCGTGCCGTTCCTGGACCACCGTGTCGCCGAAGTCGCGGCGCGCGTGCCGGTGAACATGAAAGTGAAAGGCATTCGCGAAAAGCACGTCCTGCGCGAAGCGGCGAAGGACGTGTTGATACCCGAGGTGTATGACCGCCAGAAGCATCCGTTCACCACGCCTCCGACACGCAACACCAACGACCCGATGCTCGCCTTCTACCGGGACACGTTCGCGTCCCAAGCCGCAAAGGACCAGCCGATCTACGACATGAAAAAAGTCTCCACGACGCTCGATCAGCTGCTCGCATGCCCCGACGATCAACGCATCGCGGTAGAAGGCGGTCTACAGCGTGTCGCGAGCGTGATCGTGATGCACGAGCTGTTTTCCATGGCGTGAGCCGGTAGCGCGTATCCGCCGCGAGGCACGCGCGACCGCCGATAACGCTGCGCTGCTCGCGCCGCGCGATAAGGATGGCTGTCATGCAGCACGTCGCGTTCATCCCGTCAGCCGACCAGTTGAACTACACGTTCGGCGGTGCGGCGCCCGTCATGCGGATCCGACCTGGAACCGTGCTCACGCTGTGGACCGAGGACGCCTACGGCGGGCGCATCACCAGCCGCGACGACGTAGCCACCCGAGCGCTCGACACCGAGGACCTGAACCCGCAGACAGGACCGTTCTGGATCGAGGGCGCCGAGCCGGGCGACACGCTGGCGATCCACCTCGCCGATCTGACTCCAGCACGCACCTGGGGTGCGTCGACACTGATCCCGTTCTTCGGCGGGCTGACCAGTGTTCCCGCCAGTCCCACGCTGCAGGCGCCGCTGCCGGAGCGGACCTACATTTACGAATACGATTCCGCCGCAGGCACGCTGAGGTTCTCGGCGCAGGGCAGCGACTTCACAGTGGACCTGCCCGCCAACCCGATGCTCGGTACGGTCGGGGTGGCCCCAGCACGGCGCGAGGTACGCAGCTCCCTGGTGCCCGACGCGTTCGGCGGAAACATGGACACCCCGGAGATGGCCGTTGGCGCGACCTGCTACCTGCGGGTCAATGTCCCCGGTGCGCTGTTCTCCCTGGGAGACGGTCACTACCGTCAGGGCGAAGGCGAATCCTGTGGCACCGCAGTCGAAGGCGCGATGAACGTCACCGCGATCGTGGATCTGGTCAAGGGCGGTGGCCCGGCCTGGCCGCGGCTCGAGACCGATACGCATCTGATGAGCATCGGTTCGGGCAGGCCGTTGGAGGAGGCATGGCGGGCCAGTCAGGTCGACATGATCGCCTGGGTGGGTGAGTTGTACGGGCTGGACCGACTCGACGCCTACCAGTTGTTGACGCAGATATCGCAGGTGCCGATCGCCAACGTCGTCGACCCCAACTACAGTGCCGTCACCAAGATCGACAAGCGACTGCTACCGTCCGCAGCAGCCTACGGCGGGATTCACGGCGAGTTGCGCAGTGCGGCAGCTTCGCTGGGAACCATCTCCTACTGACGAGAACGGCGGAAAAATCATGGATCTCGGATTGTCGGGAAAGCGTTTCCTCGTGACCGGCGGCACGCGCGGCATCGGCCGGGCCGTCGTCGACGGACTGTTGGCCGAAGGCGCGTCCGTGGCGTACTGCGCGCGTACCGTCGACGCGGTCGCAGAAACCCAGTCCGCTTTGGGGGCCGACGGGGCCATCGCGATTGGCAGCGCCGTGGACGTGGGTGACGCTGCAGCCCTGACGGATTGGGTAAATGACAGTTTCACCGCGCTGGGTGGCATCGACGGTGTGGTGGCTAACGTGAGTGCGCTGGCGATTCCCGAGAGCATCGAGAACTGGCACACCAGTTTCGATGTCGATCTGATGGGCACCGTGGGGCTGGTGGAGGCGGCGCTGCCGCACTTGCTGGCCAGTGGTGCCGGTTCGATCGTGACGATCTCGAGTGTCTCTGGACGCGAGATCGATTTCGCCGCTGGGCCGTACGGCACGATGAAAGCAGCGATCATCCACTACACGCAGGGGCTGGCCTACAAGCTCGCCGGCCAAGGTGTGCGGGCGAACACGGTGAGCCCTGGCAACACCTACTTCCCGGGCGGAGTCTGGCCGACCATCGAGCAGAACGATCCCGAGCTGTTCGCCACCGCGCTCGGACTCAACCCCACCGGCCGGATGGCGAAACCCCAGGAGATCGCCAATGCCGTTGTGTTCCTGAGCAGTTCGGCGGCGAGCTTCATCACCGGGACCAACCTCGTGGTCGACGGTGCATTGACCCGCGGTGTGCAGTTCTGAGACGCGCAAGACTGGGATGACCCGGTCGGTACGCTGTTGCACTCGGGGTTTGGGCCGACGCCGGCATCGACATCGGCATCATCCGGTCCATGACGGGTGCGGCACGGACAACTTGAGCTCTTCGCCGGACCACTTGCCGCTCTGGGGGCGTCAACATAGTTGACGGGCGACAAAAGCATGGTCCCCAGAGCATTTCAGCGCGGTCCAGCGACCGGGCCTGCGGGCACCTACAGCGTGAGCGCGGACGCAATACCCGTGTGCCCGAAGTCGTCGCCCTTCCATAACAGCGGCTCGCGTGTGTCGAGCGCCAGCGCGTACGAGAGACAGTCGCCGAAGTTCAGTCCAGCACGATGGCCGCTGCCTCTGCCGAAGTCTGCGTAGGCCTGACGAGCCAGCCGGACGTGGCGCTCGGTCACCGGCTCGATCACGAACTCGGCTTCCCCAATCAATTCGTCCAGGCTTCTGCTGATGACCGGATCTCGCTGGTGATCGAGAACGATTCCGCACTCGAGATAGCTCGCAGCCGACAGTCGTCGCACGCTCGCATCGGCGATCGCGCGAGCGTAGATCGCCGCCTCATCCTCGGCAGTGAGGATCGCGATCACGGCCGACGTATCGACGATCACGACGGCAGCCCCCGGTCGTCGTAGAGCAGGGCACCATGATCAAGCCGCCGCCCCTCCGCGCTCATGCGGCTCGCGGTCTTGTGGCCGATGGCCAGGAGCCGGGTGGCAAGTTCGTCCTTCTCCAACCTGGCCAACCGCTCACGCACGGCCGTCGCCACCGCCTGAGCTTGAGATTCTCCGGTGATCAGAGTGATTCGCTTGACTGCCTCATGGACCGAGTCGTCTTTGATGTTCAGAGCCATTGGTACCTTTCTACCTGTCGAATGGTACCACTGAACGCAGCGGCTACGCGGACTCGGCATCGACGGATCGCACCAGCTCGCATGCCCTGACGAAGCGAGACCACTCGGCCTTGGTTGGGCGTACGCCACAGTCGCCTAGGGCATCGGGGCTGACCACGAACCCGGGGACGACAGGCGCCAGCAGCCCCGCGAGTTTGGCGATGTGCCCGGCCGGGCTGTCGTCGAAGCTCTCGAATACCCGCTTGCGGATCCACGCCTCGGCGCTGTCGATGCCCGCGACCAGGTCAAGTTCGGGAACGCGGAGAGCGCCGTCGCATCGGCTGACGTGCTCCTCGAACCGGTCCTCCCAGACCTCGGTCTGCCACCCGGGCCACAGCTCGGGCAGGGCGTGAAAGAAGCCCATGGTGTCGGCGGTTTGCCACGCCCCCAACGTCTTTCGACGCACGTCGATGTGAGCCCCACCTTCGGGGATCTTGCCGAGCCTGATCCGGCGGATACCCGGGCCGGGCAGCTTCTCCAGTAATGCCGGCCCATGCCAGGCCTTGCTGAGGTGCCACCACAGCGGCCAGAACCGCAGCTGGCCCTCGGCGTCGACCACAGAGATGAGGTGGCACAGATGATTTCGGCCACGGGCGAGCTTCAGCGTCGGCTGCCTGTCCCACTCGTCGGGCCGCAGCCAGGCTCCCACATAGCCCGCAAGCTCCTCGGTTCCGTCGTACGCCCAGCAGATCTCGTAACCGGGCCACACCGTGGCGAGCACACTCATCAGGGCGCGGCGCTCGTTCATCTCCACCATCAGCGGCTCGCCGAAGAACAACACCCGCCGACGGTCGAGATCCACCACCGCACCACCGTCGGCCCACGACGGGGCGCACCACTCGGTCTTCTCGCATCGCCGCAACGAGGCCGCGTAGCGCAGCGCGAGTTCCGGTCCGCCGATCAGCGCGTCGAGCATGCGGCAGCCTCCCCAGTGCGAGTAATAGAGCTGCCAGTCCTCGTCCTTCACGATGACGAAGTTTGCCCTGTTCCCCATATCTCTCCCCTCTCCGGTGACGCGGGTCTCGGCTCGCGTCGTCGGGGCGAGTGTCGGTCGTCGGTCAGACAAATTGAGGCTCGAATGGGTTGGCGCGGCCGTCGGCTGTGGATAACCTCCGAGGAACGCGCGACGCCCGCCTAGGTCTGCCGACGTGGCGGCGACGCTCAAGCGATCCCCATTGCCCGAATCACGCGTCAGCGCTCCCGACGTCAGTGAGTTCCGTGGCGAACTTCGCGACTTCCGCAGGGCCACCACCGCGAGTTTCAATACCCTTCGGCAGGACTTCGTCGACCTACGTACGCATGTCGACAACGTCTTCACCGAGATGCGCGGCAAGTTCGACGTCATGACCGCCGGACAACAACAGATTGTCGACCTTGTTCAGACGATCATCACCGATCAAGGGCATAACGAAACGACCGAATAGCCCGCCTATCTCCCCTGCATGACGGCCGTGCCGGTCAGGGATCGAAAATTTTCGGCATTGCCAGGGTTATGGGCGAAGTCGGCTGCGGACTACTGTTCGGCTGCGAAGCGTCAACACATGTTGACGCCGCCACATAGGACAGGTCTTTTCCAGACGTCCCTCGGAAACCGACCTCATCACCCGTGTTTGTTTCGATTGTTTCGATCGCACAAGACAGGCGTAGACTTCGGCTATGACGACCGCCGTCGAGCCGCTCGCTCGCCAGGTGGCTGCTCGGGCCAAGAAAGACGCCGGCTTCGCGCAGGTCCTCGACGCATTGCTCGCGGCTCCGACGACGCCGCAGGGAACCCTCGAACGCGTTGCCGCTCGCACGCTGAATGATCAGCGCCGCGCCTCGCTGGTCCAGGAATTCGTCGACGGTTCGCTGCCGACGCCGGATGTTCAAGCACTACTGAAGCTGCGCACTCCTCAGGCCGTCCACCGTCTCCGCACGCGCCGCAAGCTGCTCGGCTCTGCTGTCGGCAACAAAACCTGGTTTCCGACTTGGCAATTCGATGACGACCGCATACGCCCCGACCTGCCCCGGATACTTGAACTGCTCGCACGATTCACCGTCGATCCGCTTGCGGCGGACCGGATCATGCGTATCAAGCGCGACGAGCTTCGGGGTACGTCGATTGCAGAGGCATTGCGACATCCCAAGACCGCCGAAGCTGCGTGGCTGACGTTGTCTTCCATCGGTGCCTGAGCTACCCGCTGGCTACCGGGCCGCATTCCCCGACGACCGGCCCGTCGGACTTCGGCGCCGATCCGTCCGCGCCGGCAGCGAGATCTGGCGAATCGAGGCAACATCGCCAACCGATTGGGACTGGGCCGGATTCGTCGAACCTCGTCATCGCTTCGATCCGAAATCGGGGGCATTTCGGACCCGTTACGCCGGCGCAACGCTCGTCGGTGCGTTCCGTGAGCGCTACCGATCGACTGGACTCGTCATCCCCGCCGACCACCGGACTCATCACCTGGCGCGGCTGGTCGCCGCTCGAAACCTGCGGGTGCTCGATCTCCGCACGGACAAGAACCTCGATGCGCTCCGCGTCGACGACCAGATCAGCACCGGACAGCATCCTGAGGTGTGGGATACCTGCCATCGACTTGCCGATGCAACCCGCCGCTGGTGGGGCGACATCGACGCAATCGTCTACCGATCACGCACAACGCCCGAGTCGTCGCTGAATTTCGCCTTTTTCGACAGCGGCGGGTTCGACATCGTGTCGTCGCCGCTCGGCGACCGTGTCGACGTCCTCAGCGATCTCGTCCTGCACCACGGCTTTACAATCGGATGGGACTTCGGCGGGGCCTATCGCATGCGTGCTGTCGGACCACAGACATAATGTCGGCGACGTCATGGCAAACCTGGAAACTCGAGTCGCACGAATCGCGCAGGCAACTCTGGCCGACCAGCGATTCGTCCGACCCATCGACATACTTGTCGGCCTCGGCTGGCTAGCGCAGCCGAACGTCGACCGGTGGGAGCGGGGTGGCGTTGCCCCGCTCGACCGGTGCGTGCAGGTTGACGCTGCGATGGTCGCGGCCGCGTTGACGGCGTTGCAGCGCTGGGCCGAAGACCATGGACTCACGCCGTCGGAGGTCGAATACCGAGAGTTGCAATTCACCACTGGCGCCGACCCCGACGCCGAGCGCGCCTACCGCACCCATTGGGCGTCGGCCGAACTGCCTGAGCCCGTGGTCGCGCGCCCACGCCGGCCCAGAGACATCGTCGTCATCTCGGCTCATAGCGCGTGGACGTGCGCGTCGTGCGGCGCGGCCGGTGACCTTCTTCTCAAGGACGAGGCCGGTGCGCTCTGCCTCGACTGCGCCGACCTTGGCCACCTCGAGTTCCTGCCCTCCGGAGACGCAGCCCTGACCCGGCGCGCGAAGAAGGCCAGCCGACTGTCCGCCGTCGTCGTGCGCTGGAGCGTGAGGCGTAAACGCTATGAGCGACAAGGCATTCTGGCCGAGTCCGCGGCGATCGAACAGGCCGCGCAGCAGTGCCTCTCCGACGCCGACGTGCGCGCCCGCCGCAGGGAACGCGATCAGATTCGTCGAGCCGACCAGGACGTAGGCTTCCGCGACGAGTTCGCCGCGGCGATTCGCGAGCAATTCCCGGGTTGTCCGACCCTGCGCGCCGACGCGATCGCGCTTCACGCGGCGGCACGCGGCAGTGGCCGCGTCGGGAGAAGCGCCGCCGGGCGCGCACTGGAACCCGAGGCCGTCCGACTCGCCGTCGCGGCCTCCGTCCGGCATGTCGACACCGACTACGACGACCTTCTCATGGCCGGCGCCGAGCGCGAATCTGCGCGCGCACAAGTGCGAAGACGTGTCGAGGACATCCTCAACGCCTGGCGCGACGGTGCGGCACCACTCGACGTCCTTTGAACTGCGGAAGCTGCCGGAGAAGGTAGGGGCGGTTGTGTCGCCGTGCGGCTAGCGACATCAAGGCCGTTCGCCGTTCATCCTTTGAAGTCGCCATGACGCTCCTATCCTTAGCTACATGCGGTTGGGGTGGCCGCTGACCGGCCGATCGAAGGAGATGCGGCTCATCGAAGCCGCATTATCCGATCGGGATTGCTCCGGGATCGTGGTGTGCGGAGCCGCGGGGGTGGGCAAGAGCCGGATAGCCCGCGAGGCAATGACCTCGGCTGCCTCGAATGGATGTGAAGTCCGGTGGGTGGTTGCGACGAACTCGGCGCGGGCTCTTCCGTTGGGTGCCTTGAGATCGTGGGTGGGACCGGCCGGCGGCGACAGTCTGCAACTGGTCCGCGGCGTGATCGAATCGCTGACCTCCGCGCCTGACGGGGGCACCGTGGTAGTGGCCGTCGACGATGCGCCCCTGCTCGACGACCTGTCGATATTTGTTGTTCATCAGATCGTCCAGGGCGGCGGGGCCAAGGTGGTGTTCACCGTTCGTGATGGTGAACCGGTTCCCGCGGCCATACAGGAGGTGGTCAAGGCGGGCCAGTTCGACTGGCTTGATCTGCAGCCACTGTCACACGGCGAAACCGACACGCTGCTGTCGACGACTCTGGGTGGATCCTTGGATCCGGGTGCCGCGGTCCGGCTGTGGGAGCTGACCCGCGGCAATGTGCTGTATCTCCGCAACATTGTGGAGCAGGAGGTCGCCGACGGGCGGCTGGTACGGCAGCACGGAGTCTGGCGGTGGCTCGGCGATCCGGTTGTGCCGCCCGGCTTGGCCGAATTGATCGAATCGCGGATCGGCGCCCTGCCGACTTCGGTCAGCGACGTCGTGGATGTGCTCGCTGTCGGCGAGCCTATCTGGCTGACATCGCTGACCAGGATCACCGACCCGGCGGCGGTCGAGGAGGCCGACATGCGGGGGCTGATCACGCTGGAAACCGTCGACGCTGGGGTGGAGGTGTGGGTGGCCCATCCCCTCTACGGCGAGGTGCGCCGCGAGCGCGCTGCGTCCACCAAGCTGCGCCGGCTGCGCGGCTTGGTTGCCACCGAACTCGCCAAATCCGATGATCGTGACGACGTGCGCGTTGTGGTGCGCCGCGCGACCTTGAGTCTGGACTCCGACCTCGAACCCGATCCGGACCTGCTGGTCCGAGCCGCCCGGGGCGCCGTATGGTTCCCGAATCTCCCTCTGGCCGATCGACTGGCTGATGCGGCAATCCGCGCCGGCGGACCCGCGGAGGCGAATTTCATTCGTGCCCATGCATTGTCGTGGCTCGGCCGCGGCCGGGAGGCCGATGCGGTGCTCGCCGGCGCTCGCGAATTGACCGATGTCGACCGTGCGAGGCGGGCCTTTTTGCGGGCCACCAACCGGCTATTCACCCTCGCCGACCCGACCGGCGCGAAGAGGCTGATTGAGGATGCATCGCACACCACACCACGGCAGGCGCGCGCCTGTATCGACGCCTTTCTCACCGTGTACTGGGCGGCGATGGGCAAGCCGGAGGCAGCGAGGCAATCGTCGAAAACTCTCGCCTTGGAGGAGTTGCCCGACCTCGTTGCCGCGCGTACCACGGCCTGGGCAATCACTGTCGCCTGCGGAGACGCCGGCCGGGTCACCGAAGCCGTGGCCGCCGCGCAGGCCGGATACTCCGTCCCGACGCGCTCCTTCGTGGTCCTTGCCGACGCCCACGTCGGCGCACTGCTGCTGGCCGGGCGAATTGCGGAAGCCTGGCAGGTGGCCGATCGGTTCTATAGGGCGATGATCCGCTTGATCGATTTTCGTCAGCAAGCAGCCGACATCCCTACGGCGGTCTTGGGCCGAGCCGCCCGTGGCGCCTGCCGCCTTCCCACGGCCTGTTCGCTCCTGGGCCCTGTGGCCGATGGGTTGTCCGCCGGGGACAAGGCCAACGGGTGGTGGTATCGATGCCAAATCCCGTTGACGATTGCGCTCGCCATGCGCGGTTTGACCGGTGAGGCCGCTGCCGCGCTGGCCGCCCTCGAGGACCACCGCCATCCGAGCTGGCGGTGCCTGGATTACGAGTATGCGATCGCGCGGGCATGGGTCGCAGCGACCCAGGGCGCTATGGGCGAGGCGGTCGCGACGCTGTTGTCGGCGGCCGAAACCGCCCGGGCCAATGAGCAATTGGCGCCGGAGGTGATGTGTCTGCAAACTGCCACCCAGTTCGGTGACCACTCGGGCGCGGCTCGCCTGGATGAGCTGGCGGCGACCATCGAGGGGCCGCGCGCCGGGTCCGCGGCCCGTTTCGGCGCCGCCCTGGCCGCCGGCGACGGCGCTGCCTTGGCCGCGGTGTCGGAGGACTTCGAGCGGATGGGCGATCTTGTTGCGGCTGTCGACGCGGCCGCATACGCGGCTGTGGCGTATAACGGTCACGGCTTGCGCGGACCGGGGTTCACATGCTCGGCACGGGCGGAGGCGCTGGCGGAACGATGCGGCGCCCGCACCCCTGCGCTTAGTCAGGCGAGTAAGCGGCTGCCGCTGACGGATCGCCAACGGGAGATCGTGAAGTTGATCGGTTTAGGCCTGTCCAACCGCGACGTCGCCGCACGACTGACGATCTCGGTGCGCACCGTCGAGGGCCACATCCACAACGCGATGGCCAAGACAGGTACTGGTAGCCGCGAAGACCTCGCGGCGCTGCTGCCCCGGGGCACATCAAAGTCTCCGGACTCATCGGGGCGGCTCAAAGCCTAGTACGTACCCTGCGAGCGTTTCCGCGGCAGATTCGCGTAGTGGGCTACTCGTACGCGCGATCACAGCGGCACCAACAATAGATCCAGTCCGCGCAATTTTGACACGTCACCCGTGCAGCAGCACGCGACGTCAAGAATTCCTGGGCTGGGGGGAAGAACCGATGCCAAATCCGATACCGACATTGTGCAGTCAACACAACACAACTCCGTCACGCACACCTCCGACACTGCTGTGGATCAGCTGTGGCTCGTGTAGTGGCGAGTCGATGGCCCTGCTCGGTGTCGACGGGCAAGCGACCGATCTGCTGGATCTGCTTGAGCACGACGGGGTTCGGCTACTGTGGCATCCCTCGCTTTCGCTTGACCCATTGGCACCGATCGTTCGCCAGGTCCTCGACGAAGTGCTGCCGCTGACGTTGCTTTGCGTCGAAGGCTCTATCGCCATGGGTCCAGACGGCTCGGGTCTCTTCGACACCTTTGACGGCAAGCCGAAGCGAGACTTGGTGTTTGAGCTTTGCGCAGTAGCCGACTATGTGCTTGCGCTGGGGACCTGCGCCAGCTATGGGGGCATACCGGCGGCGGCACCCAACCCCACCGCAGCAGTCGGGTTGCAGTATGAAGATGGCAAGCCTGGCGGCCTTCTCGGGACAGATTGGCGATCCCGGAGAGGCCTGCCGGTGGTGAACGTCGCGGGATGCGCGGCTGACTCCGACACCATGGTGTCGGCGATGCGATGGCTGCTGGCAGGCGATCCGGATCCCGCGCAGTTAGACCATTTTGGGCGGCCGAGATTTGTTCGACCCTGCCTGTCCGCCGCTGACCGGCCAAAGTGCGGCACCGCTCAATGGGTCGGCCATTCGTGTTACGGCTGCATCAGCCAGAAGTTCCCGCTGAGCCGAGAACTGCTCAAGTGGACGGACGCCAAGAAGTGCGCAAGCTAATCACTATTGACCTGAATCGGGTTGAAGGAGACGTCGAGTTTCGACTCGATGTCGAGGACCATATTGTCCGAGACAGTTGGTGCGTGGGCACCATGTATCGAGGCTACGAGCAGATACTGGTCGGTCGGGCACCGTCCGATGTATTGGTCATTGTCCCGCGCATCTGCGGCATCTGTAGCACCGCGCAGCTCTACGCCGGGGTCAGGGCGCTCGAAGACGCCTGGGGTATCCAGCCGGCTCCCAATGGCGTACGCGTTCGCAACCTATGTCTGATGGCAGAGGCAGTGATGAACGACGCCCGGCAAACGTTTGTGATGTTCTGCCCCGACTTCTGCCATCCCGCCTATCGGTCTCACCCGCTCTACGAGAAAATGGTGACGGCCTTCGAGCCCCCGTTGAAGGGCTGCCTCGCGCGGCAGGCGGTGTTGCGCTCGAAAGCCATGCTCGGGGTGATCACCGCGTTCGCCGGGCAGTGGCCCCACGCCACCTACATGGCTCCCGGGGGAGTCACCTGCGAGATCAGCGCGGAGAAGCTGGCCAACTGTGAGGCCGCGATCGATGAGTATCAATCGTGGTATGAGACAGCTGTTTTGGGCTGTTCCAGTGACCAGTGGCGGGGACTACAGACGACCGAGCAGTTCCTCGGCTGGCTTGAGCAGCATCCCGACAGCGGCGCCGGGCTCTACGCCGGCTTCGGCCGTTCCATCGGGCTACACCGGCTCGGTCAAGGCAGTGAGTACCTGCTGAGTGGTGGCTGCTACCCCCGCCCCGACGACAACGGTTTTCTGATGCCGGGTGGATTCGTGAACGGCGAACACATTGAAGCCTTTGACCACCACCTGGTGCGGGAACACACTCGCTATTCCTGGTTCACCGACCACGGACCCACACACCCGTGGGACTCGGTCACCACGGCTGAGCACGGCCAGGACAGAGGGCAATACAGCCACGCCAAAGCGACGCGTTACGCCGATCAGGTGGTCCAATTAGGGCCAATGGTCGACCTCTATCTCGCCGATGATCCCCTCATCGCGACCTGGATGCAGGCCGAGGGCCCCAATACCTGGCTGCGGCAACTCGCCCGTCTGCACAGACCCGTCGTTGTCATGCAACTCATGCGCCAAACGATCGCCGAGCTGCGGACCGAGAGCCAAGAACCGGCCATGGTACGGCCCGCCGAAGTGCCCGATGATGCGCAAGGATTCGGCGTGGTCAATGCGGCACGAGGAACACTCGGCCATTGGATCTGCATCCGCGACGGCAAAATCTCCAATTATCAAGTCGTCACTCCCACTACCTGGAACGCATCACCGCGCGACTCCCACGGCCGGCGGGGACACTGGGAGGAAAGCTTCGTTGGGCTGACCGTTCCCGATCTGGAAAATCCCCTTCAGCTTGGCCACATTATTCGTTCTCACGACGCCTGTCTTGTCTGCACAACACACATGATCCGCACGGGTCAACGCCGAAGTTTCTCGCTGTACTGATCCGTGAATTAGGTTGCTCGACAAAGATATCCGATCCATCGATGGTTACCAGTCGTTGGCTGGCCAGCAGGTTTGACGGTCGTCGCAGACGGCCAAAACATGTATCGAGCACTTCGCAACCCCCTCGCTAGCCTCGCCGCCTTTCTCAACAGGCTCGGGCGCCACGAACCGGCTGCCACCGTCGCCGGTTTCGGATTCAGTCCGCTCAACACGGCGGCGTTCGCTGAGATCTCCCCCGTGATCGCGCAACTACGGAAGGTCCTTGGCGACCACATCTACCGAATCGCTCGCCGGCGAGGGCGGAACAATGACGACTGCCGAGATGGCGGCCTACGCATGTGGCGGTCTCAAAATAGACGACCGGGACTATCCCTTTTCCAGCGTGAACTGGCACAAATCGGTGTAGCCGTCGCGGAACAACTCGGCACAGCCGGTTAGGTACTTCATGTACCGGTCGTAGACCTCTTCCGACTGGATCGCGATCGCCTCGTCCTTGTGAGCCTCCAGCGCCGCCGCCCACATGTCGAGCGTCCTCGCGTAGTGCGGCTGCAGCCGCTGGATCCGGCTAATCGTGAACCCGACCTTCGTGGCGTGCTCCTCGACCAGTGCCACCGTCGGCAGCCGGCCGCCGGGGAAGATCTCGTCCATGATGAATTTGAAGAAGCGCACATGCCGCATCGTCACCGGCAGTTTGCGCTCCTCGTTCTCCTTGGTGCTCAACTGCACGATCGTGTGCAGCAGCATCGTGCCATCGCCCGGCAACAGGTCATAAGCCCTCTGGAAGAAAGCGGCGTAGCGGCCGTAGCCGAAATGCTCGAGGGGGCCGATCGCCACGATCCGGTCCACCGGTTGGTGAAACTGCTCCCAGCCCTCGAGCAGCACCCGCTTGGACCGCGGGCTTTCCGATACCGCGAGCAGCTTGTCGACGTAGGCAGCCTGGTTCTTGCTCAGCGTCAGGCCGATTACGTTGACGTCGTATTTCTCCAACGCGCGCAGCATCGCCGCCCCCCAACCGCAGCCGACGTCGAGCAGCATCATGCCCGGCTGCAGGCCAAGTTTGCCCAGGGCCAGGTCGATCTTGGCGATCTGGGCCTCTTTCAGCGTCATGTCGTCGCGCTCGAAGTAGGCGCAGCTGTACGTCCGCGTCGGGTCCAAGAACAACTCGAAGAAGTCATCGGACAGGTCGTAGTGGGCCTGCACGTCCTTGAAGCGTGGCCGGAGGCTCTGCGTTTCTTTGGGCACTGTCGTCCCCCCATAACGGCTGAGGCGGGGAGTCCTTGTCGGCTTCGATGTCCGCGCGGATTCCCCCCGATAATCCGCACGGCCCAGTAACGGGCGGCTACGCCTTGCCGCGCAGGTCCACGATCGCGAAGGCCACCATAACCCGTTGGCACCCCGGATATGTGGGAAAGGCGGTGCGGGTCGGGTTGCGACTCGCGGAAGTTCGTCTCAAAACCCGTCTAAGGGGTGACCGGGCCGGATCAGCCGATGTGCGAGGTAGGAGCGTGTCTGTTGTGAGATTCTGCGAGGGTGTCCGCTCCGGCGGCTGCTCCTTCGGGGGTGGTGACGTTTCTGTTCACCGATGTTGAGGGTTCGACCCGTCGGTGGGAGAACGACGCGGATGAGATGCGCTCGGGCCCGGCTCGCATGAGCGGACACGCCGGTGGACCGGAGTGAGCTGGGCGTGAGCGGGCTTTTGCCGACGGGAATGGCAACGCTGCTTCTGGCGGACGTCGAGGGTTCCACGCGGCTGTGGGAGACCCAGCCCGACGAGATGACCGCTGCCCTCGCACGCCTCAACCAAACCGTCTCCGAAGTCGTCGCCGCCTGTGGCGGTGTGCGGCCGCTGGAGCAGGGCGAGGGCGACAGCTTCGTGGCCGCGTTCGCCCGCGCCTCTGACGCGGTGGCCTGTGCGCTGGAGTTGCAGCGGGCGCCGCTGGCGCCGATCCGGCTGCGTATCGGGGTGCACACCGGTGAGGTGCAGCTGCGCGATGAGGGCAACTATGCCGGTTCGACCATCAACCGGACCGCGCGGCTGCGCGATCTCGCCCATGGCGGACAGACGGTGCTGTCGGGCGCGACCGACGACATGGTCGTCGACCGGCTCCCGGCCGGGGCCTGGCTGACCGATTTGGGCACCCATGCGCTTCGTGACTTACCCCGCCCCGAGCGTGTGGTGCAGCTGTGCCACCCCGACCTCCGCAACGATTTCCCGCCTTTGCGTGCCCCTAAAAGTATTGGTGCGCATGGTCTTCCGGTGCAGCTGACGACCTTCGTTGGGCGCGAAGCGCAGATCAGCGAGGTGCGGAAACTGATGGCTGGCAACCGGCTGGTCACCCTGACCGGAGCTGGCGGCGCCGGGAAGACCCGTCTCGCCGTCGAGATCGCGGCTCGCATCGCGCCTGAGTTCCGTGACGGTGTTTGGTATGTCGATCTGGCGCCGATCACCTATCCGGCGGTGGTGCGGGTGACGGTGGCGCGTGCGCTGGGCTTGCCCGACCAGCCGGGCCGCTCCACGATGGATACGCTGCTGCGGTTTGTCGCCGACCGTCAGCTACTGATCCTGCTGGATAACTGCGAACACCTGCTCGACGCGAGCGCCGATCTGGTTGTCGCGCTGCTGGCTGGTGCGCCAGGGCTTACCGTGCTCGCCACGAGCCGGGAGCCGATCGGGGTGACGGGCGAGGCGACGTGGCGGGTGCCGTCGCTCTCAGTGGCCGATGCAGCCGTCGAGTTGTTCGCCGACCGCGCGCGCCTGGCCCAGGCCGGCTTCACCGTTGGCAGTGACAACGCGGCGGCGGTGGCGGAGATCTGCGGCCGCCTCGACGGGATGCCGCTGGCCATCGAGCTGGCGGCGGCGCGGGTGCGGGCATTGTCGCTGGCCGAGATCCTCGAGGGTCTGCATGACCGCTTCCGGCTGTTGACCGGTGGTGCGCGCACAGCGGTGCGCCGTCAGCAGACGCTGCGCGCCTCGGTGGATTGGTCGCATGCGCTGCTGAGCGAACCGGAACGGGACTTGTTCCGCCGGCTAGCGGTGTTCCTGGCTGGCTTTGATGTTGATGCCGCGCAAGCTGTCGCGGGCGGTGGGGATGTGGAGCGGTACCAGGTGCTCGATCAGCTCACCCTGCTCGTCGACAAGTCGCTTGTCGTCGCTGAAAACACCAGTGGCCGAACGCGATACCAGTTGTTGGAGACGGTGCGCCAGTACGCGCAGGAGAAACTGGCGGAGTCTGGCGAGGCCGATGCCGTCCGGTCGCGTCACCGCGACCACTACACCGCAATGGCCGCCCTGCTCGACGCGCCGGCTCGCACCGACTATGAGCGCCGTGTCGACCAGGCAGAGGAGGAGATGGACAACCTGCGCGCCGCTTTCGTGTGGAGCCTCGAAACCGGCGACGTCGGGCGTTCGTTGGAGCTCGCAGCATCGCTGCAGCCGCTGTGGTTCACACGGGGCCGTATCCGGGAAGGGCTGGCCTGGTTCGACGCCGCCCTCACCGGCGGCGACACAAATCAGCCCGAGGTGGCGGACGCAGTGCGGGCGCGGGCCCTCGCCGACAAAGCGGTGCTCGACGCATGGGTGGCCGCCAGGTTCAGCATGGATCTGGCCCAACGAGCCCTGACAATCGCCCGCGAAGTGGATGACCCGGGCCTGCTGGCGCGGGCGCTGACCGCGTGCGGGGTAGTAGCCGGCTATTTCGACCGCGAGGTCGCCCGGGCTTACTTCGCCGAGGCCATCGGCCTAGCCCGCGCGATAGACGACCGGTGGAGGCTGAGTCAGATCCTCGCTTTACAGGCGCAGGGCGCGACCATTGCGGGTGACCCGCTCGCGGTCCGCGCGGCCGCCGAAGAAGGACGCGATCTCGCCGACGCAATCGGCGATAGGTCCAACTCGCGTATGTGCCGCTTTTGGCTGGGGCTCGCGCAGGGGACAAGAGGTGATCTGGTCGGAGCTGTCAAACAATTGGGCGAGGTGGCGGCCGAGGCCGCGGCGGCTCACGATGAGATCTGGAGGGTTGCCAGCCTCGGGAGTCGGGGCATCGTCCTCGCATATCAGGGTGACGCGGCCGGCGCTCGAGCGGCGGCAGAGGCGACCCTCGAGAATGGCGCGGAGCTTGGCGCGTTTTTCGTGAGCATGGGCTACCACGTGTTGGCTCTTGCGGCCCTGGCCGCCGGGGATGATGCAGCGGCGAAGGAGGCGCGTGAGGCCGCGTCGAAGCACATCAGTGTCGCGGGTGAGATGGGGGCAATGTGGCGCTACTGGGGTGCCGAGGCCGCGCTGGCAGGCAGGGATCTCGCCACCGCCCGCGGCTGGGCCGACGATGCCGTGGCGGCAACGAAAGGTTGTTATCTGTCGTGGGCGCTGACGGGGCGCGCCCGCGTTCTGATGGCGCAGGGTGAACCAAAGCAGGCCGAGAGCGACGCCCACGAGGCGCTGACGCGTGCCGCTGAAATCGAGGCGCACATCGGTGTTCCCGACATCCTCGATGTCCTCGCCGATCTGGCCGCTGAGGCCGGCAGTCACCGTGCAGCGGCGCGGCTGTTCGGCGCCGCACAGGCCATCCGGCAACGCATCGGAGTGGTACGGTTCAAAATCTATGATGCCGGCTACCAAGCCGCGGTGACCGCGCTGCGAGATGCAATGGGCGAGAAGGACTTCGACGCAGCCTGGGCCGAAGGCTCCGCCCTGTCCACTGAGGAAGCCATCGCCTACGCCCTGCGCGGGCGCGGTGAACGCAAACGGCCGGCCAGCGGCTGGGCATCGCTCACCCCGGCCGAGCGCGACGTCGTGCGACTGGTCAGCGAAGGACTCGCCAACAACGACATCGCCACAAGGCTTTTCGTCTCACCGCGCACCGTGCAAACGCACCTCACGCACGTCTACACCAAACTCGGCCTTACCTCCCGCGTACAACTCGCGCAAGAAGCAGCGCGCCACGCCTGACCCATCACGTCGGTCGATAGCTGAACACCTCTGTTCACAGACGACATTCTCAAATTGGCGTCAAGTTCAAGCGCCGTGCAAGATCGGGCCCGCCGACAACTCGAATGAAGTCGGGATCACCGCACACGACGAGTTGGTCTCGGGCACGCGACAAGCCGACGTAGAGACGTTCCCGGGAGCGTTCGAAGGCCGACTCCTCATTGACGACGAGCACGACCGCACGTCGCTCGAGCCCCTTGAAGCCGAGGACGTGACCGTAGAACACCTGCTCCGCATCCCAGAAGCTGTCCCAGTAGGCGGCGTTGCCGGCAGCCTGACGCTCCGTCTGCTCGGGGTGGCGACTGCCGGTAGTCAGTAGCGCGACATCCTCTGGACGCCAGCCCTCCTCCAGGAGCAGTTCGACCTCGTCGTCGCCGGCTGTCCATCGCGTCGGCGCGGGCGCAGGCCACGAATTTCACGGCGGGCCCCTCGCCGCCAAGGAAGCGCATCGGATGGTCGACGAGCGGCTGGAACGCATTGGCGATCTGCCGTGTGTTGCGCACGTTGTGGTCGAGGATCAACGGCGCCAACGGAACCGGCGGCGAGCCGTGTCGGTTGAAGACGCGTTGGCCTTCATCGGTGAAGACATACAGGCCACCGGCTTCGTCGTCCTTGAGGGCCGCCAGCAGCGGATCCCACCAGGCGTCCGCGAAGTCCTGCGCCTCGTCGACGACGATCGAGTCGAATCGATGTCCGGGCTCGAGTTGCGCTGCCAGCTCGGTCATTTGGAGCGGCAGGTCGTGCTCCCAGAACTGCACGGTCGTCGTCTGTCCGGAGTGATTCGTCGGGTCCTTCCGGTGCGCCCCACAGCACACCGAGAGCATGGAACTCACCGACGTAGGCAGGACGCTGCCGCCGAGGCCAGGCCGCGCTGATGCGCTCTAGGTAGGAGGCCAGGCCATGCGAGTAGCAGACGAGTGCGACGCGTTGCCCTTTCTGCGCGAGTCGTCGGGCCTGCTCCATCGCCAGGAAGGTCTTGCCGCTGCCGGCGCCGCCGCGGACCTCGACGCGATGGATCAGACGGATGGCATCAAGGATGACGGCCTGATGTTCGGTGAGCGCATCGGCGGCATCCTCGTTGGCCAGGGCGCGGGCGACGACGTCGCGTTGCGGTAATCCCCTGCCACTCAACGCCGTTGTCAGCTGACAGATGCCTTCCTGGGTGAGCAGAGGCCGGTCGATCTCCTGCCGGATGAGGATGTCGTGCAGCTTGTGCACCAGCTTATGAAGCTCGGTGCGGTCAATGATCTTCCAGCGCGGGCATTCTGGCAGCGAAAAGTCTTCGGGGAGTTGGGTATTGGGCAGCACGACAACGTGGTCCCAGCGGGGTCGCCTGATCGTCCACCGCGGGTCACTTTCGATGTAGTCCCGAAGCGCGTAGCAGGCTTCGCGGGCTTGGCGCACCGGTTCGATGTGCACGTGCGTGCCGCCGCGCAGTTGGCACCAGCCCGCCCCGTCATGCCAGACCTCACCGCCCTTGACCTCCAGACAGACGATGCCGGCACCCTCGATGGCGACGACGAAGTCGACCTCGTGATCCTTGAGGTGGTCGGTGACGCGCTGGCCGGGGATGACGAGGTCGTTGGGCTGGAGCTGCTCGACGAGCGCGTGGTAGACCTTGCGCTCGGCCCGGTTGGCGAGACGCGGGGCTTCGGTGGGCGTGATGGTCATGCGCGCGATACCGCCATCCCACGATTGAACAACGTGTGGATGACGGCAGTGAGGCATACCGGGGATCGCGATTCTTGTCGGTGACCACACGTACAGTTCGCTTCTCGGCGCGATTCAGAGGGGGGATCATGCGCGGACGTGGGGTTATTGCAGGCGTGCTCGCGGTGTGTGGGGCGGTGGCGTTGTCGGTTCCGGCTCGTGCCGACCAGTACGACTTCATCTCGGCGCTGGACAACGCGGGCGTGAGTTACGAGTCGATCCTCGACATGATCGATATCGGCAAGGCGCTCTGTCACGATCTGCGGAGCGGGGCGATGCCGCCGGTGGTGCTCGGCAAGCTGCAGGCGACGGGCTTTGCACCGACCGAGTCGGCGATCATCCTGGTCGCGGCGGTGAACAACATGTGCCCAGATACCAAGGTGGCCGTCGTCGGCTGGGCGCGCGACAACGGGTACACCGGTCCGGTGTAGGAGGTTGGCATGACAGCCTTTTGGTGGACGGTCGCCATCGCGGCCTGCGTCGGGCTGTATTTCGCCGTGCGCGCCCGCGCTACAGGGCGTGGCGACAGTGACGTGTCGTCGGACGTCAGCGCAGAGATCGCGCAGAGGGCCGATGAACAGAACCGGTGGGCGCAGCGCGGTGATCCCAGAGGTGTCTACGGCGTCGAGGGCGCTGAGCTCATGGGGCGGGTCGACCCAGCGCCGGACATCGGCGCGGAGTTGGGCAGACCGGCCGACTTCCCGAGGACCGCGGCCGTCGCATACACCGCCGCGGATCTGGACACGTTGCTGGCCGAGAAGCTGCCGTGCTGGCGGTGGGCGGCGTTCGCGTCGGTGTTGGTGCAGCGACGAGCGGCAGTGCAGTCGCGGCTGCGCGATGCTGAACTCGGGTACAGCGCGCCGAGCGGCGAGCGTGCGGACAGCGGCGCACAGGTGGGTCGCTTCGTGGTGGACCGCATGGATGAGGTGCTGGTGTTGGTCAATCAGGTGGAGAGCTTCATGTTGACTCCAGCGTTTGTGCGCGTGTTCGGGGAGCCGGGGAACGAGGGCAGCGCGGACGCCGAGGGCATCGTTCACAGCGCGAACCGGCTGATGGACTATCACGAACGGTTCCTCGCGCTGGCGGAGCGTTGCCGTGGCCTGGCGGCGCCCAGCCAATACGAGGGGCTTCTGCGTGATTTGGCGCAGTTGTTGAACATACCGCTTTCCTCGTACCGCAAGTTCATCGACGACTTCGTGGAACGGGTTGGCGATATGCCGGAGATGTTGTACTACGCGCGCGGCACGGTTGAGCTGGATCCCGTCCGTCTGCACATGGACGTTGATGACAAACTGCTAGAGCGAATCACCAAGCGGCTCAGTGGGATTGCGGCCTTCTAACACCGGCAAGTGGGCTCCGCGTGCGAGATCGGATCTATGAATCAAGTGATCCCGGGCCGGTTTGTCCACGGCGACCCGCCGCGTCGCGATAATGCAGGTGCAGTCGTCTGACCTACTGGCGGTATCCCGAGGGCTACCACCACCTCTCCGGGCCAAGCTCGTCGGCGCGCACATCGCCGGCTGGGGCGCGAGGCGGCTGCATCGCCTCGATCATGAGCTGCATCGAGCCAAGGTTGTCTGGCGGGGGGAAAAAAGAAAAGAAAAGAAACCAAAACAAAGACCGAAGCAAAGAGCAAAAGAGAGCACAAGGCGATTATCTCGTGCGGTGCGTGACGCCGATGGCCTCGCCCGATACGGAGCGTCTGCGCGAAGTTTTCGACGACCATAATTCATCTGAACCGCCTGCTGGCGACGGGCTGACCACAGGGTGTAGCGGCTGACAGAATGAATACATAGTGCTACGATTGCTACATGAAAGCGGCCGACTACGAGATCGCGGAGCGCTCTGATCACGTGGAGATCCGCGGGGTGAGTCGGCGCCGCGTCGTGGAGGCTTTGGATCTGCTGGAGCGGGTCCGGGCGGTGCAGGCGCAGCATGCCGCGGCGACCCGCGATGAGCTCGTGCATACGTTGATGGCCAGCAATGTGCCGCTGATCCCTCCGGCGACCGTGACGCAGGCGCAGCGGCTGGCCGGCCACCGAGACGCGTTGTTGGCCACGCCGCTCTACACGCACGGTTCGTTATGCGAACTGCGCGGTGATGCCCGAGAGTCCAGCACCCGCACCTGGCTGTCGCGCCGCAAGGCCGAGAACAAGGTGTTCATCGTGACTCACAACGGGCGCACTTTGATTCCAGCGTTTCAACTCGATGACCGAGGTGAACCGCGCCCAGAGCTGCAGCCACTATTGGCCGCACTGCAGGGTTCCGGGGTGCAGGGCTGGGCGTTGTGGACGTGGTTGACCTCGCCGACCAGCCTGCTGTCCGGTGCGGTTCCCGAACAGCTGGTGCGCGCCGCGCCGAAGCGTGTGCTGCGCGCGGCCGAGCGGTTCGCAGCGGCCCCCGCCGCCTGAATGCCCGCGCTCCCGGCCGCCGACCTGACCTGTCCGGATCCTGGAGCCTGCCCGGTGGCGGTCACGCTGCCGAAACTGCGCACCGCTTCACTGCGGGCGGGCACCGCCTGGTACCGCGTGTACAACGCAACCTGGGGCTACGACGAGCACAACCCCGGCTACGGCGATGCGCGCTTCTCGCCCATCGACGATCCGGCCGGTGGCGGTCGCCTGCCGAGCATGTACCTGGCCGCCACACCTACCGCGGCGTTGCTGGAGACGGTGTTTCATGATGTCCATCACGACAGCGGGCGCATCATCTACGAACGCAACTTGCGAGGCATGCTGCTCGCGCACGTGCGCGCGCCCGCGGTGGCGAGGCTGGCCGATCTGCGCGACCCGAAACTGGCACGCCTGGGACTGCACCGCGAGCAGGTCGTCTCCAGCGACGCCGAGCACTATCCATGCACACGCCGGCTGGCCATCGCCGCGCTCGGGCAGGCACACGGCAGGCGGAGCGTCCACGGTCTGATCTGGCATTCGCGGCAGGCCGAGCTGACCGACCAGGACCCGGTCGAGGTGATGGTGCTCTACGGGGGGCCGCGGTTCTCCTTGCCGCGCGGCAGTTGGCGGCTTTTCGGTCCCGGTGCCTCGTCGTTGTTCGATGGTCCAGGCCGGCTGCTCGTCGACGAGGTAGCCGAAAGCCTTTCTGCGGTCATCGAACTCGACACCTAATGGCCGGTGGTCGTCATCTGGCCGGTGAGCAGTGGCTGACGAAGAACGGGGTGATGAAGCACGCCGCGCCCGCATCCGCAACGGACCCAAGTTTGTGTTCTCGTGGCTATTCCAGCGCCGGTACCCTTGGCGACAGGGGGAAGGACGGTGCGTGATGACTGAACCGGCGAAGAAGCGGGCAACCTATGTGGAGCAGCGCAAGGAGAGCGTCGAAGAGACATCGGCTGCCGCACGCCCGTTGCCGCCGCTCGAAGAGATGATGATCGAAGACTTGACCGAGGAAGAAGCGCGGGCGTAGGCGATCGATAACTTGTGAGCCAGCCCGGTCGCGGACCGGTGGTGATTGACACCAGTGTCTACAGCGCACGGGCTCGATCCACGCGGTCATCGTCTGGCATCGGATTACAGGCAAGTGCTCGAAGGTCGAATCGCAATCATTTCGTTCATCACCGTGGCCGAGATGCGCTTCGGCGCGTACATCGCCGGCTGGGGTGCGAGGCGGCTGCATCGCCTCGATCATGAGCTGGGTCGAGCCAAGGTTGTCTGGCCTAGTGAACCTAGGTTCACTAGCCACAACCTAGTCGACCACTATGTCGAATTGCGTTCGTGGTGCGTGAAGAACGGCCACGGCCTCGGCCACAAGGACCATGAGGCGGATCGTTGGGTTGCCGCCACGGCGATCCGTCTCGGAGTTCCGCTCGTCGCGCACGACGCGATCTTCTCGGGCACGAAGGATCTCCGGCTCATTTCCAGACTGTCCTGAACCGGCGATGTGCGGCTCACGCGTTCTATCAACCGCTTTTCGAGGTTTGGGCTGCGGCGTTGAGCGCATCAAACGCGGCGTCGAGTCGTCGTTGGCGGCGCCGACTGGTCTCATGGTTGGCCTCGGCGGCGAGGGAATCGATCAATGCGTCGAGGTCGCCGTCGGTCGCCGCGAGAACGACGCGTCGGTCCTCGCGAACGCGGATGCCGAAAACCAGTCGTGCACAGTCGGTATCGAGCAAGTGCAGCTCACGCAGGGCTGCGGCCACCTCGTCGGGGATGACGATCTCGCTGACGGCGCCCACGACGGTGAGCCGTCGGCGGCGCAAATCGAAAGGCGAATCCTCCCAATTGCTGATCACTCCTTCGTCGCCACAGACGCTGCACTGCCACCGAACGGGCGTTCCGAACTCCTGCAGTAGCACAATCATTCGGCCCTGGCAGCGCCGATGGGCCGGTCGGCGCCGGCAGGGCAGCGCACTTTTCCACGCGGTTCCGACGTCACCCGCTGTTGCTGCCCGCACGATGTTGCTCTGGTGCTCGGCCAGTCGGCGGGCCGGGCCCGGCGCGTCCTCGGACAGGTCGAGGAAGTGTCGAAGGTCGGTGACCAACACTCTCGGGACTGTACCGCGAAGTACCTGCACCATTGGTGCTGCCGCCCACCGAAAACGGCTAGAGAGTTCTGCCGGAGCGGCCGTGAGCCACTAGGTCCTACAGCGCCGACACTTCGATGTCGGACGCCCATGCGACCATGCTCGCTGCGCAACACGACTGGTTCGCGAACCTCACAGGCTTCCCACTCCGGAGGTCTGCCCGATGTGCAATCTGGCGCACGCGGGTGAATGCGACTACTTCGGTCGAGGCCCGTTCGGCGATGTTGCGGTCACCGGAGCCACCCACTTACTGCCAGTAGTGTCGATCGTGGACGGCCAGCGGGCGTGCCGACCTGGTCAGCGCAGCGCCCGATTACTGGTTTGCACTCGAAGGCCAATACCATCGCTGGCGCTATGACCGACAATGCCCTGGCCGCTCCGCCGACCGCCGACACCTCGCCACCTGGCCGTATCCCCGCTGAGGCGGGCCGCCGCAGAACCTTCGCCGTCATCAGCCATCCCGACGCCGGCAAATCCACGTTGACCGAGGCACTGGCGCTGCACGCCCGGGCCATCACCGAAGCCGGCGCGGTCCACGGCAAAGCGGGCCGTCGCGCGACGGTGTCTGACTGGATGGAGATGGAGAAGGCCAGGGGCATCTCGATCACATCGACGGTGTTGCAGTTCCCGTACCGCACCTGCGTCGTCAACCTGCTCGACACTCCCGGCCACGCCGACTTCTCCGAAGACACCTACCGGGTGCTGACGGCCGTCGACTCCGCGGTGATGCTCATCGACGCCGCGAAAGGCCTTGAGCCGCAGACACTGAAGCTGTTCCAGGTCTGCAGGCACCGTCGGATCCCGGTCATCACGGTGATCAACAAGTGGGACCGTCCCGGCCGCCACGCCCTGGAACTGATGGACGAGATTCAGGCACGGATCGGGCTGCGCCCCACTCCGCTGACGTGGCCGGTCGGCATCGCCGGAGACTTCAAAGGGGTGCTCGACCGCCGGAGGCGGAAGCTTCATCCGGTTCACCCGCACCGCGGGCGGCGCGACCGCGGCCCCCGAAGAGCACATCGCGGCGGCCGATGCGCTCAGTGCCGCTGGCGACGACTGGGAGCACGCCGTCGAGGAGTCCGAACTGCTGTCCGCGGACGGCTCCGACTACGACCGTGAGCAGTTCCTCAGCGGCGCGGCCACACCGGTCCTGTTCACCTCGGCGGCGTTGAACTTCGGCGTGAATCAGCTCCTCGATGTGCTCGTCGAACTCGCGCCGCCGCCCAGCGGGGCACTCGACGTCGACGGGGTCCGGCGCGACACCGAATCACCGTTCAGCGCCTTCGTTTTCAAGGTGCAGGCCGGTATGGACTCCGCCCACCGCGATCGCATCGCCTACGCGCGGGTGTGCTCGGGCACATTCGAACGCGGGGACGTCCTCACCCACGGCGCCACCGGCAAGCCGTTCGTCACCAAGTACGCGCAGTCGGTGTTCGGCCAGCAACGCGCCACCCTGGACACCGCGTGGCCGGGTGATGTGATCGGGCTGGCCAACGCCGCTGCTCTGCGCCCGGGCGACACGCTGTATCGCGATGTCCCCGTGCAGTATCCGCCGATACCGAGTTTCTCCCCCGAGCATTTCGCGGTGGCCCGCGGCGCTGATCCGAGTAAGCACAAGCAGTTTCGCCGCGGGATCGAGCAGCTGGAGCAGGAGGGCGTTGTTCAGGTGTTGCGCTCAGACCGTCGCGGGGACCAAGCGCCGGTGCTCGCCGCGGTCGGCCCGATGCAGTTCGAGGTGGCCGTGCACCGGATGGCGACCGAGCTCAGCGCCCCGATCTCGCTGGAGCCACTGCCCTACCAGGTCGCGCGGATCGTGGACCCCGCGGACGCCGAGTTCATGGCCAAGCAGGTGTCAGCCGAAGTCCTGACCCGCACCGACGGAGTCATGCTCGTACTGTTCTCCACCCGGTGGCGGCTGGAGGGCTTCCAACGGGACAACCCCCACGTGAAGCTGGGGTCGTTGGTGGCGGCGGAGGGATAGGACGCAGACGCGGTGCGGCGAATCTCGACACCGTCTCAGTCGGTGACGGCGGCTTGCGTGGTCGACTAAGCATTTCGTCGTGCCCACCTTCGGGCGACATTGTCGCTAAATACCTTGTAAACCTTTGCTTTTAGCGACAGTGTCGCTGCCCGCTGGGATGTCAGCGCCGTCGGTCGGTGGCCCACGGACCCGATACCCGTCGAACTGCATGGCTGAGCGCGTTCTCGTCGCGCCGTGCGGTCATGCTCAGTCGGTGCACACGGATGTCACCCGACTTGGCTCAAATTGCTGCGCACGTCAGCACGGATCTTGATGAGGGCCCCGGATAGCTGGTCAGCGGCGGTACGGGTCTGGTTGTCAGCTTCGATTTTCACGATGCACTAACTGCGCGTATCGCGAACGAATTTCTCTATGCCCCAACCTGTTTGAGCTTCGATACGGCCCCGGTAACCAACCTAGTTGTTTGTTGGTGGTGGCTGCGGCTGGAAGGGTTCGTACCACCACCAGTCGGCGCGCTCGCCGGTGGGCCCGGGGCACGGTGCCACCGCGGGCGGGGGAAGGTTCGGCGGACGCGCGAGCGATCCTGCACTGAGTGGTTGGCCGGAGCTGTCGGTGACGATGAGATCGTCTGCGGGTCCGGTGATGTTGATAACACCTCGATGGTGCAGTCGGTGGTGATACGGGCATACCAGTACCAGGTTGAACAACTCGGTGGGACCGCCGTCCTCCCAGTGCCGGATATGGTGTGCGTGCAAACCGCGGGTGGCGCCACAACCCGGAACCGCACACGTGGGATGGCGGTGCTCCAGCGCGCGGCGAAGCCGCCGGTTGATCTGGCGGGTCGCTCGGCCGGCGCCGATGACCTCGCCGTCACGTTCGAACCAGACTTCACAGGTGGCATCACAGGTCAGGTATCGGCGTTCGGCCTCCGAGAGCAGCGGACCCAGATGCAGCGCCGCGGCGCGCTGCTCAACGTCGACGTGCACCACCACAGTGGTGTGATGCCCGTGCGGCCGGCGGGCCACCTCGGCGTCCCACCCGGCCTCCACCAGGCGCATGAACGCCTCGACAGTGCCCGGCAACGGCGGCGCGTTATCTGATGCCCGCCCGCGGTCCTCGCGATCGAGTTTCCACTCGGCGATCAGCGCATCACGATGAGACGCCAGTGCCGCGTCGAACTTCGCCGCGTCCAGGTGCGGGAGTTTGATCCGCCAACAGGTGAACTCCTCGTCGGAGGTTTGGGTGATCGAGGACTGCGGTTCGGGCCGAGGATCGGGTTCGGGTCGCGGTTCCAGCTTGACGGCGGTGCGCAGCTGGTTGACCGTGGCGCAGCGCGCCAGCTCCGCGTAGTGCTCATCGGATCCCTCGCCCGCACGCGCCGCGATCACGCCGACCTGATCCAGCGACAGTCGGCCCTCCCGCATGCCCTGCGCACAGCGGGGAAACTCCTCCAGCCGGCGCGCCACGGTGGCGATCGTATGGGCGTTTCCCGATGACGAGCCCAACTTCCAGGCCACCAACGCCGCCACCGACCGCGCGCCTGTAGCACCGCACAACTCGTCGCGATCCATCTCGGCGACGATCTCCACGATGCGCCCATCAATCGCGTTGCGCTGACCGGCCAGCTCAGCCAACTCCTCGAACAATCCCTCAAGACGCTGGTCAGGACGCACTGCCGCAGCGCCGGAGGATGCGGTCAAGGACATAACGTCATCATTGCAGCCGGGTCCGACAAATTTCGGCCGCCCAATCCGCGCCGGGATGAGGCCGTCATCATCTGCCAAGAGGCAGAGCCGGATTGGCCGCTAAACGCTGCTCGCCGCTGCTCGACTGGGGCTATCTGAAGGTGGTGCAACCCGGACCGCCCGCTGTTAATCCGGTTTATACCTCCTAACTCGGATTAATGGCAGCGTTAGTCCGAGTTAGGAGGCCTATGAAGCCGGCCGAAGAAGCGTGCCACCGCATGGCCAGGAATCCCGGCGTTGGGCACAAACACACCGAGGTGGCACACGAGACGATCGGACGCTCCGCTCGATCGTCGTCTCGTTGCCCCCGTTCATCGCGAACCGCGCCGTCGCGCTCGGCTCCGAAACGGCAGCCGATCTGGAAGCAGCCACATTCGAGATCGCCAAGCTCGACAGCAGCCACGCCGATGATCTGTCGGCATTGGGCACGCTATTGCTCTGCACCGAATCGGTTGCGTCATCGAAGATCGAGCAGATCCAAGCCAACGCCGACGACTACGCCCGCGCGAACTCCTCTGCCATCGCCATGGCCGCGGCGACCACCGCCCTGCAGGCGATGATCGCGACGGTCGGCCCGAACGCACCCATCCGTCTTTCCGCAATAACCTCGGCGCACGCAGCACTCATGCACGATGACCCACTGGAGTCGGCAGCCGCAGGTGAGCTCCGAACCGTGCAGAACTGGATCGGTGGCAGCGACTTCTCCCCGCGAGGCGCACTTTATATCCCGCCGCCGCCGGAAACGGTGCCGGGCTACATGGACGACCTCGTCACCTTCGCCGATCGCAGCGACATGCCGGCACTATTGCAGGCCGCGATCGCGCATGCGCAATTCGAGTCGATCCACCCCTTCACAGACGGCAACGGCCGCATCGGCCGCGCCCTGATCAACACGATCTTGCGGCGCCGGGGCGCAACCACTCGTGTCGTGGTGCCCCTGGCCTCGGCACTGGTCGCGCGCCGCGAGAACTACTTCGATGCACTGGGCAGTTACCGCTCCGGTGACCTTGCTCCCCTCGCAGGCATCTTTGTGCGCTCGACCCGGATCGCCGCGGCCGAATCGCGCATCACCGCGCAACGCCTTCACGAAATCCCCTGCCAGTGGCGGGAATTGACCGGACCAGTGCGACGCGGCAGCGCTGCCGCCAAGATCCTCGCGCTGTTGCCTGGCGTACCTATTCTGTCTTCAGACGATGCCGTTGAGCTGATCGATGCACCGCGCAGCAGCGTGTTCGACGCCATCGGCCGGCTTCGCGATGCCGGCGTGCTGCGCGCATTGACTGATCGCCGACGAAACCAGATCTGGGGTGCCGGTCTTGTTCTCGACGAGCTGGAGGATCTCGGGGTGCGGATCGCTACGGCGGCTCGACACGCTTAGAGAGTGTTGGGAAAGTCTCAGGCGGCGGTTGAGGCGTGCTGCCACGGCTTGCGGCCGGGTGGTGGCTCGAGTCGTCGGACCATCAATCCGATCATCGCCCATTTGATCATGGCCTCGTTGGTCTGCGGCAGTCGCTCGTAGTCGTGGTCGAGGCGTCGGCATTTCACGATCCCGGCGAATGTGCGCTCGACCACCCACCGCCGTGGAAGCGCCTGGAACATCTGGATTCCCACGGGTTTACGCACGATCTCGACGGTGATGTGGGGAACCCGGTCGGCCCAGTCGAGCAGCTTGCCGGCGTAGCCGCCGTCGGCCCGCAGCAGCGACAGCGACGGCATCTCCATCTTCAGCCGGTCCAGCAACTTGCGTGCGCCGTCGCGGTCCTGCCCGCTCGCCGAGGTGATCACCACCAGCAGCAACAGGCCCATCGTGTCGACCACGACGTGGCGCTTGCGGCCGTTGACCTTCTTGCCGGCATCGAATCCGCGCACCGCCGCCCCGACGGTGTCGGCGCCCTTGACCGACTGGGCGTCCACGCAGCCGGCCGAGGCCATGGGGTCCCGATCGCTGGCATCTCGCACCCGGTCCCGCAAGGCATCGTGCAGCCGGTCGACCACACCGTCCTCGCGCCAGCGCTTGTGGTACCAGAACACCGTCGCCCATGGTGGAAAGTTGTGCGGCAGTTGACGCCACGCGCACCCGGTGCGGTTGAGGTAGAGGATGGCGTCCACGACGCGGCGCCTCGAATGCACCGCTGGACGGCCACCCGACCGCGGCGCGGGCACGAACGGCTCGATCAGCTCCCACTGCGCGTCGGTCAGGTCGGACGGATAGCGCTTGTGCATGGCCACAAGCTCAGTCTGGCCGCTACAGCCACATCAGTCACGCAGGCACGCCGAGTCACTTTCCCAACACGTTCTTAGACCGCATCGTCGAGACCCCAGTACTTGGCTTGCCTTAGAACGTCCCGCTTGTAGCTCGACCTCAGCGCGTCGACCATGGCGAGTGTTCGTGACGTCAGTTCGTCTCGAATCCCGCTCTGCGCGTGACCGTATGGGATGAACGCGCGCAGCAGATCGGGAGCGTCCAGCGCGACGTCCAACGGAATGCTGTCCTCGCAGTAGGGCGTGCCGCCGATCGCCCGTTCGACACGAGCCGCGCTCCACCGCAATGGGTCACCCGTACCAGTCTCGAAGAGCTCCAGCAGCAGCTCCCGATGGCTGGAGTCGGTGAATGGCGCTGCGGAACTGGTCGCGAAGAACCTGTCGCACAGCTCCTCGTTCGACTCCCACTCCCCGACCGGTGACCGCTGTTCACCACCTTCGGGCAGCCGACCTACCAACCACTGAACCAGTGCCCGGTAGAGCGGCCATGTATCGGTCTCAGGTGCGAGTGTCGGCTTGCTGAGCGCATCCTCGATCCACACCCGCGCATCGGCCAGCCTCATCTCGAAAACGTCGGTGTCGCTGCTGGATTCGGCCACCCGCGCAAGGGTCTCGTCGATCGGATCCGGTACAACGCCCGCATCGGCAATGCTCGACAACATGTTGTGGTCGATCTGGACCGCGATCGGTCAGCTCGTGCCCACCGTCGAGTCGCATACCGATCACGAGTTCGTCGACATCACCAAAAACATTGGTTCTGCGCACCGCCCGGTACACCTCGACCCGCGGTAGGGCGGTGATCCATTGCGGCAGATGCTCGTCTCGTTCAGCCAGCTCGCGTCGGCATCGGAGCTGTGGCGCTGGATCGTCGACGAGAAGTTCGGCGATCACGGCCAGTAGCGCTGTCGTCTCCCGATTCCGCACACCGATCAAACTGGTAAGGACCCGATCCAGATGATTTGTATCGCACCGCCCGGACTTCAGCGATATCAACGGTTCGGGTTTCGCCACGTGGATCATGAAGCTGGCCAAACTGAGCAGGCTCAGTGGATGCCCACCCGCCAGGGCACGGCGTATCGCGTCCCTGAGTGTCGTGTCGGCAGAACTTTCGGCCCTGCGTGCTCGTCGTTCGTTACTCATATCGCGGACGCTACTCACGGGCAGTGACAACGCCGCCTGACAGACCCGCCGTTCAGAGCCCCTTCGCGTCCAGCGCCTTCATCAGCGAGGGTCGCCTGCCGTAGTCCTGGCGGATCTGCGCGATGAACGACGCGAAATCGGCGCTGCGACCGCCTCGTTCATAGAGTTCGGCCATCGTCGCCAACGTCGCGGCGATGCCGGGATAGAGCTTGGTGTTGGGGTGCCGCAGATCGTTCTCGAGCTGCGGCCGGTACAGGTCTGCAGCCTCGACAGGGCGAGCCTCGGCGCCTCGGTCGGCCAATTCCCGCCACGCCCAGCCGGGGCCGTAACGGTCGGCGGCCAGCCACGCGGCATCGACATCACCCTCGCTCAGCGAGAGCTGAACCAAGACCGCGCCGGCGGCGTAGCGGTCAGACGCCAGTTGCCGCGCGTGGTCGAAGGCCCAGGTGCGTTCGGTATCGGCACGGTCGATGCCGGCCGCGAAATCGAGCAGGACACGGTAGGTGGGGACCGACGGCTGCCGGACGAAGTCTGCGCGAAGGACGGCGACCGCATCCTCGATCCGGCCCAGTCCCTGATAGGTCGCGGCGACGTCGTCGGGGCTCAGCCAATATGCGTTGCCACCACCGTGGCTGGTGACTCGTCCATCGGCGACTGCACGATCGATCCATGCCACCGCATCCTCGGTGCGGCCGGCTGCCCGCAACCGGTCGACGATCGCCCCGTACTGCGGGTGTTCCCGCTGAGCGAGCAAGTGGACGGCCCGGTCGACATCGCCGTCGTGATCGGCGAGCTCCAGCAGCATTGCGTCGACTTCGAACCGCCCCCATTGATCACGATCTTCGAGCTTCCGGTCCAGCGCCGCCACCGCCCGGCGGTAGGTCCCGAGTGCCTGTTCGTCGAACGAGTCCACGAAGTCCGCCAAGACCAGGGTCGGCCACCCCGGCGAGTCAGCGCGGAATTTCACCAGCCACGTCGCGAGTTTGACAGGGTCGGGCTCACCCAGCCGGCAGGCCCGCGCGTAGAGGTCGGCGGCCCGCTGGCATTGATCACCGATCGAGCCCGAGGAGTCGTCAACCTGCTCGATGATCTTGCGCAGCCGGGTCAGTGCGCGCAGCAACGCCGGCCGCACGACTTCGGCGGCGCCACTGTTGAGGTGGTTCTCGAGTTCGTCGAGCATTTCACCGGCCACTCCCGCGACCTCAAAGGAACGTCGGTAGTCGACAAAGCCGCGGAACGCCAACGTGTTTCGCACGTAGGCCTCCAGCTCGGCTTTGGCGTGCGTGTCGTCACCTGCCGCTGTCGTGGCGCGAATCTCCAGCAGGCGGCGCACCCCGCCATCGCGCAGTGCAAGTGTCATGACCAGTTCACGCAGCTCATCGACATCCATCGCCTGCACCGCTGCTTCCAGCGCCGCCTCGGCCGTACTGCTGGCTGTGTCGTCGACCGCGACTCGTCCGGTGTCGATCGCGGCGAGTCCGGTCGCGACCAGATGCTTGCAGAAGTTGCCGTCGGCATGGTGCGGGCAGGTGCAGGATCCGTCGGGTAGCGGACCGGACCAGTCGAGCTCCACGCTGTAGACGTTCTTGGCTTGGATCGACGCGTAGGCCTTGAAGTCGGTCGTGCGGAGCCCTCGGACGTAACGAACGTAGTCTTCGCCCCGGGCGTAGACCAGATCACCGGCCGCCTTGAGCAGCGTCGTTTCGGAGAGCGGCACATCACCATGGTGCCCGATTCGCGAGGACTGGCGACTCGTCAACATATCCAGCACGAATTCCAACGCTGTCGGCTCGTTGACACGAACCCTGTCCCCTTCGAGCGCCGCGACCCGTCGGTTCCGCCGGAGCAGATCGAGCTGTACATCTGACCCGGTTAGCTATGCCGATGGGTGAGGAAATCAGATCATCGCCAGCCGTCGCGCAAATCGGTTGTCGGTGGGATCCGCAAGACTCGGCTGTGATTGCCGTTGCGCGTAGTCTGCACCTAGTCGAGTCCCGTGGCGAGAGGAGTTGCGCGGTGTCCGACCTTGCACATTTGCCGCGCGGTTTGCTGAGCCTTGAGCAGTGGGATGCGCTTGAACTCGACCCGACGCGACGGTGGGAACTCAGCGAGGGGACCCTCATCATGTCGCCGCGCCCGCAGCTATGGCATCAGCGCATTTCCAAGAGGCTCACCCGCCTCCTCGACGATCACCTGCCGGATGGACTCGAGGCGATTCCCGAGATCGAAGTGATAACGAGGGCATCGTTTCCGCCGAGTGTGCGCGATCCCGACATCGTCGTAGTTCCAGATCGCGTGTTCGAGGGGCGCCCTGCCCGGGTACCGGCGGCGGATGTCCTGCTCGTCGTGGAGATCGTGTCACCGGGCTCGCGCGGGACAGATCACGTGATGAAGTTGCATGAGTATGCCAAGGCGGGAATCGAGAACTATTGGATCATCGATCCCGACGGACCGGCCGATGACCGATTTCTTGCGTACCGGCTCGACGGCGAAAGCTATCGACGAGTCACGGCGCTTGATGGAGACAGGGTCCGTGTGAACGAGCCGACCAACATGGAATTCGCGCTCGATCAGTTGACTGGCCGCTGAGGTCCACCAGCCCGGGGCCGCCGCGCCAATCTCGGCAGCGAACTCACGGAAGTCATTGTGGCCGAGCCAAGTTCCTACGTCTGAAACGAACCGCTGACGCGTCGTTGCGTGGGCGGGGCCGCCGCGCCGGGTTGTTCGATGTAGTGCATCAGATCCGCGCCATGCGGACCGTAGATTCCGCGGTCATCACCTTGCATCACCCAGTTGTGCTGCAGGTCGGCACGCGCGGCGAGTTCGGTCATGCGTTGGGACACGATGGCGCGCTGGCGGGCGTTGGCCCGGAGGATCGCGCGGATGAGGAAGAAGAGGCCGACGAGAGCTGCGGCGCCGATGATCCACCAGATGAACTTGATGATCAGCCCGATGATGAACAGCACGCCGATCAGGCCGACGAACCCACCGCCGCCGCTTCCCGACCTGTATCCGCGTCGGCTCATCGCAGCATCCGATCCGACAATGACCGCCGATGCCTCACCCTTGCCCCCTACGTCCGTCCCCGTTTTTCAGTGAGTGTGCGCCAACGGTCCGACAAGTATTCGTTCCGTCGGAGTTCCGTTCAGCGGCGGCAACGTCAGCTAGCACTTCGTGTCGGTCGCTCATGCGAGCAGTGCTTGCCATGCAGCCCGATTGGTTCGCCGAGTTGACGGGATTTCGGGAGACGAGCTACGACGCCACAGGCCACGAACTTCACGCCGGCACCTCGCCGCCGAGGAATCGCATCGGATGCTCGACGAGCGGCTGGAAGGCGTTGGCCGTCTGCCTCGTGTTGCGCACGTTGTGGTCGAGGATCAGCGGCACCAAAGGGAAGGGCGGCGAGCGGTGCCGGGTGACGACGCCCTAAGACCGTTGGCTCGCATCGCGAGGGCCGCTGAACGCATCACCACTTGAGCCCGCACGCCGTGCATGTCCAGTCGTCGCTCGTTCTGCAGCAACCTCGTGGGTCAAGCCACGGCGGGATGTCTCGATGCGCCAACTCCCCGTACAGCGCTCTCTGAGTCCGCTCCGCTCGACAACGGGGGCACTTCGGATGCCGCGCGAACCGAAAGTCCAGCAGGCTGGTGTACCCCTCCTGTTGCATCCACGACAGGCACCTACCGCACAACACGCCGGGCCAGTCGGCAGGAATCTCCGGCCGCCAACAGCTGTCGGGTACCGGGTCGTAGCGATAGCTCGCGTGTGTCTCGGTTCGGACGACTGGCTCCGACGCATCGCGCGACGGCGCGTCGACGGTATGGATGTACACATCGCGCGCCTCCTCTGCCACCAAGTCGATGTCGTCTCTGCATCCGGTGCATCTGCCCCGCGAATGAAGCAAGATGCGAGCCTCGGCCACGGAGGAGTGCCCGAACCGCATCGATCGGTCATGCCGATACGAGCACTCGTTCAAGGCCAACTCCATCTGAATTGCCGGCGTCGCCGCGCAGCTGCCATACGCGACGAGGGTCCTGCGCGTAGTCGCCGACGACCGCTAGCGTTGTCAGGTCGATCAGGCCGGGACCACGTAGGGGCCATTTGATGAGTGCACGATCGGGCCTGCCGTCGGCGCCGAGTGTGCCCAGCTCCGTGAGAACGGAGGGCGGATCGGTGTTCAACACGATCGCAACCGGATCGCCCATATGGGCCTCGCCGAAGCCGAATCGCCACGGTTGGTATCGGCACCGGGGGAGTCCAGCAGGGAGATCACTGCGTCCTTCCAGACGGTCCCCTCGACGATATGTAGGCGTCAGTAAGAGTTTGCGTCACTATGTAATTGTCCCAGAAGGATATGACGATTGGAGCTCGTCATAGTTTGCTAGATGCTCAGCCGACGGAGTCTTCGAAGGCGTCTGGACAGACTCTGCCGGTCATCTGTCGCACGTGCAAAAGACACCGCGGATGTCAGACGAGCTCGATACCGTGACCGCATGCCGCTGCAGAACCGGGTCACTCCAGGCGGGGAACTCATCGCCACTTCCGCGCGTGGCACGCTCATGGGCAACCGCGGCATTCTGCACGACGACAACAAAGAAATCGTCCGGACGTCTCGCAACATGATGTGGCTGATCTGCCGCCTGGAGTTCAAGGGTCGCAGGCGTCCCTGATGAGCCCCGGTACATACACGGAGCTCTTCTTTCTGGACGAGGCCGTCGCCCTCGCCGCGGGCCATCGCCCGTGCGGCGAATGTCGACGTTCGCAGTACCGGTCGTACATGGATGCGGTGAACCAGGGCAGCGAAGAACCGCTGGACGGCCCGAAGGATCTCGATCGGCGGCTCAACGAATCGCGGCGGGCGCCACGGACAATGACTGCGCTGGCAACCTTGCCCGATGGCGTCTTCGTCACTCTCGGAGACGACGATTTCCGGCTGATTTGGGACGGCGCTCTGCACCGTTCGGTCGCCGGCGGGCTACGTCGATGCAGTGGCGATCGACGACATCGGAGTGGAATCCGCAGAAGTGGTGACGCCCGCGCTGTCGGTGGCAGCGCTGCAATGCGGCTATCCGGTCGAAGTGCACCCGTCAGTGGTGCGGGCGAAGCGGCTCCACGTCAGGTTGGAACGGCCGACGTCGATGGCCTGCATCCGCCGAGGTTCGCCACTTCAGAGATGGCTCGACGATGCCGTCGACGACTCCATGACGTCGCTGACACCTGAACTGCTGGAAGAGATAAGCGACACCTGCGTGTTAACCCCGTTCGGCGCGGAGAGGTTTTCCGCGCCATGGAACGGGGGCTCGTACGTGGACCAGATGGACACAAGCCGCGGCGATGCGCGGAACTTCAGGACAGTGTCGAAGCCATGCTCACCGGAACACTGCCGACGACCAAGTCGGCCGCCCTCGTCACTCTTACGGTTATCGCTACTTGCTCGGCTGTGATCTCTCGCCCGAATTACGCAGTCATACAACGACATTCTTGCGACAGCTCAACGCTATCAATCCAGAAGTCCGCATCAATGAGACCCTGCAGTTCGCGCGCTGCCAGGACCACCGGCTGGCGCCGGGCCGACAACCGACAGCGCAGGTAATCCAGGTCTGCCCGCAATGCGGTCTGCAGCATGCCGGCGAGTGCGACTATTGATCACTTGGATCGGCGGAAAAGCTCGGCAGGGCGGCCCTTTCCGCTGACGCTGTTGGTACCAGTCGGGACAAGGTGCGGTTCCATCGCACGTCGGAAGGTGTCGCGTTGCAACGGCTGTCCGGCGATCGCCTCGTGAGCAGTTCGTAATTCCCGAAGCGTGAACTCGTCGCCCAGAATGCCGTCCGGATCCGCTTCTCGAGATAGTGCGTTCGTACGTCCTCGACTGCAAGCTTGATGATGTATCGGCGTGGTCTTACGCGCGGCGTACGGCCTGTGGCGCGGATGCTGTCGGGGATCTTGTCCCGCACGAGTTTTCCCACGACGTCGATCCCTCGCCATAATGCGTTGGTGCAGTTTTACCCTTCGGTGCCGACATCGGGGAACGCGCCGTGGACGGTGATGCAACCGATCCACTGCTCCTTGGACAGCGGGTGGTGGCGATCCTCGAAACGGGCCTCCGCACGGCGACGTACAAACTCGCCAAGTTGAGGGCTTTGATCGAACACTGCATCGAGACCCTCCGGCGCAGCCGAGCGACACGCTGCAGGTACCTCTACCCGACTTGGCTCATCGGGTGCTCGAGATCTATTGGCAGCAAGTTCGCCCGTTCGATGGCCGCGAATTGCGTCAATCGATTCAGCCGCGCGCCCGAATCCTGGCCGCCACCAACGCGTTGCGTCAAGAAGTCGCGCTTGGGCGCACGAGCCTGTCAGTCGACATCGCCAAGGTCCGTGCGCCTGCGGCGTACCAGAAGGCCATCGACGAGATCGCGCTGTGCTTGGCGCAACAGCCGTTGCATCGGCTGCGAGCGGTTGGACATCAGCTTTCCGCCGTCGTGGGCGTGACGCCGGTCAGCGGTCATCGCGAAATGAGCTCCAAGACTGTCGGCCGAGTAGAACGAGACAAAACATCGTGGGAACTGCGCCGAGAGCGCGCAGACAAACGCTGAGCGCTTCACATTCAGGTCATTGAGCAGCTCGTTCTGGCTCAGCTCACCCTTTTGCCGAAGATGGTGCCACGCCACAACGATCATCCATGCCGGAACAGTCTGCGGCCCAGTCCCCCGACGATCTGAACGAAGTGTTTCCACCTCAACACCGGACTGACATACAGAGACGATCCTGTTCGGACGCTTGTTGCTGAGTGTCGTAATCTCATCCCCTGGCCGGACAACGGCGAGCACCCGCTCAAGCAGCTCATCGTCAAGTTCAGTTGATCTTGAGTAGTCGCTCATTTCGCTTCCGCTAGCTCGATCGATACGCGGTAGAGCAGCCACTGTGTCTTCACTCCGTGTTTTCTGCATGAGCCTGCACGCGTTCGGCGAGGCTCTCGTCGGGTTGTCCGGTCACGATCATGAGGCGGGCGCCGGACCGGTCTTCCTTCGCAGCTTGGCGCGCGAGTGATTGCATGTACTTCGCTGCTTGGCCGACAACACGATCGTCGGCTTCTCCTGCCTTTAGTTCGAATCCGACTAACTCTTTGGTCTTGTTGTCTTCTGCGAGTAGGTCGACGATGCAGTGTCGGCGATGCGCATCTCCGCCCCTCGGATGCGTAGGCCCGCCTTCTTGACGTACGCCAGCGCAGCCCAGTTCATTTGCATGAAACGCGACAGCTCCTTCTCCTCTGCGAACAACTGTCGTGGCTGCTGGAAGCCCGGGACGGGCTTCTTGAGGTCGAAGAAATGAATGCGTGTCTTGCGGGTGTTGCTTGGGTCGGTTAGCTCGGGGAAGGTACGGATCCCCGCCGCCTGCAAGCGATCGTCGAGTTTTTCCAGGAGCTTTGGGGCGGTTCTCTCGTAGCCAGCGTCACGAACTAACGTGCTCAGCAAGCTGTCGGGACGATGCGAACAGCGAGCGCGTCCCCTCGGGTTTCTCGTCGACGCGCTTCCTGGTCTTGTCGACAAGCCGCTGAAGTCGATCTTCCTTGCTCAGCCGTGCCGGCATTGACCGCCCCATGTCGGTGTCGCTGCCCGGACGCCTGTCAGCAAGCAGCAAGCATTAAGCCAAGGCCGTTCCTATCATGGGCAGTCGGTCGGTGTGGAGGCTTTGAGCTTGCCCGACAGGCTCATGCCACCGCCACGGTGGACGCCTGATAGATCTCCGTTGGCATCGGCTGACGCAGCCGCCAGGTGATGGCCATCGGCCGGTCCCCTTCGTGCGAGACGTAGTCAGCCGGACCCAGGAACACATATGGGGAAGTGCCAAGCGCGTTGGTTTTGCTTGCCGCACGAAAAGTAGGATGTGGGACCCGCGCTCGCGGTGGTGGATGTAGCGCTGCCCGGTGGGTGACCACGACGACGTTGTTGACTGCGACTCCCAGTGGAACAGCTCGGGGCTGAGCGCGAAGTCGCGGTACATCGTGGTCGGCGAATAGTCGCGGTCTGACTTCTTCAGCGTGTCGGAAGGCGTCGGCGTTGGCCGCCTCACACCAGGCCACCCCCTCGCGCATGGTGCTCGGGGTGCGACGCAGGGAAGCGAAGTCCAGCGCCGCAAGGATCTCCTCGCGGGAATAACTGCATGAACCTCAAGCGGTACCTGGGCGAGCTCGGGCAGCAAGGCTGCCCAACTCGTACGTGCTGCGGGGGGCATTGTCGAATGCGATGTCGATCACTTGGCGCAGCTCGTCGACAACCGCTTCACCTCGGATCGCATCAAGTCCTGACTGCAGCCCGTCGAATCCACCGCCGTTCGGGTTCAGCGAGTAGAACAGCATCTCGGCAAGGCGCCGCTCGATGGGGCCTTCCATGCCAACTTTGCCTTCGAGGATCGACGGTAGGCCGTCCACCGACGACGGTCGTAAGTGGGCAAACGCCCGGACCCGCTTGACGAGATCCGCCTCGCGAGGCCCGGTGTCCGCGCCGAGCTTGCCGGCATCGCGACACAGCGACGTCCACGATCGATTGCTCTTCAGCACATCTTCCAGGCCGCGTCCGGACGCGTCGAGATAGGACGCCAGTTGGTTGTCCGGATGCGCACGCACCTCGGACACCAGCGCCGCCCATCGCGGGGCCACCTGCTGTTTGACGTTCTCCAGCACGAGATCCCGCGCGACAGCGTCGAGCACGATCTGACTGCCCGATGGCAGAAACGGAAAGCCCTCCTCGACCTGGACGCTGCAGCGCCTTGCCGCCGACGCCACTCATCGCTCGAAACCGTTGATCGAATCGGAACTCACGGCGTTGGTGTCCGACAAAGTCCAGGGCGGTCAGCACGGTCTTACCTCTGGTAAGCCGCAGGCCGCGCCCGGCTGCTCGGAGACTGTTGCGCTTTCGGTCGGACGCAGAAACAGCACGGTGTCGACCTCGGGAATGTCGAGGCCTTCGTTGAAGAGGTCGACCGCGAACAAGATCTTGATGTCGCGGTTGCGCAACGCGGTCAGTGCGTCGCGGCGATCGGCCGCGGAAGTCTCGGCGGATACGGCCAGCGCGGGATACCGGCCTCGACGAAACGCTGAGTCATATAGCGGGCGTGCTCAACGCTGACGCAGAATCCCAAGGCGCGCATGGCCGCAACGTCGGCCACTTTGTCGTCAAGCTCCTTGAGCACGACGCCAGTGCGGGCGTCGTCGCCGGTGTAGACGGTGCTCAGAGCTCGCCAGGTCGTAGCCGCCACGTTTCCACTGCACGGTCTCGAGGTCGGTTCCGTCGTGGATGCCGAAGTAGTGGAATGGGCACAGCAGATTCTGCTCGAGCGCTTCCCACAATCTCAACTCCGCGGCAACCCGTCCGCCAAAGAATCGCGGAATTGACCCCATCAGCCCGTTCCGGAGTGGCGGTGAGCCCTACCAGCTCGATTGGCTGCACGTGGTCGAGCAGCCGTCGGTACGACGCGGCTTCGGCGTGATGGAACTCGTCGATCACTACCACGTCAAAGCGATCTGGTTCTATGTCGGAAAGCCTTTTCTGCGAAAGGGATTGGATGCTGGCGAACACGTGGCGCCACTTGGTA
>CAVOSY010000026.1:0-414028 GCA_963698965.1 uncultured Actinomycetota bacterium
TCCCGAGAATCGCCAGCAGGGTGTACATGTGGATGTAGGGGTCCATGCCGGCCGCGAGGAACGCCAGCACGATCACCAACGTGATCGCGGTCTGCACGCCGACGCGATGTGCGGGGAACCGTGCTTGGGATGGGTCGCCCCGAGGTCTTCTGCTGCCGGGTTCGAGGCTCTCGCGACCAATCGCATACAGGTAGCGCGAGGCACAGTTGTGGAAGGCCATGGCGCAGGCGAACGACCCGGTGCCAGCAGGATGTTGAACATCGTCACCGCCCACTCGCCCCAGTACCTGCGGACGGGTTGAAGAAGAGTCGCCGGCGGTGCCTGCGTCCTGCGCAAGGTCGATGGAGTGCTGTGGGCCGTTCCCGGCGATCGTCATCCACGAGACGAAGATGTAGAACAGGCCGATGCCGACGACGCCCAGGAGGTCGCCCGCGGGATGATCTTCTTGGGGTTGCGTGACTCCTCGCCGTACATCGCGGTCGACTCGAATCCGACCCACGACCAGAAGGCCAAGAAGAGCCCCAGTCCGACGCTGGCCCCCACGCCTCCGGCCCCGGGCTCAAAGGTCCCACCCGGGTTGAGGGTCTCGCCCGTCTGCAACCCATTCGGGCCGCCACCGTGGAAGAAGATGGCGAGGGCAGTGAAGACAAGCATGAAGATCTCGGTCATCAGGAAGACACCGAGGATCTTGGCAGTCAGGTTGATGTCGAAGTAGGTCAGGATCGAGTTCAGCACCAGCATCAGCAGGGCAGGCCGGACCCAGTGGATGTCGATGCCGGACAGCGAGCTGACAGGTTCTGGCTGAAGTACGAGAAGATGCCGATCATGGAGCCCTCGAACACGACGTACGCCATGGTGACCAACAGACCGCGACCATGCCGACGATCTGGCCCAGGCCGTGGGCGATGTAGCCGTAGAAGGCACCGGTCGCGGTGATGTGCTTGGCCATGGCGACGTAGCCGACCGCGAACACCGTCAGCACGATCGTGGCGAAGAGGTAGGTCCGGGACGTGCGCGCGCCATTGCCGAAGCCGACGGCGATGGGGACGTTGCCGATCATGGCGTGATAGGCGCGGCGGTGGCGACCGCCATGAAGATGACGCCCATGAGGCCGACGGCGTTCGGTTTCAGTCGCTGAACTTGGTCAGTGTTTTCGTTTTCGTCGCGATCTAAGACCTTGTCGGTCATTATGCGCAGCCTTCCGAGCGGTCGACGGGCTTCCATGTGGCGCACACCACAGCACGAACGTTAGGAGTTTGGCACTACCAATTTCCGTTCGCAAGACCCTTTACGAACCATTGACAGAAATGGTCCAGCCTTTTTATGGTGGGTGCTGCCTCAACTCCGCGGAGGAGCCGCATGTACGACTACGGCACATTCTCGTTTGACTCCAAGGCCCAGGTGCTGGACCGGGCGAAGACGTTCTGGAACCCGGGCAAGACACAGTTCTGGATCGACGAAGGTGTCGATCTGGTGATCGACCGCCGCGAGGGCTACTACCTGTGGGACATGAGCGGTCGACGGCTTATCGACATGCACCTCAACGGCGGCACCTACAGCCTCGGACATCGCAACCCAGAAGTGGTCCAGGCGATTTCAGAGGCCACGGAATACTTCGACATCGGCAACCATCACTTCCCGTCGGTTGCGCGGACTGCACTCGCGCAGAAGCTCGTCGAATCGGCGCCCGCGTCGATCTCCAAAGTGGCCTTCGGGTCCGGAGGCGGCGAGGCCATCGATATCGCGATCAAGAGCGCCCGTCATGCCGCCCAGCGCCGCAAGATCGTCTCGATCGTCAAGGCCTACCACGGTCACACCGGCTTGGCGCTGGCCACAGGCGACGATCGGTTCGCGAAGATCTTTCTGTCCGACCAACCCGACGACTTCGTCCAGGTTCCGTTCGGCGATGTCGGCGCGATGGAGCAGGCGCTCTCCGGCAGGGACGTGGCCGCTGTGATCATGGAGACGATCCCCGCGACATACGGTTTCCCGCTGCCACCACCGGGCTACCTCGAGTCCGTCAAGGACCTCGCCGACAAGTACGGCGCGCTCTACATCGCCGACGAGGTGCAGACCGGCCTGATGCGCACCGGCGAGATGTGGGCGATCACCAAACACGGCATCGACCCCGACATCATCGTCACCGGTAAGGGCCTGTCCGGCGGGATGTATCCGATCACGGCGGCGATGCTCAGCGATCGAGCGGCCCAATGGCTCGACGAAGACGGGTTCGCGCACATCTCGACCTTCGGCGGTGCCGAGCTCGGCTGTGTCGCGGGAGTGAAGACCCTCGAGATCACCAGCCGTCCCGAGGTCCGGTCGATGGTGCACTACATCGCCGATCTGTTCTCGGCCGGGCTGCGCCGGATTCAGGCCGACGACCCCGACTGGTTCGTCGGAATCCGGCAGAACGGCGTCGTGATCGGCTTGGCGTTCAATCACCCCGAAGGCGCGAAGTTCGTGATGCGCGAACTCTACGAGAACGGGGTGTGGGCGATCTTCTCGACGCTGGATCCCCGTGTGCTGCAGTTCAAACCGGGCATCCTGCTGGGCCGCGACCTGTGCGAGGACGTGCTCGACCGCCTCGACGTCGCCGGCGGCATGCCTGCAAGGCCGCGACCGAACGGAGGCCTGGGCGAGCGGAGCGACGGGGAGGAACAGAAGTCATGACCAGCACTGCGCACGCGGCCATCTGCTCGAACGCGCCCGATGGGCCGCCCGCGCGTACGCCGACTACGACCACGCCGCGGTCGCTGCGATCGTCACCGCGGCTGCCGACGCGGGGTACGCCGCAGCCGAACGGTTGGCCGAGGCCACGGTCACCGAGACCGAGATGGGTGTGGCCGCGCACAAGGTCATCAAGAACCGGGCATGTTCGCGGGGCATCGTCGAGCACTATCGCGGCGAGGATTTCATCTCGCCCCGCATCGACACCGCCCGCAAGATCCTGGAGATACCGCGTCCCGCCGGAGTGGTGCTGGCGATCACGCCGACCACCAATCCCGTTGCCACCGTCTACTTCAAGGTCATCCTTGCCCTGATGACCCGCAACGCCGTTGTCGTTGCGCCGCATCCCCGAGCCAAGCAATGTTCGGCCGACGCCGCCAGGGTGCTGGCCGAAGCCGCCGTCGCCGCCGGGGCACCCGAAGGCATCGTCCAGGTGATCGAGGACCCCTCCATACCGCTGGTAGAGGCGTTGATGGCCGACGAGCGCACAGATGTCATCGTCGCGACGGGCGGCACGGGCGTGGTTCGCGCCGCGTACTCGTCGGGCAATCCCGCTCTCGGTGTGGGACCGGGCAACGTTCCGGTCTTCGTCGATGCCAGCGCCGACATCAACGCCGCGGCCCGCAGCATCGTCGAAAGCAAGGCGTTCGACAACTCGGTGCTGTGCACGAACGAATCCGTGCTCATCGCAGAACAATCCATCGCCGAGAAGCTTCGGGCGGCGCTCACCCGCAACGGTGCGCACATTCTCGATGCCGAGGATGCTCAGCGCCTGCGGGAGTTCATGTTTCCGTTCGGCCACCTGAACACCGACGTCGTCGGTCGTGACGCGGCCTGGATCGCCGGTCAGGCCGGGATGCGCGTAACCCCGAAGACGCGGGTGCTGATCGCTCCCTTCGAGCACGTGGTCGATGAGGAGGTGCTGACCCACGAGAAGCTGTCTCCGGTGCTCGGCATGACGACCGTCGCCGACGCCGAACGCGGCATTCGAGCGGCCCGTGCCGTCGTGCGGATCGGTGGCGCCGGGCACTCGGCGGCCATTCACAGTGAAAGCCCAACAGTCATCACCGATTTCGCGACCCAGGTGCCGGTGCTGCGGGTGTCGGTCAACGTCGGCAACAGCACCGGCAGCTCCGGGCTGCAGACCAACCTGGCGCCGTCGATGACACTCGGCACCGGTTTCGTCGGTTGCAGTTCGCTCGGCGAGAACCTGCAGCCGCACAACCTCATGAACTGGACCCGAATCGCCTACAACAGTGATTCGGCAGTGAGCATGCCGAACTTCGCGGGAATCACACCGTGGCGGTCCCCTCTTGGGCCGGTGCCGGCCTACCCACGCGCATCCAACGAGCGCGAGACCCCACCGCTGCCGCGCCAAAGCGGCCACCCGGTTGCCAGCCGGACGCCGGAGCCGAGCCTCGACGCCCTGCGCGCCGAACTGCGTCAACTCGTCGTCGAAGAACTCGCACAACTCATCAAGAGGTGAGCCGTGGCCGAATTGCGTTCCTTCATCTTCATCGATCGTCTGCAGCCGCAGACGATGTCATACCTGGGCACGTGGATACGCGGAACCTTGCCGCGCGCCGATGTCGCCGCGCAGATCATCGAGGTGGCACCCGGACTGGACATCGAGGGCATCACCGACATCGCGCTCAAGCACGCGGACGTGAAGGCCGGAATCCTGGTGGTGGAACGGCAATTCGGGTATCTCGAGTTCCACGGTGAAACGAGCGCCGTCAAGGCCGCGGCCGACGCAGCGCTGCAGGAGCTCGGTAAAGACGCCGACTCCGCGGTGAGACCCACCATCCTGGCCGCACGCATCATTTCCAGCGTGGACCAGCAGCACGCATTCCTGATCAACCGCAACAAGATCGGCTCGATGGTGCTGGCCGGTGAATCATTGTTCGTGCTGGAGGTGCAGCCCGCGTCGTACGCCATCCTGGCCACCAACGAGGCCGAGAAGGCGGCCGACATCAAGGTGGTCGACTACCGGATGATCGGCGCGACGGGTCGCGTCTACCTCTCTGGCGCCGAGGCGGATATCCGCCAGGCCGCCGCCGCCGCGCAGGATGCGCTGGCACGGAGCGCAACGTGACGCTGAACGGCGCCGACTTGCGCGCTCTGGTGCGGGAAGTGGTCCGTGATGCGGTCGCCGACCTGGTCCCCCAACCAACTGTGACGAACCACAACGGCGTTCAGCCGACCGGACCGCTGAACTCCGACGAGAAGACGCGCGTCGACACTGTGCGGATCGCCACCGACAACGATCTCGATGCTTTTGTCCGGCAACTGCTCCGGCTGTTCGAGAACCCCAAGACCCGCGCCGATCTTCGCAATGGCCGGCTGAGCTTCCGACTCGCCGGCACGACCGCAAGCTCACCGGTCGTGTCGCGCCGCATCGACAGCGGGGCTGTCACCGAGCGCCACATCGTCGATGTCGCCGCGTCCGGCGGCGGCCTGATCCTCGGGCGCAAAGCGGTACTCACCCCGTTGGCGCAGGAGAAAGCCCGTGCGCTGGGGGTCTCGATTCAAAAGGAGCGAAAGTGATATCAGCGAAGGTCACCGGTCAGGTCTGGTCGACGCGCCGCATCGACGGACTGCCCGCGGGTGCGTTCCTCGAGGTCGAGGCGGACGGGTCCGGTTCGCGCATGATCGCGTTCGATGTCCTTGGCAGCGGTGTCGGTGAGCGCGTGCTGATTGCGCAGGGGTCGGTTGCCGCGAATTGGTTCACCGGTACACCGCCTCCCGTGGACGCGCTCATCATCGGTTCCATCGACGCCAACTCGAGCGGGTAGCAGTCCGCCACCCGCGACCACATAGAAGGAGAAACACGATGCCCAGCAACGCGATTGGAATGATCGAGACCAAGGGTTACGTCGCTGCGCTGGCTGCCGCCGACGCGATGGTCAAAGCAGCCAATGTCACCATTGCCGACCGTCAGCAGGTCGGCGATGGACTGGTCGCCGTCATCGTCACCGGTGAGGTCGGCGCCGTCAAGGCGGCCACCGAGGCAGGTGCCGAATCCGCTTCGCAGGTAGGGGAACTGATCAGTGTCCACGTGATCCCCCGCCCGCACAGCGAGCTCGGTGCTCACTTCGTCGTGGCCGCCCAGTAGTTCGTCTCGGAATGAGTACGACCACTGCCCAGCCCGACACGGTGACGCGCACCGACATCCGCGTCTATCTTCTGGTGGAGGACCTGCAGCGACAGTTCGCCGCCTACCTGGGAACACCGACACGGGCTCGGGGCTATCCGCCGTATGAGGGCGAGCACGCGCTGATCGTCGAAGTGTCCCCGGCTCTCGCGATCGAGCGGGTGATCGACCTCGCCTTGCGCGAGGTGCCCGGCGTAGCGCCCGGGATCCTCTATGTGGAGCGGCAATTCGGCGTGCTGGAGGTGCACTCCAGCGACCTGTCGGAGGTGCGTCGGGCCGGCGAAGCGATTCTGCAGGGCACCGGGGCCAAGGCTGCCGATCAGCTACGGCCACAGGTGTTGTTCCACGACATCATCGAAGACATCACCGACCAGCACGCGGTGATCCTCAACCGGCACCGTCAGGCCTCGATGATCCTGCCCGGGCAGGCGCTGCTGGTCTACGAGATGACACCAGCCTTGTTCGCGGCCGTCGCCGCCAATGAAGCCGAGCGCGCAGCCCCCGCGATTACTATCGTCGACGTGCAGATGATCGGGGCAACCGGCCGCCTCTACATCGGCGGTAGCACCAAGGACGTCACCACGGCGAGGGACAGGATCACCGCGGTGCTGGCCGGAATCGAGGGACGCGACCAGTAATGGAGGACTCCAACGGCGTGATCGCCGACGACCGCGCAGTCGCCGAACGCGCACTCGCCGAGTATGGACTCGCAGAGAATTCCGCACTGCACCTGCTGAACCTCTCGGAGAACGCCACCTACGCGGTGGAGGATGCCGCCACCGGGCACCGGTCGATCCTGCGCGTGCATCGGCAGAACTATCACCTGCCGCACCAGATCGGATCCGAACTGGACTGGCTCGACGCACTGCGTGGCGAGAGCGCCATCACAGTGCCCACGGTGCTGCCCGCTGCGGACGGTCGCCGCGTGGTGACGGTCAACGTCAACGGAACAGAGCGGCACGTCGTACATTTCGCGATGGTGCCGGGCGCGGAACCCGACGAGGACACCGTTACCGTCGACGACTTCCACACGCTGGGGCAGATAACCGCGGCCCTGCACGAGCATTCGCACACATGGTCCCGTCCTGCCGGGTTCAGCCGGTTCGCGTGGGATTGGCCGCACAGCCTGGGCGCCGAGGCTCGGTGGGGCAGATGGCAGGACGCCGACGGCGTCGGTGCCGACGAACACAGACTCCTGGACCGGGCGGAACAGCTCTTGCGCGAACGCTTGGAAAGCTATGGCTCGGGACCGGACCGGTTCGGGCTGATTCACGCCGACCTGCGGCTGGCCAACCTGCTGGTCGACGGATCCACGATCACGGTCATCGACTTCGACGATTGCGGATTCGGTTGGTTCTTTTACGATTTCGGCACCGCGGTCTCGTTCATCGAAGACGACCCGGCGCTGCCCGAATGGCAGGACTCCTGGGTCGCGGGTTACCGCACCCGCCGACCGATCGCCGCCGCCGACGAAGACATGCTGTCGTCGTTCGTGTTCCTGCGCAGGCTGATGTTGTTGGCGTGGATGGGAACCCACAGCCATTCCAAGGAATCCCGCACCAAGGCAATCACCTACGCGCAGGGCAGTTGCATGCTCGCCGAGCACTATCTCAGTTCAAACGGCCGTCGCCTGGCCTGACGGAAGGACTCACATGTTCAGCTCACTCGACGGCCGATCGGCTATCGTCACCGGCGGCAGCAAGGGAATCGGCCGGGGCATCGCCGAAACCCTCGCCGCCGCAGGCGTCAACGTACTCGTGACCGCACGCACCCAAAACGACCTGGACGCGACAGTCGCAGGACTCGCCGACCAACCGGGTCGAGTGAGCGGCTTGGCGACCGACGTGACGAACCCGGACGATTGCCGCCGCGCCGTGGAAACCGCCGTCGAGCGACACGGGGGCCTGGACATCGTCTGCGCCAACGCGGGCATCTTCCCATCGGGCAGGCTCGAAGAGCTCACGCCCGACGACATCGAGCACGTGCTCGCGGTCAACTTCAAGGGCACCGTCTTCGTCATTCAGGCCGCGCTGCCCGCGCTGGCCGCCAGCGGCCACGGCCGCGTGATCATCACGTCGTCCATCACCGGCCCGATCACCGGCTACCCCGGCTGGTCGCATTACGGGGCCAGCAAGGCCGCCCAGCTGGGGTTCCTGCGGACGGCGGCGATGGAGCTGGCGCCCAAGCAAATCACCATCAATGCGGTGATGCCGGGCAACATCATCACCGAGGGCCTCGTCGAAATGGGTCAGGAATACATGGACCAAATGGCCGCCTCGATACCCGCGAGGCGGCTCGGCAATGTCGCCGACATCGGCAACGCGGCGCTGTTCTTCGCCACCGACGAGGCGGGTTACATCACCGGTCAGACACTAGTCGTGGACGGCGGCCAGATCCTGCCGGAGTCCAGCCAGGCGCTCGCCGACATGTAGGTCTCCGTTAGAATTGGTTGGACCAAATCAACGGGGAGGAACCGCCGGTGTCTACGCCAAGTGAGGGGTTGCGCCGCCGGATCGTTGACGACATCAATGCGGGCGAGCCTGGTGCGAAGCTCGGCAGCGAACGCGATCTCGCCGAGCGTTACCGCACCAGCCGCTCGAGCCTGCGCCAAGTGCTGGCGGCCTTGGAGGAAGCGGGCCTGGTTCATCGGCTGATCGGCCGATCGGGCGGTATCTTCATCAGCCACGGTCAGGTGCAGCGGAGCCTGTCTGATGTGGTGGGCGTGCCCGCCTTCCTCGCCAACCAGGGCTACGTCGCGGGCACCCGCGTGTTATCCACGAAGATCACCGCGCCGGACCGCGCCACGCAAAAGGCATTGCGCATCGGCTCCAACGACTTCGTCATCGAGATTCAGCGCGTCCGCCTTGCGGACGGGTCCCCGATCTCGCTGGAGCTCGCGCAATTTCCGGCCGACGCCTTCCCGGGGTTACTCGAACAACAGCTCGGCGGATCGTTGTACGAAATCCTGGAAACCCATTACGGTCTCGTGACGGCGCGGGCCGAGGAGCGGATCGAAGCGGTCAACGCCACGCCGACCGAAGCCTCGTTGCTCGGCATCAAACCCAAGTCCGCTCTGCTGCTCATCACTCGGATCACCTACGACCAACACGGATCGCCGTGCGAGTTCTCGCGCGACCTGTTCCGGGGGGACCGCACGCGTCTGGCCGTCACCGTGCAGGGACATGGAGTCGGGATTCAATCCGCGGTCGACACGGCGTCGGTGGCCCTCCAAAAACAGGAAGTGCGAACCAAGGCAAGCTGACGGCATGGCTTCTGGAGCCGGCCGCTTCGCCCCCAGCCCGTCGGCCGATCTGCATATCGGCAATCTGCGCACCGCTGTGCTGGCGTGGCTGTTCGCACGCTCGACAGGGCGTCGCTTCCTGATGCGCGTCGAGGATCTCGACGACCGCACCCACACCGACATCGCCAACCGGCAGCTCGACGATCTGGCGGCGATCGGCCTGATGTGGGATGAGCCTGCCGAGTGGCAGTCCGAACATCCGCAGCGCTACGACGCTGTCGTCGACGAACTGACCGGCCGCGGCCTGCTATACGAATGCTATTGCAGCCGAAGGGATATCGCGCAGGCGCCGCGGGCCCCGCATGCACCACAAGGTGCGTACCCGGGCACATGCCGTGACCTCACCCGCGCGGAACGTGAGGCCAGGCGCGCTGAGACAGGACGGCCGCCCGCGCTGCGGCTGCGCACCGACGCGATCGTCTACACGGTCCACGACCTGTTGCACGGCGAGTACACCGGCATCGTCGACGACTTCGTGGTCCGCCGCGGCGACGGCGTCGCAGCTTACAACCTCGCTGTCGTGGTCGATGACGCCGCGCAGGGGATCGACCAGGTCGTGCGCGGTGACGACCTGCTGCCATCGTCGCCGCGGCAGGCCTACCTGGCGCGGCTGCTCGGCTATCCGGAGCCCACGTACGCGCACGTCGCCCTGGTGCTCAACGAGGACGGCGCGCGACTGGCCAAGCGCGACGGCGCGGTAACGCTCGCCGAGATCGGCGTGGAACGCGCGTTCGCGCAGATCGCCGAATCGCTGGGATCACAGGCATCGAACCTCGACGAACTGCTCGCGCGGTTCGATCCCGCTCAGCTGCCGCGGCACCCCTGGATCTACCAGCCGCCGTAACCGGCCCGAATTTCGAGTAGCCGCCTACTCACGCAATTCGCGCTGCGGCGAATTAACGTGCGATTCAGCAATTCGTCAGGAACGGGTCGGATCATGAACGGCAAATCGATGTCCGCTCGCGTACGGCGGGGGTTGGCGTGCACGAGCGTCCTGAGCATCGGCACGGCCGGCTTCGCGGCCTGCGGAGCGCCTGCGGAGAGCGGGACGTCCTCGGTCGTGACACACACCGTCACGCAAACCGTCGGAACTGCCTCAGTGACACAGACCAGCACCACTTCCGTCATGACCGGCGACTACACCCCGCCTATCGAGACAGGGACGACGGAACCGGGCACCACGACGCCGCCGCTGGTCACCACGCCTCCGTTGATCACCACGACGCCGCCGCTGATCACGACGCCGCCGCCGGTGTCCACGACCGGCACCACGCCGTCGGCGCCGGACCCCTCCCCGCCGACGCTGACCTCGGCGCCGTGAGATGACTACTGTGGCGGATTCGCAAGCGCCACCGCCGCCTGCGCCCGCGGCCACGATCCATGTTCTGACGCCCGCCCTGGTCGCGGTCTTCACGTCCATCGCCTCGCAGGCCGCGCTGATAACGGCACTGCTTTTCTTCTACGGGCGGGTGCGCACGGGAGCGTTCTACGGCTACTTCGGCATCGGCACCCACGCGTTGGGGTTTTCGACAAGCGACTACGTCATCGGCAGCCTCAACGCGACACTGCCCCCGGTAATCGTCTGCGCCCTCGCTATTCTCGCGGTTCTCGCGACGGCCAGACACCTCGGCCAAGCGGTCGATTTCATCCAAGCGCGACCACACCTCAACCGGGCAACAGTGATCGCGATTGCCGTCGTCATCGTCGTTTGCGTGGCGGTTTTGGTGAATGGCATCGTGCCATCGAGTTATACCGCGTACTCACGGGGATATCCGATGCCGATCGCGGTCATCGGGATCGCCGCGGCTGTCGGCGTGGGCCGAAGGCTGTTGCTGCCCGGCACCCGCTGGCCGGATTCGACGGACCGGATGTGGTCGATGGCGGTGGCCACCTTCGCCCTTGCCGGTGTGCTGTGGATCGCCGACCTGTACGCGGGGGCAGACGGTGAGCGCGAGGCGCGCGACACCGCGAACACGCTGCAGTCGCCGACGAGCACCCAGTTCGTGCTCTACAGCGCCGAACGCCTGCTCATCTCGGGTACGGGGGTGCACACGAATGAGATCGATACGCCGGGCAGCCGCTACCACTTCCAGTACTCCAACCTGCGCCTGCTCATCCGCACACCCAGCGAGTACATCCTCCTTTCGGCCGAGTGGCGGAAGGGCCGCGACCCGGTGATCGTCGTTCCGGTCGACGACTCCATCCGATTCGACGTAATTCCACGCTGAGCAGAACTCTTGGTGTCCGCCCAGCGACTTGCTAGCTTCCGCCGGTGCGCTATCTACGAAGAGCCATCCTGGCGGTGCTGCTGCTCGCCACACTCGTGCTCGCCGCATGCGGTTCGTCGGTTACCAACGGGGGCAACCGATCAAGGCATCGGGCGTGCTGCGAGTCGGCACCGAAGGCGTGTATTCCCCGTTCAGCTATCACGACCCGGCGACCGGCCAGCTCGTCGGCTATGACGTCGACGTTGCTCGCGCCGTCGCCGACAAACTCGGGGTGAAAGTCGAATTCGTCGAGACCCCATGGGATTCGATCTTCGCCGCGCTCGAGGCCAACCGGTTCGACGTGGTCGCCAACGAGGTGACCATCAACGCCGAACGCAAAGAGAAGTACGACCTCTCCGAGCCGTACTCAGTCGGCGAAGGCGTCATCGTCACCAGGGCCGACGACAACTCCGTCAAGTCGCTCGACGACATCAAGGGCAAAGTCGCCGGCGAGACGGCCACCAGCAACTGGGCGCAGGTCGCCCGCGATCACGGTGCGCGCGTCGAGGCCGTCGAGGGCTTCACCCAGGCCATCAAGCTGCTCAACCAGGGCCGGGTCGATCTGGTGATCAACGACAGCATCGCGGTGTACGCCTACCTTGCCGAGACCGGCGACACCTCGGTGAAGATCGCGACAACGACAGGCGAGAAGAGCGAGCAGGGCTTCGCCGCCCGGAAGAACAGCGGGCTGCTGCCTGACCTGAACAGGCCCTGGACGAACTGCGCGCCGACGGCAAACTGGCCGACATCTCGCAGAAGTACCTCAAGGCAAACGCGTCTGGCGGCCCCGAGGCGGGCCAGGCGCAACATGCGCCGCGGTCGACGTGGCAGCTGATTCTCGACAGCCTGGGGCCGCTGGCCAAGGCCGCGATCACCAAGACCATCCCGCTCACGGTGATCAGCTTCCTCATCGGGCTGGTGATCGCGCTGGCGGTGGCGCTGGCGCGGCTCTCCTCGAACATGGTCCTCACCAATGTCGCGCGGTTCTACATCTCGGTCATCCGCGGCACCCCACTACTGGTGCAGCTGTTCATCGTGTTCTATGCGCTCCCGGAACTGGGGGTGAAGATCGATCCGTTGCCCGCGGCCATCATCGCGTTCTCCCTGAACGTCGGTGGCTACGCCGCGGAGATCATCCGATCGGCCATCCAGAGCATTCCGAAGGGTCAATGGGAGGCGGCCGAGACAATCGGCCTGAACTACGTCGGCGCGCTGAGGCGCATCATCCTTCCGCAGGCCACCAGGGTGGCGGTGCCTCCGCTGTCGAACACGTTGATCTCACTGGTGAAGGACAATTCGCTGGCGTCGACGATTCTGGTCACCGAGCTACTTCGGCAAGCCCAGATCATCGCCGCGCCGACGTTCGAATTCTTCGCTCTCTACGGCACCGCCGCGGTGTACTACTGGGTCATCTGCCTGGTGCTGTCCTTCGGCCAAGGCCGCATTGAACGCCGGCTGGAAAGGTATGTGGCGCGATGACAGAGAACCGCGTGATGGCCGAGGGCGTGCATAAAGCCTTCGGGGATAACGAAGTGCTCAAGGGTGTTTCGTTCAACGTACCGCAGGGCACGGCGACGACGATCATCGGACCGTCAGGGTCGGGGAAGACGACGCTGCTGCGGGCACTCAACGCGCTGGACGTGCCCGACGCCGGTGTGATCCGCGTCGGCGACGTCGAACTGGATTTCTCCAAGCCCGTGTCCAAGGACCAGCTGCGGCGCTACCGCGCGCAGAGCGGCTTTGTATTCCAGTCGCACAACCTCTTTCCGCACAAGACGGTGTTCCAGAACGTCACCGAGGGCCCGATCGTCGTGCAGAAGCGCGCGAAGGAAGAGGCGGAGGCCGAGGCCCTTGAACTGCTGAGTCAGGTCGGCCTGGCTGAAAAGCGTGACCAGTACCCCTATCAACTGTCCGGGGGCCAGCAGCAGCGCGTCGGCATCGCGCGGGCGCTGGCGCTCAAGCCGAAGGTGGTGCTGTTCGACGAGCCGACGTCGGCGCTGGACCCTGAACTCGTCGGCGAGGTGCTCTCTGTCATCAGGGATTTGGCCCTCGAGGGCTGGACGCTGATAATCGTCACGCACGAAATCCAGTTCGCCAAGCAAGTTTCCGATCAGGTGCTGTTCACCGACCAGGGCGTCATCCTGGAGAAGGGTCCGCCGGCCCAGGTGATCGGCGACCCGAAGGAGGAGCGCACCCGGCAGTTCCTGGACCGGATCCTCAACCCGCTCTAGGGGTCGACTCTGCGGTTGATGCCCGCTTCCTCTGGCATCAGAGCTCCTGCTGGCCCCAGGGTGAGCCGTATGCCGTGAGCAGGTCCAGGAAGGGCACCGAGTCGAACGCCTCTGGACCGAGCACACCGCTGCCAGTCCACGTTCCGTTCGCCAGGAGTTCCAGCGCCACAACCGGATTGATCGCGGTCTGCCACACCACGCACTGGTGACCGTACTCGGCCATCGACCATTGGTTGTCGACAACGTGGTACAGGTAGGTGGATCGCGGATTGCCGTCCTTGCCTGTGCCAGTCACCCACAGCCCGGCGCAGGTCTTGCCGTGCATCTTCGGCCCCAGCGTGGCGGGATTGGGCAGGCAGGCTGCGACCACGTCGCGCGGGCTCACTTGCACGCCGTCGACGGTGACCTTCTCCGTGCGGTCGAGGCCGAGCTTGTGCAACGTCTTGAGCACGCCGATGAACTCGGCACCGAGGCCGTACTTGAACGTGGCGCGTTTGCACTTCACCCAGCGCGGCATCAGCAGCACTTCCTCGTGCTCGACATTGACGCACTCGACGGGCCCTATGCCGTCGGGGAAGTCGAAAACCTCTGGCTCGGAAAACGGTTCGGTGGTGAACCAGCCCCGGTCGGCCTCCCAGATCACGGGCGGGTTGAGGCACTCCTCGATGGTGGTCCAGATGGAGAACGACGGCGCGAACTCGTACCCGTCAACGGTCAGGTTCGACCCGTCACGCGTGCCCAACTCGTCGATATCGGAGAACAGATGGTCGGCGGCGTACCGGGCGAACACGTCGGAAAGGCCTGGCTCCACGCCGATCCCGACGAGTGCGAGCCGGCCGGCGGCCTTCCACTGGCCCTCCGCGGCGAACTGATCGTCGCCCAGCTTGACGCCGGTCAGTTCGTACGGTCGCTCGGCGTGCCGCTGCGACAGGCTCATCGCCATGTCGAGGTAGTCGGCGCCACCGGCCAACGCGCCGTTGAAGATCGGCATCACGAACCGCGGGTCGACGGCGTTCATGACATGCGTGATGTCGTGGCGGCGAACGAGATCGGCGACGTAATCGGCCGACGTCGCGTCGACCCGCGCGGCGGAGAACCGCGCATCGCGCACCGCGTCGGCGGCCTGCGCGGCCCGTGACTCGTCGTAGTCACTGACGACGATGTGATCGAAGAAATCTCGGCGCGCCGCGATGGCGCAGAACGCCGAACCGACGCCGCCCGCGCCGACCAAGAGGATTCGCATGCGCACGACGGTATACACGACGTCGCCGAGATCGACGATTTGGCGGTTTTTACTCGGGCGTGAAGTTAGATCGCCACCTCCAGCACGCCATTCCGCGGTTCGGCGGCCTGGACATCATGGTCACCAACTGCAGAGGTCCACGCTCACGGATCTGCGTGTGTAATCCGGGTACGTATTCGCCCGGTTCGACAGGTCGAGGACCGCAGCGGTCGTCATCGTTTTATTGTGCACGCGTCGAGTAGTACCGACCCAAGACGTGCGCGCGGAGTTCGTCGAACTCGCCTGCGCGGATCGCGGCCCGGATTTGGTCGACCATCCTGATGACGAAGCGCTCGTTGTGGATCGTGCACAGCGTCGCCGACAGGATCTCCCTCGCCTTGAACAGATGGTGTAGGTAGGCGCGCGTGTAGTGCGCGCAGGTGTAGCAGTCGCAGTCGGCGTCGATCGGGCTGAAGTCACGTCGGTACCGGGCATTGGTGATGTTGAAGCGGCCGGTCGCGGCATACACCGCCGCGTTGCGGGCGACTCGCGACGGCGACACGCAGTCGAACGTGTCGGCACCGGCGGCGACTGCGTCGAACAGGTCGTCGGGCTCGCTGATGCCGAGCAGGTGACGAGGCTTGTCCGCGGGCAGTTCGCTGCTGACCCAGCCGATGATGGTGGCCAGGTTCTGCTTCTCCAGCGCCCCGCCGATGCCGTAGCCGTCGAAACCACGGCCGGCCTCGTCGACGATGTTGGTGAGACCGCGAGCCGCCTGTCTGCGCAGGTCCTCGTACTGGGCGCCCTGCACCACGCCGAACAACGCCTGCGCGGGCTTCTCGGGATGGGCCGCCGTCAGTCTGCGGTGTTCGATGAGGCACCGCACCGCCCAATCGTGGGTGCGCTGCACCGACTCTTCCTGGTAGCCGCGCGTGTTGACCAGCGTGGTCAGCTCATCGAAGGCGAAGATGATGTCTGCGCCGAGCTTGTGCTGGATTCCGATCGACACCTCAGGGGTGAAGCGGTGGGTCGAGCCGTCGAGATGCGAGCGGAACGTGACGCCGTCGTCGTCGACGTGGGCCAGCCGCTCCTTGCCGTCGGCGATCACGTCGTCGGCCTGGACCCGTCGGGTGTCCATCGCGAGCACCTTCTTGAAGCCGGCGCCGAGGGAGAGCACCTGAAACCCGCCACTGTCGGTGAACGTCGGCCCGTGCCAGTTCATGAACGCACCGACCCCGCCCGCCTCCTCGACGATGTCGGGACCGGGCTGCAGATACAGGTGGTACGCGTTGGCCAGAACAGCTTGCGCACCAAGCTCTTTCATGGCTTCTGGCGTCACGGCCTTGACGGTGGCCTGGGTGCCGACGGCGATGAACGCCGGTGTGTGGATGTCGCCGTGCGCAGTCCGGATGATGCCGGCACGACCGAGCCGGCCGGGCAATTCGGCGTCAACGGTGAAGAACTGCTCGCGCACGCCGTAGATTCTGCACTGTGAGAATCGGGTGGGTGCCCACGGCCGCAGCAACACTGGCCCTCGCCGCGTGTTCGTCGGGTCCACCTGCCTACCAGCCGGCGCCGGGCACGTTGGTCCCCGGGACCGCACAGATGACCGTGAACGGCCAGAACATCGGCACCACCGAGGCGGTGCAGTGCACTCCCGCGGGCTCGTTGACCACCATCACCACCGGTGACCAGACTTCGGGCATTACCTCGCTGATCTCCAACAAGGACGAATTGACCGCCGCCTCCGTCAGCATCAACGACGTCGGCGGCTTCACCGGCAGTTACAACGCCGGTCTGGGCGGCACCGCGAAGGTCTCCATGACCGGCCGAACCTACGACATCACCGGAACGGCCGACGGCTTCGAGACCGCCAACCCGAGCTTCCGCGCCAATGGCACATTCGCAATCAAAGTCGCTTGCTGATGGGCAAAAGGGTTAGACCGGCTGTCGCAAAAACCGAACAATGGCCTCGGCGAATTCTTCGCCCGCGTCCTCCTGCAGGAAGTGCCCGGCATTCGCGATGACCGGATGCTCGACGCCCTGCGCGCCGCGCATCTGGCCGGCGAAGATCGGGCCCATCGGACCCGTGATCGGGTCGCGGTCGCTGAAAGCCACCAGCATCGGAGTTGTGCTGTCGCACAGAGCCTTCCACGCCGCACGGTTGGCTGCCGATGCCGGGTTGTCCGGTGTCGTCGGCACAAGGCCCGGCATCGCGCGTGGACCGGCGCAGTAGGAGTCGTCGGGAAACGGAGCATCGTACGCCGCGCGGACGGCGTCGGTCATCGGACGAACGCAGCCGGATTCGACGAACCGCCCGACCTGGATCTGGGGTGCGCCTTGGATGGCCTTGCGGAAGCTCCACCAGATCTCGGGCATCGGCAGATCGCCAGTGGGCAGCCCGGTGTTCGCCGCGACGATGCGGGCGAAGCGATCCGGATGTTCTGCGGCAAGCCGAAGCCCGATCAAGCCGCCCCAGTCCTGACCGACAAGCGTCACCTGCTGCAGGTTCAGCACGTCGAACGCCACCGCGCGGATCCACTCCACGTGACGGGCATACGTGTGGTCCTCGATCCTGATCGGCTTATCCGAGCGGCCGAAGCCGACCAGGTCCGGACAAATGACCCGGTGCCCGGCCGCCGTCAGGATCGGCATCATCCGGCGGTACAGGAATGACCACGACGGCTCCCCGTGCAGCATCAGCACCGGATTGCCTTTGACCGGACCGTCTTCCACCCATGCCACCCGCAAAGTTCCGCCGTCCTGGTCGGAAACACTGCAATACTTTGGGGAATAAGGGAATTCAGGAATACCAGTAAATCGCTCGTCGGCTGTGCGCAATTTCTGCATGATGGCGAACATACCGGCGGGGTCGCATTCGAAAGCCGCATTTGTTGGACCGCAGCCAACGCGCAGCTTGTGCGTAAGCAAATTTTTCGACCATTCGCATGTCGGCAGGTGGGCTGCCACCCATACTGACCGGGATGATCCGCCGATCTTGACGGATCACGACAAACAAAAGGAGAACAGTGGTGAAGCGTGGGTTCGTGATCGCCGTAGGCGGCGCGGCGATTGTCATCGCCGGCCTGTCAGGCTGTTCGTCGGGTGAGAAGAAGTCCGAGAGTCCTGCCACCACGGCGGAGGCAACCACCGGCGCGGGCACGGCGTCGGTGAGCGCAACGGCGGCACCCAGCGGGGGCGGCACCAAGATCACGATCGACGGTCAGGATCAGAACGTCTCAGGCACGGTCGTCTGCAGCGCCATGGGCGGCAACATGAACATCGCGATCGGCGACGCGGCGACCGGTATTGCGGCGGTCGTCAGCGAGGACGGTTCCAATGTGCAGTCGGTGGGCCTCGGCAACGTCAACGGCGTCACGCTGGGCTACCAGAACGGCACCGGCCAAGGCGAAGCCAAGGCCACGAAGGACGGCAGCAATTGGACAATCTCGGGCACCGCGACCGGTATCGACATGGCCAACCCCATGCAGCCGGTGAACAAGCCGTTCGAGATCGCTGTGACTTGCCCGTAGCCGGGTACTCCAAATTCGATGCTACGGCGGCGCTCCCGAAAGGGGCGCCGCCGTTGTCGTGAGAGTCAGGCCGGCAGTGTGTAGCCGGCCGCCGACTGCCGCAGCTGCCAGATCTGCGCGGGGCACAACTCATTGACGGCCTGGTTGATCAGGTAGGCACCCTGGTAGTAGTCGGTGCTGTTGAAGTCGGCCTTGACTTCGTCGACCAGTTGCGCGTAGCTCATCTTCGCCGCGACCCGGTCGCAGATGCTGTTGCCGTAGCCGATAGCGGCTTCGGCGTTGGGAAAGTTGTAGCCCGGCCGCACATGCACATTGACGAGATACGCCACTACGTCGGCGTTGGCAGACGGCGCCAGCGCGACGACCGCCGCCCCGGCGATCACCGCGCCAAGCAGCCATCTCATGGCTCATGAGCGTACTGCTCGGCGCACGACTGTGGAGATTGTGGAGGCAAACGCCGACCGGGAACATACGCTAAGCCCATGAAGCTCATGGCTGCAGTGGCGTTGGGTTGTGGATTCATCGCAGCACCGCTGGTGGCGGCGGCACCAGCGTCGGCGTATCCGGGCTCGTGTGACGGCACCAGCACAGCGTGTGTGCCGTACATCGAGCGCGGCGCAGCCCAAGGCGATCACTGTGCCCAGAACACCCGATACAACTTGGCCCTCGACACCTCGGGCGGCACGCTTGCCTGCAGCGCCAACGGCGTGTGGATCGCGTCGCCGCCGCTAGTCGGCATCCGCACGCTGCGCTCACTGTGCGGTGAGGACAAGGGCGTGGCGCTGACACCCGACGGCGTGACGATGAGCTGCATCGGCGGCGCATGGACCGCCGACTACCGGGTGCCGTTCGCATAGGCGCGACGCCCACAGGTTTCTCCGACTTGCATGCCCGCTAGTGCAGTAGGCCACTCGCCGCGCAGACCGCCTTGGCGATCGCGAGCACGACCTCGGCATCAAGGCTCCGCACGGCCAGCCCCGGCACCTATGCCAGTCTCGCTGGAGCTGGACCGCCGCATCATCCGGCCCCGCGCCACCAGCTATAAGATCCCTACATCCAGAAGTCGAAACTGATTCGCTCATGAAATGGCGCAGCGTGTCCGGGTTCGCGGGGAAGATCTATTTCAGCGACGACGGCCAGTGGACGATTCACACTGTCCAATCGGGTCAGCACCGCTTGTGCAGGAAACAGCAGGCGGTCGGCGACTTCTCGACGCTGCGACTGGCGAAAAAGGCCGCTGAGCAGGCGACGGCTGAGTGACACCGAACAAGGTCCGGCAAAAGGCACCGTCAGCCCTGCTCCCACCTCCAGCGACCGTCGCCGGTGAACTTCGCGATCGGTACCTACTTGGCACGGCGCGTGTGTAGCCTCCGCTTACCCGGTGGTGCGGATTATTTGTGGGGGTCCGCGCGAGCATCCGAGCCGAGAGGACAACATTGCCAGAAAAAGCGCAGAGCCCCCGGCCACGCTTCGAGGACGTGCAGGCCCACTACGACCTGTCCGATGACTTCTTCGAGTTGTTCTTGGACCCGACGCGGACGTACAGCTGCGCTTACTTCGAGCGCGACGACATGACGCTGGAAGAGGCCCAGATCGCCAAGATCGACCTGGCCCTGGGCAAACTTGGCCTGCAGCCGGGCATGGTGCTGCTCGACGTCGGCTGCGGTTGGGGGGCGGCGATGCTGCGCGCGTTGGAGAAATACGACGTCAACGTCGTCGGCCTGACGCTGAGCAAGAACCAAGCTGCCTACGTCGACAAGTTGCTCGCGGTATCGGATAGCCCGCGGTCCAAGCGGGTGCTGCTTGAGGGCTGGGAGCAGTTTCACGAGCCGGTGGACCGGATCGTGGCGATCGGCCCCCTCGAGCATTTCGGCTATGACCGCTACGCCGCTTTCTTCCAGAGGGTTTATGACCTGTTGCCGGGCGATGGCACGATGCTGCTGCACACGATCACGCAGTTGAGCACCAAGGAGAACGAGGAGCGCAAACTGCCGATCACGATGCGGCATGTGCGCTTCTTCAAATTCATCATGGACGAGATCTTCCCCGGCGGCCGGCTGCCGACGGTGGCACTGGTCGAGGAGCACGCCACGAAGGTCGGGTTCACGATTAGCCGGATCCAGCGGCTGCAGCCGCACTACGCGAGGACGCTCGACATGTGGGCGGCGGCGCTGCAGGCTCATAAGGACAAGGCGATCGCGATCCAGTCGGAAGAGGTCTACGACCGGTACATGAAGTACCTAACCGGCTGTGCCGAGTTGTTCCGCGACGGCTACACCGATTTGTGCCAGTTCACGCTGGAAAAGGGATAGTCCCACCTCACTGGGGCGTATCGCGGCTTCCCGCTGAATCAGCGGCCACGTTGATGCTCGCACGAAAATGTCTTCTACTTGCATAGACACGAATGAGCTTTGGCGGTGGCGGAGGGATTTGAAACATAAATCTGGGCCGCGACGACCCGCCCATACCCTTCTGACATGCTGAAACACATCAGCGTAGTTCACATTATTGATCTGTAATTGTGGGCAGATTATGGGCACCGTGTGGGCATACGAGCGCATGCAGCACGATTGTCAATGGCCAGGTTGAAGTCCCCGCTGGTGGCCAGGAAAAGTCCCGACCCCTTGCGGTTAGTTCAGTGGCGATCACCTCGCTTGTGTTGGGCGTCGCGGATACGGTACGAGGTGCCGTCGGTATGACGACGCTGGCGTGATGCAGTAACCGGTCGAGGATGCTGGCGGCGGTGGTGTGCTCGGGTAGGAAGCGTCCCCATTGCTCGAAGGGCCAGTGCGATGCGACCGCCAGGGAGCGGCGTTCGTAGGCGGCGACGAGCCGAAACAACAGTTGAGTGCCGGTGTCGTCGAATGGGGCGAACCCAATTTCATCGATGATCACCAGGTCGGCGCGCAGGATGGCGTCGATGATCTTGCCGACGGTGTTGTCGGCCAGGCCGCGGTAGAGGGTGTCGATCAGGTCGGCGGCGGTGAAATAGCGCACCTTGTAACCGGCGTGGCCAAGCCCGATGAGGGTGTGGCTCTTGCCGCTGCCCGGCGGGCCGACGATGGCCAGATTGTGTTGGGCGCGAACCCATTCCAGGCTCGATAGGTAGTCGAAGGTTGCCTGTGGGATGGATGAGGTTGACACGTCAAAGCCCTCAAGGGTTTTGATGACCGGGAAGGCGGCGGCCTTAAGCCGGTTGGCCGTGTTGGAGGCATCCCGGCGGCGATTTCGGCCTCGATCAGGGTGCGTAGCAGTTCCTCGGAGGTCCAGCGTTGGGTCTTGGCAACCGGCACGACTTCGGGGGCGGTGCGGCGCGCAGTTGCCAGCTTGAGCCGCCGCAACCCGGCGTCGAGATCGGCGGCAAGTGGCGGAACCGTCTTGGGAGCAACGACTTTCGTGCCAGTTGTGGTGGTCACGAGGCGCTCCCGTCGCGGGTCGCCGTGATCTTGTAGACGTCTAGGGATCGGGTCGGCGCGGTCGGTAGATCGAGCACCAGGGCGTCGCCGGCCGGGCGTGGTTGTGGGGTGCCGGTGCCGGCGGCCAGGATGGAGCGCACGTCGGCGGCGCGGAAGCGTTTGAACGCCACCGCCCGGCGCAGCGCGGCGGTCAGCGCCTGCTCTCCGTGGGCGGCACCCAGCGCCAGCAGTGCTCTCCAACTCGGAGCCCAGGCGGGTGTTGACGATCGCGGCCGCACCCACCAGAAACGCTTCGGCGTCCTCACCGAGAGCGCAGAACTGGTGTTCGGCCGTGGTTTTCGGCCGTGGTCCGCGGCTGGGCGCGGGTCGGGGCCCGTCGTAGTGCTCGTCGAGGATCGACGTCTCGCCGGGCGCGACGAGCTCATGTTCGGCCACGATCGCCCCGGTGGTCGGCTCGACGACCAGGAGCGCCCCATGGTCGATGACGAAGTGGACGCCGACCTGGATCACCCGGGTAGGTACCGAATGACGGTACGTGACATACCGGACGCACGAAATCCGGTCGACCTTGCGGCCGCGCCGACGCAGCGCTGATCGCGGGTCGCAGGGACGGCAGCGGCGCCAACAGCCCCCGCTCGGGCGCCAGCCGCTCGTCAGGAAACCGCGGCAATCTGCCGGGTGCACCGCGGCGTTGAGCTCGGCATACCACGCTGCGGCAGCCGGTGTTGGCGCGGGCACGCGCACCGGCACAACGCTGACCGCCGCGCTCGACGCCGACCCGAATCTGGTGGCCGCCCACCAGAATCAGAAGTTGATGGCGGACAAGAACTACTACGGCAAGGCATTCGAAGGAGCACTCGCCGACGCCGAAGTCGAGCTGCTGCGGCCTGCGCGCAAGGGCGAGAAACCACGGCCGGGCCACCGGTACTTCAAACCGTTTCGGCAGGTCATCGAGTCGATCAATAACACGCTCAAGACCCAACTCGACCTCGAACGCCACGGCGGGAGGACGATCGCGGGCGTCACATCGCGAGTACTGCAACGCATCCTCGCCCTCACCGCCGCGATCTGGCACAACGACCAACTCGGCCAGCCCACGCTGCGATCGCTAACCGCCTACGACCACTGACCCCTTGGAATTACTCATCTAGCCGGCACCCCGCCGATCGCGGCGAGCGCCTCGGCGATCATCGCCAGCGTGGTGGCGGCCGTCTGATCGGCGGCGAACCGCACGAACCGCCACCGCGAGCACGCCAGCACCGCGCAAAACACGAACAACCCCGGCGCAGCCTCGGCCCAGTCGATCACCAGATACTCACCCGGCGACCACACCGCCGGGCGGCGGCCACGATGATTGTCCTTGCGCCACAACATTTTCTGATCGGCGACCAGGCGGCGGAAGTTCCGGGCGGACCCCTCGTAGCCCGCTGCGCGGGCGATCGGCAACAACCGCTTGGCCGAGATCCGGCCTCCCGACTTGGCCACCCGTTCGGCCACCAGGTCGCGCACCGCATCGAAATTACGGGGCTGCGGCTCCCGCTGCGACGGCTCGCCGCCGGCTTCGGCGCGTTCCACAACGCGCTTGACGGTCTTGTGCGTGGTGCCCCACAACTCGGCGACACCACGGTAGGTGCCGACTTCCCGATAGGTCGAAATGATGTTCATTCGCTCCTTCGCAGACTTCAATGGAACTCCCTGGGCGGTGCAGGTGACGGTTGGCGCTATCACCGTCACCGCCCAGGCCGCGAGCTCCCCGGATTGACACGACAAGCAAGGGAGTGGGGACTTCTACCTGGCCATCAGCGCGGACCTACAGTTGGCCATCAGCGCGGACGTACAGTTGGCCACCAGTGGGGACTTTGACATGGCCACGGACAACGATCCGATACGACAACCAGGCCCTGCGAGCGGCCCGTCATCCGCGCGGGTGGCGGGCCGATTTCCTCGCATTTGGAGCAAACAGTGCTCATGGGAAAGTTTGCTGTCCTAATCTTCGTGTCCGGGAGGAGGACTTATCGATGTCGACTCAACCGGCACCGCAGCCAGGCTGGTATCCGGACCCCGGGGGCCAGGGCCAGCGTTACTGGAACGGGGTTGCATGGGGGCCAATAGCGCCGCCATGGCAGCCAATGCCGCCCGCGGCACCATCTCCGCAACCAAAACGGCGCGGCGTGGGCTGGCTCATCGTGGTGGGCGTGCTGATCCTATGCCCCGGCAGCTGTATCTATGGGCTCGTTAGCCACGACGACAAGAGCGCCCGCTCGAACACCACGACCAGTTCCCGAACCGCTTCCACGCCAGCATTCTCGGCCCCGACAACGTCGGTCAAGCCCGCAGCTCGCATCGGCCAGCAAGTGCGTGACGGCAAGTTCGCCTTCGTGGTCACCTCTATCGATCGGTCAAAGAGGGGCGGCGATCCGTCAAACGAGTTCATGCAAGAAACCGCCCAGGGCGAGTACCTGAACGTTCATATGACGGTTTCGAACATTGGCGACCGGTCTCAAACCTTCTTCGCGACCAATCAGAAACTGATGACGGGCGGCCGGCAATTCGAGGCTGACACGATGGTCTCGATATGGGACGGGTCCACGAATGTGGACATCAACCCCGGCAACAGCATCAATGCGACGGCGTCGTTCGACATACCGGCTGGAACACCGCCCGGGACGATTGAGCTGCACGATTCAGCATTTTCCGGCGGTGTCGAGGTTCAGCTGTCATAGGCCGATGTCCCGCCTTTCGTCACCCTAGATCCCCACGGGTGGCGGGCCGACCCCAAAATTTCTCCTTAGAGATTCTTATTGGTGAGTTCTCAGGTGGATGACGGCCAGTCCTCAGGGTCCTGCGGAACGGTCATCATTGGAGGTCCCCTCACTCCTCCACGAACACCCTCGGCCACGAACACCCTCGGCTAGACCACCTTGCCGGGGGTGTTCTGCTGTCCGGCGCGATCGCGTACGGAGATCGACTCGGTACGTGCCGGGACAATCGGAACGGCCTGACAATCCAGCGACCGGAATCGACCCGTCACTTCGGGCCGATCTACGCTTGGGGCTGTGCCGGGTGACCCTGCGCAGACCAGGACGGCAAGTGGATCACCCGACCACCCGCTCGCTGCCCCAACGGGCATCGGCTCGGTGCGAACCAAGTCCTCGTCGGCCACGTTGCCTGCCTCGGCCACGGGGGTGGCGGCCACACCTCGTAGCATTGCCGAAGCTGCGATACCGTGGTGTACGGGCCGCCGCTTACTACGCACTGCCTCGATACTCGATAGGCCTGCAACGGTGCGGATCTCCAGCAGCCACGGCTAGCTTCCCGGCTGGTCGATCCAATCCCGGATAGTGGCGATGGTGACGTACATTTTGTTGGATTCCTCTGCGTCCTCGAACGCCATAACCGCGGTAGAACTGTCGCAACTTACTTCGTCCAGCTCGCTGATATGCCGATCTACGGCAAGGAATCTGCCGTCGGCATGGGTGGCCCGGAAGGAAAAGGCCACCGCGGCATCGAATTACCGAATGATCGAATCTGCGTGGCGTGTCCACGTCGCTCCGAAGTGGACGCATCGGCACGTATCCGATGTGACCGTGGTCGACGTAGAGGCATGGGTGGCTCAGATGGCGCGCGACGGCTGCGGAACCACAACGGTCCTCCGCGCACACGGCGTGCTCTCGGGCATCATGGCCGACGCCGTGAAAGCGCGGCGAACCCGGCCAAGGGCATCGAAAATCTTCCACGCAAGATTGCGCGTCGACACGTATACCTGTCGGCCGACGATGTTTTCGGCTGGCGGCCGAGGCGGGCGAACACGGCGCCTCGGTGCTGACGCTGGCGTTCGTCGGCCTGCGGTGGGTGAGGCGATCCCACTTCGGGTCCGTGACGTCGAATTCCTGAAGCGCCGGATGGTGGTGCTATAACCGCGCATGTTGACCGGATGGGCAAGTCTGCCTGGAATCCCCTTATCGTCAGCAGGGAGCACAGGACGCTGCCGTCACTCCCGCCGCCTATTCATATCGATCATCGGGGCAACCTGTTCATCACGGACCCATCGTCCCTCCGATACCGGGGAGCCACCTGAAGGGGCGGGACGTCCGTCAGCGACGGCGTGCTGGGCACCAGGTGGTCAGGATTGGTCGTGTGTACCAGGACGCGCTGGTAGGCATAGCGACCACACCGCTGATAGCCCCAATGTTCACCGGTTGCCATGACGGCGGCCTCCTAGTGTCGATGCGGGGTCCCGGTCTATCGGTCAGGTCCGGCCCTGAAGGTTATCCCTCGCCGCCAAGCTCGGTCTGGTCCCGCTCAGTCTCGGCGGTGTCCACTTCTGCACATCGCCGCCGAGGCGGTCCGCGGACAGGTGTGCGAAGTCGAGGGCCTGTACCGCTATTGCTGCCAAGACCTTCATGGCCCGTCCGCTGCGGTGGATCTCCACCATCAGCGCACCGAGCCCCTGATTGTCTTCCGCGCACAATGCCGACAGGTACCGGCGGGCATCCGCGAACTCCCGGTCGACGTGCGCCATCTTCCTCAGGTACTCGACGGGCGACGGCAGGTCGTCGGGCGTGTCGGTCATGGGTTTCTCTTTCGGTGGTAATCCCATTTTGGGGTCGGTTTGTGCCGGTGGTTACTTTCTGGGCTTTTATGCCCGGCACGCGGAGTTCGCCTAGCAGGACAAGTACGGGTCAGCGCCCGTCAGTCGGAGTCGAACGCTGTGTCATGACGACCTTGGATCAGGGGGATCTGCCCAAGGATTCCGGGATCCTCCGGACCGCCGCCCAGCACAACCAGGTCAATGTCGGGGTGTACGCCTCTGTGCTGCGCGGCGGCGAGATCCACCGCGGCGACGCTGTCAGCGTGCGGTAAATCGGCAAGCCCAGACGCCCGTGCTGAAGGACGATAATTAGAGCGGAATCGGCGGAAATAGGGGAAGGAGTGAAACGATGAGTAAGCCGGAAGCGAAGCGGTTCGATGCTCCCGATGAGGTTCGCCCGTTCACCGGGCGCGGGCACGTCGACCTGGTTCACCTGGGTACCGGTGACGTCGGCATGGCCACGTTCGAGCCGGGGTGGAAATGGTCGAACGACGTCAAACCCATTGCGGGAACCGAGAACTGCCAGATCGGCCACATCGGATACTGCCAATCGGGGCGGATGTCCGTCCGCATGGAGGACGGCACGGTCATCGAACTCACGCCCGGTACCGCCTTCCACATACCGCCGGGCCACGACGCCTGGACAGAGGGCGATGAGGCCTGTGTGTTGCTCGACTTCGGCGGACTCAGCGGCTACGCTCTGCCCGTCGCGTTCGAAAAGCTAGAGTGCTAGAGCGCACCTGTGACGTTCTACCCGGCACCCTTTCGATTCGTCTGCCGGTAGCAAGCGATCTCGTCCGCGTGCTCGCGGTCGTAGCGCGGGGGCGCCGCACGTGGCCCACAGATGGCGGGCGTGGATTCACTCTCCAGCGCAGCGAGGATCCACCAGAGGTACGCGCCGACGAAACCGACCACCAGCAGGACGCCGACGAACTGGGCGCGCAGCCTCATCGGACGCTCAGCCCATCTTCACGCTGCACGCTCACGATGTGTTCACCCGGGTAGTGCAACGCATGGGACCGCCGCGGAACGCCTCGGACTCAGACACGACTCCTCCCTGTGGATCCTGGCGAACGCGCACGGTGATCGATGAATTCATTCTCCCATGCTGAGACCCGTTGCGCGACAAGGGAAGAACGACAAACGCAGGTAAATGCTAAGGCAAGTCCGATCCACATTGGACTCTAATCCTGGTGCTTCTGCGGTACTTGTCTGCACTTGGTGTAGTCCCCGCGCTGCACCTCATCAGTCCGGGGGCCTTACTCAGCGGACAGGAAACCCTTCCCTTTGAGGAGTGGAATCTGGCTTCCCTGCGATTACGGAACCACCACTTGACCATGAACCATCGAACCGAGCCGCACGCAGCGGAAAACCTCATTGAAGAGAATCACAAAAGTGGTCACGAAAGCAGCCTCCACTCATGCGAATTGGTGGGGCTACGACCGACAGAAAGGCCGACATCAATGAAGACAATGATATCGACAGCCCACGGGATGGCGGATGCTGTCGCGGCGGTTGAGCCCGTCACCGAAGAGGTGAGTCAGACGCCAGTTCTGATCACCGAGCAGGAGGTCGTTTTCAGCACAGTGGCAGCCGTGCCGGTCCGGCGTACGAACACGCGCCGCGCATTGATCGCTGTTCTGCGCGGAATATTCGTGAATCCGACGACGAATGCAGAAAGGCCGCGACGCCACTACCCGCCGCGCCGCAACAGCCTCCTGGAGCACACCGCGATGGCGCGCGAAATGCAAAGGTTGTGAATAACTCACCGACCGATTTCCAGACGACTCCGCTTCGGAAGGTCAACCGCCAGCATCGGCGAGGACCATCATGTGGTCGAACTGCGGCCGGGGTTTGCCCTCGTCGTGCCCACGTCGTCGTCGACGAACTCAGCGGCGACGGTTCATCTTTCGTCGTTGCTTTGTTGACCACTTGAGCCAGCGCAGCACGGAGTGGGTCCGTTACGGGGCGACGGATATCCCAATCCAATGGAGGGTGGGTATACATGCGGTTCTCCGCCGGATCGACCGCTCAGGCTGTGGGCGGCCGCATAAGCTACTCGATGCCGGAAGCGGCCGTCGGAGAGGGTTCTTGATATGGCGGACAAGTACCGGCTCTGTGAGCAGCACCCGGGCAAGTCCGGGCTTGGGTTTTAAGGGCGGTTTTAAGGGCCCGCGAAGTCGCCAACGGCGGTCATCTTGTTGCCGTCCCAGGCGGTGGCGAAGCCGCCTGCGGTGAAGGCGCAATTCAAGATGATCGCGCGGTGCGAAGGACTTTGCATCCACAAGTCGAGCGCTGCGGTCGGAGTCGCAGCCGATCCGGTGCCCCAGTAGACGATCTCACCCGTGTACCCGGTCTGGGTGTAGCCCGCATCCGCGATACGGACTTGCGGTGAAGAGCCGTCCGAACCGGTATGGCCGTCCACGCCAGTGGTCAGCATGTCGTTGGCGTGCCGTTGCGCCGCTACGGTCAAACGCGGATCGTCGCCGATCGCCGCGCATGTCTGGCGAAGCCCGTTGACGCCGTTGTACACCGCAGTCCCCAAATCGTCTGCGCGCGCAGGGAAACCAGCAACGGTGCCCAGAACAGTGATGGAGACAGTGCAAATCGAGGAGACCGCGACGATCTGGCGTTTCGTCGTCATGTTTGCCTCTGGCGATGGGCTCGCTGTGCTGTTTGCAGCAAGCAATGCTACCGACTGGGGCCTTCGCGATGGTCGGAATCGGGCCGACCGGTCTGTCCAAGACCGCCCGCCGGGCGCCCTAGCCTCAGCCTCCCCTCCATACCGAGGCGGGCCCATTTGTCGATCTGCGTCGATCTGAGTGCCTGTTTTGGACCGCCGATCACAGTCGTCGCAGATGGATGACCCCGTAATCACTCCGACCCTGCTGCGCGATTACCGAGATCGGTTCAGCGATTTTCAACTTGTAACCGTCGACGGGGTCGGTCACTGGATCGTCGAGGAAAGACCGGAATTAGTACCCGACCGACTGCGCGCATTCCTGCGCGAAATGTGATGAGCCCGCACCCCTGTCGATTACCGGCTCGCGCGCCCACCAAGTGCACCAGCCAAGGTGCATGAGCCATACGCGATCCCGATCAGGCTGCGGTGTCCTCGGTGATGTACCGATAAAGCGTTGCGCGTCTGACCCCGAGGTACTTGGCGATGTCCTTGCCGGTATGACCATCGGCCTATATCCGGCGAGAGTACGGCCTGCGGCTGCCCGTTATTGTCGACGCGCTGGATTCGCCGATGTGGGGACAGAACAAATCAGGCAGAGAGCGGCACACCATCGGAAAGGTAGCGGTACACAGTGGCGCGGGAGACTCCCAACATCTTCGCGATGTCGGTGGCCGGGATGCCCTTCTCCCGGGGCTGGCGGGCTTTGGCGGCATCGGCGTCGCCGACCTTGCGTGGGCGTCCGCCCTTGCGCCCGTTGGCTGCGGCAGCGGCCAGTCCGGCGCGGGTGCGCTCGATCATGGTGTCGCGTTCCAGTTGGGCGAAGGCGACCATGATGGTCAGCATGGCCTTGCCCATCGGCCCGTCGGTGTGCAGACCTTCGGTGAGGCTGCGGAATCCGATCCCCCGGGAAGTCAACTGGTCCACCACCGCGAGCAACGTGTTGGGTGTTGCGTCCGAGGCGGTCCAGTTTCCAGACGGTGAGCACGTCGCCTTCGCGGAGATGGTCGAGGCAGGCATCGAGGCGAGCCGTGTGTCCGCTGTGCCTGCGGTCAGGGTGCGGCTGTACCGGCTGGATCGCGCACCGAGAATGCGTGCGAGATGTGGATCTTCCAGCTGCCATCGGGCTGCCGCCGGAACACGTCCACCCCGTCCTCTGGAAATTCCTCAAGGAGTTTACCCAGAGCATCCTTTATCGACAGAGTCCATATGAGGCGGACCGTGGCGAGATCGCCGTCGACGAGGACCTCCCGGATCTCGGGCTCCGCGTAGCTATACCTCTTCTCAGGATCGCTGAACAGGCGTTGCATCTTTCGGCAGAACGCCGGTCGACCGTTGTCCGGGCCACCCGGATAGGCCACCACCACGTCATCCTCGAACAGTGCACACACTGCGAGATCCTTGGCGTTGAAGTCGCGCGGCCACTGTTGCAGTGCGGCTTCTATTGCCGACCGATCGGCGGCCGCGTCGCGGCGTGGTCCTGCGCCGTGGCCGCACCCAGCCACCACGATTGCGACAAGAGAGCACGTGATCAGCCGCAGCATGTCGTGATTGTCATCGCCGGGCCCGCCGATCGTCTACTCAGACCAATCCGCCGAGGCTGCACGTGCGCGTCACAGCAAAATCACACCGCTGCGTTCACCGACTTACCGCGGCATTAGGTGCGAGGAGGTTCAGACAACTATCGTTTCACCGCTGCTCAACGATGTCCGCCATATCGCTGTGCCATCTCCGACACGAAGCTTGAGACCCTCGTATGTCGTCGTTTTCGGCAGAGGTGAAAGCCTCGCACATCTCGGCCTCGGTGCAGACCTCCTGCGTGTCGCTGTTGACGTAGAGGGTCACAGGCGCCGGACCTCCCCGTCATTACTCGTACAGGTCCGCCACGGCTGCGCGCCCGGCGGCCTCGACATCACGCTGGCGCGCAAGCTCGGCTAGGTGTGCCCCCTCTTGGCGGGGTCGCGATCGGTCTTCTTGCGGTCGGCGTCGGCGCGCTGCCGGGCGATGGACTCGTCGTCGAGATCCGCCGGGTACCAGCCGAGTTCGGCGGCCAGTTCAGCACGCAGACGCTTGTCCGGCTCACTGGTCGGCATTACTCGTCGTCCTCGTAGACACGCCAGTAGCACGCCGTGAACGCCGCTGTCTGATTCGCAGCTACGGATGTCGCGTTGAAGTTCTTTGTCGCCGATCGAATCTGCTAGGGCGGTGCGCAGCACGTCGAGCACCGCGCGTTTGGCGGCACCGACGTCGTCTGGTGTCCAGCGTGTGCCGTCCCAGTAGTGCCAACCGACGTTGTGAACGTGCAGTAGCCGACCGCGGTGCGCGTGGGTGAGCCGGTAGGCCATGCGGACTTGACCGGAGTGGTTTACCGGTGCGACCTGGCGGGGCGGTGGTACGGGGTCGTCGGGGTGTTCGTCCGGCGCCGGGATGTGCTCGGTGTGCCCGTTGATGTCGGGGGTAGGCGCGTATTTGCCTCTGCGGGAGAGGCTTTCGCCGAGAGCCGGATCGTTGTGGTTGCTCATCGGTCTCCGTCCAACTGGTCGATCAGACCGTTGAGCGCGTCGCGGAACCGGATTAGCTCGTTGCGGTTTACGTTGAGCTTGCCGCGGTATCGCACGATGCGATCGTCTGCGGACAATCGGTCTATCCGCCGTCCGACCGGCGCCAATTTGAGCGACAACGCTCGGAACTCTTCCGTGATCGGCCACCGATGTTGCTTTGATTCCTGTTGCGGCTGTGGCGGTTTCGGCCGGTACGTCTTGCCGTCACGGCCGGTGATCGGCTTCGGCTCGGTGGTCACTTGATCATCAGGTGAGTCATGGTGACTCACCTGATCGAGATCACGGTCGACCGTCTTTTGACCTCACCCCGACTGCGGCGGCGATTTGCCGCTGGCTCATGCCTTCACCGGCCAGCAGCTCGACGATCTGGCGGCGGTCGTCGACCGGCAGCTTCGTCATGTCCTTGCCGACCACGTCGGCGACGTAGTCTTCCACGACTTGAACCCGAGCACCTTGTGCAGGCCGTCGTCCTTGGCCTGGATGATCAGCCTGCGGAACTCGGGCAGGTGGTACGCGATCTTGCGGGCGTGGTTGGCCGCCGAACTCGGCGTATCCCGACAATGCGCTTATCGGTGGGTGCGCCGGTTTCTCGACGAGGGGGCGACGGGCCTCAACGATCGGTCCTCACGCCCGCACCACTGCCCGCGTCGGACACCGGCCAGCGTCGAAGCCGCTGTCGTCGAGCTGCGTACCTCGGCTCGTCGTGGTCAGCAGTGGATCGCCGATGAGCTCGGTGTGCCGGCCCGCACGGTCTGCGCGAACGTGCGCCGCCACCGAATGCCGTACTTGCGGGATTGCGATCCGTTGACCGGTGCGGTGATCCGAGCTCGAAGACCACCGCGGTGCGCTACGAGCGCAACCGGCCCGGCGAACTCATTCCCATGGACGTCAAGAAGATTGGCCGTATCCCCGACGGCGGCGGATGGAAAGCGCACGGCCGGGCTGCCACCGGTGATGACCACGCCCACAAGAAATCCCACATCGGGTTCGACTACGTGCATTCCGTCATCGATGACCATTCCCGGTTGGCCTACTCGGAGATCCTGAGCGACGAGAAGGGGATCACCTGCGCAGCGCTCCTTCAACGGGCCGCCGACTACTTTGCCACCTACGGCATCACCCAGATCGAGCGCATCATGACTGACAACGCCTGGGCCTACCGTTACTCACTGCGCGAGGTCGTCGCCGCACTAGGAGCCCGCCAGGTGTTCATCAAACCGCACTGTCCGTGGCAGAACGGCAAAGCGGAGCGCGACAACCGCACCCTGCAAGTCGAATGGGCCCACCGCGAGGTCTTCAACACCAACGACGCCCGCTGCACAGCCCTTACTCCCTGGCGCGAGCACTACAACAATCAACGGCGCCACTCAGCCATCGGAGGCAAACCCCCGATCAGCCGACTGTCGCCAACCTAACTGCCGAGTAGATCTAGCGGCCCTTTGTCGCTAGCGGTTAGACAGTTGAGCCGAGTTTCAGGCTGCGGTGGGCAGTCGTGCGTGGGCGAAGCGTTGGTCGATGTGTCGGTCGATGGTGTGTAGTGCGGTGCGGAGTTCGGGTGGCGCTTGGGGTTGGTCGGCGGCGAAGAGCGGGGTCAGGACGCGGTCGTGCACTTTGGTGTAGAACAGCGCGAACCGGAGACCGTCGGCGGTGAGGTGGTAGGTGTTGGTGTGCGGGCGGCGGACGATGAGGCCGTTGCGCCGCAGCCGGGCCAGGTCGTAGCTGGCCTGCGTCATGCCGTACGGGGCGCCGAGCAGTCCGGTCATCAGGGCGCGCAGGCTCCTGTTGGTGATGCCGGTGACGGCGCACAGGGTGACGCACAGGGCGCCGGCCAGGGCTTGGACCCGAGAGTCGCCGAACCGCATGGCTGTAGCTCTCCGCCCCTCCGCGGTGACGGTGGGGTGCGCGATCCGCTCAAAGACTGGATTCGCAAGGACACAGCCCTGGCCGACACGTTCAGCCTGCAACACGCGGGCGTTGACCGCACGCGCCTTGGTCTGCAGATCGTCGAGATTGTGCAGGCGGCGTTGGCAGCCCAGGTCGTTGGGGGCGTTGATCACGGTCTCGATTCGGAGCGCCCGCCCGTCCTTCAAGTACTGCTTGATGCGGGAGTGCTTGTAGAAGGCGTTCACCGTGACCTCGGTGCCGCGGGAGATGACTTTGGTCTTGAACTCGCCCCCGGTGGCGCGCTGGCCGCCGCGGATCTGGCGGTCGAAGACGATCTCGATGGTGTCCGGGCGGCCAAGATCGAGGTTGTCGGTGACGAGTGCCTCGAAGAAGCCGCGGGCGTAGCGGGGTTGGGTGAACACCAAGGTCCGCGAGATTTCGGTTTGCGCCATCGACAGCTCCCACCAGTAGCCGGCGTGCCCGTCGGCTGCGGTGAGCGGCAGCGGCAGCCGGGCCAGCCAACGTTGGAAGAACACGTTGATGGTGCCCGGCCCGAGCCGGTCGCAGATCGCTTGCAGCGCACTGGGATCGGCGGTGGCGGCGAATCCGTTGGTGAGTTCGGTGAACTCCAGCCCGGCCCGGGCCGCCTGACGTTTGGCCCACTCGTGCCCGTTGACCCACATCTTGATTGGCCACGGACAGTACGTGCAGACCTTGATGAACGCCGGACCGAAATCGGCGTCCCAGAGGTAGAAGTAGTAGACCGTGACCCGGCGGTCCTTCTTGTCGAAGGAGAACTGCGGCGGCTTGGACGGGTCGGTGTCGCGCTGGCGGGCGATGAACACCCGCTGCGGCTCCTGCGCCACCCCGATCGCGGCGACCTGCGAACGCCCCTGACGCGCAGCCGAATCCAGATATCGACGCATCACTTCGATGTTGCGGTCGGTGGATTTCAACCGCACCACCGGAATGTGGTTGGCATCGGCGTAGGAGGCGACCGAGCGGCGAAACGCATCGCCGATCTGCTGCAGGCACGCCGGGGAGGGCACCACATACCCGCGGTGCCGCAGGAATTGCACCACCTGCCCACCCACCTGCAGTTGGGCGAGATACCCATTCAGGTAGACCCGGTCCAGACACTCGAGATCGAGGCTCACGTGCCCGTCGAGCACATCGTTGACCGTGACCGGGTTGACCCGCACCAGACGCGACGCCATGACGACCTCCGCAACCAGACGCTATGACAGCGAGCATGCACCCACCGGTACCGAATCGACTACGCGGGTACGCACCTCGGCGGTATCAGGCGAAGCCTGTCTGGGTGGTTGGTGTTTTTCGCGTGGCGTTCCCCGGCTGATCGCTGCGGCTTGAGTTGAATGAGTGGGTGAGTTTGGGACGCACGCCTGCTCAGGCGGATCTGCTGCGGTCGACGGCGAATTTCTGTGAGGGCCGGGTGGCGCCGGACTCGATCTATGGTGTGCTGCACCGGGAGTGCTTCAACTTGTTCCCGGATGAGATGTTCGCCGACTTGTTCACCGATGTGGGGCGCCGGTCGGTGCCGCCGATGATCGTGGCGGTGGTGATGGTGTTGCAGCGGATCGAGGGGCTCTCGGATCGGGAGGCGGTGGAGCGCTTCGCGTTCGACGCGCGCTGGAAGTACGCCGCGGGTGGGCTGGATTTCGACTATCCGGGGTTTGTGCACACGGTGTTGGTGGACATGCGCGCGCGGCTGGCGCGTTCGGATCGGCCGAACCGGATCTTCGAGGTCACGCTGGCGGCGGCCAGGGCGGCTGGGCTGGTCGGCCGCAAGCGCGTGTTGGACTCGACGCCGTTGTATGACGCGGTGGCCACCATGGACACGGTCACGCTGATCCGCTCGGCGATCCGGGGACTGTTGGCGGCGGCCGGCACGGACTTGGAGCGTGGGCTGCGGGGCTTGCTGCGCCGTGACGATGACTATGCGGCGGCGGGCAAACCGGTGTGCGACTACGACGACCCGGCCGCGCGCGAGGGGCTCGTGAACGCGCTGGCCTGCGATGCGATGGCGCTGGTGGGGGCGCTGGACGGGCGCGAGCTGGGCGCTGAGGTGGATAACGCCGCGCGGCTGCTGGCCACCGTGGTGGGCCAGGACCTCGACCACGACGGCGCTGGGGTGTTTCGTATCGCGCGTCGGGTGGCCAAGGATCGGGTGATCTCCACCGTGGACCCCGATGCGCGGCACGGGCACAAGACCTCGGCGCGCGGGTTCGACGGCTACAAGGGGCACCTCGCGCTCGACCCGGATTCGGAGATCGTGACTGCCACCGAGGTGAGCGCGGCCAACGCCGGTGACGCCGAGCCCGCGACCGATCTGCTGGCCGACGAGCTGCCCGAGGTCACCGAGGCGCGCGCGGGTGCGGGCGACGACGGCGGCGATGATCCGAATTCCGGCGCCGGCGGCGGTGCGGGCGCGCCCGAGAGCCCCGCCCCCAGCGGGGATGGCCCGGCGGTCTACGGCGACTCGGCCTACGGCACCGGGCCGCTGTTGGCCAGGCTGGAAACCGCGGGCGCGCAGATCTTTACGAAGGTGCAGCCGCCGAACGCGCCGGGTGGGCGGTTCGCCAAGGACCGCTTCATCATCGACCTGACCACGGGCACCGTCACCTGCCCCGGCCGGGTGAGCGCGCCGATCCGCCCGGCCAAGGGTGGCGGCGGTATCGCGGTGTTCGGCACCACCTGCGCCGGTTGCCCGTTGGCCACGCAATGCACTACCTCACCCGGTGGCCGCACCATCACGATCAGTGCTTACGAACAACAGCTGGCCCGAGCCCGCGCCGCCCAGGCCGATCCCGCCTGGGTCGCCGAATACAAGGCCACCCGGCCGAAAGTGGAACGCAAGATCGGTCACCTGATGCGCCGCCGCCACGGTGGGCGTCGCGCCCGAGTGCGCGGCATCGGCAAAGTCGCCGCCGACTTCTCCCTGCTGGCCGCCGCGGTCAACCTGGCCCGCCTCGGTGCGCTCGGACTGCACCAAGCCGCCGGCCAAGGCTGGCAAGTCGCGCCGGCATGACAGCAAAAACACTGCCGCACAGCAGATTCCGCACCGATCCCGATAGCTCGGTCTAACGAGCCGGCACGCCAACCGACCGAACCCGTCACAGGCCGACACCAGCCGTCACAGCAAGCTCAACCGTAAGAGCGGTTAGCACCTACCTCACGAGACCCGTTCGACACCAGCCACCTAGGCGCCTTTCCCCCAATCGGTGGAGCCTTTCCTCCCCCGCAGAAAGGGCCGATCAGCGGACACGCCAAGCGCCGAACACCAATACCGTCATGACCGTATTCATCACCGCTTCATCCATCGAAAGGAAACATGCAATGACAGACACGAATCCAATGCACGATCACTACACCGTTATCAGCCGCGCCGGCGACGTTGACACCTCCCGCGTCGTAATCGGAGGCAGCTCTGTCGACGCGGCGGAGACGCACCGCGAGCATTACCCCGGCGGGGATATCATCCGCGTCTTCAACAACGCAACGGCGTCTGTGAAACTGACTGCGTAGGGGACCGGGCGGGCTTTCGGATCCGTCGGTGTTCTGACTTCCACCTGCTCGCGCGAGCGTGGGTGATGCATGCTCGCGCGAAGCAGGCTCGGATCGTCGGTATCGGACACTCACTTCTTGGGCACCGCGTAGCCGGTTAGGCCACCGAAGTCGAGTTCCACGCAGGCCTCATCGCCCTCGGTCCAGGCGTCGTGGCCTGGCGGTATGTGGAATACGGTGCCGGGCGTGAGTTCGATAACCGTGCCGTCCTCCATGCGCACGGACATCCGCCCCGATAGTTGAACCGGCGTGGTGTCCAGGTTGACTATGACGGCCACGGAGCCTGCCGGGCGCGGTGGCCAGCCCAGCATCCGGGAGTCGTGCTTGACGCGGTGCCCTCTACTGCTGGTTGCGCGGGGTGGACGTATTAGGAGTTGGCGTCAACCGGCCTGCATCGCCGCCAGAAACGATGGTCTGCCAATGCGACGGCATCCTTACCGAACGGGAACTCCACGCCACCGCGCGCGCCTACCACGCACGAGCAGAAGTCTTTCCCGACATGGGCCACGACATGATGCTTGAGCCTGGATGGCAGGCAGTCGCCGAGAGGATCGACAGTTGGCTCAGCGGCCAAGGACTCTAGCGGAGTCCGTACCCGCGACTCTGACACGGATTTTCGAGACTCTCGTATGTCGTCTGATCTGAGCCCCCTGTTTCCCTTCGGGTGACGCCTCGCAGGCGTGAAAATGGGGTCGGGTTGCCCGCCGACGCCGACGTTTTCTTGGGTGCGTAAGCCCGTATTTGAGCCTGGTGCCGGGGCCCGACCTGGAAGGGTCACGCACTGTTGCTTCGAGCACGCCGGTCAGAATTTCGGTTCCCCTCGACCGAGGCCCCCGGGCAACCACCCTGTTCGAACGTGCGGATGTTATTGGAGGACACGCGAGTTGAAGCACGCTCCACCGTCTCGGCCTGATGAGGGCGTCGACCGTGCCTACTTCGTAGCCGCCCGCTTTTGTGCAGGCGTTTCGGCTGGCTTCTTGGGTGGTGGCTCATCCTCCTCCACCTCGTCAGCCCACCCTGACCGCAGCCAGAACTGTGGTACCGCTTTCGGCACCTCCGCCGTCTCACCAGGCCCATAAACGGTGCCGTCCTGGACACACTGAATGCCTTCTGCCACTGCGACTTTCATCATTCACCCCTTACGCGACCGGCAGGCCGGTGATCTTGCAGACCGCAGAGGGCCGCTCGACGGCAAGCCCGAGGCGCTCCTCACAGACCCAGCGTTGCAGGTTCTTGGTGAAATCGTCTTCGTTCGTTCCCGTTCGCAGAGTGAGGCTTTCACGCACCACCACGAAGCCCAGTTTGGTGGTGTCGAGCAGTGCGCCGACACCGGCCGCGATTTTCGTGGTGGGCAGCACTTCCACGCCCCACAGTTGTTTCGCCGCACCGAGAGTCGGGTCCTGGGCGACGATGTAGCGGCCCTGCAAATCCTTGGTGCGCCGCAGTGCTGACCAGGTGTTGGGATGCAGCACGAGCAGATTGGCTTCCGCGAGTGCCGCCCCGGTGCGCAGTGCTGCGATGGCCAGCTCGACGCTGTCCGGTCCGGTGTCGGTGGCGGTGGCGTGCGTGAGAATGCCGCTGGTGTTCAACAAGCCCGCCAGGTGTCCGGTTGTGCCCGCACCGTTGAGCAATTCGTCGTTCTCGACATTGATCACCTGGCGTTGCAGCTCGCCGGTGAAATAGCTGGTGAACGCGTCGAAGTCGGTCATCGACTCCCACGAGATGGCCGCGTGGCACGCAATCTTCTGTGCCGCAACGATTACCGAGTCGGTCACGAACACCAGCTCAGGCTTGGCCGCACCCTCGGCTGTGATCGCAGGTGCCCCGGTTGTACTGGTGTGCCTGATGTAATCAATGCTCGGCGCACTGGTGGGGAGGATCGGCAAGTGATCGAGCAGCCGTCCCTCGTAGGTTGGCCCGACGACACTGGGTTGCAGCTCGGGCGGCAACAGCGAGTCGCCGCTGTTGAACGTTGCGGCTTTGGTGCGGATCTGGAATGGCGACCGCGAATGCGCGGCCTCGTGCATCGACTTCAGCTGGACCGTTGAGAAGCCCAGCGGTGCCAGCTCGGATGCCTTACCCCGCAGCCCATCAGGCTTGGGGAACTGCTGGCCACCCATGCCCGCCGGGACAGCACCCGACTCACCGGGAGATCCTGCCGCAGACCACTTGAGCGCGGACTTGTACGCCCTCTCCGCCTGGTCGAGTTCGTCGGATTGGTCGGACAGCCCGTTAATCGTGGTGTTGAAGGCTTTCATCGTGATCGTTCCGGCCTTCTGGTCGGCGAGTGCTTGCCGTGCCGCCTGGGCTATCTCGTTGCGTCGTCGGTTGATTTCAAGAATGCTGGGCATGACAGCCCTCCCTTTGAAAGTGATTGTGCGCCCGTGTGATTGGCGCATTCGAGGAAACCTCCCACGAAATCTGTGCGTCAGCGCTGGTCAGCGGCGGTGGGTGCCCTCAAAGGGTCAGCCAGTGCCGGTGCTGATGTGACGGCCAGTCGTGCTCGGTTGATGGTCAGGCAGTTCCGGAAACCGCTGACCAGGCGGGCGCTACTGCTGGGACGAACCAAAGCCGCAGCGGCCACCCTTGAAGCCAAAGTTACCCCGATACCCGGCGTTGGAACAGAGACTCAGCCGTCCAACACGTTCGCCGCGACCAGCGTGGCGGCCACACTGTCGGCCACCAACTCGCCGCACGCCAGTACCCACCGCTTCACCACAACGGGATCATCGGTCGCGCCGCTTGTCAGCTCACGCGTGCACACCGCGAGCCGATGCAACAGATGCTCACGCACCGTGGCGGCGTCGGCGGTGACCAGCTCCACCTGGGCGGCCAGAATCTGCAGCATGTCCAAGAATTGCGGGTCGTACGGGTGGATGGTGCCGTCCGGGTCCACGCACAGGGCCAGGTGGCGGCACAACACGTTGAACCAACCCAGCAGCTCATCACGTGGGGTGTCGTCGAGGTGGCGGAGCAGTTCGGGGCTGGCTTTACTCATCGACTCATCATCCTCACTGCCGCCAGCCTGCCGTTCGACTTCCGTTTCGGGCCTCGATGCAATTCCTGTAGGACGGCTTGCAGTTGACGCGCGGCCGCCGGGTGCATGCTGACCAAACTGTCGTTATCGAGGACGTGGGCCATCGCGATCGCGCCCGCCACCAATGCAGGCTGCTCAGCCGATTTAGGTAGCGGCGCGGTCTCCTCCAACACCGCCTGCTCGACCGAGCCAACGGCTTTCGGCTTGACCCTGGTCTTGCCTGTCGCGATCGCGGCCGCGGTCGGCATCGCCACCACCTTGCCGCCAGCCCTGGCACGATAGCTGCGCTTGCGGAGCGTCTCGGCACTGCGGCACACCGCGCAGCGGCAGCCCGACCGATACCCGCCCACCCCGTGACTCGTCACCTCCACCGACCCAGTGTCCCACCGTCGCGGCCCTTGATCCCGACGTGACAGGCAGACCTCGGCGCGAAAGATCAGCGATGCCGAGCATCGGGCTAGTCCATTACGTGCGAGGTCGGAAGCCCCCTAGTCTGTTTATGCTGGTCAGGGGGCTTAACAAGCCACAACTTGTTCGTACTCATGATTATGGATTCGGTTCCCCTGGCGCGGTTGGCGGCACTGCTGGCGCTGGCACTGGCTCCGTCGGCAACGGTGGGGGTATTGGTTGCGGTGCCGGTGTTTCACCTGGTTGCGGTGCCAGTTCCCCTGCCGGTGGGATACCTTCGGTGGGAAGTGTTGGCGCAGACCAGAATCCAGCCGGTGTCATATGATCTTTGCAGTAATTCGTGGTGTTCATCGGCGCCAAGTATTCTCTCCAGGCCCCTGGCGGATTTGGCGCCGGTGCATCGGTGTTGTCGGGGCAGCGCCAATTGCACGACACGCCACTGACACCCTGACCGACACCGGCAATGCCGAGAGTGCCCGTTGAACCGACACCGGCACCGCTAGCGGCCAGCCCGAGGCCGACGCCACCGCCCTCGCAATGCCAATGCGCCCCATTGATTTCAGTCGGGAAATCGCAAAAACCGCCACTGATACCACCGACACTCACATTTAAGATGCCGACGCCGGGATATGGGCATTGCGTGTCAGCTTTGGCTCGGGGTGCGAGAAATGTTGACGCGCAAAAACCGAATGCTACTGTCAAAACGCAAACTGCTGCTTGTGTTTTCATCGTCGTCCTTTTGAATGGTCCATTTAACGACATTTAACGACCTGCTTTGTTCGGTCATCAATCCTAGTGTCTGCATTCACGCAAGGCGGGGCATTCGTGTCGGCACAGGAACACAGCGGCCGTGGCCGCAGCGGCTCTGTCGGTGTGTCGGTAGTCCAGATCGACGAGTGTGGGGAACATCTGATGTCGGCATACATGCCCTGCACACCTTCAGCGACGACGACGACCACAGTCCAATCACAGTCGGGGCAGCGCAGCCGCTCCCTAGTCGCCTCGATGCACTGGGCGCAGTGGCGCTGGCCATCAGGTCGGCGATCACGGCCGAGCATCCTGGGTGGCCATGCCGCGAGTATGCGCCCTGACCAGGCGATGCGATAACCAGACTGCCGCGACTTGGGAGTGGTACTCAGGGGAATCGAGACGCAGCAGTGTCATCCCCAGGTACATGCCCCAGGTAGACGTCCTTAATCATGTTGTCCCAGTGCGCATTTGGTTGAAACTGTTGACGGGCCTATATATAAGTATGTAGCTTCTTTTCACAATTGGGGCCCCGGCAGGGGACTTTTCTTTATAGACCCCCTTCACCTACCCGACCCCCTTAACCCCTCTGACCTGCCTGACCTGCCTGACCTTCTAGCAGCTCCATCACCCGCTCCCACATCACCCGGCCGCGGGGATCGGCGTACCGGTCTGGCCACGCAATGACCTCCACATCGGTGCCGACCTCCAGGCCACCCAGCACGATCCTCGACGCCTCGGCCATCGCCGCGCGGGTGGTCGCCACCACGTCATCAATCCTGCTGGCATCCCCTTCGATGAGCAGCGCGTCATGCACCGGAGCGCACACCTGAACCCCGCGCTCCGTGGCCAGGCAGCACGCCAACCGCAGCATCTCGGCACCGTTGGCCTGCATCGGGAAGTTCCGCAACGTCGTTGACCGCACCACGCTCTCGGTTCGCATTGTCCAGCCGAACACCGTCGACAGGTAGCCGGTCAACTGCCCGACGTTGGCGACGTGCTCGGCCCACGCGGTGAACGTCGGGAATGCGCGCGCCAGCCTCTGTAACAGGTCCTGCGCCCCGATCACGGACAGCCCGGTCCGCGCGGCAAGACTCTGCGTTGAGCTGGGGTTTTGTGGTTCGTCCGGTGTGGGTTACTGACTACGCGTAGCCGTGGCGGTGGGAGAGGCCGAGCAGGTCGAAGGCTTGGCGTTGCAGCGGAGTGGGGCTGGTGATCATGGTGAATGCCGGCGTGTCGTCGGCGGGCTGGATGTGGTTGGCGCAGATGGTGGCCAGGTCGGCGAGCAGGCTGGTGAGTGACATTCCCCCGAGACCGTGGAGGCATCAGCTATAAGGAGTAGCGATGTCAGAGAAACGGAAGAAGTACGACCGGGAGTTCCGTGAGGGGGCTGTGCGGATCGTGCGTGAGACGGGTAAGTCGATCGCCCAGGTCGCGCGGGACCTGGGGATCCACGAGGGCACCCTGGGCAATTGGGTTGCCCAGGACCGCGAGGCCCGGGAGGGTCGGGGTGAGTTGACCCGCGACGATCTCGGGGAACTCAAACGGCTGCGTAGCGAGGTCGCTGAGTTGCGGATGGAGCGTGATGTCCTCAAGCGATCAGTGGTCCTGTGGGTGAAGGAGGCGACGAAGTGAGCGTGGCACGTTTCATTGCCGACCAGAGGGCCAAACACCGGGTGCCTCATACGATTACGTGCGTGCTGTTGGGTGTCAGTGTGTCGTGGTTCTACAAGTGGATCACCCGTGCTGACACCACCGATGGGTTGCATACCGACACCGATCGGCGCCGCGCGCAGCTCGATACCGCAGTCGCCGCGGCGTTCAAGGTGGCCAAGGGGCTGCATGGTTCGCCGCGGTTGATCGCTGACCTGCGCGATCTGGGTTGGGAAGTGTCGGAAAAGACGGTGGCCGACTCGATGCGCCGCCAGGGTTTGGTGGCGCGCCGCATCAAGCGCCGTAATGGGCTCACCAAGCAGGACAAGACGGCACCAAAGTTTCCTGACCTGGTCAAACGAGACTTCACCGCGGCTGCGCCGAACCGGAAATGGGTCGGTGACATGACCGAGATCCGCACTGAGTCCGGGCAGAAACTGTATCTGGCGACCGTGATCGACCTCTATAGCCGCCGGCTGCTGGGGGCGGCCATGGGCCTGCACCCGGATGCCGACTTGGCGTGCGCGGCGATCAAAATGGCCGTGGCCGCGCGCGGCGGCCGCCAAGCGATCTGGCGGGATGAGGAGTCCGAGCGGGTCCTATTCCATACCGACCGCGGTAGCACCTATACCGCAAACGCGTTCACCAAGCTGTGCCGGCAGTTGGGGATTCGGCAGTCGATGGGCCGGGTCGGGTCGTGTTTCGACAATGCTGCCGCGGAGGCGTTCTTCTCCTCGTTGGAATGGGAAGTGCTGTCCCGCAATCGTTTCCGTGATACTATCCATGCGCAGGCTGTGGTTATCGACTGGTGCTACACCTTCTACAATCACCAACGCCGGCACAGTGCCGCCGACGGGCTCTCACCCGTCAACTACGAGATCAGGGAATCCAAGACCAAGCCGGAAGCGGCATAGGAAACCCTCCACGATTTCGGGGGAACCACAGTGAAGCTGTGTACCGCGACGCCGTCTTGGGTGCGTTTGCGCGCGGCTTTGGTGAGCGCTTGGTCGGAGCGTTGGGCCGCGGCGACGGGGTCGGCGCGTTTGGCGGCTGCGCCGGGTTTGTCGTTGTCGTAGAACAGGATTGGGGCCAGGGCCTGTTTCATGTGCCAGCTGATGTAGTAGGACAGCATCCGCAGGAACATGTGGGCGCGCACCCGATCGGCGAGGTGGTGGCGGATGGGCCGCACGTCGAGCTCGCTGTTGAGGGTGCGGAAGAACCGCTCGACGTCTTCGAGTCCCTTGTAGCGCAGCACCACATTGTCGTCGGTGAGGGTGTCGGCGGGCAGGCTAGTGCGCAGCACGTAGATGCCGTCGAGGGCGGCCTCGGCGGTGATGGTGTCCTCGTTGCGGCAGAAGGTGAACGAGTCCTCGGTGATGGTGATGGTGAAGTGCTTGGCCATCTTGAACGTGTTGATCACCTTGCCCACCCGCAGCCCGATGGTGTCCTTGCCGCGCAGCGGCTGACGCTCACGGCGGGTGGCCGCAGTGATCTTGTCGAGCTCGGTTTCGGTGGCGGCCAGCAGCGCGCCGCGTTTGCGGGTGCGTTCGGCGGCCAGGGCGGGGTTGCGGCAGCCGATCAGCCGCTCGCCGGGGTAGTCGGGGTGGGTGATGGCCACCAGGTTCTGCTCGTCGAACAGCGACAGCTGCAGCGCGTCGGCGGCCACCAAGGCCTTGATCTGGTCGGCGCGCAGCGCGCTGAGCCAATCCAGGTGAGCCGGGCGCAGCTCCTCGGTAATGCGGGCACTGGTGAGCATGCCGCGGTCGCCGACCAGGGCGACCCGGCTCAGCCCGAACCGGGTGGTGAGCTTGCGGATTTGGGCGGTCAGCGTCTTGGGGTCGGCGGTGTTGCCGTCGAACACCTCGATGGCCACCGGTACCCCGGCGGTGGTGCACAGCAGCCCGTAGACGATCTGGCGCCGGCCTTTGACCCCGTCGCGGGCATACCCGATCGCCCCCAGCGGGCAGTGCCGGCCCTCGAACGCCGCCGAGGACACGTCTTAGAGCACAAGCGTCCCTCCACCAGATGCCGGGCGGCCACGGCGTTAGTTGCGTTCTGGCGGGCAAGGCCCAGTCCATCGTCGCATACAGGTCGTCCTCGTCACAGCCCGACACGCCGAGGACCTCACCCAGCGAGCTGGTGGCGGTCTCGGTGCGCAGCCCCCGCGCGGTGGCCAGCTTGGAGTCTGGGGCGATCACCGCCGCGATCAGCATGGCCATCACCAGATCCCGCCGCCGCGACGGCGTCGGGTCGATCAGCTCGGCCAGCCCCAGTCGTTGCGCTGTGGCCAGCACGGCGGCCACATGCCCGTGCGGCAGGCTGCCGGTGATCTCGAACGCCTCGGCCAACTCCAGCTTCGGCGGCAGCCCGTTGAGCGCCCGCGCCAACGTATCGACCTTGTGCTCGGGCCAGTGCGACAGGTTGGCCAGCGTGCGGTTCTTCACCTTGCCGCCCTCGCGGTAGCTCTCCCGCAGAAGGATCGCCGGCGGTGATCCCCGATTCGGAATCCGCGCCACGTACATGTCTACTATCTAGCACACTTATCCGCGGTATGTTGGTACATCACTGTCCGACACGCCGCGTATACGGAAAGATACATGTCTACGTTTTGACCTGTGTATGGGCACGAAACGCACGCTCATCGACACAAACGAGACTTCACACCCGCCCTACAAGGGGGAACTTCGGACTAGATACGGATCACCCGACAGCACCGCGTCCAACAGTGCGCGGTCGCCCGACAGCTGCGCCGCGATGTAGACCTCCTGCGACTTTCAGTCGACATAGGCCAGGGCACGACCCTCGGGCGGTTTGATCAGACCCCGCAACCACACGCTCGGCCCGAAGATGAACCGGGTATTGCTGGGGGTGTTGCGTCCACTCGATGCGCCGAACGGGCTGAGCAACGTCCGGTTCCGGTCGTCCAAACCGACAGCCAACTTCTCCAGCCGAAGCTCGCTGAGCGCGTGCCGAAGGTCTTTCAGCGGTTCCAGTTGCGGATACCGTTTCGCCATGTCGCGGAACGTGTCCTGGTCGAGCTGTAGACGGCCCGTCGTCGCCCGTGGCCAGTCGATACCGTTGTCGACCAGGTATCCGGCGAACAGTCCGGCTTTGAACGTCGTCCCCTCGTAGACGCTGTAATCCTTGTCGATCAACCCGACCAGATCGCTCTTGATCCTCCCCCAGTTCATTCGCAGCCGTTGCAGCATCTCGAAGTCGATCGGCACGCCGGTGCGTTCCATCCGCGCGATCGCCGCCATGTACCGGCCTCTGAGCAGCGCTTGCCCTAATCCATTGGGACGGGCCAGGATTCCCGGCAACATGCGCTCCAGCAACGCCCCCATTGGATCGACGTCAGTCTGACAGTAGTCGAGAATGCGGCGGCGTTCCGCCGCCGACCACGGCCCTCCGCGCATCACCACGGCGCGCTCCTCGGTTTTCTGCTCCGCAGTGATTGCAGATATTCCGTGATGGGACAGGGCGCTCAACAGGCCGCGCCCGTTCGGTAGGGGAACTCCGTTGGTGGCGTTGCGGAACTCGGTGTACAGATCGAGCACCCGTGTCGGCACCGGAAAGCCCAGTTCGAGGAAACACCCCAGTTCGGCGGGCGCGAAGTAGGCCACGAACAGCGTGTCATCGTTGATCGGGAACGGTGGGCGGCCGGTAAGTTCGTCCTGCCACAGCCGGATCAGTCGGTCGGTGCGCAGCTCGCGCGCGACCAGGCAGACCGGGACGGGGTTCGCCCCCGACTCCGAGACGAACTCAAAGTCGAGGGCGAACACAGATTGGAAGGGCAATTGCGGCCACCTGGTGGCCGCGCTGGTATGCGCAGCGGATTCTCCCGGTGTCTGGTAGGCCGGGAAAACGCTTGCCACCCTAAATTCTCTTGCGAATGACGGACCGCCACAGCGGGTTGGTTGTGGGGTAGGCGAACAGTTCGACGATCCCCCCACACTCGGTGCACGGTGGATGAATCGCACCCCAACCGCCCGCGCCGCGCTGGTGCCCGCAGGCCGCCTGCGCCGCGCACCGGTGGCACAGGCCAGCCCGCAGATACCGCCGCTTCACCGTCTCCCAATGACCTGCTTGCGTAAGCGTCTCGGGGCGGGGCGGGGTGCGCGGATGGGTGCTCATAGCTCCCCAGCGAGTTCCCGGACAACGTCGTGGTCTTCCCGGTCGATCCGGTAGTGCCGGAATGCGATTTCGAGCAGGTCCCGGAAACTTTTGTCTGGCCACTGCGGTTCCCCCAAATCGCCTTTGGCTCTGAATAATTCGTATCCGCCGAGGCCCCGGTCCCATGCGAGTTTGACCCAGGTGCGTTGCGCGTCGGTCGCGCCTTGAAGCGCCGTGTCGAACACCCGTCGACCGGTGTCGTTGCCTTCTAGCGGAAGTTTGAGCGGCCAGAGAAATACGGTGCCGTGCTTGTTGATGGCGACGAATAGGCGCGTTCTCCGAAGCTCGGGCAACACGAGATGCTGAATCTCGGGCGCTACAAGATAGATTTCCTTGTCCATTCCCGTATCCCGCTCCAGCACAAGGGTATCCAGCACATGTTCGGGATGGACGCGAAAGAACTCGTTCCGCTTCGGTTTGCGGACAGGCACAGCGGTCAAAACTTGTTCTACTTCGATGCCCGCCATACCTTCTACCCGAAGGGCGGCGGGGTCGAAGGGGTCGAGCGGCGCTTCCACCTGTCCGTTCGGGGAAACCGCCGAGAGGGCAGGGTTGGTTGTTGTTGGTATCTTTCCATATCGGACGCTGATTCCTTTGCAGTGGGGATGGTTCGAGAGAGGCCGTCGGGGGGCGGCGTCTTTTTTGCGCCTTACGCGGCTCGCCGGGGTGGTGGCGGTGGCGGTGGCGGTGTTCCGTCGTCGTCTTCGCGGTCATGTTCCTGCAGTGCGATCGACCAACCCCACCAACAGTTGACGCAGAGTCGGTCGAGACAGGCGACGGCGGGGTTTCTCATGAACGTCAGGCGATGTTGTCGCGCCGCTGGGCGATCAGGTACCGGGCCACGTCGGCACGCAGGTAGCGCACCCGCTTGCCGTGCTTGACGTAGGGGATGCCGACCCCTCGATAGCGGTCGTTGGCCAGCGCCCCCGTGGTGGTGTGCAACATGGCGGCCACCTGTTCGGGGAGCATTACCGGCGGCTGACTGGGCAAGTCGATGCCCATATCGTGAGAGAGCTTCGCCAGCTCGGCGTCCAACTGGTCTCTGACTTTGACGGCCATTGTGATCTCGTCCTCTCATAGTGAGGGTTGAAGTCGTCAAAAGACGACGACACCAACGAGGCAACCATAGACTCGACATGCGGTCAACACGTCGTTTTTTGATGACCTCATCGCATTGTGATATAGAGTGATAGTTATGACCACCACCACACCTCACCTGGCAAAACACATCGGCCGCAACGCCCGAAAATTGCGCCTCGACGCCGGGGCCACACTCGACCAAATCGCCCTTGCCGCACGCTTTTACGGCTTGTCGTGGAATTCCGGCAACGTCGGACATCTCGAATCTGGCCGGGGCGCACCGCGACTGGACACGCTCTACGCGGTCGCTCTGGCACTCCGCGATGTGATCGGTCGGCCGGTGACGCTGGCCGACCTCCTGGCGGGCGACGACCCGATACAGATCAACGACGACCTGGCGGTACCCGCGTCGGCGGTGCGCGCCGCCGTATCCGGTCAGCCGGTGACCGGCGAGACCGAGAAGCTGCGGCGGCTCGGCACGGTGATGGAGAAGGCCACCCGCAAAGCGCTGGCGGCTGCGCTGCTCGACGAATTCCGTGAAGCCGACGCCCGAGCGTGCCGGGACATCGGCGTCACGCGGGAACGTGGCGCGACGATGATGGCCCGGCTCTGGGGTCGCACCTTTACCGAGGAACGGGACGGCAGGGCCGGGCCGGACGCCAATGCCCAACGGCGGGGCCAGATTTCACGTGCTCTGAAAACCGAACTAGCGAAAGGAAAGTGAGAATCATGGCAACCATCAAGCCGTATCAGACCGGGGCCGGGGCCACGCTGTACATGGTCCGCTACCGCAAACCCGACGGCGGGCAGACGATGAAACGCGGGTTCGCCACCAAGCGGGCGGCGACGCTGTTCGCGGCCACCGTAGAAGTGTCCAAGGCGAAAGGCGAGTACATCGCCCCGACGCTGGGGCGCGTCACGGTCGGAGGCCTGGCGGCCAATTGGCTGGGCCGCAAAGAAAAGGCCACGGCACCATCGCATTACCGGATGCTGGAGTCGGCATGGCGCGTGCACGTCAAACCGTACTGGGGTGACACGGCCGTCGCCGACGTGGACCTGCTGGCCGTTGAAGAGTGGATCACCGACCTGACCACCAACAGTGGAGCAACCACGGTGCTGCGGGCCTACGGTGTCCTGTCCGGCATCCTGGCCGACGCGGTGAAGGGCAAGCGGCTGGCAGCCAACCCGTGCAAGGGGGTCGAGAATCTGCCCCGCAAGACGGCGCGTCGGCATGTGTACCTGTCGGCCGACGACGTGCACCGGCTGGCCGACGCGGCGGGCGATCACCGTGCCCTGGTGCTGACGTTGGCCTACTGCGGCATCCGCTGGGGCGAGGCGATTGCCTTACGGGTGCGTGACGTCGAGTTCCTGCGTCGGCGGTTGTCGGTGTCGGAGAACGCCGTGCAACTCGGCGTGGATCACGCGGTGGGTCCGACCAAGGGGCGCAAGGTCCGCTCGGTGCCGGTGCCTCAGTTCGTTCTGGACGAGCTGTCAAAGCAGTGCCGGGACAAAGGTCCCGACGATCTGGTCTTCGGCACCGGCGGGAAGTACCTGCCGCGCCCCAAGTCCACAGACGGCTGGTTCGCGTCGGCGGTGAAGCGGGCCAAGGTGCAGAAGATCACGCCGCACGACCTGCGCCACACATGTGCGTCGCTGTCGGTGTCGGCCGGGGTGAACGTGTTGGCGCTGCAACGCATGCTCGGGCACACGTCGGCGAAGATGACTCTGGACACGTACTCGGATCTGTTCGATGACGATCTCGACGCCGTGGCGACGGCACTGCACGGCCTGTACGGGCCGGAGCCCGGCCACGTCAGGGGGCGCGCGCCGTAAGAGTCACGGCGCGCAGCGACCCCCGTTCTGAAACTGGACTGAGGAGAGGATGGAGAAACCTGTCCGGTCGCCTCAACCCGGAACATAATTTACGGCACCGACAAAGGTGTCGGCTTCCACCCTAGAAAGGGAAAGGTCATGGCTGAGGCTGGTCTATGCATAGCTTGGGGAGACGTTGTGAAGGGGAGCGAGAAGCGCGCCCTCGCGGCCTACGGCGAATCGATGCAGTATTTCGGACGTCTTCAGGAGGAAGGGCGGCTCGAGCGCTTTGAGGTGGTCGTTCTTGGACCAACCGGCGGAGATGTGGGGGGCTTCTGGCTGCTGCGGGGCACCGAGGAGCAGATCGACTCGGTTCGCCGTTCCGAGGATTATGTGGCGCTTATCCAGCGTGTGCAGCTGGTCGTCACCGGGCTCAGGATCGCCGATGCCTTCCTTGACGAGGGACTGGTTCAAGTCATGGGTAATTACCAGAAACTGGTCGACGAGCTGGACTGACGGTAAACCCGCAGCCCGAACGACCGGTCGGGGTCGCCGCAGCCGCAAGGAGCCGCGAGCATGGCCGCGCTCGGTGTGACCGGATAAGCGCGATCGCCCTACGCCGATCACCGTTCCGGCGGTCTCAACACGTCGTTGCCCTGAACGCAACACCGGTAGGTCTACTTCTACCCCTCAAGGCCGCGAAGGGCGGGCGCTGAAAACAAGAACTGAAAAGCAACAGGGACCCGATTCCCTTGCACCAAAAGATAGTCCCGGCCTCAACAGCCGGGGCTATTGCTATGGGGAAGTAACTGCAAAGTGTGCTCAAAATGTGTTCACCAGGGGCCGACGCAGGTCAGTAAACACGTCTGACCTGCGCGAACTTTGGCGGTGGCGGAGGGATTTGAACCCTCGGACGGGGGTTACCCGTCACACGCTTTCGAGGCGTGCTCCTTAGGCCGCTCGGACACGCCACCGCGTGGCAGCTTACCGGCCGACCGCGGCGCCGATCCAATCGCTATCCAGCGGTAGCAGAGAATCAGGGCGTGACCAACCGCATCCAACGCCTGCTCGACGTCGAGTACCCCGTCGTCCAGGCGCCCATGACGTATATCGCGAGAGCCGAACTGGCCGCTGCCGTCTCCGAGGGTGGCGGTCTGGGCATGACCTCTACTTCGAAGGCGACATGGACGCCAGCGTCGCCAATACCGGCCAGGTCTCATCGCGAATCACCGATCTTCAGCCGGCTTCCCACATCGTCAAGCAAACCTGGTCCGAGATCGCAAACGCCTTGCGCGAGGGGAACTCTCGGCTTGGCGACCGCTGCTAGTCCAATCGCTGGTTAGCGAAGAACGCTTCGAGCGGTGCGGCGCACTCGTCGGCCAGCACTCCCCCACGCACCTCAGGGCGGTGCGTCAGCCGCCGGTCGCGCACCACGTCCCACAACGACCCGACCGCCCCCGTCTTCGGTTCCCACGCCCCGAACACCAACCGCGCCACCCGCGCCATCACCAGAGCGCCTGCACACATCGTGCACGGCTCGACCGTCACCGCCAGAGTCGTGCCTTCCAGCCGCCAGCCGTCCCCGAGCACGGCCGCCGCGGCGCGGATCGCCAGGATCTCGGCATGCCCGGTCGGATCGCCGAGCTCCTCGCGCATGTTGGCCGCCCGCGCCAATTCGGTGCCGTCGGCGGCCATGATCACCGCCCCGATCGGCACGTCGCGAGGGCCTGCGTCCCGTGCGGCTTCGAGTGCAGCCCTGATCAGCTCTTCGTCCGGAGTCACCGACCCAGACGGTCGAGCACCGCCGACAGTTCATCGGCGAAGCCCATCTCGCGCGCGATCCGGCCCAGCTGCTCGTCGGCGTACAGGTCGGACTCGTCGAGGATGACGCCCAGCACCGCCTCCGGCAGGCCGACGTCCGACAGCAGCCCGAGATCGCCCTCCTCGAACGGGTCTGCGTCTTCGAGCTCCTCTGGGGAGATGTCATTGTCGAGCTTCTCCAGCACCTCGGCGGCGATGTCGTAGTCCAGCGCAGCGGTCGCGTCCGACAGCAGCAGCCGCGTGCCCGCGGGCGCGGGCCGGACGATCACGAAGAACTCGTCGTCGACGTCCAGGAGCCCGAAAACTGCTCCCGCACTACGCAATTCGCGTAGTTCGGTTTCCGCGGCCGACAAGCTGTTCAGAGCGGCCCTGCGCATCGCCGAGCAACGCCACTTGCCATCCTCGCGCACGACGGCAACGCCGAAGCCGTCGGGCATGTCGGCGGCCTGGCCCTGCGCCGGTGCACTCTGTGCTCCCATATGGGCTAACGGTAGTCCCAGACGCCGGAGCTTGACTAGCAATCGACACCAGCCTGACGTCGGGCGAAACGGGCGATATGCCAGTCTTGAAGGGTGACAAACACACCCGTTTGCGTGGTGGGTCTGGGGCTGATCGGGGGCTCCATAATGCGCGCCGCCGCAGCGGCCGGACGCGAGGTTTTCGGGTACAACCGCTCGATCGACGGGGTGCACGCGGCGAGGTTTGACGGGTTCGACGCCACCGAGAACATCGACGAAGCGCTGACCCGGGCCGCCGACAGCAAAGCGCTCATCGTGCTCGCCGTTCCGGTGCCTGCACTTCCGCTGATGCTGGCACACATCCGCGACTCCGCACCGGAGTGCCCGCTGACCGACGTGACCAGCGTGAAGGGTGCAGTGCTGGAAGAGGTGCAGTCCTTCGGCCTTCTGGAGCGCTTCGTCGGCGGCCATCCCATGGCCGGAACGGCACACTCGGGCTGGACTGCGGGCAACCCCCGGTTGTTCGTCGGAGCGCCCTGGGTGATCGGCGTTGACGACCACGTCGACGCCGACGTCTGGACCATGGTGATGAACCTCGCGCTGGACTGCGGCGCGGTCGTCGTCCCCGCCCGTTCCGACGAGCACGACGCCGCGGCCGCGACGATCTCGCATCTGCCGCACCTGCTCGCCGAGGCCCTCGCGATAACCGCGGGCGAGGTCCCGCTGGCGTTCGGCCTCGCCGCAGGCTCATTCCGCGACGGCACCCGGGTGGCGGCCACGGCCCCCGATCTGGTGCGAGCCATGTGCGAGGCCAACGCCGACCAGCTGCTGCCCGTCCTCGAGCGCACGCTTGCCCTCCTCGGCCACGCGCGCGACGCGCTGGCCGCGAAGAGCCCGCTGACGGATCTGGTCGAGGCCGGTCACGCCGCCCGCATTCGCTACGACAGCTTCAGCAGGCCCGAGATCGTCACCGTCGTCATCGGCGCAGAGAAGTGGCGCCAAGAGCTCGCCGCCGCGGGTCGCGCGGGCGGGGTGATCAGATCCGCTCTGCCAACCCTGGGTAGTCGAGGATGAACCCTTCGTCGTCGACCCTGATCGTGGTCTCTGCGACGGGTGAGTGCAGTTTGATCCCGTCGGGAGCGCTGCTGTAGCTGATGACCGCCGGGTCCACCGACAACTCGGGCAGCCGCACGTAGACCACCGGACACGTGATCGAGTCGGTCCGCTGATAGAGCCCAGTGCGCCGGATCGGCAGGGCGTTGAAGAACGGGCTGAAGATCACATCGACATCGAGCGCGCCGTCGAAGGCGGCGCGTTTGGACTCGCCGGTGTGGTGTTGAACCAGCCACATGTTCTCTTCGTCGCGCGCGATCGACAGCTGGCGCTCGCGCTCGGCAAGTGTCACGGTCAATGAGAGTCGTTTTGTCCCGCCGGCTTCATCTGTCACCAGGTCGTAGGACGCGGAAAATGCTGGGTGCGACGGCGTCGCGGCCGCGACGATTCTGCCGTACGCCTTGATGCGGTTGCCCGACAGCTGAACCCGTACGGACTCCATCCGAGGAACGTCATGCGCGCGCCAGGTCAGGATCGCCGGCCAGGCGCTTTCCTTCACTTCAGAGCCGCCTGCTTCACTCACACCTCTACCGTATGCGAAGGATCGCCTCGTTCGTAGCCTGCTACGGAAGTGCTTGAAGAAGGTGGGCGCGCGTTTCCTCGTGTTTCCAGCACGACCTCATCACCCAGCAACGGCTGCGGCATCCGGCGCAGCCTACCGGTGCCCGGCACCGACGCCCACACCGCGAAAGCCAGCATGGCGTCAAGGATCAACGCGAGCGCGGTGACCATCAGCGCACCCACCAACGCGAGGTAGAACTGCCGCACCTTGATGCCGTCGATCAGATAGCGACCCAGGCCGCCGAGGCTGGCATACGCCGCGACGGTTGCGGTGGCCACGATCTGCAGCGTCGCGGTGCGTAGCCCGCCGAGGATGAGCGGCATGGCGTTGGGCACTTCGACGCGCAGCAGCACCCGCGACTCCGTCATCCCCATCGACCGGGCGGCGTCGACCACCGCACGGTCCACATTGGCGATGCCGGCGTAGGTTCCTGCCAGCAGCGGTGGGATGCCCAACAACATCAGCGCCACCGTCGGCGGCACCAGGCCAAGGCCCCACAGCAGCACACCCAGCAACAGCACACCCAGCGTGGGCAGTGCGCGAAGTGCGTTGACCCCGGTGACGACGAGGAACGTCCCGCGCCCGGTGTGCCCGATGATCATGCCGATCGGTATCGCGATCAACGCCGACACCAGCACCGCGACGACGGTGTACTGCAGGTGTTCTGCGATTCGGGCGGTCAGGCCCGCGGGACCGCCCCAGTTGGCCGCGGTGAAGATGTACGACAGCGCCTGCTGCAGGAAGTTCATGCGGCCGCCTTCACTTTCGGACGGCCGACGCCGCTCACCCGCGTCCACGGCGTGAGCAACCGCCCTCCGAACATGATCAGCGTGTCGATCACGATGGCCAACACGAAGATCGCGATGATGCCCGCGATGATCTGGTCGCTCTTGTTGGACTGGTAGCCCTCGGTGAACCAGGTCCCCAACCCGCCGATGCCGATCACCGAGCCGACCGACACCATCGAGATGTTGGTGACAGCGACGACGCGCAGGCTGGCAACGAGGACCGGAATCGACAGCGGCAGTTCGACTTTCAGCATCCGAACCAGGGGCTTGTAGCCGACGGCGGTCGCGGCGTCGCGCACCGGCTCTGGCACATTGTCGAGCGCCTCGGGCACCGCCCGGACGAGCAGCGCCGTGGTGTACAGCGTCAGCGCGACGATGACGTTGGCCTCATCCAGGATGCGGGTGGGAATGATCAACGGCAGCACCACGAACAGGGCCAGCGACGGGATCGTGAAGATGATGCTGGCGGTGATCGTCGTCAGCCGCCGAAGCGCGGTGGTGCGCTGGATCAGCGCACCCAGCGGGACCGCGATCAGCAGGCCGAGGACGATCGGGATCAGCGACAGCCGCAGGTGAATCACCGTCAGCGCCCAGGCGTCGTCGAGGTGGGTGAGCAGATAGCGCACGCTCAGCCCGCCCCGTCGTCGGCCGAGCCGAGTCTCGGCAAGGCTTTCGGCCGTTGGGCATTCAGCATCACCAACACGTCGTCGGCCTGCACCCCGCCGATGGGCCGACCGTCGGCGTCGACCGCCACACCCAGTCCGGCGGGCGACGACAAAGCCGCATCGAGTGCCTGCCGAAGCGAATCGTCCGGCCGGAACAGCGATCCGCCGCCGTAGGTGCTGTCGTAGAGGGAGCCGCCTTTGCGGTGCAGCGTCACACCGTCGGCGTTGATCCAGCCGACCGGCGCGCCGTCGGGTTTGAGGATCAGCACCCAGTCCGATGGACCCAACGCCAGACCGTCGATATCGGATTCGGCGACGCTCCGAATGTCGTGCAGCGGAAGCCCGGTGGCGTGCCGGAACTGAAGCCCGCGATAGCCGCGATCCGCGCCGATGAACCCGGCGACGAAGTCGCTGGCCGGGTTCGACAGCAGCCGAGACGGTTCGGCGTATTGCTCCAGCACGCCGCCGCGCCCGAACACCGCAACCTTGTCGCCGAGCTTCAGCGCCTCGTCGATATCGTGGGTGACGAACACGATCGTCTTCTGCAATTCGCTTTGCAGCCGCAGGATTTCGGTTTGCAGCTCTTCACGCACGACGGGGTCGACGGCGCTGAACGGCTCGTCCATCAACAGGATTGGCGGGTCGGCAGCGAGTGCGCGTGCGACGCCGACGCGCTGCTGCTGACCGCCGGACAGCTGGGCGGGGAAGCGATTGGCCAACTTCGGGTCGAGGCCGACGCGCTCCAGCACGCCGAGTGCCGCCTTACGCGCCGAACGTCGCGATTCGCCGCGCAGCACCGGCACGGTCGCGACGTTGTCGATGACGCGCTGGTGCGGCATCAGGCCCGCGCTTTGGATCACGTAGCCGATTCCCAGGCGTAGCTTCACCGGATCGACCTTCGTGACGTCGTCACCGTTGACGGTCAATGTTCCGGACGTCGGTTCGATCATCCGGTTGATCATTCGCATCGACGTCGTCTTGCCGCAGCCCGACGGCCCGACGAACACCGTCAAGGTGCCGTCCGGCACCTCGAGAGTCAGATCGTCGACGGCGACTGTCCCGTCCGGGTATTGCTTGGTGACACCGTCAAAGCTGATCATGCGCTCATCCCTGCAGCGGTTTGTCGAAGCCGTTGGCTTGTACCCATTTTCGTGCCGCTTGATCGGGGTCGATGCCTGCGTTCCCCGATGTCACGGTGTTGAGCTCGATCAGGTCATCGGTCGTCAGCTTGGCATTGACGGCGTCGAGCACGTTCTTCAGCTGGTCTGATTTCTTCTGAGAACTCACCAGCGGAACGACATTGGCGGCCAGGAAGTTGTTCTTCGGGTCCTCGAGCACGACCAGGTTGTTCTCCCGGATCGCCGGAGAGGTGCTGAATATGTCGGCCGCCGTGACGGTTCCGTCGAGCAGAGCCCGCACCGTCGCCGGGCCCCCGCCATCGCTGATCGCGACGAAGTTATTGGGTGAGATGTCGAGACCGTACTTCGCCCTGAGTCCCGGCAACCCCTCGGTGCGATTCAAGAACTCCGACGGTGCGCCGAACTTCACCTCGGGTGAATGAGCCGCCAGATCCGCGATGGTCTTGAGGTTCCACTTCTGTGCCGTCTGCTGACTGACCGTCACGGTGTCGGTGTCCGCCGCCGGCGACGGCGTGAGGATCGACAGGTCGCCAGGCAGCACACGCAACAGCGCCAACTCGACCTGATCCGGCGTAGTCACCTTCGTGTTCTTGTCGAAGTACTGCAGCAGATTGCCGGTGTATTCGGGAATCAGGTCAATGGAATGGTCCTTGACGGCCGGTATGTAGGTTTCGCGGCTGCCGATGCCGTACTGCCGACCGACGGTGAAGCCGTTTGCCTCCAACGCCTGCGCCCAGATCTCGGCGATGATCTTCGACTCCGGAAAGTCGGCGGAGCCAACGACGATCGACTTGAGGTCACCGGAGGCGGATCCGCCGCCGAGTGGGTTGGAGCTGCCGCACGCTGCGGTTATCAGCGCGAGCACGGCCGTCAGGATCGCAAGACTCAGATGGTGCGGGGTTCGTCGCGCGGGGTTCATGCGAACGTCCTTTCGGCGTCACCTGCCTCTGGCGACCATAACGGCAGCAGCGACATGTCGCCGCGCTTTGGCTCACCGTGAGCGCGGCGGTGGTTTCATTCGATGCGCGAAAGGGCAAAGATGGAGCCATGACCAGCGATCCGTCCGCATCGGCCGACCGGCCGATCGATCCGGTGCCCGCACCTGCCCCGGCAGAGCCACCGGCGGCGACCTCGCCGTCGTCGAAGCCGGAGACCCCTGAATCCGCGGTGAAGTTCACCCGAGCCGCGGCACTGTGGTCGGCGCTGATCGCAGGATTCGTGATCCTGATCCTGCTGCTGGTGTTCATCCTGCAGAACACCGCTTCCGCGACCGTCCACTTCTTCGCGTGGGAATGGAACCTACCCATCGGCGTGGGGGTTCTGCTCGCTGCGGTGTGCGGCGGCCTGCTGACGGTCGCGGCGGGGACGGCGCGCATCGTCCAGTTGCGCCGAGCTGCCAAGCGCAACCTGAAGGCCGGTCTCTAGCCGGCGAGCAGGCGCAGGCCCTCGGCGATCAGCGGACCCACCGCCTGATCCACCATGTCGGTGTTCGCGGCGACACCGCCGCCCATCCGCGCCCGAAATGCGATGCCCGCGGCGATGATTGCCACCTTGAAATAGCCAAGCGCCATATAGAAGTCCCAGTTGTCCAGCGAATGTCCCGCTGCCTGCGAATAACGATTCGCGAGCTCGTCGACCTCCGGCATCAGCGGCGATGCCCAGGCCGAGGCCGCATGGATGATGTTGAACATCGGGTGGCGGTACACGCACATCAGCGCGGCGTCGCTCAATGGATCACCCAGCGTGGACATCTCCCAGTCCAGCACGGCGACCACGTTGGTGGCGTCCTGCGAGTCGAGAATCGTGTTGTCGATGCGGTAGTCGCCGTGCACGATCGAACTGCGGCTCTGCGGTGGAATCGCTTCTGCCAGAGCAGAATGCAGCCGCTTGACGTCCGCGTCCGATGGATCGTTCTCCCGCCGGACCAGCTCCCACTGCCCGCCCCAACGACGCACCTGCCGCTCGAGATAACCGGTGGGCTTACCGAAGTCGCCCAGCCCGACCGCATCTGGATCGACCGCGTGCAGATCGGCCAGCACTCGAATCAGCGCGTCGACGCAGTCGCTGATGAGCGCCTTGTCTCCGAGCTTCTCGAGTTCGTCATCATGACGCACGACACGCCCCGCCACGTACTCCACCATCTGAAACGGCGCGCCCAGCACGGAGTCGTCGTTGCGCATCGTCACGGCGCGCGCCACCGGTACCGGGGTGTCCTGCAGCGCGGCCACTACCTTGTACTCGCGCGCCATGTCGTGCGCCGAGGGTGTCAGACCGTGAAGCGGGGGCCTGCGCAGCACCCACTTCGACGCGTCGTCGAAGACCAGGAACGTCAGGTTGGACCGCCCGCCGGAGATCAGGTCTGCCCGCAGTTCGCCAGTGCGGGGGATGCCGACGGACCGCAGGTGGCGATCCAGGGCGTCGAGGTCAAGCCCTTCGAGCGAGGTAGTCACCGCACTTGTCTACCATCGCTGATTTCGCGGCAAGAGGTCCCATACATGCTCGGTGCCGTTGACCGCGGCCACGTACAGGTTGCCCTCGCGTGAGGACAGCAGCCGGGTGACGCCGGCGTAGTCGACGTTTACGCAGAGGATCTTCTCGGTGCCCAGGATGGTGTGCAGCAGTCCGTTGATCACGCCGCCGTGGGTGAACACCGCGATGGTGTCCTCGTGGTCGCCCACGGCCGTGAGGTCGCGGATCCCCGCGTTGATCCGCGCCAGAAACGCGTTCTCGTCGACGCTACTGGGCAGGTGGCCCTGGGCCAGCCGGGCCAGCTCCTCGGGAAACTCGGCGGCGATCTGCTCGATCGGGATGTAGTGCGCCATGTCGCGGTCGTACTCGGCGAGCCGTTCGTCGACCTCGATGGTCAGCCCCAGTGCATCGGCGACCGGCTGTGCGGTCTGGATTGACCGCACCTGCGGGCTGCTGACCAGCCGGGTGATCGGGAACCGGGCCAGCGCTTCAGGCAGCCGCTTGGCCTGCTCGATGCCCTCTTCGGACAGGTCGGGGTCCGAACCCTGTCCTGGTTCACTGCGGAGCGGAAGCGCGTGCCTTATGAGTAGCAGCTGCACCGTGACACCATATGGCCCGTGCGCGCATTCGCCTGCCCGGTGTGCAACGACTTCGCCGCGTTCGAGTCGGATCGGTGCGCGACGTGTCATACGACGCTGGGCTTTCACCTGCCGACGAAGTCGATGCTGCCGGTGGCCGACGGTGCGGCTCAGGTCGACGAGCAGCGCTGGGTGCGCTGCACACAAGTCGCGACGGTGGGCTGCAACTGGCTGGCCCTCGAGGAACAGTCACCCTACGAACGGGGGCGGTGCCTGGCGCACTCGCTGATCCGCCGCGAGCCCGACGCCGATGACACGTTGGCGCGCGAGAAGCTGGTGCCCACGACGGGGGCGTTGCGCCGTCTCGTCTACCAACTCGACGACATCGGGCTGCCGGTCGACCCGTTCTGGCGCCGCGACGGCGGCCTGGCGTTCGACCTGCTGTCCAGCTACAGCACCGGCGAGAAGGTGACCATCGGACACGCAGGAGGCGTGATCACGATCGACCTCGTCGAATCCCTTGACGACTACCGCGAGTCGTTGCGGGTGCGGCTCGGCGAGCCGTACCGGACGATGCTCGGTCACTTCCGCCACGAGGTCGGCCACTACTACCAGCATGTTCTGGTCGAGAGTGGTTCTGGCGCAACGAAATACCTTGACGAGTGCCGCTCCCTGTTCGGTGACGAGCGCGCCAGTTACAGCGACGCCATCGCACGGCACTACAAGTTCGGCGCACCCGACGGCTGGCAGGAGACGTTCATCTCGGAGTACGCCACCATGCATCCATGGGAGGACTTCGCCGAGTGCTTCGCCCACTACCTGCACATCGCCGACACCATCGACACCAGCCGCGAGGCGGGCATGGTGTTGCGTGCCGACCGCGTCCGGTTCTCGGCGCCGCGGGACATCGTGCCGTTGGAGTCCTATGACGACGTGCCGATTGAGCGACTGCTGTTCGATTGGCGATGGATCTCGTTGTTCTTCAATCGGGTGAACACCGCGATGGGCAAGAATCCCCTCTACCCGTTCGCGATTCCCGAACCGGTAGTCGCCAAGCTCGGGTTCATCCACCGGGTGATTCGCGAGACGGCCCGCAACCGATAAGGAGCACCGCGATGGGTTACGCCGATGGACTGTTCGATCTCACCGACCGGGTCGTGCTGGTCACCGGCGGCAGCCGCGGCCTCGGCCGCGAGATGGCCTTCGCCGCTGCTCGATGCGGGGCCGACGTGGTCATAGCCAGCCGCAAGTACGAATCGTGCGAAGAGACCGCGAAGGAGATCGAGGAGGCGACGGGCCGCACCGCGTTCCCGTATCAGGTGCATGTCGGGCGGTGGGACGAGCTCGACGCGTTGGTGGCTGCCGTCTACGACCGGTTCGGCAAGGTCGACGTGCTGATCAACAACGCCGGCATGTCGCCGCTCTACGAGTCGCTGAGCGCTGTGACGGAGAAGCTCTTCGATGCTGTCGTCAACCTCAACCTCAAGGGCCCGTTCCGGTTGTCGGCACTCGTGGGTGAGCGGATGGTGGCCGACGGTGGCGGATCGATCATCAACGTCAGCTCGAGCGGGTCGCGGCGTCCCAGACCGGAGCAGCTGCCGTATTCGGCCGCCAAGGCGGGGCTCAACGCGCTCACCGAGGGGCTCGCGCTGGCCTTCGGGCCGACCGTCCGGGTCAACACGTTGATGCCAGGTCCGTTCCTGACCGACATCAGCAAGGCGTGGGACATACCGGCGACCACGAAGGGCGCACAGGGCTTCGCACTCAAGCGGCTCGGCAATCCGCCCGAGATCATCGGCGCAGCCCTGTACCTCGCATCCGACGCGTCCAGCTATACAAGCGGATCGATCATCCGCGTCGACGGAGGAATCCCCTAAAGCGTGTCGAACAAACTCTGGTGAGTGTTCGGCGCCGCCCTTCTCGGGCGTCGTCGGTTCAGGCCGCGGGTGCGGTGTGAACGTCAGTTCCCGCGTCATCCGGGCTGGTTTCACCGGCACACGAAGGGTGCTGGTCAGCGCCGTCCCGTCGGCGGGCGTTGGTGGCCCGGCCCCGTTGCTTGGGGGTCCGGGGGCCTGGTGAGGCTTGGTGGTGGGTTTGGCCCCAACGGGCCAGGTTGACCGCCGCGTTGGTGTCACGGTCGGTGGTATGTCCGCAACCGCAGGTGAACGCGCGGTCGGCCAATGTCATGTCGTCGTTGACGGCCCCGCAGACCGGGCACAGCCTGGTCGACGGGTACCACCGATCCGCTTCGACGAGTTCACCGCTGCGCCATGCTTGCTTGTACTTCAACATGCGGGCGAATTCGGCCCATCCGGCGTCGGAGATAGCGCGGGCCAGGCGGTGGTTGGCGAGCATCCCTGTCACGTTCAGGTTCTCGATGACGAGCCGGTCGTGGGTCTTGACGAGCCCGTTGGATACCTGGTGTAGGAAATGCCGTCGCACGTTGGCGACGTGGTGATGGTGCCGCCCTAGCCTGGCGGCGACGTCGCGGCGGTTGTGTGATCCTTTCTTCTTGCGCGACAACGATTTCGCCAGCCGCTGCTGGCGTTTCATCCCGGTGGTGAGCGCTTTGGGTGCATCGGTGATGCGGTCGACTTCGGTGCCATCCGGTCGGGCGGCGACCAGGAACGCCGATAAGCCGCGGTCGGCACCGACCCAGTCGCCCGGGTCACTGTCGGGTCGGGGCGGGTGCTGGTGAGCGGGGTGCAGTTCGGCGGCCTCCACGTTCAGCGATACCCACCAGCGGCCCGCATGCTGGGTGATGGTGGCGAACAGGATTTTGGCCCGGTTCTTGGTCAACATGCGCCGCAACCGGCGGGTGTCGTCATGCACGCCGATCTGCCCGATACCGGGCAGTGTGATCGAGCGGGGCCGCTGGCTGTCGCCGATGCGAATCGCCGGTGGCTTGTCCTTGGGGTGTTTGTTGCGCAGCCGAAACGACGGCACCGCACCGGTCTTCTTCTTGAACCGGGGGAACCCGATTCTTTTGCCTTTGCGCTTACCGGAGCGGGAGTCCGACCAGGCCTTGAGCCCTTTGCCGAGGTCTACGGCGGCTTCCTCGAAGACCTGCTGGCACACCTGGTCACGCCAGGCCAGACCCGTTACCACCGTGTCGATTGTGCCCTCGGTGCCGACGGCGAAGACCCGGCCGGCGGACTCGGTTTTCTTCCAGGCGTTGAACGTGTTGATCAGATCGAACCCGGTCCACGGCACATCTACGCTGGGGCCGGTCTTGCGGTGCGTGAGCGCGGTTTTCACGATTTGTAGGCACTGGTTGAAGGCAAACCGCGACGCCCCGGCATGCCGGGCCAACACGTGGTGCTGCTCAACCGTGGGGTCGAGGCAGAACTTGAACGTGGTGTACCGGCTCATCCACCCGAGCTTCCCACGACCCACCGACGACACCGTGACCAGACGTGACGTGTCGAACCGCTTGATCAGCTGGGTGTCATTTGTCAATGCGGCGCGCCGGCGCCGCTATCGAACCGATCTGTCCGACACCGCGTGGGCGTTCATCGCCCGGTTCATCTCGCGTCCGGACCCAAACCCGGCCACGAGTTCATCCTCCAGCCGCGCCGCTAGGTCGTCGAACGCACCAACGGTCAATCAACCACTGCCGCCGCCTCGACCACCTCTACGAAGTCACGATCGCCACACACGAGAGATTCCTCATCCTCAGCCAAATCGCCCTGTTACTCCGACGCCTCGACCGCAGCCAGTTGTTCGACACCCTTTAGACCGCACTGGCTGAAAGGTTGCTCTAGCGCATCACCCCCGCATCGCGCCGCTATCTCGTGGCGGTTGGTCTTGTTTTTCGGCGCCCGCACCATCCCATCAAGCTGGGGGTCTCGTCGCTGACAGACAGCTGCATCAGTCCATCGGCGTCAGTCACGGTGTGATGATGTTGAAGCCGGGGTCGGGTTGGTCGAGCACGCTGATGATCGACGGCAGCGCATTGGCGTCGCCGGTGATGTCGAGCCCGGGCGAATCATTGTCTCCCGCTGCAAGAGCCAAGAGTCTCAGCTTGTTTGCGAGTTTGATCGTTGCGTTGGCGGTCGCTTCGTCGGCTGACGCCTTGCGGTATACCAGCACGCCGTTGCGAAGCGTCAGCCGGTAATTTGTCGCGGTATCGAGAAAAGTGATGTCGACGGCCACGTCCAGATCCCAGGCTCTAGGTCCGTCGACGCTGATCGCGAACGTGTCGAACATCTGCTCCGGCGTCAACTGACTGAGCAGCGACGGCGAGGCGGTCTGGGTCGGGGTTCCGAAATTGCCCTCGCGTAGCTCGGTAGCACCGGAGAAGAAGAAGTTCCGCCAGACGGCGTTCTCGGCTCCGTAGGCGAGCTGTTCGAGGGTGTCGGCATAGAGTTCTCGGGCCGCGGCATGGTTCTGATCGGTGAACACAGCGTGATCGAGCAGTGTTGCCGCCCAACGGAAGTCGCCCTCGTCGAAAGCCCTCTTCGCCAGACCTACGACGTTGTCGATGCCACCGATCGCCTCGACGTAGCGCGGCCCGATCGCCTCCGGCGGATGCTGCCACAGCCGGCCGGGATTGCCGTCGAACCAGCCCATGTAACGCTGATACACGGCCTTGACGTTGTGGCTCACCGAGCCGTAGTAGCCGTGGGTGTGCCACGCCTTCTCCAGCGCGGGCGGCATCTGGAAGTTCTCGGCAATCTCGATGCCGGTGTAGCCCTGGTTGAGCTGGCGCAACGTCTGGTCATGCAGGTAGGCATACAGATCCCGTTGCAGTGAAAGGAATTCCACGATGTGGTCGCGGCCCCACGTTGGCCAGTGGTGTGAAGCGAACACGACGTCGGTGCGGTCGGCGAAGGTGTCAATGGCCTCGGTGAGGTAACCGGCCCAGCCGTGCGGATCACGCACCAGCGCGCCGCGCAGCGTCAGCAGGTTGTGCAGGTTGTGGGTGGCGTTCTCAGCCATGCACAGCGCGCGGAACTTGGGGAAGTAGAAGTGCATCTCGGCGGGCGCCTCGGTGCCGGGCGCCATCTGGAACTCGATCTCGACGCCGTCGAATGGTGTGCTGTCTCCCCGGTCTGCCGGATATCGATCGTCGGCACGATCAACGCCACTTCACCGAGGGACGGTGTCTGCCCGAGACCGCACCCCACCTGGCCTTGCGGGCCGCGCTCCAACACGGCCCCGTACATATACGAGGCCCGGCGCGCCATCGCGGTTCCGGCGTAGACGTTCTCCTGCACGGCGTGCTCGGTGAAGTGTTCAGGCGCGATGATCGCGACCTTCCCCGCGTCGACGTCGGCCTGCGACGTCACGCCGAGCACACCACCGAAATGGTCCACATGGCTGTGGGTGTAGATGACTGCGACAACCGGGCGGTCGCCGCGGTGCGCTCGATAAAGCGCGAGCGCGGCGGTCGCGGTCTCGGTGCAGACCAGCGGGTCGATGACGATGATCCCGGTGTCACCTTCGATGAAGCTGATGTTGGACAAGTCGAGTCCACGGACCTGATAGATCCCCTCGACAACTTCGTAGAGGCCCTGCTTGGCGCACAGCTGGCTCTGCCGCCACAGGCTGGGGTGTACTGTGTCCGGCGCATCGCCGTTCAGGAACGCGTAAACATCGTTGTCCCACACCACTCTTCCGTCGGCCGCCTTGACGACGCAGGGTTCCAGCGCCCCGATGAAGCCCCGATCGGCGTCGTCGAAGTCCGCGGTGTCGGCGAAGGGCAGATTGTTCACGTTCGCGCGGTTGGCTGATTCGATGATGGCGGTGGCGGGCTTCTGATCCATGACGCAGACATTGCCACGAATTCCTGAAGACGGTGCTTGACTGACGCCATGAAATTCCGTCGAGTAGTGACCGGTCACGACCCGTCCGGCAAGTCGGTGTTCGTCAGCGATGAGGCGGTGGAACCCACCACGGTCCAGCTGATGCCCCAGGCCGAGTTTCACCTGCTCTGGGGTGGAGACAAGACGCCACAGTTCCCCGATGACGGCGCCATGCCCGACTGGCGGACCTACTTTCCTCCGATCGGCGGCTTCCGCTTCGGCATCTTCAGCGTGCCGCCCGGCGTGGCGGGCGGCGAGCTGGCAGACGCGGACGTCGAACAGGCTCTGGCGGACCTGGACGCCAAGCTGCCGGGGATGGTGGGCTACATGGACCCGTCCGATCCAGGCATGCACACCACCGACACCATCGACTTCGAAGTCGTGCTCGAAGGCACGATCGTGCTGGAACTCGACGACGGCGCCGAAGTAACCCTGCAGCCCGGTGACACCGTGGTGCAGAACGGCACTCGGCATCGCTGGCGAAACCCCGGCGATACCCCTGCCCGCCTTGCACTTTTCATCTGCGGCGCGTCCCACGCGGCGGTGCCCGCGAGCCAGGAGTGACCGAAACACCCGACGCCACGGGGCAGGCCCGCACGGGATCGATCACCGTCACCAGTGCCACGGCAATCGGCGTGGGCGGGATGATGGGCGCAGGCCTGTACACACTCGTCGGCCTCGCCTCGACCACCGCGGGAGTGTGGGTGCCGCTTGCCTTCCTCGTGGGTGGCGCAGTGACGGTGTTCAGCGTGTACTCCTACGCCAAGCTCGGTGCGCGGTACCCCAGTCGCGGTGGCGCCGCTCAGTTCCTGATCCGGTGCTTCGGCGACGGTGTTATCGCGGGTGGGCTCAACGTGTTTCAGTTTCTGGGCTGGATCATCGCGATGGCTCTCTACTGTGCTGGGTTCGCAGGATATCTGCGTGCGCTGCTGCCGTGGCATACCCCGGAGTGGTCGGGCAAGGCGATCGGCATCGGGCTCATCGTCGCGGTGGTGGCGGTGAATCTCATCGGCACCAAGTTCGTGGGCCGCTCTGAGATCTTCGTCGTCACTGTCGAGTTGGCGATCCTCGCGGTGTTCGTGGTGCTCGGCCTGACCCGCGCTGACCCCGGCCGCTTCGCCGACAACGGTGGCCACAGCTGGCTCGGTATATTCTTCGCCGCCGGTCTGCTGTACGTCACTTATGAGGGTTTCGGCGTGGTGACGAACTCGGCGGCAGATATGCGCGACCCGGCGCGCGAACTGCCCCGCGCCATGTTCCAGGCGCTGGGCATCGTGATGGTCGTCTACGTACTCGTCAGCGCCGTCATCGTGATGACGCTGACACTGCCGACGATGGCCGCCGACCAGGGCCACGTGCTCTCAGACGCGGGTGAGCAGATGCTCGGCCGCGTCGGCTTCGTCGTGATCGGGGTAGCCGCGCTGCTTGCGACGGCATCCGGCGTGAACGCCACCATGTTCGGCGATGCCAACCTTGCCTACATGGTGGCGAAGACGGGCGAGCTGCCCGCGGACTTCGCCCGCGGGGTGTGGCGAGGTGGCACCGGCGGCTGTTCATCGCCGCGGGCATCACCGCCGCGTTCGTGTTGTTCTTCCCACTTGCCGCGGTGGGCCAGATGGCGAGCCTGGCGTTCCTCATCGTCTACGGCACAGTCAGTCTCGGCCACCTTCGCGCGTACCGCGACACGGGCGCAAAGCGGTGGCTGCTGGTGCTGGCGGTGGCACTGAACCTTGCGCTGTTTGCGCTTCTGCTCGGCTACACCATCCATACCGGGCCTACGAGCACGTGGCTCACGCTGCTGGCGGTGCTGATGTTGAGCTTCGTGTTCGAGGTGGGCTACCGCAGGCGCACCGACCGTTCGTTGGCGCTGGAGTCAACGGCGGCTTAGTGTTCCTGTTCGGCCAGCCACCGCTCGGCGCGGCGCTTCGATGCGCGGGACAACCACGCGTCCTGGATCAGCTCCGTCAGCTCGGTCTTCCCGATCGTGCGTAAGTCCTTGGCGCGCAACAGGACCGAGGGATGGCCGTCGAATCGATCGGTGGTGAAGAACGGTGAGTCGGGGTCCTGAATCAGCGACAGCTTGTCGCTTTCGGACTCCACCCAGATCATGATCACGTCGGCGTAGCGCTCACCGGTGGCAGGATCCTGCGCGTCGGGCTGAGGTGTGCGGAAGAACACGAACGACTTGCCGCCCACCTGGTAGATCGCGTTTCCCTTGGGTCCTTCGATGCGCGTCACGTGCGGCATCGACGCGGCGATCTCGTGCACGTCGGCGACGCGGGCCTGCCGGTCAGCCATGTCGTTTCAGGTTGTGCAGCACGACATCTGACAGCGCGACGTTCTCGACGGTCGCGGTCATGTACGTGCAGAACGGTTGTCGCCTGCGGTCGGTCGGCGAGCCCGGGTTGAGCAGCCGCAGGCCGGTCTTGGCGGTGGTATCCCATGGAATGTGGCTGTGGCCGAACACCAGCACATCGGTGTCGGGATAGACCTTTGCCATCCGCGCCTCTCGGCCGTTGGCCGCGCCCGTCTCATGCACGACGGTGAACCGCAGCCCACCGAGCGTCGCGTCGGCGCGTTCGGGCAGTCGCCGCCGCAACTCCGCGCCGTCGTTGTTGCCCCAGCAAGCGACGAGCCGATTGGCCCTGGCTTCGAGAGTATCGAGCAGCGACGGTTCCACCCAGTCGCCGGCATGCAGCACCACGTCGGCATCCGCCACCTCGTCCCATACACGGCTGGGCAGATCACGGGCTCGCTTGGGGACATGCGTATCGGCGATCAGCAGGAGCCGCACGCGCCCAATCTAGTCGCGGGCGAAGGCGGCCGAGGCCTCGCGCTCCAAGTCGAGGTACTGCTCCTCGCTGACATCGATTCCGACACCCAGGATTCGTCCGCCGGTGAATGGGAATCCGGCCGGGTAGGTGCGGCTGACGGGGTCGGCGCTATCGAAGCCGACGCACAGCCCGTCACCTGCCAGGGTGAACGGCCCGATCTGGGCTCGCAACGGGCCTTCGGCCACAACCTGTTCGCCGACATACAGTTTCGCGGTGCCCAGCGATTCTCCGTGCTCGCCTGTGCTCTCTCGGACGAACTCCACGCCCAGCGTCAGCTGACCCGGCTGCAGTTCCGGAGAGACGAACGTCTGCTCGGGTTTGATGCCGAGGAAGTTGTAGACGTAGTGGAGCTTGCGGTCTTTGATGAACAGCGTGTGGCCGCCGAAGCGCGAGCCGTGCGCAAAGATCACACCCTGTGAGTCCGGCGCGACTTCGACGTCGGCCAGGATCTTGTACGAGCGGCCCTTGATGTTGACCGCCGTGGATTCCGGCACCGGCGTCGTGTCGGGGTAGTAGATGTAGCGGGAACGGGGCGGCTCGCCCTGGGGGCGAACGTCGTTGAGCACCTCGATCGCGGGCCGATCGTCAAGCGGCAGCACAAAGTTGGCGTCCGCCTCCTCGAACCAGGCGTTGATGAGCTCCTGCAGCTTCTCCGGGTGCTGGTCGGCGACATTGCGCGCCTCGGCGCGGTCCTCGTCGACGTGGTAAAGCTCCCAGCGGTCCTGGTCGAAATGTCCCTTACCGCTGATCGGTGCGTGCAGTGCCGCCGCCTTCCAGCCGTCCTGCCAGATTCCGCGGGTACCCAGCATCGCGAAATACTGACGCTTCTTGGTGGTCGACGCGTGCGCGTCGTCGAAGCTGTACCGCATCGACACCCCGTTGAGCGGGTACTGGTCGACACCCCGGTAGACCTTGGGCATCTCCAGCCCGACCGCGTCGAGGATGGTCGGCACGATGTCGGTGCTGTGGTGGTACTGGTGGCGCATCTCGCCCTTGGCCTTGATGCCCTTTGGCCAGTGGATGATCAGCGGATCGCATGTACCGCCCGCGTACTGCGAATAGCGCTTGAACATCTGGAACGGCGTGGAGAAGGCCACCGCCCACCCCGTCGGGTAGTGGTTGTAGGCGTCGGGGCCGCCGAGCTCGTCGAGGTAGGACATGTTCTCCTCGAGGTCGTCTGGGTAGCCGTTGAAGAACTTGTTTTCGTTGACCGAGCCGTTGGGGGTGCCCTCACCCGAGGCGCCGTTGTCGGCGCAGTAGAAGATCAGGGTGTTGTCCAACTGGCCGGTGCGCTCCAGGAATTCGACAATCCGACCGATCTGCGCGTCGGTGTACTCGGAGAACCCGGCGAAGACCTCGGCCATCCTGGAGAAGAGCTTCTTCTCGTCGTCGTTGAGCTCGGCCCAGGGGCGCACGTAATCGGCGGCGTTGGCCACGTCGTCGGGCATAGGGTTCAGCGGGGTCAGCTCGGTGTCGGCCGGCAGAACGCCCCGCTCGATCATCCGCTGGAGCACCCACTCGCGGTAGGCCTCGTAGCCGTCGTCGAAGGCGCCTTTGTACTTGTCGATGTACTCCGTCGGGGCGTGGTGCGGTGCGTGGTTGGCGCCGGGGCAGAACCACATGAACCACGGCTTGGATGGTGCCGACGACTGCTGGTCCCGCAACATCTTGATCGCTTGGTCGGCAAGGTCTTTGGACAGGTGGTAGCCGTCTTCCGGGGTGTAGGGCGGTTCGATGAAGTGGCTGTCGTTGACGAGGTCGGGATACCACTGGTTGGTCTCACCGCCTAGGAACCCGTAGAAGCGGTCGAATCCTTTCGACAGCGGCCACTCCGAGCGGCTGCCGCACGCCGAGATGTCCTCGACCGGCACGTTGTGGTTCTTGCCGAGCCAGTAGGTGCTGTAGCCGTTGTCCTGCAGCACCTGTCCGATGGTCGCGCACTCGGCGGGCAGGCGGCCCGCAGCGCCCGGAAAGCCCAGCGACCCCTCAGTTATCGATGCGCACCGGTTGACATGGTGGTTGCGTCCTGTCAGGAACGTGGACCTGGTCGGGGAGCATAGCGCCGTTGTGTGCCATTGGGTGTAGGTCAGTCCGTTGTCGGCGAGCCGGTCCAGCGTGGGCATGTTGATTCGACCGCCGTACGGCGACCATGAGGCCATGCCGGTGTCGTCGTAGAGGATGACCAGGACATTGGGCGACCCTTCGGGCGCCCGCTTGAGCGCGTAAGGCGTCCAGTCGGCCACAGAGTCACGCACGTCGAGCTTGATCACACCTTTGAATGGCTGGGTCATGGCAATGACTATTCACGCAGCCGATAAATCCGCAGGATGAATGACCAAGAATTCGTCAGCAGTTAGCGCGAACCCGAGCGAGGCCGCCAGCCCGGCGGCGGGTCCTCGCCGACGCGTCCGTCGACGGCCTCGCGAAGCAGATCGGCGTGCCCGGTGTGCCTGCCGTATTCCTCGATCAGATCGCACAGCAGACGACGTAGGCTCGCGTGCTCTCCTTCGGGCGACGAGATGTGCACGAGTTGATCGAGTCCGCCGCGAGCCAGCGCCGCATCGAATCTCGCGCGTGACCGTTCCACCGCCGCGTCCCAGAACGTGTACAGCTGTTCGGGGGAGTCGTTCGCGGCCGAGGTGAACTCCCAGTCGTCGGTGCCGTCCCACAGCGACTCCCACGGCTCCCCGACCGGCTCGCCGGACAGCTTTTGGGTGGTGATGAAGTCCTCGTTGATCGCCATGTGCTTGAGCAGGCCGCCGAGCGTCAATGCGGAGGCACCGATGCGCATGGCGAGACCGGCCGCGTCGAGGTCGTCGACCTTCCAGCGAAAGGTCATGCGCAGACGATCGAGCGCACCCACCAGGTGCTCGAGCTCGGTGCCGGCCAGCGGCGGTTCCCACGGGGTGTCGGTCATACCAACACCGTATGCGGCTACGCAGGCTCCGTCGGCGCGAAAACCTCGATCACACCGTTGATTTCGCGTACCTGGAACTTCGGCAACGGTGGCGGCGCGACGGGCAACTGGTGCGTGACGGTGGTCCCCTCCAGGGAGAACGAGGTCGAGTGGCACGGGCAGCGCAGCCGGCTGTCGGGCGCGTCGAGCCACAACTTACATCCCTGATGTGTGCAGACACCGGACACGGCTTCCAGTTTTGCCTCGGCGCGGTGCACGAACCCGTTCACCGAACCCAGGTCGAACGCGAGGGCGCCGCCCTCGGGAAGGTCGACGCTCGCGCCGACGGCCCGCCACGCTCCCGCGTTGGGTTGGAGTTCGCTCTGGGTGGGCGGCGTCGCCTGCTGCGTCACGGTAGGAGCGAGCAGGTTGCGGCCCACCACCAAACCGGCTGCGGCCGAGGCGGCCGCGACCGACCCGCCGATGACGACCTCGCGCCGGCGCGGGGCCCATCGGGGATGGCTTACAGCGGGCTGTTCGTCGGGCACCTCGGCGGCGAGCCTGCGGTGCAGATCGGTGACGAACTCCTCGCGCGGGGCATCGCTGCCCAACCGCGCCGCCCGCAACTCGATGGCGGTCTTCATCTGCTCGGCCTCGAAATCGTCTGGGCGAGCATGCTCGGTGCGTTGTCCCCGCAGCAGACCTTCGACGAAACGGCGTACGGTTCGGTTGCTCACGACGTGGCCTCCTCACCCGATTGTGCCGCCATGCGCAGCGCGCGGTATTGCAACACCTTTGCGTTCGCGACGCTCACCCCCATCTGGTTGGCGGCCTCCCGCACCGAAAAGGCTTGCAGAAAACGGAGTTCCAGGATCCGTCGGTAGTTGTCCGGCAGTCGCTGCAACAGTGTGCGCACCTTGTCCGGTGCGTCGCTCGCGACCGAATCCGGCTCGATGGCCTCCGGCACATCCTCCTCGATCGTCGTCACCTGCCTGCCCATTCGGTCACCCCAGTACGACGCGAGGACCGTGCGGGCCGTCATCCGAAGATACTTGCGCACCTCCGGCACGCTCGCCGAAACGCGCAGCGGCTTCAGCGCCGTCATGAACACTTCCGCGGTCAAGTCTTCGGCGTCGGGCTGGTTACCGACTTTGCCGTACATCAGCCGGTACACCCAGGTGACGTTGTCGCGGTACACCGCGTCCCAATCCGGGTAGACCGCGCCGGTCACCGGCTGCAGCCCCGCCACGGGTTGGGGACGGCGCTCCTCACGCTCGCTGCGGATCATCTACGTCACTACGACCGCGGCTCGATCACGGTTCATCTGGGCGTCGAACGAGAACGCCCCGGCGCCGACGATGAGCAGGAAGACGCTGCCGCACAGCATCGCCATCTCCAGACGACCTTCGTGGAAGAAGTCCCAGAAGCCGCCCTCTTTCGGGTACAGCGGGGCATGGCCCCACAGCAGCGGCACCTTGGTGATCGCTAGTGCGCCGAGCATGTCGACGATCATCGGCAGGGTCGCCAGTCTTGTAAATAACCCGACGAGGATCAGCAGGCCACACGCGATCTCGAACACGCCGTCGAGGTAGGCAAAGAACGTTCCCGCGGGGATGTCGGCCTTGATGAACCGGCCAGGCCCGAGTGTGTCAGGGCGGAGAAACTTCAGGACTCCTTCGCCTGCGAAGATCAGGCCGACATAGAGACGGATGAGGACCACGGCACCGGATGCACGCGTGGCGGTGAACTGTGTGAGCGTCATGTTTCGAGATAGGGCAACGGGTTACACCAGACCGCTCGTCGCGTTGTGTCTCCTCGCATCGAAAGCGATCAATGTCGCACGCAACAAGACGAATGGAGCCTCGGGCCAGGCGACTTCGAGACCTACCGCAGACGGCTGTGGCAGCGCCCTCGGTAATTTCGCGAGCATGATCGTGGCCGGGGACGACGATTCGTCATCGGGCCATCCCTCCCGGAGGATGCGCAAAGCCACGAAGGCACGCCGGAATAGCGACTTGACCCGGTCGTCGTCGGGTTTGCGTCAACATTTGTTGACGGCTTTCACCAGGCACATCTCCCGCTGAACGGCCCCATAAAACGGTTTAGGCAGGGTAGCGAAGGCAAGGACTGAACCCTCAGGCCTCGACGGCCTTGTACTCGAGGGTCCGTTCGCGGCAGACGGGACAGGCCCAGGACACCCCGCCCAGCAGCCCCGGCGTGATGACCCCGTCGTGGTCGCAGACCGGGCATTGGCGCACGCCCACCGGCCGCGGCGCGCCGCAGCCCGCGCAGACCAACTCGCCAGCGGCGAGGCGGATCGATGTCTGGCACGACGCGCAGGCCGCAACGCCCGCCACCTCGATCTCCCGCGTCAGCGGCACGAGGGGATGGGGCTCGAACTGGCCGCCCACGAACAGGTCCTGGATGACGTTCGCGCCGGGCGATCCCGGGGCGACCTCGTGGAGCCGGATGGCGTGGGTGCGGAACCGGTCGATGTCGCCCGCCTCGAACGCCGCGGCGGCCGTGTTGGTCAGGAGGTTCGGACTGTCGGGGGCGTCCTCGAGCGCCGCTGCAAAGGCCTCCAGCGCCTCGTCGGGGCGGCCGAGCCGCCGCAGGTAGTAGCCAAGCTTCGTCAGGGTCTGCTCCTCAAAGCAGCCGCGCAGGTGGATAGCCACACGCGCGTGGCCGAGCGCAGCATCGAGGGAGTCGTGCTCGTCGAGGACGTCGCCGAGGATCGTGTGGGCGACGCCGCGCTCCGGATCGCTGTCGGACCGGTCGATGGCGAGCCGGGCGTGCCGAGCGGCCCGGTCGAGCACGCGCGCGCCGTGGCAGAGCAGCGCGGCGGCGGCATGGAGTTCGGTCGACCCGGCGCCGCGCTCGGCCAGGAACTCGGCCGCTTCCACAGCGTCGCCCGCGCCCGTGCCGGTGCGCAGGGCCAACCGGATCGTCTGGGCATAGCCGTCGGGGGCGTCCGGCAGCAGGGCCGTCACGCGGGCAGCCTCAGCGAACGCGCGTTCCGGATCGCCGGCGAGGTAGGCGGCGTGGGAGTCCGCCAGGGCGGCGCGCGCGGCGGCTACGGTCGCCGTATCGTGCTCGCCGGGCAGTTCAGGCAGGACGTCGTTCAGGAACGCGGCCAGCCGGTTCGAGCCGCGGACATCGACGCTGTTGCCCCGTTGGTTCGGGCCCATGAAGCTGAAGCCTTGCGGGAGCTGGTCGCCGTCGCGCAGCAGGCCGATAAGCGCCAGGCGGCCGGCGTTGGAGAAGGCGCTGGCGGTATTCACCTCGTCGAACACCCAGCCGTCCTTGGTGGAGCTGCCCGGTTCGTGGCCTAGCCGCTCGACATAGCCGGGGTCGATCACGCAGAGGACGTAGCGGCATTCCGCCAGTCGCGAGACCATGCCCGGCACGTCGACGTTGTCGCCCTGCGGCTGGTCCTGATCGAAGATGACGGGGTAGCCACGCCGCTTCAGCTCCACGGCAAGAGCAGCGACCCAGGCGTTCTCCTCGGTGCTGCCCCAGCGATAGGACACGAAGACGGTGGGGGGCGCGGTGATCGGCGGAGGGCCGGCCAGGCGCTGCTGGATCGCCAGGTTCAGCTGCGCAATCCAGACCGTCCGCCAGCCCAGCTGCCGGGCCACTTCCGCCGGCGTGCGCGGGCTGCCGTCCGGCCGGCTTCGGCCTGGCGGTGCTGCCGGCCCCTGCTCGAGTGTCGTCAAAAACCAACAGAGGCGCTGCCGCAACGACGGAACGCACCTCTGAGGTGCGCGCGCCCGAAGGGATTCGAACCCCTACCCTTCTGGCGTGTCCGCTGGAGTCCGTAAACATACTGCGCCACAACGTAATACGCCATTCTGCGGCCGTCACCGGCCGCTGAAATCCGGCCGGATTTGGGGGCGTTTGTATATCAGGAAAGTGGAGGCCGACGCGCACGGTACCGACTGACAGCATCCAACGTTCTACTATTGTTCGGTCAGCCACCCGGTCCCCTGGTGGCGAGCCGTAACCGTTGTTCGCCATGCTTGGATCGAAGTGAGTTCGGTGGCTGCGTTTGGGGTCGCGGCTGAGGCTAGCCGCGACTCGAATAATCGCCGCCCATCAGCACCTCACGGCACCCCCCACACACCGAAGGGACTTGGTGGTCTACCTCAGCCGCGACAATGTCCGTCCTACTGCAGAACGCAAGCTAACGACCGCGAAACAACGAAATCTTGACAGAACCTCTACGCAACAAGTGACCGACGCCTTTGCCAGCGCCAAGTTTCACGTCCGCGTTCCTCCTGCGTTTACTCGCTGGCCAACCCACCAGACGAATCACGTTGGCGGCGAAGACATTCGCCCCTCAATCGATGCACATTCGATGCAGGTTTACCCAACCGTCAACGGGGAGCACCCTCGATCACATGATCGAGTTGAGTCAACAGCAGACCATTGACCAACTCGCACAGAGACTCGTCGGCGTCTACCCGGACGCAGACCCGCACCGATGTCGCACGGCTCGTGAACGAGGAATACAGCCGATTTGATGGCCGCCCAATCCGCGACTACATCCCCCTGTTCGTCGAGCGGAACCCCGCCGCGCAATTGTCTAAGCGCGCCGTAGCCTCTCAGTCTCGTCCGTGAATCGCCTGGCGAGTACGTAGATCATGTCATCGATCGTTCTGATCTCTTTTCCAGGGAGCGGATCCCGCCGCGAAGGTTGGTCAGCTTGCGGGCGTCGACCAACCCCGCACACCGCTCGTAGTGGTTCTTCTGTTTGGCCAGCTTGAGTGCCAACTCCGAACGCTCATGCAGAAGCCACTCACGCCAACGCTTCGCCTGCTCGGCGTCCGCGTCGCTGGTCACACGTGTCACCTGCAGAAACATCTGCTACCAGCTGGCATTGCCGCATATGCGATGCCGTGGCGTATGGGCCGCCGTTGAACACTCCCTGCACGGGCGCTGGAAGGGCCCGCGGCTGTGCGGATCTCGACAGGCAAGCAGTGACGCGGCGACCTCGGCCGCCGCCATCGCATACACGTGTCATCTGGAAACGAAAACGAGTAGTCAACTACTCGTGCTTCATCTCTGACCCGGGTGGACGATGACGATGACTGCGACGACCGGAGGCTGACTACCAAGTCCGCCAAGTGCGCGTTGGCGGAGCCGTGATGATGCCTATCGGTGGCATGCAATAACCCGTCTACGGCGAATCCCCCGGCCGTGGCGTCGCCATTGACCGACGCCACAAACTCTGACGGTCAGGTCGGCGTCAACTCGTAGAACTGCAGTCGCGACCTCCAGTGGTGTATAGGCCGCCGCTTAACAAGCACTGCACGGCGCTGGAAGGGCCTGCGGCGGTGCAGATCTCGACGCCACTGGCTAGCCCAAGCTGAACCGTGCGCCACCGCAAAATGCCGAGTCGTGTAACTCGACATCGCTGAAATGGGTGGCTTCGGTCCTCAGAGCTGCCTGTGTATTGCGCGTAGACGTTCTCCATCACCGCGGTCAGGTTCTGCTTGGGGCACCTCGGGGCCACCCCGTCCATAGCCGACAAAACTGAGTAACTTTCCTGTGCTATTGCTGTGCCATTGGACTTGGGGGAAAGCTCTTGGCGATATCGGCGCCGGGTCGACTCCTTGGAGCGGCCGCAACCGCTGTGCTCGGCCTTTTTGGAATTAAGGACACGGCGCCGACATCACGAGCCGATAGCGCCGCCGTGTCGGCGACACAATCGATAACTGGTAGGTCGGTTCACAGATTCGGCGGCCGATTCCTGGTCGAAGGAGCGTGGGGGCCAGGCACGGGTCCTCGCGCCTCCGGGAAACCTTTGGACCGGTTCGCCGCTGGGAAAGTGGCGACGAAAGGTATCTGGAAAGTATCAACTGATGGGCGTGTCGCGAATGAGCTGTCAGCCATATCCGCTGGAAGATGGCGCGCCCGAAGGGATTCGAACCCCCAACCTTCTGATCCGTAGTCAGATGCTCTATCCGTTGAGCTACGGGCGCCTGTTCTTCAGTTGTGCGGCCGACAAGTCAGCCACGGCGGAGGCGAGAGGATTTGAACCTCCGGTCGCCTTTGAGGGCGACAACTCATTAGCAGTGAGCCCCATTCGGCCGCTCTGGCACGCCTCCTGACGTTTACCGCCGATCCGACAGCGTACACAGGGGCAACAGGCGAAGGCAAAGCGCAGGTGGGCGACCCATAAACTGGTCAGGTGACCGCCCGTCTACGACCCGAACTGGCCGACCTGCCCGCGTACACCCCGGGCAAGACCGTGCCGGGCGCGATCAAGATCGCCAGCAACGAGACGGTGCACGGGCCCCTGCCGAGCGTGCGGGCCGCGATCGAGAAGGCCGCCGACAACATCAACCGCTACCCCGACAACGGCTATGTCGAACTCAGAGAGCGCCTGGCCAAGCATGTCGACTTCGCACCCGAGCGCGTCTCCGTCGGCTGCGGGTCGGTCAGCCTGTGTCAGCAGCTGATCCAGATCACCTCGACCGTCGGTGACGAAGTGCTGTTCGGCTGGCGCAGCTTCGAGATATACCCACTGCAGGTGCGCACCGCAGGCGCCACACCGGTGCAGGTGCCGCTCACCGACTACACGTACGACCTCGACGCGATGCTCGCCGCGATCACCGACCGCACCCGGCTGATCTTCGTGTGCAATCCGAACAACCCGACCAGCACCGTCGTCGACCCCGACGCGCTGGCCCGGTTCGTCGAGGCGGTGCCGTCGCACATTCTGATCGCGCTCGACGAGGCCTACGTCGAGTACATCCGCGACGCCTTGGTCCCCGACAGCTTCGGGCTGGTCCGCAAGCACAGCAATGTCGTTGTGCTGCGGACTTTTTCGAAGGCCTACGGCCTGGCCGGGCTGCGCATCGGCTACGCGGTCGGCGATCCGGACATCATCACCGCACTGGGCAAGGTCTACGTGCCGTTCACCGCGACCAGCATTTCGCAGGCCGCGGCCATCGCGTCACTGGACGCCGCCGACGAACTGCTGGCGCGCACCGACGCCGTCATCGCCGAACGCACCCGCGTCACCGCCACATTGCGCGACGCCGGCTACACCGTGCCGCCGTCCCAGGCGAACTTCGTGTGGCTGCCGTTACCCGGGCGCGCCCAGGAGTTCGCCAACGACTCGGCGAACGACCGCGTCATCGTCCGCCCCTACGGCGATGACGGTGTGCGGGTAACCGTCGCCGCTCCGCATGAGAACGACGCGTTCCTCGCCTTCGCGCATCGGTGGATCAAAGAGCGCTAGCTGGGCCGGCGCCCGGTGTAGGCGATCAGCCTGTCCAATACGCGGGCATCGACGGCCACGTCGACCGGATCGTCGAAGCCGACATTGCTGCGGCCCTCCGGGGTGATGATCGTCTTGGCCAGTCCCAGCACGTAGTCCGACAAGGCGTCGGGGACCGTCACCTCACCCCCGGTGGCCTTCGCGTAATCCCAAGCGTGGACCAGGAATTCGAGCGACAGGATGCCGGCCATCATCTTGGCGGGCGCCTCGTTCGAGCCTGCCGTCACCATCCCGTCGAGGCCTCGTTTGTGCCACGCGTCCAATGCGGGTCTCGCGGCGAGCGCGACCTGACTCTCCACTGAACCGTCGCGGTCGCGCTCCGGAAGCTCTGCCCCGGCGGCGCCCCCGAGGACGGTGATCGAGTTCATCAAGTGGTCGGTCAGCTGCGCCACGTTGAATTCGCGGCACGGTGTTTGCTTGTTCCAGTCGTCGTTGGACATGCAATGCAGCACGCGCTGCAGAACGGCCAACGACTCCTCGGCGCTTTCAAGCTCATCAGCGGGCATGCGCTCACGCTACGACGCGGCACCGCATATCGTTGCCGGGATGAGGATGCACGTTTGGGTGGCCTTGGCGGCGTTGATCCTTGGCGGCCTGACCGCCGGCTGCGAGCGCTCCACACCGGGCACCGTCGCGATGACCACCCAGCCGGGACCGCCGATCAATGCGCCCACGACGAGAACGCCGCAGTCGACGGTGCCGGGGCTGCCAGGCATCCCGATACCGAACATTCCGATTCCCGGGTTCCCAAGGAACACCGATGTTCCGGTGGTCCCCGCGCCGCCCAACGCGCTCACCATGACGTGCAGCGACTTCAACAAGCTCGACGAGCCCACCCGGCTGGCGGTCATCCGCGCGATCCTGGCCCAGGACAACAATCCGCTGGGCCCCAACGGCGAGTCCGTCGGCCAGATGCTGGTCGAGGCCGCATGCCAGTTCCTGCCCCAGGCCACCGTTAGCGAGGTGCTGATGGGTACGCCGCCGAGGTGAGTGGCTAGCCTCTGTAGCTCATGGGCGATGCATATGAATCCGTCACCGTCGACATCGAGAACGACGTCGCGCAGGTAACGCTGGTCGGGCCTGGCAAGGGCAATGCGATGGGTCCTGCCTTCTGGGCGGAGATGCCCGAGGTGTTCGCCAAGCTCGACGCCGATCGCGATGTCCGCGCGATCGTGCTGACGGGCTCGGGAAAGAACTTCAGTTACGGGTTGGACCTGCCCGCGATGGGCGGCTCGCTGTCGGGTGTACTCGGCGGCGGCGGATCGGCCCGGCCGCGGGCGGACTTTCACGCCACGATCCTGCGGATGCAGGGCGCGATCAACGCGGTCGCCGACTGCCGCACCCCGACCATCGCGTCGGTGCACGGCTGGTGCATCGGCGGCGGTGTGGATCTGATCTCGGCCGTCGACATCCGGTACGCCAGCGCGGACGCGAGGTTCTCGGTGCGCGAGGTCAAGCTGGCGATCGTCGCCGACGTCGGCAGCCTCGCGCGGCTTCCGCTGATTCTCAACGACGGACATCTGCGGGAACTCGCGTTGACCGGTAAGGACATCGACGCTGCGCGGGCCGAGAAGATCGGTCTGGTCAACGACGTCTACGACGGCGCAGAAGCGTCGCTGGCCGCGGCGCACGAGACGGCCGCCGAGATCGCCGCCAACCCGCCGCTGGTGGTCAACGGAGTCAAGGATGTGCTGGATCAGCAGCGCATCGCCCGCGTCTCCGAGAGCCTGCGTTACGTCGCGGCGTGGAACGCGGCTTTCTTGCCGTCGAAGGACCTCACCGAGGGGCTCAAGGCGACATTCGAGAAGCGGAAACCCGAATTCACGGGCGAATAGGTCCGATTTGTTGTCAGCTAATTATCCGCTCCTCTAGCTGCGAGAACGCTGAGAAATTGCCGTGAATTGGCCCATTTCTTCTAGCACAGTGTTTAGCGTCACTATCCAGCCTGGCTTTTGAATTTTTGACCCGGTTCCGCCGTATTGATGGATATGACGGACACAACGCACTCCATCTGGATGGATCAGATTGTGGGGCAGCAAACCGGAGCCCCACACATTGCAGGCACGGCGGTGGCACTTACGGCGCACCGCTACAACCAAGACGAAGTCGCGAGCGTCTTGACGAAGGTCGGCGGGCCGGAGTTCGCCCGCTTCGCGCAAACGAGCGGAGTGGACACCCGAAGCCTCGCGCTTCCCCTGTCCCGCTATCCCGAGCTGACGGGATTCACCGAGGCGAACTCCGCCTACGTGGAGGTCGCAGCGGAGCTGGGAGAGCAAGCCGTGCGGTCGGCGCTTCACGCGGCGCATGTCGCGCCGGAGGAGGTGGACGCCATCGTCATGGTGTCCAGTACCGGTGTCGCGGTGCCGACTATCGACGCGCGGCTGGCGTCACGGATCGGATTCAGGCCGGATATCAAGCGCATCCCGTTGTTCGGGCTCGGCTGCGTCGCGGGTGCGGCCGGCCTGGCACGCGTCCATGACTATCTGCGCGGCTTCCCCGGCCACGTCGCCGTGCTTCTGTCGGTTGAGCTGTGTTCACTCACACTCCAACGCGACGACACGTCGATCCCAGCGCTCATCGGTGTGTGCCTGTTCGGCGACGGCGCAGCCGCCGTCGTCGCCACTGGAGCAGACTGGGTCCCGGTCGCACCCATGGCCAATCGCGGTCCGACGGTGCTGGCCACCCGAAGCCGGCTGTTCCCCGGCACTGTCGACGTGATGGGCTGGAATGTCAGCTCGAGCGGGTTCGGCCTGGTGATGTCCCGCGACGTGCCACGCATGGCGGACGACTACCTGGGCGAGGAGGTCAACCGCTTCCTCGCCGACCACGGCCTGACGACCGGGGACATCTCCACATGGATCTGCCATCCCGGTGGTCCCAAGGTCCTCGATGCCATCGAGCGTGCCGTCGGCCTACCGCCGGAAGCGAATGTGCACAGCCGAGAATCCTTGCGGGAGAACGGAAACTTCTCGTCGGCGTCGGTGCTCGATGTGTTGCACCGGACGCTTGCGACACCACCGCCGGCCGGTTCGCTCGGCGTGATGCTCGCGATGGGTCCGGGATTCAGCTTCGAGCTGCTCTTGTTGAGCTGGTAGGGAAACCGCGATGTACTACTTGTTCATCATCGCCATCGGTGCCGAACGACTCATCGAAATGGTCGTATCGCGGCGCAACGCGAACTGGTCGTTTGCCAACGGCGGCAAGGAGTTCGGCCGCGGTCACTTCCCTGTGATGGTCGGCATGCACACCCTGTTGCTGGTCGCGTGCATCGCTGAAGTCGCACTACTGCACCGCCCATTCATTCCATGGCTCGGCTGGCCGATGGTGGGTGTCGTGGTGCTCAGCACGGCGATGCGGTGGTGGTGTGTCGCGGTGCTCGGAAAGCACTGGAATCCGCGGCTCATCGTCATACCGGGCGCTCCCCTGGTGCGTCGCGGACCGTATCGCTTCCTTCATCACCCCAATTACACGGCGGTGACCGCGGAAGTGGCCGCGCTGCCCCTTGTGCATTCGGCATGGCTGACGGCGATCGTCTTCACCATCGCGAACGCAATGGTGCTGAACGTACGGATCCGGACCGAGAACGTCGCGCTTGGCTACGCGTGACCGGACGTCACCGCGGACTAGGCGTCCAGCCCAGTTCGGACTTGGCCTTGGCGTTCGACAGCGGCAGCCAGGTGTCACCGAACGCGATCGCCCCGTAAGGCGCGACGAGCCCGAACAGCCGACGCGGAATCGGCAACGGCTTCGGCCGGTGCAGTTCGGCGGATAGCTCGCGGACGTAGTCACCGAACGACTGCGGTCGATCGTCGACGATGTTGTAGATCTGGCCGCCCCTGCCCTTGTCGACGGCAGCGGCAGTCGCCTTCGCGACATCGTCGATGTGGATCCACGACACGATCCCGTCGCCGGTGACGACGGGCATCGCGCACCACTTGACCAGCCTGGTGAACATCTGGGTGTGCGGCACGTCGGGACCGTAGAAGATGCCGTAGCGCAGCACGATTCCCTCGGTGTCGCTGTGGTTTCCCGACGTCAGCACCGTCTGTTCCATGTCACGCAACGCCTTGAGCATCGCGTCGCCACCGGGAGGGGGTGGGCCCGGATACGGGTCGGACTCGTCCGTGAGCGCTGCCCCAGTCGTGGGGTAGCCGTAGGCGAAGATCACCGACTCTGCGACGACCCGCCGCACGCCCGCACGCTGCGCTGCCGTCACCAGATTCGGCGCCCCGCGGCTCCACAGTTCACGCGCGGGCTCAAAGTCCTTGACCCGCATGGGCCCTCGCTTCGGCAGCGTAGTCAGCAGGCTGACCACCACCTCGGGCTCGATGTCGGCGACGACGGAGTCGATCTGGGCTGCGTCGAAGACATCGGCCACCACTGGTTTGGCGCCCGCCTGCTCGATCTGCGGCGTCTTCGCCAATTGGCGGGTCAGCCCGACGACGTCGTGACCGCGGGCATTCAGCTCCCGCAACAAGGGCAGTCCTGGCACGCTCGTCGCCCCTGCCACCAGCACCCGCATCAGCGCTCGTCCCCAACGATGCTGGCGCGCAGTGCGATTGCGAGGAAAACGGTGGTCACCACCAGACCTGCGGCCTCGAGCCAGCCGATCGACTCTCCCGCCGCGTGGTGGGGGTCGATGATGTGACTGAGCGCGTGCAAACCCCAGTGCAGCGAGGCGAACGCCAGCGCAGGGACCCGCCACGACGGCCACCGCACCGCGGCCAGCATCATCAGACCGAGCGGCAACTCGAACGAGGCGTTGTCGAAGATGTAGTGGTCGTTGCGGGTGCCGAAGCTTCCCAGCGTGTCGAAGAACGTCCCTGGGGCGATGAACATGAACAGCCCGAGGATCACCGAGTACACCCCGAACACGATCAGGATCACCTCGACGTAGCGGGTCCTCGTGCGCGTGGGTGTCGTCGTCATATCTTCACGCTAGATCCTCAATGGCCTCAAGATAGACTCCACTTTGATGGCGATTTCGGGTACCACTTTTGGTCCGGAGCTGCTGGTCGAACTCGACCGGGCCGCGCCGGAACCGCTGCACCGCCAGCTGGCCAACGGTCTGCGCGACGCCATCCGCACCGGGCGGTTGGCGCCCGCGACGCGGCTGCCGTCGACACGGGTGCTTGCCGCGGACCTTGGTGTCTCCCGTCGCCTAGTGGTGGACGCATACAGCCAGTTGGCCGCCGAAGGGTTCCTGCTCAGCAGACACGGGTCCGGCACGCGGGTGGCGACCGTCGACGCCGCCGGCGCTCAGCCGCGCGACGCCGGCGATCCTGCGAAGCAGTTCGACATCGACTTCGCGCCCGGCTCACCGGATCTCGGTAGCTTTCCGCGGCATGCCTGGCTACGGGCGCTGCGGCAAGGCCTCACCGAGATCGAGTCGCACGCATTCGGCTATGTCGCACCGCAGGGGCTGCCCTCTGCACGCGTCGCAGTGGCGGACTATCTGCGGCGCACTCGCGGCGTGCTCGCCGACCCGCGGCACATCGTGCTGTGCTCCGGGGCAACACAGGCCATCGCCTTGCTGGCCTCGGTGCTATCCGATCAGACGCTGGCGATGGAGGATCCAGGGTTCTGGTTGCATCGGATGGTGTTGCGACACAACGGTATCGAGCCCATACCAGTTCCGGTCGATGAGGACGGGCTGGACGTCGCGAGCCTCGCGGACAGCGATGCGACGGTGGTGCTGGCCACCCCGGCCCATCAAGCACCGACCGGTGTGGTGCTCTCCGCAGCTCGACGTACAGCGTTGGTGCATTGGGCGAGGGCGGATCACCTGGTGATCGAGGACGACTACGACGCCGAATACCGTTACGACCGTGCACCTGTCGGCGCGCTCCAGGGCATCGCGCCCGACCGGGTGGTGTATGTGGGCTCCACGAGCAAAACACTGGCGCCCGGGCTCCGGATCGGCTGGATGGTGTTGCCTGCGCAACTCGTCGGCCCGGTCGCGTTGTCGAAAGGCTTGGCCGACACCGGCAGTTCGGTGATGGATCAGATCGCGTTCGCGAAGCTGTTGGCCTCCGGCGGATACGACCGGCACCTGCGTCAGATGCGTCGTCGCTACCTGACGAGGCGAAACGTGTTGCTAGAGGCGCTGGCCCGGTATCTGCCGGAGGCCAACGTACTCGGCGCGGCCGCGGGCGTGCACCTGACGATCCGCTTCCCCGACGGCTTCCCCGTCGGTGAGCTGGTTGATCACGCGACGAAAATGCGGGTGCGGGTCGAGCCGCTTGCGCCCTGTTACGCATCACCCGACGCGGCGCCGCCAGGGTTGATGCTGGGCTACGCCAATCTCAGCGGGTCGCAGATCGTCACCGGTGTCCGGGCGCTGGCCCGGGCCCTCAGATAAGGCCCGGCTCCGCTGGGGTCGTCGGATGGGAGATGGACCGCCGCGATATCGCGATAGCAGCTACCGCGCGGCTACGCGGGTTTGCTGACCGAGCCTAGACGGCAATTCGGTACCACAGGTTTGTTATCTGACGTGTGTGCGAGACGTTGATCTGCTTGAGGCGCACCGTTTTTCCGCCGGGGTGTTCGAACAGGCGGGTGCCGTCGCCGAGAAACACAGGTGTTACCGACACCAGCACCTCGTCGAGCACACCGGCCGCAAGGCACTGCGCGGCGACACTGGCGCCAAGGACGTTGACGTACTTGTCGCCCGCAGCGACGCGCGATTCGGAGATGGCCGTTTCGATGTCGCCAACGAACGTCACACCCGGCCTACGCTCATCCGGTGGTCGATGCGTCAGGACAATCTGTGGGCCGTCCCAGCCGCCGCCGAACACCTCCCCCTCGCCCTCCTGGCCCTGGTAGGGATCGTCGCCGCCGAAGGTCCGGTTGCCCACGAGGATCGCACCCGTTTGAGCGATCAGCTGGTCCACAACCGGATTCGGCCCGAGATGATCGGCCATCCAGGACACATCGCCACCAGGTCCCGCGATGAAGCCGTCGAGTGACATCGCCGCCGAGTACAGGAACTTCGCCATATGGGTGCCGACCACTCCCGCCCGCAAGATTCATCGCGCGGGCGGATTTGCCCACAGCGATTTTCGCAAGCGTCAATTCCAACCGCGGTGGCGGAGGGATTTGAACCCCCGGACGGTTTTGGCCGTCTCTCGCTTTCAAGGCGAGTGCATTAGGCCGCTCTGCCACGCCACCGCCGACAAGAGTACGGGTTAAGCGCGGCCGAACATCACCACGGGTCAGACGCGACCGAGCTTCGCCGGTGGCGCGCCCGCCTTCAGTGCGACATTGATCCGCCTGCAGTTCTCGCCCATCGCGGCGATCTGCGGGCGCGAGAGTCGGCCGAGAAAATGCGCGCGCACCCCCTGGCCGTAGGTCAGCATCGCCTCGGCCACCGCGACACGCCCTTCGTCGGTGATCGAGGCCAGCACGCCCCGGCCGTCGTCAGGGCTGGCACCGCGGCGCACCAGGCCCTGCAGCTCCAAGCGCCGGATTTGCCTGGTCACCCGGCTCGGCAATGACATCAGCCCATCGGCGAGGTCACCCATGCGCGCCGAGCCTGTCGCGGACTTGGCCAACATATCGAGTAACCGCACGTCGTTGAGCGTCAGATGATGCGCGTCCACCAGCGCCCGATTCAGGGTCGCGTACATTCTCAACGCCGAGTCGAGGAAGTTCTGCCACGACCTCTGCTCTGCGATATCGAGACCAGGCATGTCGCTGGCGGTGCGTCCGGCAATGATCCCCTCCATTTCGCTATCGTAGAGCAGGCAAGCATAGCTGCGTGCGGAAAATCCAGACGTTTTCATCGCGTAGTAGCGTTGGCGCAATGCGCGCGATTGTGGTCGAGGCAGCCGATAAGCTCAACTGGCAAGAAATCCCGGATATCCAGCCCGGCACCGGTGAAGTCCTCATCAGGGTGAGTACGGCGGGTGTCAACCGCGCCGACTTATTGCAGGCCGCGGGGAATTATCCGCCCCCTCCCGGCGCCAGCAAGACCCTCGGGCTCGAGGTGTCGGGGACCGTCGCCGGGGTCGGTGACGGAGTCAACCAATGGGCCGTTGGGCAACAAGTCTGTGCTTTGCTGGCAGGCGGCGGTTACGCGGAGTTCGTGGCCGTCCCCGCCGGCCAGGTGATGCCGGTTCCCGGCGATGTGCCGCTGCCTCACGCGGCAGGTCTGCCCGAGGTGGCGTGCACGGTGTGGTCGAACCTCATGATGACCGCGCATCTGTCGGCCGGTCAGCTCCTACTGATCCACGGCGGCGCCAGCGGCATCGGCACGCACGGCATCCAGGTTGCCCGCGCGCTCGGCGTCAGGGTGGCCGTCACCGCAGGGGCACCCAACAAACTCGACCTGTGCGCCGAATTGGGCGCCGAGATCACGATCAACTACCGCGACGACGACTTCGTGGAGCGGGTGCGCAGCGAAGGCGGAGCCGACGTGATCTTCGACATCATGGGAGCCAAGTACCTGGACCGCAACGTCGACGCTCTCGGCACCGACGGCCGGCTGGTCATCATCGGGATGCAGGGCGGCGTGACGGGTGAACTCAACATCGGCAAGCTGCTCGGCAAGCGCGCCGGCGTCATCGCGACGGCACTGCGGTCGCGTCCGGTCGATGGCCGCGGCAGCAAGAGCGAGATCGTCGCCGAGGTGGTCGCCAACGTCTGGCCGATGATCGCCGACGGCCAGGTACATCCGATCATCGGTGCCGAGTTCCCCATCGAGCAGGCCCGCGCCGCGCACGAGCTACTGGCATCCGGCGAGGTATCGGGGAAAGTCCTACTGCGCGTTGCGGATTAACCTAACGAGGCCAAAGCGCGGACCAACTGGTCGACCTCAGCGGTCGTCGTGTAGTGCGCCAGCCCGATGGTGATCGCGCCGCCAATGTCGTTGACTCCGATGACATCCAGCACACGCGAGCTGACATTGGAGATCGCCAGGACACCGTTGTCGGCCAGCCGTTGCACCACCCGCTCGGCGGGTACCTCGCTGACGGCGAAGCTCAGCACCGGAATGTGCACCTCGGGCGTGCCGATCACCATCACCGCGGGCATGGAACGCAGCGACGTCAGCAGGTAGTCGAATACCCGATTCATGTAGCTCGACGCCGATTGCATTGACACCGAGAGGCGTTCACGCCGAGACCCGTGCGCCGACTCGTCGAGTCCCGCCAGGTACTCGACGCTGGCGACGACACCTGCGAGATAACCGAATTGGTGCGTGCCGACCTCGAGCCTCGCGGGACCGGTCGCATGCGGGTTGAGCGACACAGAACCGAATGAGTCGATCATCGACGGGTCGCGAAAGACCAGCGCGCCGATCGGCGGCCCACCCCACGCCATCGCGTTCACCGCGACCACATCGGCGTCGGTCTCGTCGATGTCAATCAGCCGGTACGGCGCGGCCGCGGAATGATCGACGATCACCAACCCACCGACCTCGTGCACCAGCTTGGTGACCGCGGGCAGGTCGGTCACCGTGCCCAGCGTCGACGAGGCGGAGGTGATTGCGACCAAACGGGTAGGTCGCGTGACCAGCGCCTCCCACTGCCAGCTCGGCAGCTCACCGGTCTCGATGTCAACCTCGGCCCACTTCACCTTGGCGCCATAGCGATTCGCGGCGCGCAGCCACGGTGCGATGTTCGCCTCGTCGTCGAGCCGGGTCACCACCACCTCGTAGCCGAGACCGACCCGCGACGACGACGCGTCGGCCAACGACGTGAGCAAGACCGCGCGGTCGGCCCCGAGCACCACACCCCGCGGGTCGGCGTTGACCAGATCGGCGACAGCCTGGCGCGCAGCCTCCAGCACCGCGGCGCTGCGTTGCGCAGACGGATGGGGTCCCACCGGCGTCGGCATCGACCCGCGGAAGGCGGTGGACACCGCCCGGCCTACAGAGTCGGGCAGCAGCATGCCGTGCTGAGCGTCGAAGTGCACCCAACCATCGCCCAAAGACGGGTGCAGACCACGCACCCGGGCGACGTCGTATGCCATGCCAGCCCACCTTAGAGCGTCTGTGATTCCACAAACGGACACGATTTTGGCGGATGCCCGGCCGCGCCCTCTCGCTGCCCATGCCGTGCCCGGACCGAGTCACCTGGGCAGCCATACTAGTCCAGTGAGCTTGGGGTTCGGAGTGCTAATCGCGCTGTTGTTGCTAGTGACCCCCGGGGCAATCGTCGCACGTATCGGTCGGCTAACTTGGCCGACCGCGGTCGCAGTCGGTCCTGCACTGACCTACGGCATTGTGGCGCTGGCCATCGTTCCGTTTGGCGCACTTGGTGTCCCGTGGAACGCATGGACGGCTTTGTTTGCTCTGGCGGTCGTTTCAGCTATCGCGTGGTGTTTGCGGATCGCGCTCGGCCGCGTTCGCGACGTCAACGCCGAGGCCCTTGCCGCATCCCGCGGGCCCGCCCTCGTCGTGGCGGCAGGCGTGCTGCTGGGCGCCTTGCTGATCGGCTTGGCGGCGCTTCGCGGCATGCCGAACTGGCAAGCCATTCCTAGTAACTGGGATTCGGTCTGGCACGCCAACACGATTCGCTTCATCCTCGACACCGGCCAGGCATCGCCGACGCACATGGGCGAGCTGCGCAACGTCGAGACCCACGAGGCGCTGTACTACCCGTCGACGTATCACGCCCTGGCAGCGGTGTTCTGCCAGCTAACCGGCGCCGCGCCGACCACGTCGTACACGCTGAACTCCTTGGCCGCGTCGATCTGGCTGTTCCCGGTCAGCGGCGCGACGCTGACGTGGCAGTGGCTGCGCGGCCGAACCGACGAGTGGCGCACGGCAGGCGCCGCGGCGGCCGCGGCCGCACTCTCTGCGTCGTTCACGGCGCTTCCCTACATCGAGTTCGACACGGCCTCGATGCCCAACCTCGCCGCCTACGGCGTCGCAGTTCCGACCATGGTGCTGGTGGTGTCCGCGCTGCGACATCGTGACCGCATCCCCCTCGCGGTGCTGGCCCTGCTCGGTGTGTTCTCCGTGCACATCACCGGTGGCGTGGTGGTCGTGTTGTTCGTGGCGGGGTGGTGGCTGTTCGACGCGCTGTGGCATCCCGTCCGCGGCCGCGTCGTGGACTTCGTCAACCTGTTAATCATCGCCATCCCGACCGTGCTGCTACTGCTGCCGCAGTTCCTTGGTGTGCTGCAGCAGGCCGAGATCATCGTCGGGCACGCGTTCGTCACGCACGAGGGCAAGAAGCGCGGGCTGTTCGACGCGGTCGTGCAGCACACCAGGCACCTCAACGACTTCCCCATCCAGTGGGTGCTGATCATCCTGGCCGCGGTCGGCGCCATCGTCCTCGTGGTGCGGCGGGTGTGGTGGCCGCTGGCGGTATGGCTGCTGCTGGTCGTGTCGATCGTGCATTCGTCGGCGCCCTTCGGCGGCCCGATCGGCGCGCTGACCGGCAAGTTCAGCGACCTCTTCTACAGCGACCCGCGGCGGCTGTCCGGGGTGATCACGATGCTGCTCACCGGGGCGGTCGGCATCGCGGTGTTCACTCTGGCGTCGATCGTGATCGCGGGCGCGCGCCGACTGGTCGACCGGGGTAGTCCGCGGGCCTGGAGCGCCGCCACGGCCGCCCTCGTGGTGGCGGTGAGCGTCGGCATCGGGATCGCATATCTGCCACGCGGCCAGTTTCTGTTCGGCGAGAAATACGACCGGGTGATGGTCGACGCAAAAGACCTGCAGGCGTGGGCTTACCTGGCCACGTTGCCGGGGGCGCACAACACCCTGATCGCCGACGGGAACACCGACGGCACGGCATGGATGTACGCCGTCGCCGACCTGCATCCGCTGTGGACGCATTACGACTACCCGGTCCAGCAGGGGCCCGGCTACCACCGGTTCATCATCTGGGCCTACGCCGACGATGCCGACAACGACCCGCGCGTCGCCGAGGCGGTCAAGGCGCTCAACATCCGGTACTTGGTCACCAGCACACCGGTGGTCCGCGGGTTCGTTATGCCCGACGGGCTAGTGTCGCTAGATAGGTCACGGTCGTGGGAGAAGATCTACGACAACGGCGAGGCCCGCATCTACGAATGGCGCGGAGAGGAAAAATGACTGCCAACACCGACGACGACAACATCGAAATCATCGGCGGCGATCCAAGTGTGATGGCCGAAGAGGATGCCAACGGGAAGTCGTTGACCGATCTGGTCGAGCAGCCGGCCAAGGTGATGCGAATCGGCACCATGATCAAGCAGCTGCTGGAGGAAGTGCGCGCCGCACCGCTTGACGACGCCAGCCGCAACCGGCTGCGCGAAATCCACCGCACCAGCATTCGAGAGCTCGAGGACGGCCTGGCGCCGGAACTGCGCGAGGAGCTCGAGCGGCTCACGCTGCCGTTCACGGAGAATGCCATTCCCTCGGACGCTGAGTTGCGCATCGCGCAGGCCCAGCTCGTCGGCTGGCTCGAGGGCCTGTTCCACGGCATCCAGACCGCGCTGTTCGCCCAGCAGATGGCGGCCCGTCAGCAGCTGGAGCAGATGCGGCAAGGCGCGCTGCCGCCTGGCATGGGCGTCCAGCGCGGACCGCAGTCGGGGACCGGTCAGTACCTGTAGGTCACGTGCCCGTCCCACATATCGAGACCCACAACGCGTGGGTGGAGTTCCCGATCTTCGACGCGAAGACGCGGTCACTGAAGAAGACGTTCCTCGGCAAGGCCGGCGGCGCCATCGGACGCAACGAGTCCAACGTCGTTGTCATCGAGGCATTGCGGGACATCACGATGTCGCTCGAACTCGGCGACCGGGTGGGACTCGTCGGCCACAACGGCGCGGGAAAGTCGACCCTGCTGCGGCTGCTGTCCGGGATATACGAACCCACCCGGGGGGTGGCCTCGGTGACCGGGCGGGTGGCTCCGGTGTTCGACCTCGGCGTGGGGATGGACCCGGAGATCTCAGGGTTCGAGAACATCATCATCCGCGGGCTGTTTCTCGGCCAGACACGCAAGCAGATGCTCGCCAAGGTCGACGAGATCGCGGAGTTCACCGAACTCGGCGACTACCTGTCGATGCCGCTGCGCACGTACTCCACCGGTATGCGGGTGCGGTTGGCCATGGGCGTGGTCACCAGCATCGACCCGGAGATCCTGCTGCTCGACGAGGGCATCGGGGCGGTGGATGCCGACTTCCTCAGGAAGGCCCAGTCGCGGCTGCAGAGCCTGGTCGAGCGATCTGGAATCCTGGTGTTCGCAAGCCATTCCAACGAATTTCTGGCCCGACTGTGCAAGACCGCGATGTGGATCGACCATGGCACGGTCAAGATGACCGGCGGCATCGAGGACGTCGTGCGCGCGTACGAGGGTGAGGACGCCGCCCGGCACGTGCGAGAGGTGCTGGAAGAGAACGCCCGAGAGGGCGATGAGCCGCTGGCGCGAAGAGCAGATAGCGCCGCGAATGACTGAGTCGGTGTGCGCGGTGGTGGTCACGCATCGACGTCCGGACGAACTCGCCAAGTCGTTGGACGCAGTGTGTGCGCAGACCCGCGCGCCTGATCACCTCGTCGTCGTCGACAACGACGATGACGCGCGCGTGCGCGACATCGTGACTGGCCAGCCAGTCGCGAGCACCTACCTCGGGTCACGCCGAAACCTCGGTGGCGCAGGCGGTTTCGCGCTGGGCATGCTGCACGCGCTTGCGCTGGGTGCGGACTGGGTGTGGCTGGCCGACGACGATGGGCGGCCCTTGGATTCCGAAGTGCTCGGCACGCTGCTGGAATGTGCTTCGACGCACGGTCTTGCCGAGGTATCACCGATGGTCTGCGACATGGCGGACCCACAGCGGCTGGCGTTCCCGTTGCGCCGGGGGCTGGTGTGGCGCCGGTGGGTCAGCGAGTTACGCACGGGCACAGAGGATCTGCTGCCGGGCTACGCGTCCCTGTTCAACGGAGCGCTGTTTCGCGCGTCTACGCTGGAGGCGGTCGGCGTGCCGGATCTCAGGCTCTTCGTGCGCGGCGACGAAACCGAGGTGCACCGGCGGCTGGTGCGCACGGGGCTGCCGTTCGGCACGTGTCTTGATGCGGTGTATCTGCATCCGCAGGGCAGTGACGAGTTCAAGCCGATCCTCGGCGGGCGGATGCACACGCAGTACCCCGACGACCCGTCGAAGCGGTTCTTCACGTACCGTAACCGCGGCTATCTGCAGTCCATGCCCGGCATGCGGAAGCTGGTGTTCCAGGAATGGATTCGCTTCGGCTGGTACTTCCTGGTGTCGCGGCGCGATCCAGCCGGCCTGCGGGAGTGGATCCGGTTGCGGCGCTTGGGTCGTCGCGAGAAGTTTGAAAGGCCTGCACCGTGACCTTCACCGACGCGGCTGCGCAATCGCGCACGATGAGCCGCGCTTGGGGCGACCTCGTCGCCGGGTTCAGCAAGCGCGAGCTGTGGCTACACCTGGGCTGGCAGGACATCAAGCAGCGTTACCGCCGCTCGGTGCTCGGCCCGTTCTGGATCACGATCGCGACGGGTACCACGGCGGTCGCGATGGGGCTGTTGTATTCGAAGCTTTTCAAGCTGCCGCTCGCGGAGCATCTGCCATACGTCACGCTGGGCCTGATCATTTGGAACCTGATCAACGCCTCGATCCTCGAGGGCGCAGAGGTGTTCGTCGCCAACGAGGGTTTGATCAAACAACTTCCGACACCGTTGAGCGTGCACGTCTACCGGCTGGTATGGCGGCAGATGATCCTGTTCGCCCACAACATCGTCATCTTCGTGGTCATCGCGATCGTCTACCCCAAGCCGTGGAAGTGGACCGACCTCGCGGTCATCCCGGCACTTGGCTTGATCGTGCTGAATTGCATATGGGTGTCACTGTGTTTCGGGATCCTGGCCACTCGATACCGTGACATCAGTCCCCTGTTGTTCAGCCTGGTGCAGCTGTTGTTCTTCATGACGCCGATCATCTGGAACGAGTCGACGCTGCAGCAGCAGGGCGCCGGTTCGTACGCCAAGATCGTCGAACTCAACCCGTTGCTGCACTACCTCGACATCGTGCGCGCGCCGCTGCTCGGCGCCGATCAGGAGTTGCGGCACTGGGTAGTGGTGCTGTCGCTGACCGTGATCGGTTGGATCCTCGCCGCGTTGGCGATGCGCCAGTACCGGGCCCGCGTGCCGTACTGGGTCTAAGTAAAGCGTGCTCGGCTTCCACGCGGTGACCCGCGGAAGCCACCGCGGAACGTGGTGCCGGTACTCGTCGTAGTCTGCGCCGAACCGCCCGCGAAGGTGCGGTTCCTCGACACCGCGAATCGCGATGAGCACGTCAGGGAGCGCCAGGCGTCATCGCTTGCGACGCAGGCGTCCGCGGCCCCACCGGAGCATCCGCTGCACCGGCCACGTCGTCAAGACGGTGAAGGGGCCGCCCACCAGGAGCGACCCCTTTCGGTGTATCGCGGTTTATTTGATTGATTCCCGGAATGCGATGGCTTCCTGCGACACCCGCACGCCATCGGCGATGTCGACTACTGGGTAGATCTCGTAATCGGCGAAGGGAGCGAACTTGCTGGTGGTGTCGATCAGGTCGGCTGCGTTGTCGGTCTCCACGACGGCGAACCCGCCAGCGCCGTCGGCCCGGCTCACTAGCTGGTGAATTGTCATGCCGGCAGGTGGCGTCCACTTGGAATACACGTCCAAGACTCGCCCTGCAGCCGCTTCATTTTCTGCTACGGAGCCGTTTAGCCGGAAGGTTAGCGAAACCACGAACTTCATTTCTTCCTCCTAAGAAATGGGCAGCGACCCTGCCGCTTGTGCGGGACGGTTCGGATCACCGCACGGCCTACAGTCTTCGCCACGATGCTGTCGCTGATGGCCGAATCCAAGAACCCCACAGCACTTGTTTCAGTTTGCAAACGCCCTGCGGTAATAGGTCGTTCGGTGGTTGCGGGTCCTATCGAGCCCATGGCGTACTAGCGCGGCGAGCCCGACGCTGCGCTACGCGATGGACAACCGGTACATAGGGGGCACGGGATACTTTTGAAAGGTTCTTCAGTAGTTCGGTGCCGTCACCTACTCAAGGCCTTCCACACCGGCTGGACGGTGCGCCAACACCCCGACGGCACCATTGTGTGGACCACCCCCAACGGCCGCATCCACACCACCACATCGGCCGGCGCGCGGTTCTTCCCCCAACTCGCCGCCCCCACCGAAACGTTGATGCCTCCCCACCACAATTCTGACTCCCAGGCACTTCACAGGGTGCTCCGCCGTTATCGACATATGAGCATCCCGCCATACGAACCACCGAAGTCCGCACCATCGCCCGGCGCTGGGAACATGCTGCTGTGTCCGAAGTGCGCCGGCGTCATGAAGACCTATGAGCGCAACGGCATCCATCTGGAACAATGCGACACCTGCCGAGGCATCTTCCTGGACTTCGGCGAGCTCGAGGCGCTCACCCAGATGGAGAACCGGTTCGTCCAGTCGCCTCCGCCGCCGCCTCAGGCTCAGCACGGCTACGACTACGGCCCTGGCTGGGGACACCGCGGCAACAAGCACTACCGCAAGCAGGGATTCGGCCGGCTGTTCTTCTCCAGCTAGTGGGCTGAAATGCTGCGGCGGTTGCGACGGTCCGGCGACGAGGACGTCGACACCATGTACGCCCTCGGGCGCCGGTGCTCGATTGAGACGGACCCGCCAGACCTCGGCGCGGCACGCGGGTTGGTATGAGAAGGCCGCCAACGCCGGACACGTCGACTCCATGTACGCGCTCGGCGTCCTGCACTCGGATCTGACGCAACCCCCGAATATCGAGGCGGCCCGGCACTGGTTCGAGCGGGCCGCCGAAGATGGCCACATCGACGCGATGTACAACCTCGGATACCTGTACGCGAAGTCGATCGCGCCGCCGAATATCGAGGAGGCGCGCGCCGATGGCTTCAGCGCGCCGCCGACACCGGGCACACCGACTCCATGTACACGCTCGGGTTCCTGTTGCCGAGTTCGATGTAGTCACGAGGCGTTCAAGCGCGGGGATGAGGCGGCTGTCCGCGGTGCCTGCGACCGGATCACTGGCCGGATCATCGAGGAGCTACCCGCTGCCTTACCGACCCCGGACCCCGACCTCACCCTGGCACTGCGGGCACTGATCGACGACGGAAACGAATTGCGTTGGGCCGAAAGCGAACTGGCCGATCCTCCGACGCCACTTCAGCGGGAGGCGCTGCAGAGCCGGTTCGGGGATCTCATGTCGAGTCTTCACGCGGTCTCATCGATCTTCGAACACGACTGCGCCCTTCTCGATTCGACGGGTCGCGGCTGAACTCAGAGCATCCTCGCGCAGGCGGCCCGCAGCAATGCGTCGTCGGGATGGCGGCCGGCCGCCTGCACTACGGCTGCGCGAGCGAACGGTTCGAGCACTTGCCACGGGTCACCCGGCGGCACGGCGGGTCCACCGGCGCCCCGGTATGCCTCCAGGAACGTGACCCAGTGGTCGTCGGGGACGAGCCCGGCCGCCCAGAAACCCGCAGGCCGAGCGAGGTCCCACGCCGGGTCACCGACCCCGAGGTCATCGATGTCGATCAGCACCCAGGGCTCGGAAGCGGGCAGGCGGCCGAGCTGGCCGAGATGCCAGTCGCCGTGCACAAGCGTCGCAGGCCGGTCAGGAGAGCCGGCCCGCCACACCTCAGGGGGCAGCTCGGCGGCCGCCCGCCGGACGGTGGCGTCGTCGGTGGATCGCAGCATGCGCCGCAGCCGCTGCGGCCACCCGTGTGGTAACCGCATGGTCGTCGATTCGCCGTGCAGATGTGCCAGCAGTCGACCCGCCTCGGCCCACGGCGCGTATTCAGGTTGCGGCACAACAGTTTCCACTCTGGGCCAGCGGGTCCGCCATCGTGTGCCGACCGGCTCCGGCCTCGGATCCAGTGGTGTCAGCAGAAAACCCGACTCCGCCGCGATGCGCAGCCGGGTCGCCAACGCACTGGGGTCGGTGCCCGGCCGGTGCAGCTTGTAAACCACGTCGCCGTCGACGACGATTTCTGCACCGGACCGGGTCTGCACCCCTCGACCGTATTAGCGCTTGGGCAGCGGCAGGCGCGTTGTCACGCCAATGCGGTTCCAGGCGTTGATCGTCAGCGCCATCGCGATGACCTGACCGAGCTCACGCTCGGAGAACGCCGCCGCCGCACGCGCATACACCTCGTCGGAGACATGGCGGCGGGTGAGATCTGTCATCTCCTCCGTCAACGCAAGCGCGGCCTGCTCCTGCTCAGTGAAGGTGCCCGCCGCCTCCTGCCACGCGGGCAACAATGCCAACTTCTGCTCGCTGATGCCAAGCTTGCGGGCGTCGGCGGTGTGCATATCGAGGCAGAACGCGCAGTGGTTCATCTGCGAGGCGCGGATCTTGATCAGCTCCGCAAGCTCCGGGTCGATGTCCTTCGCGGCCGCGTTGGTGAGCACCAGCATCGCCTCGTACACCTCGGGCGATACCCGGTTCATGTTGATGCGGCGGCTCATTTCAGCGACGCCCGAGGTTCGAGGCGGGCGGTCACGTTGATGCGATTCCACGCATTGATGGTGACCGCCATCGCGATGACCTGCGCCAGCTCCCGCTCGGTGAAAACCGCTGCGGCCCTTGCATATACCTGGTCTGGGACGTGGCCGTCGCCGAGCTCGGTGATGGCCTCCGTCAGCGCCAGCGCTGCCCGCTCGCGTTCGCTGAACAGGCCGCCCGCCTCTTCCCATGCCGCCAGCACGTCGAGCTTCTGCTCGCTCACGCCGTGCTTGCGGGCGTCGCGGACGTGCATGTCAAGGCAGAACGCGCAGTGGTTGATCTGCGAGGCGCGGATCTTGATCAGCTCGCCGAGTTCCGGCTCGACGTCCTTGGCCGCAGCTGCGCTCAGCGCCATCATCGCGTCGAGCAACTCGGGTGACGTCTTGTAAATCTTCAGCCGGTCGACGGTCGGTTGGGTTTCCAGTGTCTGTGTCATGTCACCAACGCTAATGCTGAAAGTCCCATCTGCATGGTTCAATCCTGCTATGGATTCGTGGGCCAATCCGGGCAGCCGTGATCTGCACCTGGACCTGCGCCAGACCATCATCCCCGGCGCCCGCGGCGCCCGGGACGTGCTGCTCACCGCCCTCCGGGACGCCGTGCGATCGGGCAGGCTGGCACCGGGCACCATGCTGCCACCGTCGCGCACCCTGGCCACCGACCTCGGACTGGCCCGCAACACCGTGGCCGAGGCCTATGCCGAGCTGGTCGCCGAGGGATGGCTCGCCTCGCGGCAGGGCGCGGGCACCTGGGTCGTCAACGTCGGCGGGTCGGGCGCGCCCGCCACACCGCGCGGCGTGCGCGTCGTTCCGACGCACAACCTCATGCCTGGCTCGCCCGACGTGTCGGAGTTTCCCCGCACCGCGTGGGTGGCCGCCACCCGCCGAGCGCTGGCAAACGCACCCACCGAGGCGCTGCGGATGGGAGATGCGCGCGGGCGCCCCGAACTTCGCGATGCGCTCGCCGAATACCTTGCCAGGGCGCGCGGCGTGCGCACATCGCCGGAGTCGATCGTGATCTGCGCAGGCGTCCGGCACGCGGTCGAACTGTTGACACGGGCCATCGGCGGTCCGATCGCGGTCGAGGCCTACGGGCTGCACATCTTCCGCGACGCCATCGATGCTCTCGGAGCGTCGACGATCCCGATCGGCCTCGACGAATACGGCGCGGTGGTCAGCGATCTCGACGGGCTGGACGTGCCCGCCGTGTTACTCACCCCAGCCCACCACAATCCACAGGGCATGCCGCTGCACCCGTCGCGGCGCACCGCCGTCGTCGAATGGGCGCAACGGACCGGGGGCTTTGTGCTCGACGACGACTACGACGGGGAGTTCCGCTATGACCGCCAACCCGTCGGCGCACTGCAGGCACTGTGCCCCGACCGGGTCGTGTACATGGGATCCACCAGCAAGAGCCTGGCGCAGACGCTGCGGCTCGGTTGGATGGCGCTGCCCGACGAACTGGTCGGCCCGGTCATAGACGCCGCTGGTGGCGAGCAGTTCTACGTCGACGCCGTCAACCAGCTCACGATGGCCGAGTTCATCAGCAGCGGTCAGTACGACCGCCACATTCGCAGGATGCGCGCGCGCTATCGCCGCCGCCGCGACGCCCTCGTCGAGGCGCTCGCCGATTTCGACGTCGGCATCAGCGGGCTGGCGGCAGGCGTCAACGTCCTGCTGACCCTCCCCGACGGAAGCGAGCACGAGGTGCTGCGACGAGCGGGCGAGGCCGGCATCGCGCTGCAAGGCCTGTCGCGGATGCGCCACCCACTGGCCGACGTCGCCAATCGCGACGGCATCATCGTCGGCTTTGCCGCCCCCGCCGAGCACGCATTCGGTGGCGCCGTCGAGGCGCTGCGCGGCGTGCTGGGGGCCAGCGGCCTGGCTGGCTAAGCTGCCCGGGTGGCCGAGCCTCCGATGACGCCGAATCTGACGCTCAAGACCCAGGTGTGGCGGTTCATCGTCACCGGCGGTCTCTCGGCGATCGTCGACTTCAGCCTGTATGTGTTCCTCTATAAGGCGGTGGGCCTGCAGGTCGACCTGGCCAAGGCGATCAGCTTCGTCTTCGGCACCATCACGGCCTACCTGATCAACCGGCGCTGGACGTTCCAGGCAGAGCCCAACACCGCCCGGTTCATCGCCGTCATGGCGCTCTATGGCGTGACCTTCGCCGTGCAGGTCGGCCTCAATCATTTCTGCCTGCATCTGCTCGACTACCGCGCCTGGGCCGTGCCGGTGGCATTCGTCATCGCCCAGGGCACCGCGACTGTGATCAACTTCATCGTCCAGCGTGCCGTGATATTCCGGCTGCGCTGAGCCGACGGCGTCAGGCGGTACCCTCGTCACGATGTTTGAGACGACTACCCGGCGGCTGATGGGCTGGGGCCGCACCGCGCCGAGCGTGGCGCAGGTGCTGTCGACCCCAGACGCCGAGGTGATCGCCAAAGCGGTGTCGCAGGCAGGCATGCGTGGGGTGATCGCGCGCGGACTGGGCCGCTCGTACGGCGACAACGCCCAGAACGGCGGCGGCCTCGTCGTCGACATGACCGCGCTGAACCGGATCCACACCATCGACGGCGACACGCACCTGGTCGACCTCGACGGCGGCGTCAGCCTGGACACCCTGATGAAGGCGGCATTGCCGTTCGGGCTCTGGGTGCCGGTGCTGCCCGGCACCCGCCAGGTCACTGTCGGCGGCGCGATCGCCTGCGACATCCACGGCAAGAACCACCACAGCGCGGGCAGCTTCGGCAACCACGTGCGGTCGATCGACCTGCTCACCGCTAGCGACGACATCCGCAGGCTGACACCAGACGGCCCTGAGAGCGAGTTGTTCTGGGCCACAGTGGGCGGCAACGGGCTGACCGGAATCATCATGCGGGCGACGATCGAGATGACGCCCACCGAGACGGCCTATTTCATCGCCGACGGTGACGTCACCAACACCCTCGATGAAACCATCGCATTCCACAGCGACGGCAGCGAGGGGAACTACACCTATTCGAGCGCGTGGTTCGACGCGATCAGCGCGCCGCCCAAACTCGGCCGCGCCGCGATATCGCGTGGTTCACTGGCGCGGCTCGAGCAGTTGCCCGAGAAGCTGCAGCGAAATCCGCTGAGATTCGATGCGCCGCAGCTGCTTACGCTGCCCGATATCTTCCCGAACGGACTGGCCAACAAGTACACCTTCGGCCCGATCGGCGAACTGTGGTACCGCAAGTCAGGCACCTACCGCGGCAAGGTGCAGAACCTGACGCAGTTCTACCACCCGCTCGACATGTTCGGTGAGTGGAACCGCGCCTACGGCTCTGCGGGCTTCGGGCAGTACCAGTTCGTGGTGCCGACCGAGGCAGTCGACGAGTTCAAGGCCATCATCGTCGACATCCAGAAATCCGGTCACTATTCGTTCCTCAACGTATTCAAGTTGTTCGGCCCGGGAAACCAAGCGCCGCTGAGCTTCCCGATACCGGGGTGGAACGTCTGCGTGGACTTCCCGATCAAGTCGGGGCTCAACGAATTCCTCAACGAGCTCGACCGCAGGGTGCTGGAGTTCGGTGGCCGGTTGTACACCGCCAAGGACTCCCGCACCACCGCCGAGACCTTCCACGCCATGTACCCGCGAATCGACGAATGGATTGCCGTGCGCCGCAAGGTCGATCCCAACGGCGTGTTCGCCTCCGACATGGCCCGACGCTTGGAGCTGCTCTAAATGGTGCGCAATGGTTCTTGATGCCGTGGGTAACCCCCAGACCATTCTGCTGCTCGGCGGCACGTCCGAGATCGGGCTGGCCATCTGCGAGCGCTATCTGCGCAACGCCGCCGCGCGCATCGTGCTCGGCGTCGTGCCCGGTGACCCGCTGCGCGACAAGGCCGTCGAGCAGATGAAGGCTGCCGGCGCCAAGTCGGTCGAAGTGATCGACTTCGATGCCGTCGACACAGAGAGCCATCCCAAGGTGATCGATGCGGCGTTCGCCGAAGGCGACGTCGACGTGGCCATCGTCGCATTCGGTCTCCTCGGCAACGCAGAGGAGCTGTGGCAGAACCAGCGCAAGGCCGTGCAGATCGCCCAGATCAACTACACCGCAGCCGTTTCGGTCGGTGTACTGCTAGGTGAGAAGATGCGCTCGCAGGGCTTCGGCCGGATCATCGCGATGAGCTCGGCAGCGGGCGAGCGGGTGCGGCGGTCCAACTTCGTCTACGGCTCCACCAAGGCCGGCCTTGACGGCTTCTACCTGGGCCTCGCAGAGGCGTTGCGCGAGTACGGGGTTCGGGTGCTGGTGATCAGGCCCGGGCAGGTGCGCACCACGACGACGGTCGAGCACTGGAAATCGACGGGCACCAAGGAAGCGCCGTTCACCGTCGACAAGGAAGACGTGGCCGAGCTGGCGGTCACGGCATCAGCCAAAGGCAAGGAACTGGTATGGGCGCCGGGGGCGTTCAGGTACGTGATGATGGTGTTGCGACACATTCCGCGACCCATCTTCCGCAAGCTCCCCATCTAGCGATGCGCAGCGCGCTGGCCGTCCTCGGCCAGATGGCGGTGGCGGTCGCGGTGGCGGTGGTCGTTGCGGTCATCTCCCTCGTCGCGATATCGCGGGTGGAGTGGCCTGCCTACAACTCGTCGAACCAGCTGCACGCGTTGACCACGGTCGGTCAATTCGCTTGCCTGGCAGGACTCTTGGCAAGCGGATGGCTGTGGCGTCGCGGACGTCAATGGCTGGCACGGGCCTTCGCGCTCGTGTTCCTGTCGACGTTCTCGGTCGTCACGCTGGCGATGCCGCTCGGCGCAACCAAGCTCTACCTGTACGGAATCTCAGTCGACCAGCAGTTCCGCACGGAGTACCTGACCCGGCTCACCGACACAGCAGGCCCCCACGACATGACGTATTACGGTCTGCCGCCGTTCTATCCGCCGGGCTGGTTCTGGATCGGCGGCCGGCTTGCCGCGCTGACAGGCACACCGGCGTGGGAGATGTTCAAGCCGTGGGCCATCACCTCCGTCGCGATCGCCGTGGTGCTGGCCCTCGTGTTGTGGGCCAGCATGATTCGCTTCGAGTACGCGCTGATCGTGTCGACGGCCACCGCCGCGGCCACCTTGGCGTACTCACCCGCCGAGCCCTACGCCGCCATCATCGCGGTCCTGCTGCCTCCGGTGTTCGTGCTGGCGTGGTCTGGACTGCGAGGTGGTTCTCGGTCCGGCGGATGGACCGCAATCGTCGGCGTCGGCGTCTTCCTCGGCATCTCCGCTCTGTTCTATACGCTGCTGCTCGCCTATGCCGCGTTCACACTGACGTTCATGGCGATGGTCGTCGCGGTGGCACGGCGCAAATGGGATCCGCTGTTGCGGCTCTTCGTCATCGCCGTCATCGCGGGGGCCATCGCGCTGATCGGATGGGGCCCGTACCTGGTCGCCGCAGTCAACGGCCACCCCGCCGATTCCGGCACGGCGCAGCACTACCTGCCCGCCGACGGCGCAGAGCTGTCCTTCCCGATGCTGCAGTTCACGCTTCTCGGCGGGCTCTGCATGATCGGCACGCTTTGGCTCGCCGTTCGCGCCCGCTCGTCGACGCGTGCAGGCGCCCTCACGATCGCGGTGCTGGCGGTCTACGCCTGGTCGCTGCTGTCGATGCTGACCACGCTTGCGCGCACGACGCTGCTGTCGTTCCGCTTACAGCCGACACTGACGGTGCTGCTGGCCGCGGCCGGCGCCTTCGGATTTGTCGAGGCGGCACTCGCGATCGCAGGCAGATGCCGGCCCGAAGTCGGCAGGCGCGTCGTGGTCGCAGCGGCGGTTCTCGGATCGGCCGGTGCACTCGGGTTCTGCCAGGACATTCCGAACGTGCTCAAGCCCGACATCGTCGTCGCCTACACAGACACCGATGCATACGGCCAACGCGCCGACCGGCGGCCACCGGGCGCGGAGCAGTACTACCGCGAGATCGACGCCAAGATCCAGGCGGTAACCGGCCAGCCGCGCAACCAAACCGTCGTGCTGACCGCGGACTACAGCTTCCTGTCCTACTACCCGTACTACGGCTTCCAGGGCCTGACGTCGCATTACGCGAACCCGCTCGCGCAGTTCGACCAGCGGGCGGCCGCGATCGAAGGCTGGGCGACGCTCACCAACGCCGACCAGTTCATCGCCGCGCTGGACAAACTGCCCTGGAAGCCGCCTACGGTGTTCCTGATGCGTCGCGGCGCCAACGACACCTATACCCTGCGCCTGGCGGCGGACGTCTACCCCAATCAGCCCAACGTCCGCCGCTATCACGTCACCCTTGACAAGGCGTTGTTCGATGACCCGCGCTTCGCGGTCTCCGACATCGGACCGTTCGTGCTCGCCATCAGGAAGCCATGATGGCCACAGAAGCACCGCCGCAAGCAGGCCAATTACCATCAAGCCCCGTGACCGCCGCGGGCAACCATCGCACCGCGCGCCTGATCGCCATCGTCGCCGGGCTGCTCGGCGCGGCACTGGCGATCGCTACGCCCCTGCTGCCGGTGACGCAGACCACCGCGCAGCTCAACTGGCCGCAGAACGGCGTGCTGCAGAGCGTCAACGCGCCGCTGATCGGATATGTCGCGACCGATCTGAACATCACCGTGCCGTGCAGTGCGGCCGCGGGGCTGATGGGGCCGCAGAACCAACGCAAGACCGTGCTGCTGTCGACGGTGCCGAAGCAGGCGCCGAAGGCCGTCGACCGCGGGCTGCTCATCGAACGGGTCAACAACGATCTGCTCGTCATCGTCCGCAACACTCCGGTGGTCAGTGCGCCGCTGAGCCAGGTGCTCAGCCCGGCGTGCCAACAACTCACCTTCACCGCGCACGCCGACAAGGTCACCGGCGAGTTCGTCGGCCTTGTGAAGGGACCCGATTCCGACGCCCCCGGCAAGCCGTTGAGAGGCGAACGGAGTGGCTATGACTTCCGCCCGCAGATCGTCGGTGTCTTCACCGATCTGTCCGGGCCTGCCCCGCCTGGCCTGAAGTTCTCGGCGACAATCGATTCCCGCTACAGCAGTTCACCGACGCTGCTGAAGATGCTGGCGATGATCATCGGCGTCGCGATGACCGTGATCGCCCTTGGCGCACTGCACGTACTCGACACCGCCGATGGCAGGCGGGTCAAGCGTTTCCTGCCGCGACGGTGGTGGTCGGTCGGACCGCTCGACGGCCTGGTGATCGCCGTGCTGGTGTGGTGGCACTTCGTCGGCGCCAACACATCCGACGACGGCTACATCCTCACTATGGCCAGGGTTTCCGAGCACGCCGGCTACATGGCCAACTACTACCGATGGTTCGGCACTCCCGAAGCGCCGTTCGGCTGGTACTACGACCTGCTCGCGCTGTGGGCACATGTCAGCACCAACAGCGCCTGGGTGCGATTGCCGACCCTGGTCATGGCGCTCGCGTGCTGGTGGCTGATCAGCCGCGAGATCATCCCGCGGTTGGGCCACGCCGTCAAAACCACCCCGGCCGCGGCGTGGACGGCGGCCGGCATCTTCCTCGCGTTCTGGCTGCCGCTGAACAACGGGCTCCGCCCGGAACCGATCATCGCCCTTGGCATCCTGCTGACCTGGTGCTCGGTGGAACGCGGTGTGGCCACCAGCAGGCTGCTGCCGGTGGCCATCGCGATCATCATCGGCGCGCTGACCTTGTTCTCCGGGCCCACCGGCATCGCGGCGGTCGGTGCCCTCCTTGTTGCTGTCGGTCCACTGAAAACCATTGTGGCCGCGCATACTTCGCGATTCGGCTACCTCGCGCTGCTGGCACCAATCCTGGCCGCCTGCACGGTGACGATCATCTTGATCTTCCGCGACCAGACGCTGATCGGTGAGATCCAGGCCAGCACCTTCAAGTCCGCGGTCGGGCCCAGCCTCAGCTGGTTCGACGAGCACATCCGTTACGAGCGATTGTTCACCACCAGCCCCGACGGCTCGGTGGCACGCCGGTTCGCGGTGCTGACTCTGTTGCTGTCGCTGGCCGTGTCGGTGGCAATGTCGTTGCGTAAGGGGCGGATTCCCGGTACCGCGCTGGGGCCGAGCCGACGCATCGTCGGCGTCACCATCATCTCGTTCCTGGCGATGATGTTCACCCCGACCAAATGGACGCATCACTTCGGCGTGTTCGCCGGCCTCGCGGGTTCACTCGGCGCGTTGGCCGCGGTCGCGGTCACGGCCGCCGCGATGAGGTCGCGGCGCAATCGCGCCATGTTCGCGGCCGCGGTGCTGTTCGTGATGGCGTTGTCGTTCGCGTCGGTCAACGGCTGGTGGTACGTCTCCAACTTCGGTGTGCCATGGTCGAACCAGTTACCTGAGTGGCACTTCGGCTTCACCACCTTCCTGCTTGGCCTTTCGCTCCTCGCCCTTTTGTTGGCCGCGTGGTACCACTTCTCCGGCCGCGACGACTCACCGCCGACCCGGCATCGATGGCAGCGAATCGCCCAGAGCCCGTTGGCGATTGCGACATGGGTCGTGGTGTTGTTCGAGGTACTGACCCTGACCCTGGGTGTGACGGAGCAATTCCCGGCCTGGAGCAACGGCCGCTCGAACCTCGAGGCGCTCACCGGCAAGACCTGCGGGCTGGCCAACGACGTCCTTGTCGAACAGGACCCGAACGCGGGACTGTTGAACCCCTTCGAAGTACCGGCCGGAGAGGCGTTGGGCGCGGTCACAGCGGAAGGTTTCGGCCCCAACGGCATTCCCAGTGACGTCTCCGCCGACCCGGTGATGGAGAACCCTGGTACCACCAACTTCGCCGACACCGAAACCGGGGCCGTCAGTGCAAACGAGGCGGGCACCGAGGGCGGCACCACCGCAGGCGCCGGGGTGAACGGCTCCCGGGCGCGGCTGCCGTTCAGCCTCGATCCCGCCCGCACACCCGTGATGGGCAGTTGGCGCGGCGGCACCCAGCAACCGGCCGAGCTGCGCTCGGCGTGGTATCAGCTGCCGCCGCGAGACGAGAGGGGCCCGCTGCTGGTCGTTTCCGCGGCCGGACGCTTCGACCCCGGCGAGGTCGTCGTGCAGTGGGCCAACGACGAACAAGCGGCCAAGGGTGAGCCCGCGGGCGGCGTCGGATTCGCCGACGTCGGGTCGGCACCCGCGTGGCGCAACCTGCGGGCACCGATGGCGGCGATACCGCGTGACGCCACCCGCATCCGGCTTGTCGCCACCGACGACGACCTCAACCCGCAGCACTGGATCGCCGTCACACCCCCGCGCATCCCGCAGTTGCGCACCCTGCAGGACGTCGTTGGCTCGCAGGACCCGGTGCTGCTGGACTGGCTCGTCGGCATGGCGTTCCCGTGCCAGCGCCCGTTCGGCCATCAGTACGGCGTCATCGAGGTGCCGAAGTGGCGCATCCTGCCCGACCGCTTCGGGGCGGAAGCGAACTCGCCGGTGATGGACAACCTCGGTGGCGGCCCGCTGGGTATCACCGAACTCCTGCTGCGATCCACCACGTTGCCGACCTATTTGAAGAACGACTGGTTCCGCGACTGGGGCGCTTTGCAGCAGCTCACGCTGTACTACCCGAATGCCCGACCGGCACGCCTCGAGCTCGGTTCGGCAACTCGTAGCGGACTCTGGAGCCCGGCGCCGCTGCGCTACTAGCTTGTCGCCCGCGTCTCCCCCGGGTCGTCCCGGCCCGGCATCGTCACCGGACGTAGGTACGTCGCATACCATCGAGCCTCGTGCCTGCCCACCGCATCGTCCGGCTGATCGCCGTCGTCGCAGGCATCGCGGGCGTTGTGTTGTGCGGGTTGGTGCCACTGCTGCCGGTCAAGCAGACCACCGCAACCATTGCCTGGCCGCAGGCCCCCGGGCCGGACGGGATGATCAGCGACATCACCGCGCCGCTGGTGTCCGGCGCCCCGCGGGCACTGGACGCTTCGATCCCCTGCCGGACGGTCGCCACGCTGCCTCCGGCGGGCGGTGTGGTCTTCGCCACCAATCCGCCTGCCGGCATCGATGCCAGCCGCAACGGCCTCTTCGTCACCGCTAACACCGCTGTCGTCGTCGTCGTGTTCCGTGACACGGTGGCCGCGGTGGCGCCTCGGCCCGCTGTGGCATCCGGCGCCTGCAGCACCCTGCACGTGTGGGCGAACCCCGGCGGCGTCGGCGCCGACTTCATCGGCATACCCGGCGCCACCGGCACGCTGGCCGCGGAGAAGAAGCCTCAGGTGACCGGCGTGTTCACCGATCTCAAGGTGGCGGCTCAGCCGGGACTGTCGGCTCGCGTGGACGTCGATACCCGGTTCATCACATCGCCGACGGCACTCAAGCTCGGTGTGATGGTGCTGGGCGTCATCTGTGTGATCGCCTCGATCGTGGCTTTGGCGGTGCTGGACCACCGGAGCCGCCTAGGCGGCGGCATTCAGCCGGAGCTCCGGTCACGTATTCGACTCGCCTGGCGACGATTTTGGCGCGTGAGCGCGTCGACGTGGATCCTCGACATCGGCGTCATCGGCATCCTGCTGCTGTGGCATGTCATCGGCGCCATCTCTTCCGACGACGGCTACAACCTCACCATCGCTCGAGTTTCTGGCGATGCGGGCTACACGGCCAACTACTTCCGCTTCTTCGGCGCCACCGAGGCGCCGTTCGATTGGTACCAGTCGGTGCTCGCCCACATGGCGGCGATCAGCACGACAGGCGTGTGGATGCGGCTGCCCGCCACCGCGGCGGCCATCGGGACCTGGCTGATCATCAGTCGCTGCGTGCTGCCGCGGCTGGGAAGCCGGCTGGCGAAGAACCGCGTCGCCGCGTGGACAGCGGGAGCGGTGTTCCTGGCTGCGTGGCTGCCGTTCAACAACGGCCTGCGGCCGGAGCCGCTTATCGCGTTCGGCGCGCTCGCGGCGTGGGTGCTGGTCGAGAACGCGATCGCCACCCGCCGGCTGTGGCCCGCCGCGGTCGCGATCATCGTCGCGGTCTTCAGTGTGACGCTCGCGCCGCAGGGCCTGATCGCGCTCGCGCCGCTGTTGGTCGGCGGGCGGGCGGTGGCCCGGGTCATCCGGCGCAGGCGTGGGGTCGACGGGCTCCTCGCCCAACTGGCGCCGCTGGCCGCTTCGCTCGCGCTGATCTTCGTGGTCGTGTTCCGCGACCAGACGCTGGCCACAGTCGCCGAATCCGCGCGTATCAAGTACAAGGTCGGCCCGACCATCGCCTGGTACCAGGACTTCCTGCGCTACTACTTCCTGACCGTCGAGGACAGCGTCGAGTCCTCGCTGACCCGTCGCTTCGCCGTGCTGGTGCTGTTCCTCTGCCTCTTCGGCATGCTCGCGGTGCTGCTGCGGCGCGGTGGTGTCCCCGGTATGGCGTCGGGCCCGGTCTGGCGGCTCATCGGCGCGACGGCCGTCGGCCTGCTGCTGCTGACGTTCACCCCGACCAAGTGGGCGGTGCAGTTCGGCGCATTCGCCGGTCTCGCAGGCGCGCTGGGCGGGGTATCGGCATACGCATTCGCCAGGGTCGGGCTGCACAGCCGTCGAAACCTGGCGCTGTATGTGACGGCACTGCTCTTCGTATTGGCCTGGGCGACTTCGGGTATCAACGGCTGGTTCTACGTCGGCAACTACGGTGTGCCGTGGTTCGACAAACAGCCGGTGATCTTCGGGATCCCGGTGACGGGCATTTTCCTGGCGCTGGCGATCGTGACCGGCCTGCTCGCAGGCTGGCTGCACTTCCGGATGGATTACACCGGGCACATCGAAGTCGCCAACACCCGGCGCAACAGGGTGCTGGCGTCCACGCCACTGCTGGTGGTGGCGACCATCATGGTCGTGCTGGAAGTGGGCTCGATGGCCAAGGGCGCCGTTCAGCGCTACCCCGTCTACACCACGGCCAAGGCCAACGTCGACGCGCTCGCATCCGGACTTTCGAACACCAGCTGCGCGATGGCCGATGACGTTCTGGTCGAAGCGGACACGAATGCCGGCCTGCTGCAACCCGTTTCGGGGCAACGATTCGGGCAGTACGGTCCACTGGGCGGAGACAATCCGGTTGGGTTCACGCCCAACGGCGTCAGCGACACCCTCGAGCCCCCTGAACCGGTGACCGCCAACCCAGGAACCGTGAACTCGGACGGGTCACCCAACGAGCCCAACGTCGGCATCGGATATGCGGCAGGCACCGGAGGCGGTTATGGCCCCGAGGGGGTCAACGGTTCGCGGGTCTTCCTGCCGTTCGGGCTCGACCCCAAACGCGTGCCGGTGATGGGCAGCTACGGCGAGAACTCCGTTGCGGCCAAAGCCACCTCGGCGTGGTATCAACTGCCATCACGCACGCCGGACCGGCCCCTGGTCACCGTCGCCGCCGCGGGAGCGATCTGGTACTACGACGAGGAGGGCGGGTTCAACTACGGCCAGCACCTCAAACTGCAGTGGGGCGTGCACCGGCCCGACGGAAGCTTCCAGGCGCTGGGTCTGGTCGAGCCGATCGACGTCTTCGCCCAAAAAGCCTGGCGCAACCTGCGTTTCCCGCTCGCTTGGGCGCCGCCGGAAGCCAACGTCGCACGCATCGTCGCAGACGACCCCAACCTCAGCGAAGACCAGTGGTTCGCGTTCACACCACCCCGCGTGCCGGTGCTCGAGACCGCACAGGCTTTCCTGGGATCGCAGACACCGGTGCTGATGGACATTGCCACGGCCGCGAACTTCCCGTGCCAGCGCCCGTTCTCTGAACACCTTGGCGTGGCGGAACTTCCGCAGTACCGCATCCTGCCGAACTTCAAACAGGTGGTGGTGTCGTCGAACAAGTGGCAGTCCGCAGAGGACGGCGGGCCGTTCCTGTTCATCCAGGCGCTGCTGCGCACCTCCTCGGTTCCGACCTACCTGCGCGACGACTGGTACCGCGACTGGGGGTCCATCGAGCGCTACGACCGCGTCGTGCCTGCGTCTGCTGCGCCCAACGCCGTCATCGATCAAGGCTGGCAGCGCGTGTTCGGCTGGAGCCGCAGCGGACCGATCAGGGCCTTGCCGTGAGGCGCGAGACGAAGGCGAGTGAGGATCGCAGCGAGGAACGAGCGAGGACCGGAGCGAGCCGGAGTCGAGCCGGGAGGAGGGCCGTGACACGCGACGTCAAGATCGCCCGTTGGACGGCGACGATCGCCGGCCTCATCGGCTTCGTGCTGTCGGTGGCCACGCCGCTGCTGCCCGTCGTGCAGACCACCGCGACGTTGAACTGGCCGCAGAACGGTCAGCTGAACAACGTTACGGCGCCCCTGATTTCGCAGGTGCCGGTGACCATGACGGTGACCGTGCCGTGCGACGTGATCCGGTCGATGCCCCCTGCAGGGGGGATGGTGCTCGGGACAGCGCCGAAGAACGGCAAGCAGGCGGCCCTGGAGTCGCTGTTCGTCAATGTCAACAGCCAGCGCGTCGACATCACAGACCGCAACGTCGTGGTCGCCAGCGTGTCCAGGGCGCGAGTCATTGCTCCCGAATGTCAGCGCATCGAGATCACCTCGTCGGAGGCCGGCACCTTCGCCAGGTTCGTCGGCCTCACCGATCCGACGACAGGCAAGGAAGAGCGGACCGGATTCGCCGACCCGAACCTGCGCCCCTCGATCGTCGGCATCTTCACGGACCTGACCGGGCCAGCGCCGCCGGGGCTGAGCGCTTCTGCCGTCATCGACACCCGGTTCTCCACCAAGCCAACGGCTTTGAAGTTGGCCGCGATGGTGCTGGCCATCGTCGCGACCATCGTCGCGCTGGTCGCGCTGTGGCGGCTGGACCGGCTCGACGGGCACCGGATGCAGCGGTGGATTCCCGAGCGCTGGCGTACCTTCTCCGCCACCGACGTCGTCGTCATCGGCGGCTTTCTGGTGTGGCATGTCATCGGCGCCAACTCCTCCGACGACGGCTACATCCTGCAGATGGCCCGCGTCGCCGGGCACGCCGGCTACATGTCGAACTACTTCCGCTGGTTCGGCAGTCCAGAGGACCCGTTCGGTTGGTACTACAACCTGCTGGCGCTGATGACCGGCGTCAGCGATGCGAGCATCTGGATCCGGCTGCCGGACCTGGTGTGTGGGATCGTGTGCTGGCTCTTGCTGTCTCGCGAAGTGCTGCCCCGGCTCGGGCCCGCGGTGGTAGCGAGCAAGCCCGCGGTGTGGGCGGCCGGCCTGGTGCTGCTGGCCGCCTGGATGCCGTTCAACAACGGCCTGCGCCCCGAGGGGCAGATCGCCACCGGCGCGTTGATCACCTACGTGTTGATCGAGCGCGCGATCATCTCGAGCCGCATGACGCCCGCGGCGCTGGCGATCCTGACCGCCGCCTTCACTCTGGGTATCCAACCGACCGGCCTGATCGCGGTCGCCGCGCTGCTGGCCGGCGGCCGACCTATTCTGCGAATCCTGGTGAAGCGGCATCGCATCGTCGGCACCTGGCCGCTTGTTGCGCCGCTGCTCGCGGCCGGCACCGTCGTGCTGACTGTGGTGTTCGCAGATCAGACCTTCGCAACGGTGTTGGAAGCCACCAGGATTCGCACCGCCATCGGACCGAGTCAGCCGTGGTACACCGAGAACCTCCGCTATTACTACCTGATCTTGCCGACCGTCGACGGATCGCTGTCGCGGCGGTTCGGCTTCCTGATCACCGCGCTGTGCCTGTTTACGGCGATGTTCATCATGTTGCGGCGCAAGCGCGTTCCCGGGGTGGCGCGCGGCCCGGTGTGGCGGTTGATGGGCGTCATCCTCGGCACCATGTTCTTCCTGATGTTCACGCCGACGAAGTGGGTGCACCACTTCGGCCTGTTCGCGGCGGTGGGCGCGGCGATGGCGGCGGTGGTCACGGTTTTGGTGTCGCCTGCGGTGATGCGCTGGTCGCGCAACAGGATGGCATTCCTCGCCGCGGTGTTCTTCACGATGGCGTTGTGCTTTGCGACCACCAACGGCTGGTGGTATGTGTCGAGCTACGGTGTGCCGTTCAACAACGCGACGCCGAAGATCGCGGGCCTCACCGTCAGCTTCATCTTCTTCATCTTGTTCGCGATCACCGCGATCTACGCGACCTGGCTGCATTTCGCCTCGCGCGACCGCGGCGAGGGGCGCATCGCGCGCGCGTTGACGGCCGCACCCATCCCGCTGGCCGCAGGCTTCATGGTGGTGGTCTTCGTCGGGTCGATGGTGGCGGGCATCGCGCGCCAGTACCCGACCTACTCGAACGCGTGGGCCAATCTGCGCGCCTTCACCGGCGGCTGCGGTCTGGCCGACGATGTGCTCGTCGAGCCCGACACCAACGACGGCTTCCTGACGCCGCTGCCCGGTAACTACGGTCCGCTCGGCCCGCTCGGCGGTGTCGGACCGGTCGGCTTCACCCCAAACGGTGTGCCGGAAAAGATTGTCGCCGAGGCGATCCGGCAGAACCGGCCGATGCCGGGCACCGACTACGACTGGGACCACCCCACCAAGCTCAAGACGCCCGGCGTCAACGGGTCGACCGTGCCGCTGCCGTACGGTCTTGACCCCGCGCGAGTTCCGTTGGCGGGGACGTATGTCGAGGGTCCGCAACAGCAGAGCCGGTTGACCTCGGCCTGGTATCAACTGCCCCGTCCCGACGACGCGCATCCCCTTGTGGTCATCACCGCTGCGGGCACCATCACCGGCGACAGCGTGTTCAACGGGCGAACCGATGGTCAGAAGGTCGAACTGGAATACGCGCGCCCGGGCCCCGACGGTGCGCCCGTTCCCGCGGGCAGGCTGGTGCCCTACGACCTCGGGCCGGTCCCGTCATGGCGCAACCTGCGTTACCCACGAGCGCAGATACCTGCCGACGCTGTCGCGGTGCGGGTTGTCGCCGAGGATCTGTCGCTGACGCCGGGCGACTGGATCGCGGTCACCCCGCCGCGCGTGCCGGAACTGCGGTCGGTGCAGGAATACGTCGGCTCGCAGCAGCCCGTGCTGATGGACTGGGCGGTGGGCCTTGCCTTCCCGTGCCAGCACCCAATGCTGCACGCCAACGGCGTGACGGAGATTCCGAGGTTCCGGATCACCCCGGACTACAACGCCAAGCGCAAGGACACCGACACCTGGGAGGACGGCCTCAACGGGGGCCTGCTCGGCATCACCGACCTGCTGCTGCGGGCAGATGTGATGGCGACGTACCTTTCACATGACTGGGGTCGCGACTGGGGCTCGTTGCGCAAGTTCGACACGATCGTCGATGCGCAGCCCGCGCAGTTCGACTTCGGCACCGCCACCCATAGCGGGCTGTGGAAGCCCGGCAAGATCCGCATCGGACCCTGAGTGACCGACCGCATTCAACTCGGCAACGCGGCGCTGACCCGCGTGGTCGAGTTGCAGGTCGGCGGGCTCTCCCATGAGTTGTTTCCGCAGACGCCCGCCGACGAGTGGCGGGAGCTGGCTGCCGAGTACACCCCGACGTTCTGGGGTGACGCCGGCTGGCGGATCGCACTTCAAACCTGGGTGGTCGAAGTCGACGGGCTCACCGTGCTGGTGGATACCGGTGCGGGCAACAACCGCGACCGCCCCGCCATGCCGCCGATCGATCATCTGGATACCGACTTCCTTGGCTCACTGCGTGCTGCGGGCGTCGAGCCGGACGCCGTGGACGTCGTCATCAACACGCACATCCACTCCGATCACGTGGGCTGGAACACCATGCGTCGCGGTAACTCCTGGGTTCCGACGTTTCCCAACGCCCGCTATGTCATGCCGGAGATCGACTACCGGTACTTCCACCCGGATAACGCTGACACCTGGTCGGCGCCACGCAGCGCGGCCGACGCCGCGCGACAGGCGGGGTGGCGGATCATGTTCGGCGACAGCGTCTTTCCGGTCGAGGACCAGATGGAGTTGTGGTCCGGCGAACATCAACTCAGCGAGTCCCTTCGGCTGCGGGCCGCTCCGGGACACACCCCGGGGTCCTCGGTGCTGTGGCTGGACGCGGGCGAGCCCGCGGTGTTCGTCGGAGACCTGACTCATTGCCCGATCCAGTTGCATCGGCCGACGGATCCGTGCGCGTTCGACGAGGACTTCGAGGCAGCGGCGGTGACGCGCAAGCGGTTGTTGACCGAAGCCTCCCGTCGCCGCGCTGCCGTCGTCCCCGCGCACTATCCGGGCTCCGGCGGCGCGACGGTGGTCGCGCGGGGCGACGCCTTCATGGTCGACGACTGGCTCGAGCTGCCGGAGATCTGACGCCGGGCGCTCCCTGCACTATCTGTAGTGCCAGCACGCTATGCCGGTGGTCGGCTGCCGTGACGTCGCGGGTTCGGTTTGTTTAGCCGCTCTGCGGTAGGTGCGTCTTGGCCTCGTCGTACCCCGTAGCGGCGGGCGCCTCGGCCCTGGCGTACACGAGGTACAGCACCCCGGTCTCGAACGTCTGAGAGGACAGCAGTTTCAACGGGATCGACTCGCCATCGTCGAACAGCCGCATGCCCTTGCCGACCACGATCGGGTGCACCAGGAGGTGCAGTTCGTCGAGCAGTCCCGCGGCCAGCAGCTGGCGGACCACCGACACCGAGCCGCTCATTCCGATCTCGCCGCCCGGCTCGTTCTTCAGGGCCGTGACCGCCTCGACGAGGTCACCGTCGAGCTGTTCGGAGTTGCGCCAGGTGAACTGCAGCGCCTGGCGCGACACCACGATCTTGCGGGTGTCGCCGAGCTTCTTCGCGAACTCCGCGTCCTCGCCGCCGCCGACCTCGCGATCCGGCCACGCGCCCGCAAAGCTGTCATAGGTATCGCGGCCGAGCAGGATGGTGTCGGACGCGCCGAGCTGACCGCCGACCGCGACGCCCATCTCGTCGTTGAAGTACGGGAAGTGCCATTGATCCGGCGCCTCGACGACGCCGTCGAGTGCGATGAACAGTCCTGCGGTGATTTTTCTCATGATCTCTCTGACAACCGGCTAGGACAAAACTCATCGCACCTACGACGACGGTGTCGGGTTAGCCGACGCGTTGCCCTGCAGGATGTCGTCGTGGCAGCTAAGCCTGCTCTGGCCGGTCTGCTCCATACACACCAGGACAGGCCCCTCGGTCTCCGACGGATACACCTCGTCGTTGGGCCCGGCGGTGACGGTGGGGCTGGAGATCTCACCGGGATACAGCGACCAGATCGTGCCATTCGTCGTCGGCAGATGTGCGCAGTATGCGGGCGCACCGCCTTCGGTGATGCCCGCCGCACCCAACGTCGCGCAGTTGGCGCCGACGACCACCACCGGCAACGTGACAGCGCCCGGTGTCGCCTGGGCGGGCGTGGACGGTGCTGACGACGGGTGCGGCTTGGCTTCTGCGGTGTGCTCGCGGCTGCGGTCGAACAGCACGAAACCTACTGCGGCGAGGGCGATCACGACGAGCGCGACGGCCACGGCCAGCAGGATGCGCCGACGCGGGTTGGCCTCCAGCCTCGCGTGCCGTGGGCCCGTCGTCGGGATCGCCACCATGGTCGCGTCGGCGCTGCGCTGGCGTTCCTCGGTGCCGATGTGATGCGCGAGCGCGCGGGCGAAGTCGATGCACCGGTCATATCGGTCCTTCGGCGACTTGGCCAGCGCCTTGTCGAAAACCGGTCCGAGGCTGGACAACTCGGGTCGGCGGCTGCCGATATGCGGTGGATCGGCGGTGAGATGCTTGCTGATCACGACCGCCGGGTTGGAGTGCTGGAACGGCGGCGTGCCTGTGAGCAGTTGGAAGGCCGTCGCGGCAAGCGCATACTGGTCGGCGCGGCCGTCGATCTCCTCGCCCTTCAGCTGCTCGGGTGCGGAGTACGCGACCGTGCCCACCGTCATGTTCGTGCCGGTGAGTGTGCTCGATTCGCCGATCCGGCGGGCAATCCCGAAGTCCGCCAACATGATCCGCTGGTCCTCGGCGTCATGGTTTGCCATCAGGATGTTGGCAGGCTTCACGTCGCGGTGCAACAAGCCTTTCTGGTGGGCATAGTCGAGCGCGTCGGCGACCGCGGTTACTATCCGCACCACCTCATCGGGGGGCATGCCGTCCGGATGGCGCTCGGCAAGCAAGCGCCCCGCGTCGGTGCCCTCGACGTAGTCCATCGAGATCCACAGCTGGCCGTCCACGTCGCCACGGTCGTGTACCTCGACGATGTGCGGATGCCAGAGCGTGGCCGCGATGTCGGCTTCGCGGTTGAACCGTTCCCGGTATTCGCTTTCACAACAGACCGACGCCGACAGCAGCTTGAGTGCGTCGCGTCGCGGCAGCCGCGGATGTTGGGCCAGATACACCTCGCCCATCCCGCCGGCACCCAGCGATCGCAGGATCGTGTACCCCGCGACCACCTCGCCTTCGGCTACCGGCATGGACCCATCCCTCGCTGCGGTTTAGATCGGGGTCAGGCCGTGCTTGCGCTGCACCCGCGTGATCTGCTTATCACGCAGCAGCCGCATGGACTTGCGGAGCAGCAGGCGGGTTTCGTGCGGCTGGATCACGGCGTCGATGAACCCGCGCTCGGCGGCGATCCACGGGGTGGCCATGTTCAGGTTGTAGCCCTCGATGAACTGGCGCTTGACCTCTTGCGCCTCGGGCGCATTGGGGTCCGGGAAGCGCTTCATCAGGAGCTGGGCCGCGCCCTCTGCGCCGATCACCGCGATCCGCGCCGTCGGCCACGCGAAGTTGAGGTCGGCCGACAGCTGCTTGGACCCCATCACCGCGTAAGCCCCGCCGTAGGACTTGCGGATGGTGATCGTCACCTTCGGCACGTCGGCCTCGACGACGGCGTTGAGGAAGCGGCCGCCCCGCTTGATGATGCCGCCCTTCTCCTGCTCGACACCGGGCATGAAGCCCGGCGTATCGACGACGAAAACCAGTGGCAGGTTGTAGGAGTCGCAGAACCTGATGAAACGCGCCGCCTTATCGGAGGCCTCGTTGTCGATCGCACCCGACAGCACCATCGGCTGGTTGGCGAGCACCCCGACCGACCTGCCGTCGACCCTCGCGAACGCGGTGATCATCGCGGGCCCCTGCTGCTGTGCCACATCGAAGACGTCGCCGTCGTCGAAGATCCGCAGCAGGATCTCGTGCATGTCATAGGCCATGTTGTCGCTGTCCGGCACGATCGAATCGAGTTCGAGGTCGTGCGGGGTGAGCTCCGGCTCGAGGCCGGGGTTGACGATCGGCGCGTCGTCGAATGTGTTGGGCGGCAGGAAGCTCAGGTAGTCGCGGACGTACTGGAACGCGGCCGCCTCGTCCTCAACGACCTGATGGATGTTGCCGAACCGGGCCTGCGCGTCGGCGCCGCCGAGCTCATCCAGCGACACATCCTCACCGGTGACGTCCTTGATGACATCCGGACCGGTGACGAACATGTAGCCCTGGTCGCGGACCGCCACCACCAGATCCGTCTGGATCGGCGAATACACCGCTCCCCCAGCGCATTTGCCGAGAATGATCGAGACCTCCGGGACCAGGCCACGCAGCAGCTCGTGGCGGCGGCCCAGCTCGGCGTACCAGGCGAGCGAGGTCACCGCGTCCTGAATACGGGCGCCCGCGGAGTCGTTTATGCCGACGATCGGGCAGCCGACCATCGCCACCCACTCCATCAGCTTGGCGACCTTGCGGCCGAACATCTCGCCGACCGAGCCCTGGAACACCGTCTGGTCGTGGCTGAAGACACCGACCGGCCTGCCGTTGATGGTGGCGTGCCCGGTGACCACGCCGTCGCCGAACAGCGCGTTGGGATCGCCCGGCGTCTTGGCCAGCGCACCGATCTCCAGAAAGCTGCCGGGGTCGACGAGCGCATGGATGCGCGCACGGGCGCTCGGGATGCCCTTCTTCTCCCGCTTGGCGATGGCCTTCTCTCCACCGGGCTCCTTGGCCAGCTCGAGCTTCTCGCGCAGTTCGGCCAGCTTCTCGGCTGTGGTGGCAGGAGACGGTTCTACGGTCACTTCGCCTGCTTCTCCTCAGCGTCGATCCGGTTTATCGCCTCGCTCATATGCGCGCCGATCTTCGCAATGTACGGCTCGTCGATCGCCTGGATGTGCTCGCCCCCGATGGGCACGACCTCCAGCTCCGAGACGTACTCGCCCCAGCCGCCATCGGGCTGGCGGATCGCGTAGCGCGGCTCGAAGAAGATCGCGTCGTCGTGATAGCGGTCGGCCATGTAGAGCGTCACGTGGCCGTCATAGGGCTCGATCTTGGCGGTCTCGAGCAGCCGGTTGTCCAGGTAGGACGTCCGCTGGTGCTCGATGATCCCGCCGGGGATCGCCACGCCGCTCTGGCTGACCGCGTCCAGCACGAACTGCACCTGGCCCTCGTCGTCCAGCTCCTCGAGCTGCTCGTACGGGATCGGCGGGACCTCGACGTTGAACGTGCGCTGGGCGAACAGCGCATAGCGGTCCCACCTGGCCCGGGTCTCCTCCTTGGTCTGGGGGACCTCCTCGCCGGGACGCACCGTGTCGATCAGCCCGACGAACTGCACTTCGGCACCCGCACGCTTCAGACCGATCGCGCACGCGTAGGCCATCGCGCCGCCCAGCGACCAGCCGACGAGGACGAACGGTCCGTTGCCGCCCATCTCCAGCAGCTTCGGCACGTACTCAGCGGCGCGCTCCTCGATGGAGCCGTCGACTCGCTCGATGCCGTACATCGGGGTGTCCGGCGGCAGCCGCTTGAGCAACGGCTCGTACACCACCGTCGAACCGCCCGCTGGGTGAAACACGAACACGGGGGTCCTGTCGGAACCTTGCTTCGGCGCGCGCAGGGTGCGGACGAACCCCTCGATCTCACCAGCCTCGAGGTATTCGCGCACGATGGTCGCCAGCGCCTCGATGGTCGGAGCACTCTTGACCTGCTCGGCGGTGATCGGACCCTCCGCGCGTTCCGAAAGCCGTTGCGCCATCTTCTCGGCGGTCTCGTCGTCGAGTGCGGGCAGCGGGTTGAAGATGCCGCCAGGCGACTTGCCGGTGACGATGGCCCACGTCGCGAACGTGACACGCTCCGCCGCTTCGCGGGGCGGCACGTCGGCGCCCAGCGCCTCGGTGACTGCCTCCTGCGTCAGCACTCCCCTGCGCTCCGCGCGTGGGCCCAGCGCGGCCAGTGACGCCGCAGACGGCTGGTCGGGACCTGCAGGATTGGTAGGTGGCGGCGGAATGTCCACCGGCGCTTGGGCTTCCGGCTCGACGGTCACCGTAGGAGCGGTGCCCGCCACCATCGCGGCCTGCTCGGCAGCGATCTCCTCGGGCGTCAAACCCTGCTGGTGCTCGTGCAGCTGCTCGACCTCGTCGCGGTGCTCGATCGCGTACTCGATCAGCTTCTCGACGTTGTACAGGTTCGCGTCACGCACGGCGGTCAGCTGGATCGGCGGCAAGTCGAAGTCGTACTCGACGCGGTTCTTGATCCGCACCGCCATCAGCGAGTCGAGGCCGAGCTCGATCAGCGGCACCTCCCACGGCAGGTCCTCGGGCTCGTAACCCATCGCACCGCCGACGATCGCGCCGAGCCGGTCGCGCACCGTCTCACCGCTACCCGGTGACCACTTGGCAAAGCCCGCACCGAGATTCGCGCCCTGTGTCAGGTTGTCCTCCAGGATTTCTGCACCATCTTCGGGCTCCTCGGCGGCCGGCTGCGCCGTCGTAAATGCGCTGATCGCGGCTCCCGCGCCCACGGCCGTCGGCAGCGCCACGGCGTGGCCGGCCCGCGCGACGACCGCGTCGTACACCAACGTGAACGACTCGTCGATGCGCGCGTGCACTTGGACGGTCGCGCCGCCCGGATGCCGGGTCAGCGTCGTCACCAGCCGGGCACCCTCGCCAGGCACCGCACGCTGCTCGAACGCCGTCAGCTTCGCATCCGGAAGGACCTGCGCCGCCGCGGCTTTCACCAGCGCGCCGACGTCCGGGTCGCCCTTCGGGGCGTACTCCCAGACGTGGCGGCCGTCGGGCGTGGCGACGTGGTTGCCCGGCATCATCACCGAGCTGTCGCCGGTGAACTTGGCGTCCAGCCAGTGCGGCTTGCGCCGGAACCGGGTCGGCGGGATGTTCGCGTACTCGCCCTTGTCGAAGAGGGTTCGGAAATCCAGATCGTGGCCGTGCACGAACAGCTGCGCCATCGCGGTCGTCATCGAGTCGACCTCGTCCTGCTTGCGCGCCAGCGTCGCGATCAGCTGCGCATCGTGCAGGCCGGCCGCGGCCGTCGTCAGGCCCACCTGCATCAGCGCCACCGGATTCGGCGCCAGCTCAAGGAAGGTGGTGTGCCCGTTGTCCACGGCGTTGCGAATGCCCTGGGTGAAGTGGACGCTGTGGCGCAGCCCCTTCTTCCAGTAGTCCACGTCGTGGATCGGCTCGCCGCCGGGCCGAATGTACTTGCCCTCGTGCACCGTTGAGAAGTAGCCCGTAGTGGGCGGGTGCGGTTCGATGCCCTGCAGTTCGGCCGCCAGCTCACCGAGCAGCGGGTCCATCTGCGAGGTGTGGCTGGCACCCTTGGTCTGGAACTTACGGGCGAATTTCCCCTCGGATTCGGCGCGCTCGATGATCGCGTCGACCTGGTCCGGCGGGCCGCCGATGACCGTCTGGGTCGGCGCGGCGTACACGCAGACTTCGAGATCCTTGAAGTCGGCGAACACCGTCTCGATCTCGTCGATGGAGTACTCGACCAACGCCATCAACCGGATGTACTCGCCGAACAGCATGGCCTCGCCCTCGCCCATCAGGTGGGCGCGGGAGCAGATCGTGCGGGTGGCGTCGGCCAGCGAAAGTCCGCCTGCGAAGTACGCCGCGGCGGCCTCGCCGAGCGACTGTCCCACCACCGCAGCGGGTTTGGCGCCGTGCGCCTTGAGCAGCTCACCGAGCGCGATCTGGATCGCGAAGATGACGGTCTGCGTGGTCTCGATGCCGTAGTCCTGCGAGTCGTCGAGGATCAGCTCGACGACCGAGTAACCCAGCTCGTCCTGCACGTGGGCGTCGACTCTATTGATCCACTCGGCGAACGTCTCGTTGCGCAGATACAGGCTCTTGGCCATCTTGCGGTGCTGCGCGCCGAACCCGGCCAGCACCCAGACCGGTCCGTTGGTGACCGGGCCGTCCGCCGTGAACACGTTCGGGTTCTGCTTGCCATCGGCCAGCGCCCGCAGGCCCTTGACGGCCTCGTCGTGGTCGTGGGCCAGCACCACCGCGCGGGACCGGCCGTGGTTGCGCCGCGACAGCGAGCGGCCGATCGACTCCAGCGACGACGCCCGGCCCTCGGGGCTGTCGATCCAGTCGGAGAGCTCGGCGGCGGTCGCCTTCTTGCGCGAGGTGAGGAAGCCTGAAACAGCGAGCGGCACAACGGAAGCAGTCGCCTCTTCTGAAGCTCCAGTTCTTCGCGCGCGACTTCGAGCAGCCGCTTGGCCGCGTCGGTCAGGCCGGGCAGCTCAGGCTCTTCATCCTCGGTAAGGTGAAGCGGAGCTTCATCGTCGTCGATGAACTCGCCGTACTCATCCATCCGCACCCCGCCGACGTATACAGCGTCGGCGTCGGACTGCTTGGCCTTTTCGGGCTCGGGCTCGGGTTCCGGTTCGGGCTCAACGAGATCCGACGGCAGCACCTCGCGCAACACCATGTGCGCGTTGGCGCCGCCGAAGCCGAAGCCGGAGACACCGGTGATCGCGTGGCCGCTGTAGCGCGGCCAGTCGGTGACGGAGTCCGCGACCTTGATGTGAATCGCGTCGAAGTCGATGTACGGGTTGGGACCCGCATAGTTGATCGACGGCGGGATCTTGTTGTTCTTGAGCGCCAGCGCCATCTTCGACAGGCTCGCCGCGCCGGCCGCCGACTCCAGGTGTCCCACATTGGATTTCACCGCACCAAGCAGCGCAGGCTTGTCGGCGTCTCGGCCCCTACCGACGACGCGACCGAGCGCGTCCGCCTCGATCGGGTCGCCGAGGATGGTGCCGGTGCCGTGCGCCTCGATGTAGTCGACGTCGCGCGGGTTGATGCCCGCGTCCTTGTACGCCTTGCGCAGCACCTCGGCCTGCGCGTCCGGGTTGGGCGCCAGCAGACCGTTGGACCGGCCGTCGTGATTGACCGCGCTTCCCGCGATGACGGCGATGATCTCGTCGCCGTCGCGCCGTGCGTCGGCGACCCTCTTGAGCACCAGCATGCCGCCGCCCTCGGAGCGGGCGTAGCCGTCTGCGTCCTGCGAGAACGACTTGATCCGGCCGTCCGGCGCCAGCACGCCACCGACCTCGTCGAAGCCGACGGTCACCAGTGGCGTGATCAACGCGTTCACGCCGCCCACGATCGCGACGTCGGCCTCACCGGACCGCAGCGCCTGCACACCCTGATGCGCGGCGACAAGCGAGGACGAGCACGCGGTGTCGATGGTCATCGACGGGCCGCGGAAGTCGTAGAAGTAGGACACGCGGTTGGCGATGATGGAACTCGTGGTGCCGGTGATCGCGTAGGGGTGCGCGACGGAGGGATCGGCCACCGATAGGAAGCTGTAGTCGTTGTTCGTCGACCCGACGTAGACGCCGACCCGCTCACCGCGCAGGCTGGACGCCGGGATGCGGGCGTGTTCCAGTGCCTCCCAGGTCAATTCGAGTGTCATCCGCTGCTGCGGATCGATGTTGTCGGCTTCCATCTTGGACAGCGCGAAGAACTCGGCGTCGAAGCCCTTGATGTCGGTCAGATAGCCGCCGCGGGTGCGGGCCTTGGCGACCCGCTCGGCGATCCGCGGCTCGTCGAGGAACTCTTCCCAGCGCCCCTCGGGCAGGTCGGTGATCGCGTCGCGGCCCTCGAGCAGCGCCTGCCACGTCTCGTCCGGGGTGTTCATGTCGCCGGGGAAGCGGGTGGCGATGCCCACAATGGCGATGTCGTCGACTTCGCGGTCACGTGACCAGTCCGCATCGTCGCCGGCGTCTTCGATCTCGGGCTCACCCTCGATGATCACGGTCGCCAACGACTCGATGGTGGGGTGGCGGAACGCCACGGTCGCGGTGAGCGTCACACCGGTGAGGTCCTCGATGTCGCTGGCCATCGCGACAGCGTCACGTGACGACAGGCCCAACTCGACCATCGGCGTCGAGTCGTTGATCGCGTCAGGCGACTGGCCGGTGGCGTTGCCGATCCAGTTGCGCAGCCACTCGCGCATTTCCGCGACCGTCATGTCCGGAGTCGGTCGGGCGGCCACCGACTCTTCCGGCGTCGGCTCGTCGCCGACGGGTTGCGAATCGTCTTGTGCGTCAGCCATGTTCAAGTCACCTCGCGATCGACTCGGCGTCCGTCGGTCGCCGGTGTCGTGTGTAAGTGGGGTACAGCGTCAGTCGCTCTCGTCGGGGAACGCGTTGGCCACCTTGCCGGCGCGCAGGCTCCCGTCGAGATATGCAGTGCGGCAGGCGCGTCGGCCGATCTTTCCGCTGGACGTTCGAGGGATCGCGCCGGCAGCGGTGAGCAGCACGTCGCGCACCGTCACGCCGTGGCGCACCGCGATGGCGGCACGAATCTCGTCGGCGATCGGTCCCATGTCGAGCTTGTGGGCACCGGGGGCGCGCTCACCTACGATCACAAGCTGTTCGGACGTGTCGTCGGGATCGCGCTTGAGACCGGAGTGCGCATTCTCGAACACCTCGTCGGCCAACTGATTCGCGGGCACCGAGAATGCCGCGACGAATCCGGTGCGTAGTGCCTTCGACGACTCTTGCGCGGAGTACTCGAGGTCCTGCGGATAGTGGTTGCGGCCGTCGATGATCACCAGATCCTTGGTGCGGCCGGTGATGTAGAGCTCGCCGTCGTGGTAAGCCCCAAGGTCACCGGTGCGCACCCAGGTCGCGTCGTCGGCCGCGCCCTCGGCGTGCGACGGGTTGGTCCGCGACTTGAGAATGTTCTGGAAAGTTTCGCGTGTCGCCTCGTCCTTACCCCAATAACCGGTGCCCATGTTCTGGCCACTGATCCAGATCTCACCGATCTGTCCGTCGGGCAGCTCCGTGGCGGCCTCGTGGTCGACGATGGCCGCCCACTCCGCGATGCCGATTTTGCCTGCCGACGCCTGCGCGACGGCCTTCGGCGAATCGTCGGGCACCGGAACGAAGCGATGATTGTTCAACTCATCGCGATCCACCGAGATGATCTTCGGCTCCGCGGCGGCCGGCGTAGTCGACACGAACAGCGTCGCCTCGGCCAGGCCGTAAGACGGCTTGATCGCCTTGGGCTGGAAGCCGAACGGACCGAAGGCCTCGTTGAACCTGCGCACCGTGGCGGCCGAGATCGGCTCGCTGCCGTTGAGGATGCACTTGACGTTGGACAGGTCCAGGGGTGGCTCGCCGTCCTTGGGCACCCCACGCGCAGCGGCGTGGTCGAACGCGAAGTTCGGGGCGACCGAGATGGTGCCGCCGGTGTCGCCCTCCTTGCGGGCGATCTCCCGGATCCAGCGACCGGGGCGGCGGACGAACGCCGCGGGGGTCATGAACGTGAAGAAATGGCCGATCATCGGCGAGATCATGCTCGTGATCAGACCCATGTCGTGGAAGAACGGCAGCCAGGACACGCCACGGTCGCCTTCCTCACCCTCTAGGGCCTCGATCACCTGCACGACGTTGGTGGCCAGGTTCAGATAGGTGATCTGCACACCGGTCGGGATGCGGGTGGACCCGGAGGTGTACTGGAGATAGGCGATGGTGTCCCTGTCGATGTCGACGGACTGCCACGTCGCGCCCACATCGTCGGGCACCGCGTCGACGGCGATGACGCGGGGACGCTCCTTGGCGGGCCGGCTGCGGAAGAATTTGCGCACGCCTTCGGCCGACTCGGTGGTGGTCAGGATCGCCGACGGTTGACAGTCGTCGAGCACCGCGTGCAGGCGGCCGACGTGACCGGGCTCGGACGGATCAAACAGCGGCACCGCGATGCGGCCGGCATAGAGGGTGCCGAAGAACGCGACGAGGTAATCGAGGCTCTGCGGGCAGAGGATCGCCACCCGGTCACCCGGCTGGGTCACCTGCTGCAGGCGGGCACCGACGGCGCGGTTGCGTGCACCGAAGTCGGCCCAGTTCAGTTCGTGCTCGACGCCGTCGCGCTCGGTCGAGAAGTCCACGAATCGGTAGGCGAGTTTGTCTCCACGCACCTTGGCCCATCGCTCGACGTGACGGACCAGGTTGCCGTTGTCCGGAAACACGATCTGTCCGTCTTTGAGGAACGGGTTATGGAAGACCATCGCACTCTCCTGTCGAAGCCACGCTCACCGCGAAGCCGCCTCAGCTCTTGTCGGCGGGACGCCGCAGGCGCTGACCCGTGGGGCCAACCGCGCGAACCCAAACCCCGAAGATCGTACCGGGGATATGACGTTTACCGCCGTTATGAGCTCTGACCTGCGCGTTCAGGCCGACTTTCGGCCACCGCTCTTAGTTTTTTCTTAATGTTAGGCGACCTGTTGTCGCACGCCAAATCAGTCCGGTCACATGTCAGCCATGTTTTGGGTGCGGAGCGTTATCGATCACGTTCTGCACCCAGCCCAGTGTCCACTGCGTGGCGGGCGCACCGTCGAGATTCCAGAAGTCGGGCGTGGCGTACATGGCGTGGATCGGCTGACCCCCATTGCCGGCGAGCACTTCCAGCGTGCGCGGCAGCTGGGTGATGTTGAACGCGGACTCGGGCGCGGCGCAGATCAGGTCGCCCGGTGCGCAGATCTCGTTGGTGCGGTCGTTCAGCGTGCCGAAGCCGCCCGGCCGCGGACCTGTCATCGTCAGACCCAGCGCCGACAGCGTCGGCACCTCCTGCAGCGTGATCTCCGCGCCTTGGCCATCCGGGGTGGGTCCGATGTCCTGACCGACGTTGTCCTGGCGGCGGCCATCGGCGATCAGCGTCACACCCAGCACCAGATCCTCGTCGACGGGACCGCGTCCGTTGCCGATGTCGCTGGCCATGTCGCCCGCGATCACCGCGCCCTGCGAGAAGCCGACCAGCACGTAGCTGGTCAGCGGGCAGCGGTCGTTCATGTCCGTCATCGCCTTGACGGCGGCGCGGGTGCCCTCGGCGCGGCTGTCGTTGTACGACATCTGCTGATCGGCCGACAGCGGATTGTGGAACTGCGCGGTGTACGGGACGGTGAAGATCTCGAGCCGGTCGTTGCCGAACTGGGCCCTGATCGGGTTGGTCACGCTCAGCAGCAGCGCTATCGGGAACTGGGTCGGGTTGAACGGGTCGAGTTGCGGCGAGGATTCCCACGTGCCAGGGATCGAGATCATCATCACGTCCGGGCAGCTGGCGTCCTGAAACTCCGGGCGCGGCTTCTTACCTGGCGTCGTGGGGACCGCGGTCGGCGGCACCGCGGTGGGAGGCAGCGCGGTCTGCGGGGTCTCCGGCCGCCGCAGCACGACAATCACGATCGCGACGATCAATACGACGACGAGGGCCATCGCCCCGGCTGCAATGAGCGCGAGGATGCGGTGGCGTTTCCGCCGATTGGTCTTTGGCATGTTCTCCTGCTAGCAGAGTTTGTCGGTTGCGATCCGAATGTAGTCAGCGGTCGCCGAATTGACCTCATCCATCGACGGCGCCGCCGAACTCAGGTGGGCGGTCCGCACGTCACCACGCACCAACGGCACCACCACATCCCACACCGCTTGATCGCTCTGCTTGGCGGCTCGCGCCTGACACACATACGACCCGATGCGCAGCGCCATCAATTCACTCGACGGCTTGACCCCGGCGGCGTTGAGCGCGTCGAGGTAGGCGCGCTGCTGGCTGGTCACCACCATCGCATCGGCGCCGCCGTTCGGTTGTGCCGGCGCAGGCGCCGTGTCCGATGTCGACACGCCGACGGTCGCCATCAAGTCGTCGGCGACGGAGCATCCGGTCAGCAGCGTCGCGGAGGAGGCGACCAACAGCGAGGTTGCCGACCACTTTGCTAGACCGGTCGGTCGTCGTCCCGCGTTCTGCACTCCTCCAAGGTACCGGCCGTCCGAGGGGGACCCGGTGACGCGAACAGTGGCTACTTGATGGTGGCGACGAGTTCGCCCGACATCGCTCCCAGCTGTCCCGACCAGTTGCCCCAGTCGTGGTTGCCGCTGGAGGGGAAGTCGAAGTGTCCGTTATGACCGCCGACATCGCGGTAGTGCTGATAGAACACCCGGTTCGTGCCTTGGGCGATGTCGCAGTAGCCGATCATCGCGGCGGGGTCGGTGCATCCCCCGACGGACGGGCTGAACACCCACAGCCGGGTGTTGTTGTCGGCGAGCAGCTGCACGTGCACATTCGGCGAATGCCACTTCCATCGGCCGAGCTGTGGCAGGCCCCACATGTTGCGCGTGTCCACGCCGCCGAACTGGGCCAGCCCGGCGGTGATGGCGCCGTCGACGCCGGTCTGTTCCGGTGCCAGGAAGCCCGACAGCGAGCCTGCGAAGCGGTACCGGTCGGGATGGAACGTCGCGACGGCCATCGCGCCGTAACCACCTTGCGCGGCGCCTACGATGCCGTGGCCGCCGGGGGCCAGCCCCTTGTTCGCCGCCATCCAGTCGGGCAGCTCGTTGGCGAGGAAGGTCTCCCACTGCCGGCTGCCGTCCTGTTCCCAGTCGGTGTACATGCTCCAGGCGCCGCCCGCGGGCGCGGCCACCGAGATGCCCTTACCTGCGAGGGTGTTCATCGCGTTGCCCGCCGTCACCCAGTTGCTGACGTCCGGTCCCGCGTTGAACGCGTCGAGCAGAACGACCATGTGGGGGCCACCGGCCTGGAAGGCGACTGGGATATCGCGGCCCATCGCCGCCGACGGCACCATCAGGTACTCGACGTCGGCCTTGGCGATCGGCGCCGTTGCGGTCCACAACCCCAGGGCCAGCACCACGGTCAAGAGCCCTCGTATCAACCCACGCATTAACCCCACCTCACGTCCCGTTGCCCCGTCGCGCCGGCCGAGCCGGCGTTCCTGCCCCCGCCGCAAGGTAGTGAATCACACCACAGCAACGGGCCGCGCCTGAAACGGCTGACGGCGGCGACCCCCGAGGGGATCGCCGCCGCCGACCACTATTTGCGGACCGCCTTAGCCGCCGGAGCTGGCCGAGGCTGACGCCACCGCCGGAGACGGCTGCGGCGTCGCGCCCAGCACCCGCTGGATGTCGGGCTTCATCGCCTGCAGCTGCTGACCCCAGTAGGGCCAGTCGTGCACGCCGTTGGACGGGAAGTTGAACACACCGTTCTTACCGCCCGCGGCGATGTAGTTCTCTTGGAACGTCTTGTTCGTCCGGAGCGTGAAGCCCTCGAGGAACTTGGCGTTGAACAGGTTGCCCGCGCTAGCGCCCGCGCTGAGATCCGACGGGGTGCCGTTACCGCAGTAGATCCAGATACGGGTGTTGTTGGCCACCAACTGGCTGATATTGACCATCGGGTCGTTGCGCTTCCACGCGCTGTTCGGGTCTTCGGTCTTGCCCCACATGTCGTCGGCCTTGTAGCCGCCTGCGTCACCCATCGACACGTTGACCAGCATCGGCCACCAGCCCTCGGACAGGTTCAGGAAGCCGGACAGCGAACCTGCGTATTGGAACTGATTCGGGTGGTAGATGGCCAGGGTCAGGGCCGCCGAACCGGCCATCGACAGACCGACCGCGGCGTTGCGGCTCGCGTCGACGCCCTTGTTGGCCGCCAGGTAGCTCGGCAGCTCCTGGGTCAGGAACGTCTCCCACTTGTACGTCTGACAGCCCGCCTTGCCGCAGGCCGGCTTGTACCAGTCGCTATAGAAGCTGGATTGGCCGCCGACCGGCATGATCACCGACAGGCCGGAGTCCAGATACCACTCGAAGGCCGGGGTGTTGATGTCCCAGCCGTTGAAGTCGTCCTGAGCGCGAAGTCCGTCAAGCAGATAAAGGCCCGGCGCGTTGGCCCCACCACTCTGGAACTGAATCTTGATATCGCGTCCCATCCCCGCTGACGGAACCATGAGGTACTCGACCGGCAGACCCGGACGAGAGAAAGCCCCTGCAGTCGCCGAGCCTCCGACGACGCCTATCAGGGCGGGCAACACGGCGGCCACCATGGCCGCGATCGTGAGCCGGCGCGCCCAGGCGCCGCGCATCTTCCCAACGAACGTCATGCTTCTACCTATCCCATCTGTCGTAAGCCGCACGGCCGAACCTGCGGCGTGCCCGTGTAGTCAACCACACCTCGGCGTGATTCCTCTCTTCAGCGCGTATCGCCCCTGGTCGCTCCTCAGCCGTTGAGGGTCGCGATCAGGTCTGGTTTCAGTGACGTCAATTGCTGCCCCCAGTACGGCCACGCGTGGTCTCCCGCGGGTGGAAATACGAAGGTGGCGTTGTTGCCGCCGGCCTTGGTGTATGCCTCCTGAAAGTCCTTGTTGCTCTTGATGGCCATCCCCTCGAGACTGCTGGCGTTGAACGCCTGGTTCGGGTCGGCCCCGTCGTCGGGCGCCGTGGAACCGCCTGGGGCACAGTAGATCCACAGCCTCGTGCCGTTGGCCACGATGCGCGAGACCTGTTGGATCGGGTCGTTGCGCTTCCATGCGGCATCCCACGGCGCGCCCCACATGTTGTCGACGTTGTAGCCGCCGGCGTCGAGCATCGCGACGCGGATCGCCTGCTGCATGACCAACGCCGACGGGTTGAGGAAGCCCGACAGCGACGCGGCATATCGGAACTGCGCCGAATGGTAGGCCGACAGGATGAGAGCCGCGCCGCCCGACATGGACAGGCCGACAACGCCGTTGCCCGTCATCGAGACGTGTTTGTTGGCGGCCAACCACAGCGGAAGCTCGTTGGTGAGAAACGTCTCCCATTTATAGGTGTAGGGCTGCTTGTTGAAGCTTGACGGCGAATACCAGTCGGTGTAGAAGCTCGACTGGCCGCCGACGGGCATCACGGTGGAGATGCCGGATTGGTAAAACCACTCGAACGCAGGGGTGTTGATGTCCCACCCGTTGTAGTCGTCCTGTGCGCGCATGCCGTCGAGGAGATAGACGGCCTTCGGCCCGCCCAGGCCCGACGTCGGCGCCGCTGCGCCTCCGGGCTGGAACTGCACGTGCACGTTACGGCCCATCGACGTGGAGTACACGTCGAGGTATTCGACGGGCAGGCCCTCCCGCGAGAACGCATTGGCGCTCGGAGTACCACCGACAACGACCGCAAGCGCGGGAAGCGTCAACGTCACGGCCGCGATCGCCAGCAGGCGACGAAGCCGTTTTTGCACAGCGTTGACCACCGATGTCCGATGCATCTGCTGCTCGTACCGTCCGTTCAGATGTCCGCGCCGTATGAACGGCGGTCTCGAAATGGCTATCGCGCCAACATGGCTGCGGCGTTACCAAACTCCCAGAAAACCCCGCCAGCTAACAAATCGACAAGGGCTACGGCCCCGTTGCCGGCATGCCAGTGTACGGGGCGACTTTCGGCTCGGGCACATCGAGGCCACACCGGACCAGTTCATACAGCGGAACCCGATCAATTCGATAGCTGCTGAATTCCGGCGCATGCAGCAGGTTCGAGAAGAACCGCCGCAAATCCATTGGAGCACGCACGGCGTTCAACATGGATTCCGTCGCAGGGCATTTCAGCGCCACCTCGGCCTGCGCTATCCAATCCTGATTGAGGTAGGTCGGAATGTACGGTGGAATCTTCAGGAACGGACCCTCGGCAACCGCCCAATCCGGGAAGAGGTTCTTGTCGTGTCCGATCCGGCCGTCGGTCAGCCGCGCAGTGTGTCCCGCCAGCGGATTCACCAGCCCGATCTGATCGATCACCCGGACGTCCAACCCGACATTCATGCCCAGCATGCCGAGATTGGTGAAAAACACTGTGTGCGGGCCTCTGTAGGCCGCCCGGACGCCTGGCGGCATACCCGCAGGCGGCGGGAGGGCGGGCACCACGTCCCATTGGTCGTAGTTGCCCGACGGCAGCAGCAGCGCGCCGTCCGGTGTGTTGTTCAGCGCGACAAGCACGGCCCGCATGCGCGGATAGTCGAGGTAGTCGGCGGCAGTCAACGGATGCGGGTTGCCGGTGGCCTGCGAGTAGAACCGGCGTTCGTCGACGATGCCGGTGTACGTGACGCGGGTGGCGTCAGCACCCATGCCGGGCGAATTCGCCGCCCACAGCGACCAGACCGCGACGGCCAGCCACAGCACACCCGTCGCTCCGGCGAACAAATATCCTGCGCCGCGGGGCATTTGGGCCCCATCGGGCAAGGTCATCGGAATCACTGCCACCGGTGCCACCAGGCAGAACAACGGCGCGAGCAGCACGCGGCCGTGCATGAAGTCGCCGCCCTGGCGGATCCAGTAGATGGCCTGCAGCAGCCCGCTGACGATCATGAAAATGACCACGGCGGAAGGACTTTGCACTCTGCGGATCAACCAGCTGTAGCCCAGCGGCGTGGCGCGGCGAATCCACCACGGCCTGCCACGGTTGACCAGCACCACGAGACCGAGCCCGACGAGCAGGATCGCGGGGGCCCACAGCAAGTAGGGTCGGTTGAAGTTGGCGAGGTACACAAAGCCTTGCGCCCATTTGGATCCCGACGCATCCTTGGCGAGCGCGGTGCTGGGGTAGAGCAGCCCGTAGTAGCCCATCCGGAAGATCTCGTAGCCGACGGGAAGCAGGCCGCCTGCCGCGACGATCAACACGCGTCGCCGCCAGCCTCGGGCGGCGACGAGCATCATGATCAGAGCGAGCCCGCCGATGAGCGCCAGTTCGGGGCGCACCAGCACACTCAAACCTGCGATGAATGCCAGTGCAGCATCAAAGAATCGGCTGGTGACGTTGGCGGTGGGCAGCGGCGGCACAGCGGTGGCGAAGGGGGCCCTGCGTAGGGTCGGCGGTACGCCACGCCGCGGCGGGGGTGGCTGCTGCTGCGCGACGGGATAGGCGCGCAAGGCCTGTCCCCAGCAGACCATCATCCACCACAGCAGGCCCAAATAGGCCATGACCAAACTGTTTTCGAGACCCGAGGTGGCGAAGTCGCGCGCGGGCGGCACCGCGATGTAGACCAGCGCTCCCGCGGGCAGCAGCAACGCCCGTCGGCCCCGCAGTCCGGGCGCGTACAGCCGGCCTGCGCCCAGCATCAGCAGGGCTATCCCGGCCACGCTGAGCACCAGGGCCAACACGAGTGCCACATACTCAAGCCGCACGGGGCCGCCGATCCAGCCGCCGAGATAGATCAGATAGGTCCAGAACGTCGACGTGTTGGCCTCGACACGCTCGCCCACGTTGAAGACCGGACCGTTGCCTGCCAACAGGTTTCGCACCGTGCGCAGCACGATCAGCCCGTCGTCGGCGATCCAGCGGCGCTCCCAGGCGCCCCACCCGAACAGTGCGGCGACAGCCACCACGCCGGCCCAGAGGCTGACCCGCGCGGTCGCGTCATAGGGAAACGCCGGCCAGCGGGCCAGCCGGCCCGCGACCATAGAACTCACCCTGTCAACTGAAGAAGACGGCGGCACCAATGGTTCCGATCCACGCCACGGCGAGCAGCTGCAGGACGCGGTCCTTCAACGCGATCTCCTCCGGCTCGCCGGCTAGGCCGCCATCGACGTCGACTGCGTACCGAAGGATCGCGATCGTGAACGGAATGATCGTCACCGCGTACCAGGACGCGTAGTTGCCATCCCGCTCGAAGGCCCACAGCCCGTAACACAGCACAGTGGCCGTCGCCGACAGCGTCCACACGAAGCGGAGATAACTGGCCGTGTAACTCTCCAGCGACTTGCGGATCTTGGCACCCGTCCGCTCGGCCAACTGCAGTTCGGCGTAGCGCTTCCCGCCCACCATGAACAGCGAGCCGAAGGTCATCACCAACAGGAACCATTGCGACAGTGGAATACCCACTGCTGCGCCGCCGGCAATGGCGCGGATCAGATACGCCGAAGACACAATGCAGATGTCGAGCACGGCCTGATGTTTGAGCCCGAAGCAGTAGGCCATCTGCATGGCGATGTAGATGGCGATGACGACGATGAGATTCCGCGATGCCAGCGATGAAACAGCTAGCGCCGCTATGCCCAGTACCACTGCCAAGGCGTACGCAAGCCACACTGGCACGACGCCCGCCGCGATCGGCCGAAAACGTTTGGTCGGATGCTGGCGGTCTGCCTCGACATCGCGGACGTCGTTGACGAGATACACCGACGATGCGGCGAGCGAAAACGCGACGAAGGCAATCAAGGCCTTGATGGCGACCTGGTGATAGTCGAATTGGATGTCGCGACCGAACGCGGCCACCGGCGCGATCAACACAAGCAGGTTCTTCACCCACTGTCTGGGGCGGACGGCCTTGATCACGCCTGTGACGATGTTCTTGGGCGGGCCCTTCACAGGTGCCGGTTCTTTATTCGCCTGCATTGCGCTGTCAGCGCCGCTCTCACTCGAGATGCTCATGAGCCTCCTCCAACCCGGTCGGCGACGGCTCCGACCGTCTTCGCCACGACCGCCCCGACGGCGACGCCGGTCAGCACGTCGCTGGGGTAGTGCACGCCGAGCACCAAGCGGGACAACACCATCGGGGGAATCAACACCGCGGGTAAGGGCAGGCCGGTGATGCGTGCCAGCAGGATCGACGCTGCGGTGGTCGACGTCGCGTGTGCGGACGGGAAGCTCAGCCGGCTCGGCGTGGCGACGTTGACAACGACCGCAGGGTGATGCGGCCGTTCACGCTTGACCACCCGTTTGATCACCACCGCGGCCGCATGCGCGAGAAACGCTCCCAGGCCAGCGGCGAGCCACGCCCGCCGGCGCCGGGGTTGAAGCAGAGCACCCAACGCGGACACGACGACCCAGCCGATGCTGTGTTCGCCGAAATGCGAAAGGGCACGCGCGCCTGCTAACACACCGGGTCGGTCCGCCAGGGCCGACTGCACGGCCACCAACGCGGCTTCCTCGCCCCGTAGGTCATCAGCCATTGGCCGGCGACGATTCCAGGAGCACCGCTTCCCATTTCTGCTTGCTCGACAGCACAGGCAGCGCCGCGCGGTAGACCTTGCGCATCTTGTTGAACTTGCGCGCGAGGAGCAATTGACGCCGCAGCGATTCGCGAAGCAGCGCAAACATTTTCGCACGATCGCGTTGCCGGTAGACGACGCCGCGGCCGTCAGCGGTGGTGACCGTCACGCCGTCGACCTTGCACAGCGAGAACCACCGCGCGTCCTGGGTCGCGACGTTGATCTGCGGACGTCGATGGTGTTCCGGGTCGTGCGGCCTGAGCTGGTGGATGACGCCGCGGATCAGCCGCAGTGAAATCGCCAGCGGGCTGGTGGGGATCTCCACCTTCTTGCGCCACCGCTTGTCCGACGGCGTCGGCAGCGCGGTAGCACTCGGCAGCACCACAGCGTCGGGGAACTCCTGACGCATCTTGCGCACCTCTGGTAGCGCAGACTCCAGGATCGAGAAGATGTGCTCGGGCCCGGCCAGGAAGTCGTCCATCGCCCTGTTCTGGATTGCGACAGTCGAATACTCAAGGCACAGTAGGTGTTTGAACGTCGCCTTCATATGACTGGCGATCAGGCCCGCGACGTTACCGTCCCAGTGCATGGCGGCGACAACCAACCTGTTGCGCAGGTGGAAGTACGCCTGCCAGTCGATCGCGTCATCCTTGTCGCTCCACGCCATATGCCAGATCGCCGCCCCGGGAAGCGTCACGGTCGGGTATCCGTGCTCACCGGCGCGCAGACCGTAGTCGGCGTCGTCCCACTTGATGAACAACGGCAGCGGCTGGCCTAGTTCCTCGGCGACCTGCCGCGGGATCATGCACATCCACCAGCCGTTGTAGTCGACGTCGATGCGGCGGTGCAGAAGCCTGCTCCGGGCTTCCTCTTCGTCGTTGAGCGGATATTTGGCGAAGTTGTGGTCGTATTCGGTGTTGACCGCGTTGGTCCACATGAAGTTCTCTTGGTCGACCATCTCGCCCATCACGTGCAGGTGCGACGGCTCCTGCAGATTGAGCATCTGACCGCCGACGAGCGTGGGCGTCTTGGCGAACCGGTTCATCGCCAGCGCCCGCAGCACCGAATCCGGTTCGATGCGGATGTCGTCGTCCATGAACAGGATCTGTTCGCAGTCGGTGTTTTTCAGCGCCTCGTACATCACCCTGCTGTAGCCGCCGGAGCCGCCGAGGTTTGGCTGATTGTGGAGTGACAGCCGGGTGCCCAGCGGGGCGGCGGCCGCCGCGTAGCCCGGGTGGTCAACCGCCTTCTTGGTGCCCTGGTCGGACACGATGACCGCGCCAATCGCCTCGTCCACCAACGGATCCGAGGTCAGCGTGGCGAGCGCGTTGACGCAGTCGGCGGGCCGGTTGAAGGTCGGGATGCCGACCGCCACGTTGGCCCGGCCCGGCGCGGGCACCGGAGCGTACCAACCGGCGCTGTGCACGGTGACCTTGGAATTGGTGGTGATGTCGAACCAGATCCAGCCGCCGTCCTCGAACGGGTCGAGGCCGATCTCGAACTCGACCACGGCGGGCTCGTCCGAGTCGCCGCTCGACACCGGGGCGCCACTCACGGTGATCCGTGCACCTGTGGCCTTGGACCGGTAGACGTCGACGCGGGCGCTGCCCGTCAGCTCGACCCGCAACACCACCGACTCGAGCATCGACCACCGCCGCCAGTAGCTGGCGGGGAAGGCGTTGAAGTACGTCGCGAACGACACCTCGGACTCGGCACCGATCTCGAGCGTGGTGCGGGTCGGCGCGTGGGCGCGCCTGGCGTTGGTCTCCGATTCCTCTATATAGAGCTTGCGGACGTCCAACGGCTCGCCCGGCCGCGGCAGGATGACCCGCGCGAGAAGACTGACCGCCCTGGATTCCCCGGCGTCGAGCGCGCCGGACGGAATGTCACTCATGCGCTGCTACTTTCTATGCCATTTTCGGTCAGTGGCATACCGTCACGCAGGTGCGGCGCCAGTGTGTTGTCGTACATGTTCAGCGCGCTGGCGATGGCCATGTGCATGTCGAGGTACTGGTAGGTGCCCAACCGGCCGCCGAACAACACCTTCGATGATGCCGTCTCAGCCTTGGCACGCGCACGGTACACGCCCAGCAATGCCCGGTCGGCTTCGGTATTGATCGGGTAGTAGGGCTCGTCGTCGTCTTCGGCGAACCGGGAGAACTCCCGCATGATCACCGTCTTATCGGTCGGGTACTCACGCTCCGGGTGGAAGTGCCTGAACTCATGGATGCGCGTGTAGGGCACGTCGGCGTCGTTGTAGTTCATCACCGGGGTGCCCTGGAAGTCTCCGGTGTCGAGCACCTCGACCTCGAAATCCAGTGTGCGCCAGCCCAGCCGGCCCTCGGCATAGTCGAAGTAGCGGTCCAGCGGCCCGGTGTAGACCACGGGTGCGTCGGGGCTTTCGGCACGCAACCCGTCGCGGACGTCGAACCAGTCCGTGTCAAGCCGCACCTCGATGCGCTCGTCGGCAGCCATGTTCTTCAGCCACTCGGTGTACCCGTTGACGGGCAGGCCTTCGTAGGTGTCGTTGAAGTAGCGGTTGTCGAAGGTGTAGCGCACCGGCAGCCGGGTGATGTTGGCCGCGGGCAGCTCCTTCGGGTCGGTCTGCCACTGCTTGGCGGTGTAGTGCTTGAGAAACGCCTCGTACAGCGGACGCCCGACCAGGCTGATCGCCTTCTCCTCGAAATTCTGCGCGTCGGCGGTCTCGATCTCCGCGGCTTGCTGGGCGATCAGCTGACGCGCCTCATCCGGGGTGAAGTACTTGCCGAAGAACTGCGACACCAGGCCGAGGCCCATCGGGAACTGATAGGCCTGCCCGTTGTGCATCGCGAACACGCGGTGCTGGTAGCCGGTGAAGTCGGTGAACTGGCGGACGTAGTCCCACACCCGCTGATTGGACGTGTGGAACAGGTGCGCGCCGTACTTATGCACCTCGATACCGGTGCGCGGCTCGGGCTCGGAGTACGCGTTGCCGCCGATGTGCGGGCGCCGGTCGACGACGAGAACACGCTTGTCCAGCTGAGTTGCCACGCGCTCGGCGATTGTCAGACCGAAGAATCCGGAACCGACGACAAAGAGATCAAAACGAGCGGTCATCGGCAGCAAGGGTATCCGACCGCGACGGCCCTCCCCGACTTGACCGATCGCGGGTCGCAATGCTTCTGCCCTCCAGATGACAAGGTTGAAGGTTGCGATCGGCTCACAATTCCGTATCGCCACTTCTACCCCAACAGTCACACCAGTACCGTCGATCACGTCGGCACTGATGGGCTCCGCCCGATCGAGTCCGCAGCCGCTGACAGCTACCAGACGTAGTCCATATATTGAGGAGACTTCCGTGCCGAACCGACGTCGACGCAGGCTTTCCACAGCCATGAGCGCGGTCGCCGCCCTGGCAGTCGCGAGTCCAGCAGCAGTAGTCGCCATGTCCGACTTGTCCGAGAGCATTAAGCCACCGACGCAGCACCGCCAGTTCGTCCAGGCCGCCATGATCACCGACCTGCCCAACGAGCTGATGTCGGCCCTTTCACAGGGCCTGTCGCAATTCGGGATCAACCTGCCCCCGATGCCGACGAGCCTGCTGACTGGCTCGGGCTCGTCCATGCCGACGACGTTGACCTCGCCGGGGCTGGGCACAGCCCCGTTGACCACTCCGGGGTTGGGAATGTCGCCGCTGACCACACCGGGGCTGTCGCCGGCCACCGCGGCCGCTCCGGCCCTGACCGACCCGGCGCTGAGCAACCCGGCGCTGAGCAACCCGGCGCTGAGCAACCCGGCGCTGACCAGCCCCACCGCGGCGACCGGCCTGACACCAGGTCTGGCCACACCAGGTCTGACCACACCGACTACGGGCGTCGATCCGGCCCTCGCATCGCCGATCTCCAGTGCGGCGGCGCTGCCCGCCCCTGGCGAGGTACCGATCTCGGCACCCATCGGGTTGGATCCGGCAGCGGGGACGTACCCGATCCTCGGGGATCCGTCGCTGGCCATGGCCCCTGCCGCCACCAGCGGCAGCGGTGGTCTGCTCGGTGACCTGTCCAGCGCCGCTAACCAGCTCGGCGCGGGACAGGCGATCGACCTGCTCAAGGGCGTCTTGATGCCTGCGATCATGTCGGCCATCAAGCCCGCGGGTGCCCCGGCGGCGGATGCCGCCGCGGCGGCCACCGCAGCCGTCCCGGCAGCAGCCGCGGCGGTTCCCGGCATCTAGTCCTGCCGCTAAACGGCACCGCAGAAATGCCCGAAAGCTCTGCGGTGCCGTTGCAGGACGAATTGCCCGGCATTTAGTCCGGCGACTATCAAGCGGCGCGGAACGAGCCGCCGACGATGGCATTTAGTCGGTCCAACTACCGTGTCGGAACACTGGTAACAACTGACACATACGTAACATCGGTCCGTGCTGTGCCGTCGTCCCCCGCCATCGCTGTTGTTCACCGCGATTGCGGCGACGATCGTGGTGCTGCCGTGGGCGGTCGACGGTCTTCCGGGCGACGACAACCCCAAGCCGGTGAGCCAGGCGCCGCAATTCGCTCAGCAGTCGTTGACCGGGCTCGGCGGCGGTGAGACCGTCCGAGAGATTCACCAGGACACCCCGTTCTCGATGGTTGCGCTGACCGCCGAAGACCTGACAGGCACCTCCGCGAAGGTCCGGGCCAAGAAGTCCGACGGCTCGTGGGGGCCGTGGTACGAAGCCGAGACGTTGGAAGGTGTCGGCCCCGACTCCGGGGCTCCGCGCGGCACCGAGCCCCTATTCGTCGGCCGCACCACCACGGTGCAGATCTCGGTCACCCGCCCGCCGGGCGTCGCACCCACCGTGGCGGCGCCCAAGGCACCCGCCAAGCCGGGCCTGGGCTATGTGCCCGCCAATGTCGAGCAGCCCTTCGCACAGAACATCAACGCGGTGCTGATCAGCCCGCCGCAAGCGCCGGTGGACACCTTGCCGCTACCGTCCGCCGTCACGATGCCCGGCCAGCCACCCAACATCATCAGCCGCGCACAGTGGGGCGCCGACGAGGGGATGCGGTGCGGGAACACGGTGTACGACAACGGAATCCGGGCCGCGGTCGTGCACCACACCGCGGGCAGCAATGACTACGAACCCCAGGATTCGGCAGGCATCGTCCGGTCGATCTACGAGTACCACACCCGCGAATTGGGCTGGTGCGACATCGCCTACAACGCGCTGGTCGACAAGTACGGCCAGGTCTTCGAGGGTCGCGCAGGCGGCATGGACAAACCGGTCGAGGGGTCACACACCGGCGGCTTCAACCGCAACACCTGGGGCGTGGCGATGTTGGGCGACTTCGACGTCGTGCCCCCGACTCCGATCCAATTGAGGACGGTCGGCCGGCTCATCGGCTGGCGGCTGGGGCTTGATCACGTCGATCCGCGGGGGACCGTGGTATTGCCATCTTCGGGTGGGTCTTTCACCAAGTTCCCGACCGGTGCGACGCCGACGCTTCCGACGATCTTCACTCACCGCGACGTCGGGAACACCGACTGTCCGGGCAATGCGGCGTACGCGCTGATGGACCGGATCCGAGACATCGCGGCGCGATTCAACCAGCCGCCTGGGCCCGAGGATCTGGCGGAATCACTGCGCGGCGGAGCCATTTTCGCCCGATGGGATTCGATGGGCGGGATGAACAGCCTGCTCGGTGCGCCCACGTCGCCGGAGGCATCGGGCGAGGGTTCGGTGCGATACGTCACGTTCAACAAGGGTGCGGTGTACTGGTCGCCGCAGAGCGGCGCCGAGCCCGTCACCGGTGCGATCTACAAGGCGTGGGGGTCGCTGGGCTTCGAGCGCGGCGCGCTCGGCCTGCCCACCAGCGCCGAGATCCAGGAGCCGCAGTGGATCGTGCAGAACTTCCAGCACGGCACGTTGAACTTCGACCGCGAGAAGGGCACGGTGACGCGCGTCATCGACGGCGTGCCGCTGGAGCTGCCACCACCGTCGAGCGAGGCGGAACCGATCCAGCTCGAGCGGTTCACACCGCCCATCAACCCCGCCTAGGGCTCACGAAACCCAGCTAGACCCACCAGCGTTCGAGAACGCGCGCGAGGCCGTCATCGGTGTTGGCCGCGGTGACCTCATCGGCCGCCGCCCGCGCGTCGGGGTGGGCGTTGCCCATCGCGACTCCATGGCCTGCCCACCGCAGCATCGGCACGTCGTTCGGCATGTCGCCGAACGCCAGGACGTCCGCGGCCGCGATGCCCTGCGGGCGGGCCAGCTCCTCGACGCCGGTGGCCTTGCTGATGCCGAGCGGCACGATCTCCACGAGGCCGTTGTTCGTGGAGTACGTGATATCGCCTTCCAGCCCAATATGTTTAGCCAATGCGGCGACCATATCGGAGCTGCGGGCGCCTGCCTTGCGGATGAGCAGCTTGACGGCGGGCGCGCTGAGTAGGTCCTCGAGCGACACCTCGGTGTTGTCGGGGTTGAGCCACGCGTGCTCGTAACCCGGCGAGCTGACGAACTGCGGGGTGGCCGCGTCGTGTGCGCTGCTGCCGATGCGCTCGACGGCCAGACCCGCGCCCGGGATGACCCGGGTGGCGATCTCGGCGAGCTCGCCGAGCATGTCGACTGACAGCGTGCGGGCCGAGATGATCCGGTCGGTGGACGGGTCGTAGATCACTGCGCCGTTGGCGCACACAGCCATTGGCGCGAAACCCAGCGCGTCGACGACCGGCTGCACCCAGCGCGGCGGGCGGCCGGTGGCGAGTACGAACTGCGTACCGGCCTCGACCGCCGCCTGTACGGCGTCCCGGGTGCGGGCCGTGATCTTCTCGTCGTCGTCGAGCAGCGTGCCGTCCACGTCGGTGGCGATCAGGTCGGGGGTCACCGGTGACTTCTCGCTTCACGCTCGGCCCGCTTGCGCGCCCGCTCGGCCAGCTCCGCCTCGTCGAGCAGCTTGGCCTCCGCCATCGTCGGTGCCGAACCGCCCAGCCGGCGCGGCACCCAGTACGCGCCCTCGGGATGTGGGTAGTCCAGCTGCGTCTTGTGCAGCAGCGCAGTCATCGACTCGCGCAGCGTGGCGTCCAGCTGCTCCATGGTGCCCGTCGCCGGAATTGGCACGCCGACCACGACGGTTATTGGTAACTTGTTGCGGCCCAACGACTTCGGGTGGTCCTTCGTCCACGCCCGCTGCGCACCCCAGACGATCAGTGGGATGATCGGCGCCTGTGCCTCCAGCGCCATCCGCGCGGCTCCGGTCTTGAACTCCTTCAGCTCAAAGCTGCGGCTGATGGTCGCTTCTGGATACACACCGACGATTTCCCCCTCACGCAGTTCCTGAACTGCCGCCGCATACGCGCCAGCCCCGGCGCGGCGGTCCACCGGAATTGTCTTGGTGTGCTTGATCAGCCAGCTGACGAACTTCACCTCTTGCATCTCGGCCTTGATCATGAACCGCATCCTGCGCTTGCGGTGATGCGCGGCCAGCGCGGCGGGCAGGAAGTCGATATAGCTGGTGTGGTTGATCGCGATCACGGCACCGCCAGGCGCCGGGATGTTTTCCAGACCGTGGTAGGTGATGCGCGTACCAGTAGCCCTCATTGCCGCCTCGGCCGCGATCTCCAGTGTGCGGAAAACCGGCTCCATACCCGCTACCCCGGCGCCCCGGTGGGGTCGGCCCGTTGCGCCCGGCGGGCCGCCTTCTGGGCAGCCTCCTCGGCGTCCATCCGATTGGCCTCGGCCAGCGACGGCGCTCCCCCGCCAAGCCGGTGCGGCACCCAGAATTCGCCGGGTGGGTGCGGGCCGTAGGCGTCCTGCACCCGCTCGAGCAGGTGCTGCATCCGCGAATGCAGCAGAGCGGTCAGCTCTGTGGGTGGCAGCGTCGGCTCGATCGGCTCGCCAACCGCGATCGAGATGGGCACCTTCGGGCGCCGCATGTTCTTGGGATGCCCCTTGGTCCAGATGCGCTGTGCGCCCCAGACGATGTGCGGGACGATCGGCACGTCGGCCGCGATGGCCATGCGCGCCGCCCCCGACTTGAACGCCTTGATCTCGAAGCTGCGGCTGATCGTGGCCTCCGGGTACACGCCAACCAACTCGCCTTCCTTCAGCGCCCGGCAGGCCTGCTCGAACGAGCCGGAGCCGTCGCCGCGGTCCACCTCGATATGGTGCATGCCGCGCATGAGCGGGCCGGAGATCTTGTCGTCGAAGACCTCTTTCTTCGCCATGAACCGCACCTTGCGGCCTAGGTGTTGCTTGTAGGCGGGCAACCCGGCGAACGTGAAGTCGAAGTAGCTGGTGTGGTTGATGGCGATGACGGCACCACCCGTGCGGGGCAAGTTCTCCACGCCGGTGATCGTGAACTTCAGCCCCTGCACCCGCCATGCCAGGCGGGCGAGCTGGATGACTGTCCCGTATACCGGTTCCACATCAGGCAGCCTAGTCGGGTGAGCGTTCCCAGCGAACCGGTGGCGGTTCCGGAGATCGTCGAGGCCATCGCGGGAGGCAGGCCGGTCGTCGCGGTCTGGGTCAACGAGCTCGGTGGGGTCACGTTCGCAATGGATGGTGGACGGGAGTACGTCAAGGTCGCGCCGCCGAAGTGGGCACATCACCTGGTCGCAGAGGTGGAGCGGCTGCGCTGGGCGAGGGCTCGTGTCGAGGTGCCCCGCGTGTTGGGAGCGGGTGACGGCTGGTTACACACCGCCGGGCTGGCAGGCCGTTCGGCGGTGGACCCGCATTGGGTGGCCGCGCCGCGGGCCGCGGCACGCGCGATCGGCGCCGGGCTGCGGCTGCTGCACGACACCCTGCCGGTCGACGACTGCCCGTTCGGGCCGCCGGCCTGGGTTAGCGATGCGATGCCGCCCGGCCGGCTGGTGGTCTGCCACGGAGATGCGTGCGCACCGAACACGTTGATCGATGACGACGGCCGCTGCAGCGGGCACGTCGACCTCGGCGACCTGGGCGTCGCCGACCGGTGGGCCGACCTAGCCGTGGCCACGCTGTCGCTGTCGTGGAACTACGGCGGCTCATGGGAGGGCGAGCTGCTCGACGCCTACGGTGTGGAGCCGGACCCGGCCCGTATCGACTTCTACCGGCGGCTGTGGAACGCCGGCGATATCTCCTCCCACTAAGCTCGAACCGGTATCCCCATCGAGTAGAAAGGGTGTTAGTGCAGGTCACAAGCGTCGGCCATGCGGGTTTCCGGATTGACACCAAGGCAGGAAGCATCCTGTGCGATCCGTGGGTCAACCCGGCGTACTTCGCGTCGTGGTTCCCGTTCCCCGACAACAGCGCACTGGACTGGGACGCCCTCGGCGACGTCGACTACCTCTACGTCTCGCACCTGCACCGCGACCACTTCGACCCGAAGAACCTGCGCGAGCACGTCAACAAGGACGCCGTCGTGCTGCTGCCCGACTACCCGGTGCCCGACCTGCAGCGCGCACTCGAAAAGGTGGGCTTTCATCGGTTCTTCGAGACGACGGACTCGGTCAAGCACCGCGTCAGCGGGCCCAAGGGCGATCTCGATGTGATGATCATCGCGCTGCGCGCACCCGCCGATGGCCCGATCGGCGACTCCGGTCTGGTCGTCGACGACGGAGAAACCGTGTGCTTCAACATGAATGACGCGCGGCCGGTCGACCTCGACGTGTTGCACGCCGACTTCGGCCACGTCGACGTGCACATGCTGCAGTACTCCGGTGCGATCTGGTACCCGATGGTCTACGACATGCCCGCCCGCGCGAAGGAGGCGTTCGGCACCCAGAAGCGGCAGCGCCAGATGGACCGCTGCCGCCAGTACATCGCTCAGGTCGGCGCGACGTGGGTGGTCCCGTCGGCGGGCCCGCCGTGCTTCCTCGACCCTGAACTGCGTGACCTCAACGACGACCACGGCGACCCCGCCAACATCTTCCCGGACCAGGTGGTGTTCCTGGACCAGATGCGAGCACACGGACACGACCGCGGCCTGCTGATGATTCCCGGGTCGTCGGCGGATTTCGCTGGCCCGCAGTTGAATTCACTGACCCACCCGCTGCCTGCTGACGAAGTGCATGCCATCTTCACCACCAGCAAGGCCGCCTACATCGCCGACTACGCCGAGCGGATGGCGCCGGTGCTGGCCGCGGAGAAGGCCAGTTGGGCGCCCGCGGCCGGTGAACCACTTCTCGAGCCGTTGCGGGCGGCGCTCGAGCCGATCATGCTGCAGAGCGATCAGATCTGCGACGGCATCGGATATCCCGTCGAACTGCGCCTTGGCGCAGAGACTGTGGTTCTTGACTTCCCGAAACGTGTGGTGCGCGAGCCCATCCCGGACGAGAAGTTTCGGTACGGGTTCGCGATCGCACCGGACCTGGTGCGGACCGTGCTGCGGGACAACGAGCCGGACTGGGTAAACACGATCTTCCTGTCGACGCGGTTTTCGGCCTGGCGGGTCGGCGGCTACAACGAGTACCTGTACACGTTCTTCAAGTGCCTCTCCGACGAGCGAATCGCCTACGCCGACGGTTGGTTCGCCGAGGCGCATGATGACACCGCGTCAATCACCTTGGACGGCTGGGAAATTCAGCGCCGTTGCCCGCACTTGAAGGCCGACCTGTCGAAGTTCGGCGTGGTCGACGGCACCAAGTTGACGTGCAATCTGCACGGCTGGGAGTGGAGCCTGGAGTCCGGCCGCTGCCTGACTACCAAAGGCCACGAGCTGAGGTCTCAGCGACGATGACGGCCCCGCGCCAGTACTACGACGACGGCCTGGTCCAGCTGGATCGTGAAGCGATCACGTTGCGGCGCTACCACTTTCCCTCCGGGACAGCCAAGGTGATCCCGCTGCGATCGATCCGCGGATACAAGGCGGAACCGCTGGGCTTGTTCACCCAGCGGTTCCGGATCTGGGGCAGCTCAGACCTGCGTCGCTGGCTGCCGCTCGATGTGTGGCGCCCGATCAAGTCCACGCTCGTGACTCTCGATGTGCCCGGCGTCCGGCCGAAGCCTGCGTTCACTCCGCAGCGGCCGAAGGAATTTCTCGCCAGGCTCGACGAGCTGCTGAACAACTAGCCGGCCTGCCCTGTGGCCCGTCAGAAGGGCAGGTCCACAAAGCCGTTCGTGGTGTTGGCTTCGTCGTGGTTGTCGACGTGGTAGTGGGGCATCGTCGGGTTGGTGGGGATATCGGCCTGGGCCGGTCCGGCGAAACCGAGCACCGCTGCGGTGAGGCCGCCTGCGATCAGGGTGGCAAATCCGAACTTCTTCATTTGGACGCCTTCTTCCTTAGTGCGTTTTGATCTGCTTTATAACCGCATTGAGATATCTAGCTGGTTAAACACACTGTTCACCACGTTAATTCCGGTGGCAGTAATTGATCCGCGGTTGGCAGTTATCAACCGCCTTCCGAGCCTCAACCGGTGACGGTTCAGGCGACTGGCGGCCTCGGCTAGCCTTTCGGCTCCAGCACGTCGGTCCCGACGAACGGCACCAAGGCCTCGGGCACGCGGACGCTACCGTCGGGCTGTTGATGGTTCTCCAGGATCGCCACCAACCAACGTGTGGTGGCCAGCGTGCCGTTGAGCGTCGCCGCGGTCTGCGGCTTGCCGCTGTCGTCTCGATAGCGCACCGACAGCCTGCGCGCCTGAAAGGTGGTGCAGTTCGAGGTCGACGTCAGCTCACGGTAGGTCTGCTGCGTCGGGATCCACGCCTCGCAGTCGAACTTGCGCGCCGCCGACGACCCCAGATCACCCGCAGCGACATCGATCACGCGGTACGGCACCCCGATCTGCGCCAGCATCTGGCGCTCCCAGCCGAGCAGCCGCTGGTGTTCGGCCTCGGCGTCCTCCGGCCTGCAGTAGACGAAGCCCTCGACCTTGTCGAACTGGTGCACCCGGATGATGCCGCGGGTGTCCTTGCCGTAGCTGCCGGCCTCCCGGCGGAAGCACGACGACCAGCCCGCGTAGCGCAGCGGGCCGTCGGACAGGTCGAGGATCTCGTCGGCGCGATACCCGGCCAGCGGTACCTCTGAGGTGCCGACCAGGTAGAGGTCGTCAGCCTCGATGCGGTACACCTCGTCGGCGTGCGCGCCGAGGAATCCGGTGCCCGCCATCACCTCGGGGCGCACCAGCACCGGCGGGATGACGAGCGTGAAGCCGTTCTCAGTCGCCAGCCGCACCGCGAGCTGCATCAGGCCGAGCTGCAGTAGCGCACCTGCGCCGGTGAGGAAGTAGAACCGCGAGCCCGATACCTTCGCGCCGCGCTCCATATCGATCAGACCGAGCGTCTCGCCGAGTTCTAGGTGGTCCTTGGGGTTTTCGATGGCCCGCGGCTCGCCGACGGTGTCGAGCACCGCGAAGTCATCCTCGCCGCCGGCCGGGACGCCCTCGATGATTACATTCGAGATCGCCATATGGGCTGCGGTGAAGGCCTTTTCGGCCTCTGCCTGTGCGACCTCGGCTGCCTTGACCTTCTCGGCGAACGCCTTGGCCTGCTCCAACAGTGCCGGACGCTCGTCGGGCGACGCCTTGCCCACCTGCTTGCTGACGGCCTTCTGCTCGGCACGCAGGTTGTCGGCCGCTGACACCGCGGACCGGCGGGCGGCGTCGGCTTCGAGCAGCGCATCGACGAGGCCGGGGTCTTCGCCACGGGCTCGCTGAGAGGCGCGCGCCAGGTCCGGGTTTTCGCGCAGCAGCTTGAGGTCGATCACGGCCGCAACCCTACTTTTCACCGGGGATGTCGATCGCGTCGGCCCCGCTCAGGCACAACCCCGTAACGTTACATCTGCATCAGTTGTCACAGCGCCTGACACGCCTGTCACAATGGAGCGGATGTTGGACGCACCCGAGCGCGAGGATTTACTCGCTGACTCGCACAAGAGCGCGGACGGAGAGCCGTCTGAGCGGGTGGCGTGGTGGCAGAGTCTGCACGCTACGGCGACCCGCCGCGCGCTGTTGTTGACCGCGCTGGGTGGTCTGCTCATCGCCGGGCTCATCACGGCGCTGCCGAGCAGGGACGGCTCCAACGGGCTCACCGCCAATTCGATATCACTCGGCCCCCGTGGCAACGAAATGTTCAACACCGCCAAGAGCGGTGACTGCCTGAACTGGCCGGATCGCACACCGGACTCGGCCGAGATCGTCGACTGCAAGGACGAGCACCGCTTCGAGGTCGCCGAGTCGGTGGACATGCGCACCTTCCCCGGCAGCGAGTACGGCCCCGACACGGCGCCGCCGACGCCCGCCCGGATCCAGCAGATCAGCCAGGAGCAGTGCTCGGCAGCCGTCAAGAACTATCTCGGCGCCCGGTTCGACCCGAACAGCCGGTTCACCGTCAGCATGCTGTGGTCGGGTGACAAGGCGTGGCAGTCGGGTGAGCGGCGCATGCTGTGCGGTCTGCAGCTGCCGGGCCCAAACAACCAGCAGCTTCCGGCCAAGGGCAAGGTCGCCGACGTCGACCAGTCGAAGGTCTGGTCGGCAGGCACCTGTCTCGGCATCGACCCGAGCACAAACCAGCCGACCGACATTCCCGTTGACTGCGCTGCCCCACACGCGATGGAGGTCACGGGCGCGGTCAACCTGGCCGAGAAGTTCCCGCAGGCGCTGCCTCCGGAGCCCGACCAGGACGCCTTCATCAAGGACGCCTGCACCCGGATGACGGACGCCTACCTGGCGCCGATCCAGTTGCGCAGCACCACGCTCACCCTGATCTACAGCACCATTTCGTTGCCGAGCTGGTCGGCAGGCAGCCATCAGGTGTCGTGCAGCATCGGCGCGACACTGGGCAACGGGGGCTGGTCGACACTGCTCAACAGCGCCAAGGGCCCACTGATGATCAACGGGCAGCCGCCGGTCGCACCGCCTGACATCCCCGGAGACCGGCTGAACCTGCCGCCGATTCCGGTCGTCGAGCCGCAGGAGCCCGACTCCTCTTCGTCTTCCTCATCTTCCCGTCGTCGTCGCAGTCGCAGTACTCGACCAGCCAGACCGACCAGGGTCAGCAGACCCAGCACATGCCCGGGCAACAGTCGACGGGTTCGACGTCCGCCCAGACCGCCCCGACCTCGACGGGGACGCCGCCTCCGCCACAGGGCAACACGTTCCTCAACGGCCCACCGCCGCCGGTGGCGCCGCAGGATGCGCCACCACCGCCCGACGGCGCGCCGCCCCCGCAGGGCGCGCCTCCCGGCCCGGCTCCTGTGCCGCCTCCGCAGGAGGCCGCACCGCCGCCACCACCCGCGCCGGGGCCGCCACCTGCCGAACTCGTTCCGCCGCCACCGCCACCAGGGCAGTAGCCGCGTGGCCGTGCGGATGAGCCCGCAACGGTTTGACGAGCTGGTCTCCGACGCACTTGACCTGATTCCACCGGAGCTCGCCGCGGCGGTCGACAACGTCGTGGTGCTTGTCGAGGACCGCAGCCACGAGGAGCCTGACCTGCTCGGCCTGTATCAGGGTGTGGCTTTGACCGAACGCGATTCGTGGTACGCGGGCTCGCTGCCCGACACGATCACCATCTATCGCGAAGCGTTGCTCGATGTGTGCGAGGACGAGGATGAGGTCGTCGACGAGGTCGCGATCACGGTGATCCACGAAATCGCGCACCACTTCGGCATCGACGACGACCGGCTGCACGAACTCGGGTGGGGCTAGGCGCGGCAACCACGCTTTGTCCTAAGCCGGTGCTATCAAGGGGCCATGAGCACGTCTGCGCACGCGAGGAGCACAAATCCGTGCCGCGAGTGCTTGGCGGGCCTCGAACACTGCCATGGCACCGTCATTCACCACGCCTGGTATCGCGCCGAATGCACCGAGGACGACTGCGTCACCCCGGAGGTGGTACACGCATTCAGCGTCGATTGCGATGCGCTGGGGTGCACTTGCGGCGTGCGGGCATCAGCCCATCGGGTCGGCTGACTGCAGCGCATCCTCCACCGGGTGCACATCCGGCTCGGGATAGAACGGCGGCGTCAGCGTCGACCACTGCACACAGCTCCACCGCCCGTCGGTAATCGGCGACAGCACAACCGATTCGGCGTTGGCCAGGTGATGGTCGAGGGCGAAGCTGCTTTCGACGCCTGCCAGTACGGCCGACACGAGCCGGATCGCCGCACCGTGACTGACCACGACGATGTCGCCGTGCCATGAGTCGTCGTCGAGGTAGCGCATCCGCAGCTGCGTGAGCACCGGCACGTAGCGGTCGAGCACCTGGTTGCCGGTCTCCCCGCCGGGCATCGGCTCGTCCAGCTCGCCTTCGTGCCAGTGCTGGTAGACCGTCTCGAACGCGGTGATCGCCTCCTCGTCGTTGCGGTTCTCGAGCTCACCGACCTGAACCTCGTGGATGCCCTCGAATTCGTGGGTGTTCAGGCCGAGCTCCCCGCTGATCTCCGCTGCGGTCTGCGCCGCCCGCACCGCCACCGAGTGAGCGATCATCGCCGGAGGGTGCGGCAGGTCGCGAGCGAAGGCGCGGGCCTGGTCACGGCCGAGGTCGGTCAGCGCCGCCCCCGGAGGCCGGGTGTCGAGGCGACGGTCGACGTTGCCGCGCGACTGTCCGTGTCGGACCAATATCAGCCGGCCAGTCACGGCTTGCCCTCCCGCAGCCTCGTCAGCCAACGGGACGCCTCGTCGAGCCGCGGTGGCGCGGCGCCGGCGGCCGACCCCGTCGGCCACGAACCAAGGAACCTCACGCCTGCACAACGACGATGCAGCGCCTTGAGTGCCTCGGCGACCGCTTCGTCGTCGATGTGCCCGACACAATCAAGGAAGAAGAAGTATGTGCCCAACTCTTTTCGGGTGGGCCGGGATTCGATGCGCGTGAGGTCGATGTCGCGGATCGCGAACTCGGTCAGGGCCGACACCAGCGCACCGGGCGCATTGTCGAGATGCAGCACGACCGAGGTGCGGTCGGCGCCCGTGCGGCTCGGCGGCGCCCCCGGCGGCCCGGCCAGCACGAATCGGGTGCGCGCGTTGGGCTCGTCGACAACATCGGTGGCGAGCGCCGTCAGGCCGTAGCGCTCGGCCGCCAGCGCCGTGCTCACTCCGGCGTCGGCGCGCCCGTTGGAGACGTCGTACGCGGCCGCCGCGTTCGAGTTGGCGGGCACCACTTGCGCGTTCGGCAGGTGTTGGGTCAGCCAATGCCGCACCTGCGCGGCGGCCACCGGGAAGGCGGCCACCGTCGCGACTTTTGCGGCCGGGGTGCCCCGCCGCACAACGATCGTGAACGACACGTCGAGGGTCAGTTCGGCGAAGATCTGCAGCGGCGTCCCGGTGGCGAGGTTGTCCAGCGTCGGCAGCACCGATCCCTCGATCGAGTTCTCGATCGGGACGCAGGCATAGTCGGCGTCGCCGGAACGGACGGCAGCGAGGGCAGCGGGGGTACTTTCCGTGGCGATCGGCGTGATGCCGTCAGGCGAATCGCTGCCGGGCACCAGACCGCTCGCAGAGATCTTCAGCAACGCCGCCTCGGTGAAGGTCCCTTCGGGTCCGAGATAGGCGATGCGCAACACATGCCAACCCTATCGGCTTACCGCGGTAACCCCATTCCGCTGCACGTAAGCCTTGCGCGAACCGCGACTCACTAGTTAAGTTAGGCTCACCTTATCTGATGGAGGTGGCGATGACGACGGCAGTGGCTGCACCGACGACGGCCGAGCGAATCCGGAGCGCATGTGTGCGTGCCGGCGGGGCGATGCTCGCGATCGAGGGCGTCGACCCCATCGCCACCCCGGTCCACCACCTGCTCGACGACGGATCGTTCGCGATCACGGTCCCCGGCAACGGCATACTCGCCGGGATGGTGGTCGCCGCAGGCTCCGCAGGTGTCCAGGCGGTGCTCGAGATGACCGACTACGCCCCGCTGCCCCTGCGCGAGCCGGTGCGCTCACTGGTTTGGATCCGCGGACGCCTACACGGCGTCCCCGACGGCGAAGTCGCCGCACTGCTCGACCTGATCGCCGCCGACGATCCCAATCCCGCTCTGCTCCAAGTCAATTCCGATGCCGCCGCGGACACCCGATACTCGCTGATGAGACTGGAGATCGAGTCGGTGGTGGTCGCGGATTCCACCGGCGCCGAATCGGTGGGTGTTGGCGCGCTGCTGGGAGCCGAGCCGGACCCGTTCTGCGCGATGGAGTCGTGCTGGTTGAAGCACTTGGAGTCGGCGCATCGGGAGGTCGTCGACCGGCTTGCCAGCCGGCTGCCGATGCAGCTGCGCCGCGGCCGGGTGCGGCCCTTGGGCCTGGATCGCTACGGCGTGCAACTGCGGGTGGAGGGCGACGACGGCGATCACGATGTGCGGCTGCCGTTCGCCAAGCCGGTCGACGACCTGACCGGGCTCAGCCAGGCCATCCGCATCCTGATGGGCTGCCCATTTCTCAACGGGTTGCGCGCGCGGCGACTCTAGGACGCTGCTGCCGCTACCGTATCTCCGGTGACAGGGCCGCCCGACGAGCTGACCGACCCGCAGCGGCGCGGCATGCGCGTCGAGATCGCCGTCGTACTGGCGGTGACGTTCGGGCTGTCTGCGTATACCGCGTTTCTCAACCTGGTCGAGGCGGTGCTGCTCGGGCTGGCCGGCCGGCGAGTGGCGCTCAACCCGCGCCGCTCCCCGTTCGACCTCATCGACCTCGGACTGAACCTTGCGGTCGCCTTCCAACTCGTCGCCTGGGGTGCGCTAGCCCTATACCTGTTGTGGCGCACGGGATTCGGGCCCTCGCGGATCGGGCTCGGCAGGGTGCGCCTGCGGCCCGATGTGCTGGGCGGACTCGGCCTCGCGGCCCTGATCGGGCTCCCCGGACTGGGGTTGTATGTCGCCGCCAGGGCACTGGGGTTGAGCGCGCACGTGGAGCCCGTCGAGCTCTACGACACCTGGTGGCGGATACCGGTGCTGCTCATCACAGCATTCGCCAACGGCTGGGCCGAGGAAATCATCGTGGTCGCATTCCTGCTGACCCGCCTGCGTCAGCTGCGAGTCAATCCCGTGGCCGCCATGCTGGCGTCCAGCCTCCTGCGCGGCGCATACCACCTTTACCAGGGCTTCAGCGCAGGGCTCGGCAATGTCGTCATGGGCCTCGTGTTCGCCTACGTATGGCGACGCACCGGCAGGCTGTGGCCGTTGATCATCGCGCACGGGATCATCGACTCGGTCGCCTACGTCGGCTACGCGTTTGCGGCGGGTCATCTCGGCTGGTTGTCGTGATGCAAATCTCCTGCGACGTAGATTTCATGCTGTGAACGACAACCGGCCATCCGCCCCGGGGTCCGACCCCAGGGCGCGCCGGGAGCCGTCCCAAGTGATCCGGCGGGATCCGAACTACCGGCCACCGCCGTCGTGGCCACCGAACCCGCCCCCGCGCAGCAGCCCGCAGCCACCGCCCCGACGTCCCGCACCCCGGCGGCCGGCCGCGCGGCCGCCGTACCGGCCACCCCCTGTGGCACCACACCCGCCGCCCCCACAGAACGCGAAAAAGTCTCGCCGCAAACGACATTGGGGCCGACGGGTGCTGGCGTTCCTGTTGGTGTTCGTCTTGGTGTTCGTCGTCGCGGTGGTGGCAGGTGGCCTGTGGATGGACTCGTCGCTGCACCGCATCGCCGCACTGGCCGACTACCCCGACCGGCCCGCGACGGGTAAGGGCACGACCTGGTTGCTGGTCGGCTCGGACAGCCGTCAGGGCCTGACCCCTGACCAGCAGGCCGAGCTGGCCACGGGCGGCGATATCGGCAACGGCCGCACCGACACCATCCTGCTCGTGCACGTCCCCGCCATCGGGTCGAGCACCCCCACCACGATGGTGTCGATCCCGCGGGACTCCTACGTGCCGATTCCCGGCTACGGCGAGGACAAGATCAATGCGGCGTTCTCCGAGGGCGGGGCCCCGCTGCTGGCGCAGACCGTCGAACAGGCCACCGGGCTCCGGCTCGACCACTACGCCGAGATCGGGTTCGACGGGTTCGCCGTCCTCGTCGATGCGGTGGGCGGAGTGACGATGTGCCCCACCGAGCCGATCAGCGACCCGCTTGCAGGCATCGATCTGCCCGCCGGCTGCCAGAAGCTCGACGGCCGCAACGCACTCGGCTTCGTCCGCACCCGCGCCACTCCGAGGGCCGATCTGGATCGGATGAACAACCAGCGACAGTTCATGTCCGCGCTGCTGCATCGGTCAGCCAGCCCGGCTGTGCTGCTCAATCCGCTGCGGTGGTATCCGATGGCGCACGCAGCCACCGGCGCGCTGACCGTCAACGACGGTGATCACATCTGGGATCTGGCGCGGCTGGCCTGGGCGTTGCGGGGCGACATAACCACGACCACCGTGCCGATCGGCGAGTTCACCGGCAGCGACTCCGGCTCCGTCGTGGTTTGGAACAGCGACGCGGCGGGCCAGTTGTTCGCCGCGCTCGCCTCCGATTCGCCTGTGCCGCAAGACGTCCTGGACGCAGGCAAACCGGGCTAGTCGCGGCCCGCGCCCGTAAGCCCGTCCTGCAGCCAGCCTTTGGTGCGGCCGGGGTGGTTGGTCGCCACCCACGCCACGCCGATGTCGCGGCAGTACCGGACGTCCTCGTAGTGGTCGACGGTCCAGCAGTACAGCGCCCTGCCCTGAGCCGCAGCCCGGTCCACCAACTCGGGGTGCTCACGGAGCGTCGCAATGGACGGTCCGACGGCCGTCGCGCCGACCGTGGTCGCGGCGCCACCACCGAGATAGCGCGACGTCTCGCCGAGCAGCACCGTCGGCAGCATCGGCGCCGCGCGCCGTATCCGCCATACGGCCGCGGCCGAGAACGACATCACCACCGCGCGGGACCGGTCCGCCGACGCCGGCGAGGCGATGCCGTACCGGTGCAGCAAGGCCAGCACCTTGCTCTCTACCAGCGCGCCATAGCGCACGGGGTGTTTCGTCTCGATGAAGAGCTTGACGGGCCGGTTCCAATCGAGGACGAGCGAAACCAAATCGTCCAGCGAGAGCAGGCCGGTGTCGCCCTGGCTGCCATCAGGGCGCCAGCTGGGATGCCACGCCCCGAAGTCGAGTTCGCGCATCTGCGCCAGCGTCATCTCGCTGACCAGTCCGGATCCGTTGGACGTCCGATCCACCCGCCGGTCGTGCACGCACACCAGGTGCCCGTCGCGGGTGAGCCGAACATCGCATTCCACACCGTCGGCGCCCTCCTTGAGGGCCAGTTCATAGGCAGCCAGGGTGTGCTCCGGACGTTCGGCCGATGCGCCCCGGTGCGCCACCACGAACGGGTGGCCGCCGAGCATGCCCTCGCCCGAGTTCATACGGCTATGCTGCCGGGTTCTGCCCTTCGGACTCAACCGCAGCGGCCGGTTCGGGCTCGGGATCCGTTCGCTTGTCGGCCGGCGGGGCTTCGGCGATCTGATCGTCCCGCACGATCACCCAGCGCTTGGCGGGCCGCTCCACCGGCTGGCGCTCGAACCCGAGGAACACCTTCATCACCAACAACAGCGCCGCCAGCGCCAGCAGGTAGGCGACGATCGTGGTCACCGTGTTGTCGGCGATGCCCTGTGGATCCTGCGTGAAACTCGTCGCGATCGAGAACACCGACACCGCGGTGCTGAAGACCCAGACAAGCCACCACACGACGATCGGCTTGCGCAGCCACCTAAGCCGCTCTTCGACGCCTGCCAACTCGAGCACGTACACCGGCGCCCAGGCCAGATTCACCAGCGGCACAAGGCAACCCGCGCGCAACGCCCACACCGGGCGCGGATCGTCACGTCTGTGGTATGCGAACGCCGCCGCCCGCCGGGCGATCAGCCAGTTCGTCAGCACCACCGCGCTGGCGACGATCATGAAGAGCGCGATGACGCTGACGAGCACGCCCAGCCAGGTGGCCGAGAACGCCACCACCTTGTTCAACAGCACCGAGCGGTTGACGATCAGCAGCGCGTACCGCACCACGTGCACCAGCGCGGCGACACCGAGCACCGCCATCGTCGCGATGAGGGTGGCACGCACCGCCGCGGCGGACGGCCCGCTTCGCAGCGCAGCGGTCTGCAGTTCGGGCGTCTCGAAATAGTCAACCAGACCCCATCTCGGGATGACCGCGTAGCGAGGAGTCGGGCCCAGCGGTCGCTTACGGCGGTGCGGCGGCGGTGCCGCCCCCGGCCGTACCGCAATCCAGCGATATCCGGCAGGCAACGGCGGCGTGCGCCCCGCGCCCGGTCCCAGCGCCGGCGCAGTCGGACGGGCACTCCACTCCGCTCCAGGCGCCGGCTCTGACGGTGCAAGCAGCGCCCCGCGACACCGCGGGCACCACACCCGCCTGCGGTCGCGCACGTTCCACCGCGTCCCACACTGGGAACACACCTGGATCATTTCGCTCCTCGCGTGCGCGTGATCATTTCGCTCCTCGCGTGCGCGCCATCAATTTTGCTCCTCGCGTGCGCGCCGTGATCCGACCAGCCTAGCGGCGCTCCGTCAGATGGCGCCTGTACCGCCGTCGTCGGTGATCACGGGACGGCCCGCGCCGGCCCAGGCCAGCATGCCGCCCGCGACGTTCACGGGGGCGTAGCCGTTGCGCGCCAGATACTGCGCGACCCGCTGCGACCGGCCGCCTGCCTGGCAGACGACGAACAGCTTCGCGTCCGCATCGATCTCGCTGAGGCGCGAGGGAACCTGGCCCATCGGGATGTGCTGGGCGCCGGGTGCGTGACCGCGCTGCCATTCGTCGTCCTCACGGACATCGAGCAGGACCACCGACCCGTCGAACGTCGACGGAACATCGGCGATCTGCGCGTGCGCGACCTCGGCCTCGTCCATGCCGTTCATGCTGACACGGCGGGGTACCGGCGCTCTACTGCTGTACCTGCACGACTCGCACGACACAGCGTCAGCAATTCTGGACTATCCACAGTTTCCACAGGTTCATCCACAGCCTCTCAGCGGCCCAAACCCCGTTTGAGCCGCCCAATCTGTGGGCTTGCTGGAAATTGCTGTGGATAACCTTGCCTCGGCACGAACCGCCGATCAACAGGGCGATGGGCGCCGAGCGAAATGGGTTGGCACACTAAGTTTCCGAATACACTGATCGACCGTCTGTGTGCGCTGTCACCCATTCGGATGACACACAACGGCGTCGAATCGGCGGGTCAACAGGCGCCGCCGAGTTTTCTGGGCAGGCGCCGCGAACACGTCCGCCAAATCGGTCATTTCGGCGCCTTCGGGTCGGTTTTCCGCTAGGAACAAGAGGGGTTATGATCACCGTCACACGAGCTGCTTGTGACAGATCTCACCGGGGGAGGGCCAACGATCGTGCAGGTCAGGAGGGTCTGATGGCGTCACATCCGATGGGTCCGGGATCAGCTGTACCACCTTCTGAATGGCACCCCTCTGCGAATGCCTACACCCGCGGTCAGTTGATCGCCTGCCTGCGCGCCGGCATCATCGCGCTCGTGCTGTTGGGTATTCTCGCGCTGATCGTCTTGTACTGAACCTGCGCAGCGCGCAAAAGAACCCCGGCTCAACTCCGTGAGCCGGGGTTTCATTTCGCGGATGTGGTGAGCCGTGTCAGGCGGGCGGGTAGACCCCCATGCCCTTGGCCTTTTCGGTCTGCCAGAAGATGTCGGCGATCTCGTCGATCGTCTTGAGCAGCTTCTCGGCGACCGCGACGTCGAGCGACTTCTTGACGTCACCGGCGCCGTGAACGCCGTCCCAGAACAGCTGGTGCAGATTCGGGAACTGCTCGAAGTGCTCCTTGGTGAAGAAGTCGGCCCACAGCACCATCAGGTGATGCTTCACCTCGTCGGCGCGCTGCTCCTTGATGATGATCGCGCGGGTCTTGAAGTGCTCATCGTCTGAGTCGTGGTACTTCTGAAGCGTCTTCAGGCACGAGAGAGCCTCGATCTTGGCCTGGGCGGGGTCGTAGACGCCGCAGTACAGGTCGCAGTGGGCATGGGCAGAGGTGGCGTTGGCGAAAAGTCGATGCAGCATGGACCTAACCTACCCTTCGAGAGTGAGCCGAAACCATCCGCTGCGACGCTGGCCTGTGCGCCGGTTCGCGGTGGTCGAGGACTCGATGCGGCCGGCGCTCAACCCCGGTGACGGGGTTCTCGCGTTGCGTGGTGGCGATCCTCGGCGCGGCCAAATCCGTGTGTTTCCCGACCCGACGCTGCCGTCGCGGTGGTTGGTGAAGCGGGTCGGCGACGTGCGCGGCACTGGTCGTTGTGCGACATTCGAGGCCCGCTCCGACAACCCGCGAGCGCCAGGCGTAGTCGACTCCCGGCAGTTCGGATGGGTGCCCGCGGTCGGCTCGTACCGCGTCGTGTGGACCGTCAAACGGCCTGGTGGCCGCGACGGTTGATTTGCGTGTCCGCTTGCGTCCCAGGCGGAACCTGCGCATTCTGAAGTGATCGACCCACAGTCGTGTCGGGCTGTCTAACTGCCGGCTCGGCCGGCGCCGACCACCGAAGGCGCGGAGGCGAGATGGATATGTGGTCCGGTCGGGCGATCGAGATCGCCCCGTTTCATTCACGTGGGTGTCTCAAGGGATTCGTAGTCTCCGGCCGCTGGCCGGATTCGACCAAGGAGTGGGCGCAGCTGCTGATAGTCGCCGTGCGCGTCGCCTCACTTCCTGGATTACTTTCCACCACAACGATTTTCGGCGCCCGCGAAGAGCTGCCCGAAGAGCCGGTGCCAGGCACCGTCGGGCTGGTGGTGGCTGAAGGCACGGTGGTCGGTGAATCCGCAGTGCCGCCAGGGCATTTCGCGGGGCACCAGCCACCGGCGCTGCTCATGCTGCATCCGCCGTCGGAAACCATGCCTTCGCTGCCGGAGTGCACGGGCGCCGCGTCGGGTTGCGTACTGCTACCCGGGCTTCCGCATCTGGGTCTCGAGCACCGCGCCGCGTGGGTGGAGGCGGAGGCGGATGGCACCGTGACGTCGATGGTGAGCCGCGTGGGTATCGATCCGATCAGCCACCCCGACACCGCTATCTTGGCCATGCTGCTTGCGGCATAAGGGTTTTCGAACGATTTGATTCGTTGCCATGAACGCTCGATTCGGGTACCCGAACTCACGCCGTCGAGTGGAGTGGCAGCAAAATGGCCGCTATAGTCGATGAAGTCAGCGAAGGGGAGTAGCCCCCAATCGTCGTGTCGACATACTGGCGCACAGCCCGGCCGGCGAACCGCAATGCGGTGGGCGAGACCTTCGACCGAAGTCTGACGGGTCGTGAGCATTGACCCGTCGGCGACGTGTCGAAAGGTCTTTCTCATGCTCACCGCCGCACTGGTCAGTCTCTCCGTGGTATTCCTCGCCGAACTCGGCGACAAGTCGCAGCTGATGACGATGACCTACGCCCTGCGCCACCGATGGTGGGTCGTGCTGTCCGGTGTCGGCATCGCGTCGATCCTGGTTCACGGGCTGTCGGTGACGATCGGCCACTTCCTCGGACTCAGCTTGCCGGAGCGACCGATCGCGTTCGCCGCGGCGATCGCCTTCCTCTTGTTCGCGGTGTGGACATGGCGGGAGGGCCGCGCAGGCGGCGACGAGGAGGAAGTCAAGGTCGCCGAACCGCGACACGTGCTGCTGGCCGTCATCTCATCGTTCGTGCTGGCGGAACTCGGCGACAAGACGATGCTCGCCACCGTCGCGCTGGCCAGCGACCACAATTGGGCGGGGGTCTGGATCGGCGCCACGGCGGGCATGGTGCTCGCCGACGGTGTCGCGATCGCGGTGGGCGCGGTGCTGCACAAGCGACTGCCCGAGCGCTTTCTGCACGGTCTGGCCAGCGTGCTGTTCTTGCTCTTTGGCCTATGGCTGCTGCTCGACTCGGCACTCGGCCTCAAATGGATCGCAATCGGGGTCACCGCCACGGTTGCGGTGACCGCAGCCATCGCGACCTCAGTGGCGCTGATCCGCGGCCGACGCGACCATTCGCTTGCGCTGCCGCCGCTCGAATCGTCGTCGGATTAAAACGAGCCTTCTGCTGGCTACTGTCGGTCGAACGACTGACCAAGTTCCCCCAGTCTTCGCGCTATCCGGCGTCACGTGCCGGGGAGCGGCCAGAAGGACTCCGCTCCAACTACGTTGCGAACGCAACTAGCAAACACCGGTTTCCGCTTCTTGGCAGGTGAGCGCAGTTGCCCGTGGTGAGCGTCGGCATTCCTGTGAGGAACCGTGTGCAAGTTCAAGGAAAGTCGCCCCTGCGCAACCGTTATTATTTGCTTCGCCGCACCGTAGGATGATGGTGCCGGCGCACACCGACACCGCCGTTAAGACCTGTAGCGGCCACAAAAAAGAAAAGGCGGGTTAACTTTTACGCGATTTGCACTTGGTTGTTGGCACAACTCTCGCTACGATGATCAGCAAATACGCCGCCCTACGAAACCCGCTCGCCAAGCATGTGGAGGTCAAATCGATGAGCAAGACGTTCGCCGCCCGCCTAAACCGCCTGTTCGACACGGTTTACCCGCCCGGCCGTGGTCCGCATACGTCGGCTGAAGTCATCGCCGCACTCAAGGCTGAAGGCGTCACGATGTCGGCTCCTTACCTGTCGCAGCTCCGCTCAGGCAACCGCACCAACCCCTCGGCAGCCACCATGGCCGCCCTTGCCAACTTCTTCCGTATCAAGCCGGCCTACTTCACCGACGACGAGTACTACGAGAAGCTCGACAAGGAATTGACCTGGCTCGCGAATATGCGCGACGAGGGTGTTCGCCGTATTGCGGCGCGCACGGTCGGCCTGTCCGCAGAGGCTCAGCAGGACATTGTTCAGAAGGTCGACGAGCTGCGTCGCCAGGAGCATCTGGACGATTAGCCCGCCGCACTGCGCAACGCGGCGTCCGGCGAATTTGCGGGTTCAGGTCCGCTAGACCCTCCCCTTCTTGGAGAGTGCCAGCTGGCGATATTGCTGTGCGATCTCGAGGATCCATTCGCGATCCGAATATGACGTGGGCTGGCGCAACCAGCCAAGTCCGGGAAAGCTTGCGCGCTTGTCCTCAGGTGCGCCTTCTCGCCCGTCGAAGATCCACTGCGCGATCGTCCGCGCCTGTTCTCGCGGCGGTACCGGTGGCGACTCGAGTTCCGACGCGTCGTCCACCTCATCGAGATCACGCGTCGCCCGCGCGCCGGTCGCGTCGACGGTTCGCCTCCTCGCGGCATCTGCGGCGGTGGCCTCCAGAAACAGTGCGTCGGAGATAAGCGACATTCGTTCGGCGACCCGGAACACCAGCGGGCCGCGGGGGCGTACGCCGATCCCGACGTCGGGATGTCGTCGTCCGAGCTCGGTCAGCAACGGCTGAATAGTGCGCAGCTCGTAGCGTGCGCCGAACCAATCCTCGATGCTGGGCAGCAAGGACCCTGCGGCGACGATCAGCATCGCGCAGCCCAGCAGGGTGGCGGCAGCCCCGACGCCGACGAGCTCGGTGTTACCCACCGCCCGCAGCAGGAAGAACGCGGACGCGAGCACGATCAGCACGATGCCGAGCGTGAAGATGAACAGCGCACGGCCGCGACGGGTGCGGTTGGAGTGACGCATGCCTGCCCACGACACGAGCGTCAGCGCCAACAACACGTAGAGCAGCGACAGCAGCCACGGCAACCTTCCGTCGCTGGAGCCTAGGTTGCGCTTGAGGTATTCCTCGGGCGCCATCTCGGGTTGCTGGCCCGCGGCGAAGAAGATGACCAAGCTCACGACCGCGGTAACCGCGGCAACGCCGTACTGCGCGATAGCAATTTTGCGACTGGTGGAAGGCGACCGCTCCGACGCCACCGTCGTGATCATCACGCAGCTGCCCGCAGCGCAGGCGATCAATGCGACCTGGGACAGCCCCATCGCAATGTTCGGCCAGTGCAGCACGGTGTCGATCAGCAGCGTCAGCGGCTGCCAATTCAGCGCGGCCACCAAACCGAGGCTGCCGAGTGCGAGGATCATCGCGGTGCTCACCAGCGATTGCTTGTTGACGAGGGCCCAGCCGATGCGCAAACCGGTAGCCAATCCGAGCAGACCGGCGATCACCCAGATGATCAACCAAATGCCTCTCCGAGTCGGACCTGAACGATCGAGGAGCGATCCGACGGCAGCCGACCAAGGCGGTAGATGAGCAGTGCAGCGAAGTCTTCGGCCTCCTGCTCGGCGTCCTCACCGGCGGGACCCATGCAGCCGGTCCGCTGGTTGAGCATGTAGCCGATCAGGTCGGAGCTCGCCATCTCTGTGTTTTGACGGGCTGCCTGGACGACAGGTATCCCCTCGTGGCCGAGCACCAGGTGCCCGAGCTCGTGGGCCAGAGTGCGATCCCAGGCGGGTAGGCCCTTCTGGATCAAAAAGACGTCACGGTCGGCGTGTTGGCGCCACTGCCCGCACACACCGGGAGGCAGATCGGCCATCTTGAGTTCGATCGGCCGGTTGCGATCCTCGCTCACGGCATCGACGAGGCGGGGCAATGACACTTCCCCGCGTCGAGGGGCCAGATCGAGCACCGCACTGACGGCGCGGGTGACGCGGCGACTGGCAGGCATACAACCCCCTTTCGACGGATCCACTATGCGCTGTCCGCCCCCTCAAGGGCGGGCAGTTTGTCAGTTCACAAACCGTGCGGCACCGTTTGTATGTACCGCATGGCCCGCCTTCGCCTGGCGATATCCAACTAGTCCCCCGGCGCCGGTGAGTACTAGCATGCCCGCTACGCCGGGCACTGCCAAGGCCGCTACCTGGGATAACCCGGCATTCCGCAAATATTCGGTGTAACCGATCCGGAACGAGGACGGCGGCAGCTTTACGTTGCTGCCGACGTGGGCCGGTAACGGTTCGCGACCTGCGGGCGGCTCGGCTGTGACGCCGCGCGGTGCCGACGGCAACGACGGCGCCCTGGGTGCCGGGGCCCCACCGCCGCCTCCCAGCCCAAGGCCCGAAGGCGCGACGATAACCGGCAGAGTGATCGGCTGCACCGGCAGTTGTGCGGCCGCGGCGCCGACGCCCGGGACGGCGTCGAGCACAGATGGTTCCGCGGCAGGCGGGAGCTGTACCTCCGCCGGCGGTCGTGGAATGCCGGGCGGCACCTCGATGGCACCCCCGCCGCCTCCGCCGCCACCAACGCTGCCACTACCACCTGGTGGGGGCAGCCCGAGCCCACCGCGCGTCGTGGTTGGCGTAGTGGTCTCGGTCGTCTTACTGGTCGTGGTCGTCGGACTGGTCGTCGTCGACTGGTCGTCGTCGACTGGTCGTCGTCGTCGGACTGGTCGTCGTCGACGGACTGGTCGTCGTCGTCACATAAGTCGTCGTCACAGCAGTCGTCGTCGGCGGCTCGCTGGTCGACTCATAGGTCGTCGATGGCGACGGTTCCGGTGTTGGTGTTGGTGTTGGCGTCGTCGGCTTCGTCGTTCGTGCCGGCTTCGTCGGCTCACTTGACTCCGAGCCCCCACCACAGTGTCGGGCGTTTCCGTTGCGCTTGCCGTTGCCGCAGTTGCCGTTACTCGGATTTCCGCCGTTGCCGGGCTTGCCGGTTTCGGTGTCGGGCTTTTCGTCCGCCTTCGTCGCAGGGCTGCCGCTGCCGTCGGGATCGGTCTTCGGCCCCTTGCCTGGATCCTCACTGGAGTGATCGCCGGGAACATTGGGCGCGGGGTCGGCGAGGGCCAAGGCTCCGCCCAGGCCACACAGGAATAGGCCGGACGCCACGACGCAGGCGGACGCGGCGCCAAGCACACGCGAACCCACGTCGTATCCATCCTTCAAGGCGTCACCAGCCAACTAGTCATAGAGTCCGATAATTCTGGCACAAACCAGCCCGAACGGTTTGCTGTGGATTTGAATCTACTCGGGGCCGAGACACACCGATACCGCAGACAATCCGGAAGATAGTGTTGGGCTGCAGCTGCTATGTCATGAATCGTCGACGAGATGACCCGGAGGCCGGCCGGATGAGCCTGTTCAAGCGCAAAAGCCGCGCCACCCGCCGCGCCGAGGCCCGAGCCATCAAAGCCAAGGCCAAACTCGAGGCCAAGCTCGCTGCGAAGAACGAGGCCCGTCGCATCAAGACGCAGCATCAAGCCGAAACCAGGGCCCTCAAGTCGCAACTCAAGGCGCAGCGCGACAGCGACAAGGCCGCACTCAAGGTTGCTGAGACCCAGCTGAAGGCGGCACGTGAAGGAAAGTTGTTCTCCCCCACGCGGATTCGACGCGTGCTCACCGTGAGCCGACTGCTCGCACCGGTCGTGGTGCCGCTCGTCTATCGCGCCGCCATCGCCGCGCGCGGCTTCCTCGACGAACGCAAGGCCGACCGGCTCGGCGTCCCGCTCAGCCAGCTCGGTCAGTTCTCTGGCCACGGGGCGCAACTGTCGGCGCGGATCGCGGGAGCCGAGCAGTCGCTGCGCCTGGTCGCAGAGAAGAAGCCGAAGGACGCCGAGACCAAGCAGTTCGTGGCCGCGATCACCGAGCGGCTCAGTGACCTCTCGGCCGCGGTCACGGCCGCCGAGAACATGCCGACATCGCGCCGGCGCGCCGCGCACGCGGCGATCGCCGAGCAGCTCGACGCCGTCGATGCCGACTTGATGGCCCGGTTGGGGCTGGTCTGACCAACGTGTCCACCGCCGGCCCCACAGCGCGCCTCCGTGGCACGGCCGCGGGGCTGCTGACTGCGGCGCTAGCGGTGGCCGCCCACTCGGTGGGCAGCGGGGCGCCCCCGACTGGTGCGGTCGTCGCTCAACTGGCTGTGCTGGCGGCGACGGTCGGTGCGCTCGCCGCGACCATCGCTCGCGCCTCCGACGCCAGGATCCTGCTCGGCCTGCTCGCGGCAGGGCAGGCGTGCGGTCACCTAGTTCTCAGCGTCGTCGGGCACAGCCACCCGGCGGCCGCAGCGCCGCCTGCCTCGGCGATGCTGGCCGCGCATGTGGTGGCGGTCGGTGCAGGCGCGCTTCTGATCGCCGCGAGCGATCACCTCTGCCGAGCCATATCCCGTGCGGTTCGCGCCGCAGTCCGGATCGTCGCCACGCCCGTCGCCGTCGCACCCGTTGTACTGGTCGGCGAGGCCGATCAGCCGCTGCGGTCGGCACTTCTGCTCGCCGCGTCGGTGTCGCACCGGGGTCCGCCGGTCAGCCTGCATCGCTGACCGACATCCCAACGACACCAGAAAGCCACAATCGAATGCGATTCAATACCCGGGCGTGTTCGCGCGCCCTCATCACCGCTGCCGCCACCGGGGCGGCGATGTCCGTCGGTCTGCTGGCCGGCGCCGCGCCTGCGTGGGCTCATGTCCACGCCGACGCGGACAACCCCACCCCCGGCTCCTACTCGGTAGTCACCTTCAGAGTGCCCAACGAGTCTGAGAAGGGCGCCCTTACAACACAATTGAGCGTCGTCCTGCCCAACGTGGCGTCCGCAAGCACGGAGGCGATGCCAGGCTGGACCGCCCAGCTGGATCGAGATGCCGCCGCGGGCACGGTCCGTTCTGTCACGTGGACAGCTGCACCCGGAACCGGCATCGCGGCGGACCAGTTCGCACTGTTCCGTATCTCGGTGCAGCTGCCCGACACTCCGACGGTCAGCCTGCCCGCCACGCAGACGTATTCGGACGGGACGATCGTGAAGTGGGATCAACCGACGCCGCCCGGCGGAGCTGAACCCGAGCACCCGGCGCCGGAGATCGCTCTCACTGGTGCCAAGGCCGATGCCGGCGACGACCATCCGATGCCGGTGGCGCAAACGGCGGTCGCGCAAGCCGCGGCTCAGCCTGCGGCTGACAACACGGCGCGCTGGCTCGCGGGCAGCGCTCTGGCGGTCGCCGCCATTGCGGTGGTGACCGCCCTACTGGTGCGACGGCGAGCATGAATCGCGTTATCGCGACGCTGGTCCTGGCCATCTCGCTCGCCGCGGCGGCGGTGGCCGGGGCCGGCGTTGCGTCGGCGCACGCGGTCCGCGTCGCAACCGACCCCGTCGAGAACACCGAATTGAACCAGGGGCCGCAGAAAGTCAGCGCGACGTTCAACGAGGCGCTGCAACCCCAGTTCGCCGCAATGACGGTCGTCGGCCCCGACGGCAACCTGTGGTCGACGGGCGACCCGCGGGTGGACGGCGCCGTCGTCAGCGTCGGCGTGCGACCGCTGGGCCCGTCCGGCACCTACACGGTGAATTACCGGGTGACGTCGGCGGACGGCCACGTGGTCTCAGGGTCGTGGTCGTTCAAGCTCACGGTGTCCGGCACGGGCACGCCCGGTCCGTCGGCGTCTGCGACGACCCCCTCGAGTGACGGCATTCCGGTCTGGCCGTTCTTCGTCGCTGCCGGACTGATCGTGACCGCCGGCGCGGTTTGGGCGGTGCGACGGCAGAGGTGACCCGGCAACGGGCGGTGGCCGGTGCAGCACTGGTCGTCGCGGTATCCGCGGCGGTCGCATGGGCGCTGGCGTGGCAGCAGAATTCGCTGGCGGCGACGCTGGTCCGCGCGGCGGCCGACGTCTTGGCTGTCGTTGCGTTGGGCCTGACAGCGGTGCCGATGCTCGACATCGACCGCTACCGCGGTGAGCTGATCCGCCGCGCCACCGTCCCGTTGACTATCGCAGGCGCCCTCTGGCTGGTCGCCGAGCTGCTCCGGTTGGTCGTGGAGGCTGCGCAGGCCGCAGCGATTCCGATGTCCCGGCTGGGTGTCGACACCGCTGCCGAGTTCGCCCTGCACACTGCGCCCGGACGGTCAGGCCTGTTCAGCGCGGCAGCCGCGGGGTTGGTGTGTCTGGTCGTCATGGCTGCGCCGCGTACGGCGTCGACGAACGTTGCGGTCGCGGGTCTCGCAGCGGCCGGCGTGGCGGCGCGGCCACTCACCGGCCATCTCTCCGATAGCGCACTAGGAGGCACGGCCGTCGCTGTGCACAGCCTGGCGGCCGCCCTGTGGTGCGGCGCGCTGGCCGCGCTCGTGCTCACCGTTGAGCACCGCGGCCAGTGGGCCCGTGTGTTGCCGAGGTTCTCGCAGCTGTCACTGGCGTGCGTGGCCGCACTGCTGGTGGGCGGTGTGGTCGGGGCGGTCGTGACGCTCGGCTCGCCGAGTGCGCTGTATGCGACGGGGTACGGCCGGCTGTTGTCGGCGAAGGTCGTAGTCACGGTGCTGCTCGTCGCGTTGGCGTACCGCAACCGGACGATGTGGCTGCCCGCCGCACGATCGCACCGGGCCACGGCGGTGGTGTCACGGTCACGGGCACTGTTCGAACTGGCGCTCATGGCCGTCGCGCTCACGCTGGCGGCCGCACTGGCCGTGACCGGTTAGCCGCCATTTCCGGCCTGGCATGATGGGAGCCACTGCCGGGTAGACGAAACAGGCGCAAAGGAGCAGCCAAATGGCAGACCAGCAGGATCGACCCGACGAGAAGGCTGACGCCGCAGCACCGGCAGCCGAGCCGGCGTCGTCCGCGCCAAGCCCCGATCAGGTCCCGCCTGCCGAACCCCCCGCACCGCCTGCCAGGGAGACGCCTGCCAAGGCGGCGAAGAAGGCGCCCGCCAAGGCGGCTAAGAAAGCACCGGCCAAGGCCGCCAAGAAGACACCGGCGAAGAAGGCACCCGCCAAGAAGGCCCCAGCGAAGAAGGCACCGCCGAAGACCGCACCCGCGGCCCCGAGATTGGCCGACACCAACGGCGATCTCACGTCGGCCGCGAAAGAGGCTGCGGCGCACGCGAAATCCACTGTCGCGAGCGCGCCCAACCCCGTCTCTGGTCCTGCTCCAGTGCCGTTGATCGGACCCGAGCCGTCACGACTGCCGATCGTCGCCGCCATCGCCGCCGGTGTGCTGGCGATAATCGTCGTGCTTCTTGCCCGCAGGCACTCAGACGACTGATGAAATCGACTTGACCCTGACGCGACGTCAGGGTCAGATAGTGGCGGCCGACGAACGGTTCACCCGCTACTGCGACGACGTCGAGCCGGGGACGGCGCAGTTCCTGCACGACATCGTGGTCGCGAAGTTACGCTGAGGCTCCTGTAACCCGCGATCAGCGAGGTTTGGGGGGCCATGGCTGGGAATCCACCATCAGGCACGGTGACGTTCTTGCTCACCGATCTCGAGGGGTCCACCCGCATGTGGGAGCAGGATCCCGAGGCGATGAAGGCCGCGATGGTTCGCCACGACGAAATCCTCGAGAAGACGTTCGCGGAGACCCGCGGATTCGTGTTCTCTCGGATGGGTGACGGGATGGCGGCCGCGTTCGCGACGGCACGGGACGCCGTCACCGCCGCGGCGGCGATCCAGCAAGCGCTCGCGTCGGAGCCCTGGCGCACCGTGCGCCCGTTGCGGGCCCGCATCGGCCTGCACACCGACGAGGCCGTGATCGTCGATGACACCGGCTACGCCAGCCTGCCGATCAATCGGTGCGCACGCTTGATGACAGCGGCCCATGGCGGACAGACCGTCGTATCCGGCGCCACAGAGATGCTGATGCGCGGTCAGCGCCCTGACGGTATGGAGCTCGTCGATCTTGGCGAACACCGGCTGCGTGATCTCGGCCAGCCCACTCGCATTTTCGAGCTCGTCGGCGACGGCGCCCGTGAGAAATTCCCACCGCTGCGGACTTTGGATTCCTTCCCGGGAAACCTTCCCGCACAGGTCAGTTCGTTCATCGGGCGCAAGGAGGACGTGGCACGGGTAGCGCGAGCACTCGATACGTCACGGGTCGTGACCGTCACCGGCGTCGGCGGAGTCGGCAAGACCCGCTTGGCATTACAGGTCGCCGCCGACGTGCTGCCACACTACCGTGACGGGGCTTGGCTGGTGGAACTCGCATCTGTTCGTGACGTGGCAGGGGTGGTGGGCGCCGTCGCGGAGATGTTCCGCTTCACCGGCCGCAGTGGGCAATCGCTCGAGGACTCCCTGCTCGAGATGTTGGCTCAGAAGCAGACGCTGCTGGTGGTGGACAACTGCGAGCATGTGCTCGGCTCGGTGGCCCGGCTCGTGAGCGCCATAGAGCGGAAGTGCCCCGGCATCGTGGTGCTCGCCACCAGTCGGGAAGGACTGGCGATCGACGGCGAACAGATTCTTGCACTTCCTCCCCTGGAGGCCGGTCGGCCAGGCGAAGACATCGAGCGACTGATACACGCCGACGCGATCAGCCTGTTTGTGGAGCGAGCACGGCAAGTCAAGGCGGATTTCGCGTTGAACGACAACAACTCTCGCGCGGTGGTCGATATCTGCCAGCGCCTCGACGGCGTCCCACTCGCCATCGAACTTGCGGCGGCGCGGGTGATGGCGTTGAGTCCGGCCGAACTGCTGCGTCGGCTCGACCGCCGATTCCAGGTGCTTTCCGGCGGACGCCGAAGCGCGATCGAGCGGCACGCCACGTTACGGGCCGCGATCGACTGGTCCTACGACCTGCTGGACAGTGCCGAGCAGCGACTGCTGGCTCGCCTTGCGGTGTTCTCGGGTGGCTGCACACTCGAGGCCATCGAGGAGGTCTGCAGCGGCGATCCTGTCGAGCGGGACGCGGTCATGGATCTGGTCGCCGGTCTGGTTGCCCGCTCACTCGTGGTCGCGGAAGACAGCGATCTGGGCACGCGGTATCGAATGCTGGAGACCATTCGCCAATATGGGGAGGAGCGCCTCGCGGCTTCCGGCGAGACGGATGCGGTGCTGCTACGGCACGCCGCGTTCTACGCACAATTCTCCGCTCGTGCTGCCGAAAAGACCTACGGGCCAGACCAACTCGTCTGGGCACGACAAATCAAGCTCGAGCGAGACAACTTTCTCGCTGCCCTGGCGAATGCCGTCGATTCCGGCGACGCTTCAGTGGCCGTTGAGTTGGTGGCGAGCTATCCCATCCAATCGAGGGCCGAGGGACCAACCGGCGAACTACTCGTTGTAGATGTGGCGCCTGTACTCGGCATGCCCGGAGCATCCGCACAGCCGGGATATCCCTCCGCGCTGGTGGTGGCAGCCTATAAGGCGCAGTCGATCGGCGACTGGCAGCGCGTCGACGAGCTATGCCAGCAGGCGCTGGAGGCTGAGGAAAGACTCGGCGCGTTTCACGGCCCGAGGATTGAGATGGAAACCTGTAGTTTGCAGGCGCAAAACTCGCTGGCGGCCGGCGCCTATGCCGATGCGGTTTCGGCGTACGCACGAGCCGCCGAACTGGCCAACGGCGATGGGTATCCCGGCCTGGCGGCAATCTTTTTGGCCTACAAGGTCAGTTGTGCGCTTCTCGGGGGCACCGCGGCCGAGGAAATGGAGCCGACGGTAGAGGAATCTGTCACGTTGGCGCGACGCTCCGGGATGCCCGGCGCCATGGTCATCAGCCTCAACTCACTGGCGATGACGCTAGCCGAGCGTGATCCCAATCGGGCCAAAGCAGTTCTCCGCGAGAGCATTGAACTCGCTAGCTCGCCCGGCCAAGAAGTGGCGACGGGTTTCCTCACCGCCTCCCTGGTCGCCACGAGGCTCGGTGACTGGAACGTCGCGCTAGCACTTGCAGCTCGGACCATGGTGCTGTGGCGCTGGGTCAGGACAGTGATGGCCGCCGCACCCAGTCTGGGCGTATGTGCGCGGGCGCTCGCTGAAGATCGGCCCGACGTGGCCGGGGTCTTGCGTGGTGCGGCCTACGCCGCCTACCGGCGCGGGAGCACTGGACAATCCTCGCCAGACAAGGAACGAGGCAATCCCAGCGTCAACTATCTTCTCCAGGCGTTGCGCGAGGCAGGCGACATCATCACCGCTGCACTTGGTGAGGAGCGCCGGCAGCGCCTGCGTACCGAAGGCGCGGCACTGACGATGGACGAAGCCGTGTCATACGCACTGGCCAACATCGACGCCGAGCTACTTACCGGCCCCATCCCACTGACGCGGGCCTAGAACGATGACCGCGCAGCCGCCGTCGGGCACCGTGACCTTCCTCCTCACCGACCTCGAGGGCTCCACCCGGATGTGGGAGCAGGATCCCATTGCGATGAAGGCGACGTCGACTACTACGGTCAAACGGTTCCCGAAGGCAGCGTCATGATGATGCTCATCACCTCGGCCTGCCGCGACCATCGCCAGTACCCGCCGGACGGCGACGCCTTCGCCATTCACCGCGAGCAGCGCCAGCATCTCGCGTTCGGTGTCGGCATCCACTACTGCCTGGGCGCGTCGCTCGCTCGTCTAGAGGGATCCATCGCCCTCGAAGAGATCCTCAAGCGATTTCCAGAATGGGACGTCGACCTTGACAGTGCGCGTTGGTCGTCGGCGTCGGCGGCCCGGGGCTGGGAAACCATGCCCGCATTGCTCCCTGGCTAGCATCGAGCGGTGACCGTAGCACCCCGCCTCACCGCTGACCTCGTCGACGAAATCGGCCCCGACGTCCGCAGCTGCGATCTGCAGTTCGGCCAATACGGCGGCAGGTCGCAGTTCGCGGGGCCGATCACGACGGTGCGGTGTTTCCAGGACAACGCGCTACTGAAATCGGTGCTGTCCGAGCCCGGCGACGGCGGGGTGCTGGTGATCGACGGCGACGGCTCGCTGCACAGCGCGCTGGTCGGCGACCTCATCGCGGGTCTGGGCGTCGAGAACGGCTGGGCCGGTCTGATCATCAACGGCGCGGTACGCGACGTCGCGACACTGCGCACACTGGAGCTCGGCATCAAGGCGCTCGGCACCAATCCGCGCAAGAGCACCAAGACCGGCGACGGCCAGCGCGACGTCGCCGTCGAGTTCGGCGGAGTCGTGTTCGTCCCAGGCGAGATCGCCTACAGCGATGACGACGGCATTGTCGTCGTCGCCGCAGGCTGAGCGATTAGGCCGAAACTGCCTCCACCGCACGGTGTTTGGTGAACTGCAGCGCTTTGTCGTCCACCTTGCCGTGCCGAATGAGCCGCAGATCCAGCAGATAGTTCTGCTTGAGCCGCCACGGGGCGACGTGACCGGCCTTCGGCAGGTAGTCGAGCGCGCGCAGCACGTAACCAGGGGTGAAGTCCATCAGGGGCCGCTCATCGACGGAGTTGCCCGGATGCTGCGGCTCGACGGTGTCAAAGCCGTTGGCGTCCATGTAATTCAGCACACGGCAGACGAACTCCGACACCAGGTCGGCCTTCAGCGTCCACGACGCGTTGGTGTAGCCGATCGTGAAGGCCATGTTCGGCATGTGCGTCAACATCATGCCCTTGTAGGCCATGGTGTCGTGCACGTCGACCGGCAAGCCATTGCGAGAGATCGCCGCGCCGCCGAACAGCTGCATGTTCAGACCCGTTGCGGTGACGATGATGTCGGCCTGCAGCTGCTCACCTGAGGTCAGCTTGATGCCGGTCTTGGTGAAGCGCTCGATCGTATCGGTGACGACGTCGGCCTTGCCCTTCTTGATGGTCTTGAACAGGTCGCCGTTGGGCGCCAGGCACAGCCGCTCGTCCCACGGGTTGTAGCGCGGGCCGAAGTGCTTCTCGACGTCATAGCCCTCGGGCAACCGCCGCTCGGCCATGGTCATCAGCGTCTTGCGCATGAACTTCGGGAACCGCCGCGCGATCCGGTACTGCGCCGACTGGAACAGGATGCTCTTCCACCGGTTGACGACATACGCAGGCTTCGCAGGCAGCGTGTTGTTCATCCTGACAGTGAACGGGTCGACGTCGGGCAGCGAGCCGATGTACGTCGGCGAACGCTGCAGCATCGTCACGTGTCCGGCGCCCGAATTGGCAAGGGCCGGAATCAACGTCACCGCGGTCGCGCCACTGCCGATGACAACGATCTTCTTGCCCTCGTAGTCGAGGTCCTCCGGCCAGTGCTGCGGATGGATGATCGTGCCCTCGAAGTCGTCGGAACCGGTGAACTCCGGCGAGTAGCCCCGGTCGTAGTTGTAGTAGCCGCTGCACGCGAACAGGAACGAGGCCTTGATCTCGACCTCCTCGCCGTCGCGCTCGACGCGCAGGGTCCACCGATTCTCGGCGTCGGACCAGTCGGCGCCGGCCACCTTGTGCCCGTACCGGATGTGCTTGTCGATGCCGTACTCGGCGACCGTCTCCTTCAGGTAGGCCATGATCGACGGACCGTCGGCGATGGCCTTCTCAGACGTCCACGGCTTGAAGCGGAAGCCGAGCGTGAACATGTCGGAGTCCGAGCGGATGCCCGGGTACTTGAACAGGTCCCAGGTACCGCCGAGGTTGTCCCGGCGCTCCAGGATCACATAGCTCTTGCCGGGGCAGCGGTCCTGTAGATGCCAGGCGGCACTGATGCCGGAGATGCCGGCTCCGACGACGACAACGTCGACAAATTCGGTCATGTTGTAAAGTTATCAACACTGTGTCGAGTGAGTCAACGATGTGTTGAGAAACTCGACATGACGTAAAGTAGTGCCCCGTGACCACCGTCAGCCAGCCGCGCGCCGCCCGCGGTCGCCGCGCCGCCCGCCCGTCGGGCGACGATCGTGAGCTGGCGATTCTCTCCACGCTGGAGCGGCTGCTGGAGGACCGGCCTTTCGCCGAGATCTCGGTCGACGACCTCGCAAGGGGCGCCGGCATCTCCCGTCCGACCTTCTACTTCTATTTCCCGTCAAAGGACGCGGTGCTGCTGACGCTGTTCGAGCGAGTATTGGCCCAGGCTGACGCCACGTTCGAGGGTCGGGACGACTACACCGTCGATCCCGCCAAGGCATGGCGCGACGGTATCTACGCCTTCTTCGAACCCCTGCGAACCCACCTCGCCGTTGCTCTCGCCGGTGTGGCGGCCACCGTAACCAACGCCGAGATCCGCGAGCTCTGGTCGACGTTCATGCAGAAGTGGGTCGATCGCACAGCCGCGGTCATCACCGCCGAACGGGCCCGCGGGGCGGCGCCGGAAACCGTGCCGGCTCAGGACCTGGCCGCCGCGCTGAATCTGATGAACGAGCGGACCATGTTCGCCTCGTACACGGCCCAGAAGCCGGCCATCGCCGAAGACGCGGCGCTCGACACCGTCGTGCACATCTGGATTACCAGCATCTACGGCGAGACCCGCTGACTCGTCGGACCTCGATGCGAACATATGTTCGTGTCCAGGGCCGCGGCAGGTTCCTATTCGGCGGCTCAGCCGCCGACCATCCTCCACGCCGACCTCGATTCCTTTTACGCCTCGGTCGAGCAGCGCGACGATCCCGCGCTGCGTCGAAAGCCGGTGATCGTCGGCGGCGGCGTCGTGCTCGCGGCCAGTTACGAAGCGAAGGCCTACGGGGTGCGCACGGCGATGGGGGGACGCCAGGCCCGCGCGTTGTGTCCGCACGCGATCGTGGTGCCGCCGCGGATGTCGGCGTATTCCGAGGCCAGCGACAGGGTGTTCGAGGTGTTCCATGACACCACACCCGTGGTCGAACCGCTGTCGGTGGACGAGGCCTTCCTCGATGTGTCGGGCCTGTGGCGGGTGTCGGGCACCCCGGTTGAGATCGCTGCCCGGCTGCGCGCGCAGGTCCGCGACCGCGTCGGGCTGCCCATCACCGTCGGCATCGCGCGGACAAAGTTCCTGGCCAAGGTCGCCAGCCAGGAGGCCAAGCCTGACGGGCTACTGCTGGTGCCGCCGGATCGTGAACTCGCATTCCTGCACCCGCTGCCCGTCCGCAGGCTCTGGGGCGTCGGTGTGAAGACGGCCGAGAAGCTGCACGCGCACGGTATCGAGACGGTGTCCGACGTAGCCGAGCTCAGCGAGTCGACGCTCGGGTCGCTGGTCGGCGCTGCGATGGGCCGTCAGCTATTCGCGTTGTCGCGCAACATCGACCGCCGCCGTGTGGTGACGGGTGTGCGGCGCCGATCGGTCGGGGCGCAGCGGGCCCTTGGCCGGGCAGGCAACACGATGACGGCCACGGAGGTCGACGCCGTCGTCGTCAATCTCGTCGATCGAATCACCCGGCGGATGCGCAAGGCGGGCCGTACCGGTCGAACGGTGGTGTTGCGCTTGCGGTTTGACGACTTCGGCCGAGCCACCAGGTCGCACACGATGCCGCGGGCCACGGCTTCGACGGACGTCATCCTCGCTACCGCACGCGGCCTGGTTGCCGCGGCCACGCCGCTGATCGCCGAGCGCGGCCTGACGCTGGTCGGGTTCGCCGTCGCCAACATCGACAGGGAAGGCGCGCAGCAGCTGGAGCTGCCGTTCGAGGAACACGCGGACACCACCGCGATCGATGAGGCGGTCGACAAAGTGCGGCAGCGCTACGGCAATACCGCGTTGACCCGCGGCGTGCTGCTGGGACGCGACCCCGGCCTCGAAATGCCGCACCTGCCCGACTAATTCGTCGTCCACTCCAGCAGCTTTTCCGCGGACCACGTGTTGACGATCCGATCGACGGGCACTCCGGCATCCAACGCACGCTGCGCGCCATACCCGAGGAACTCCAGCTGACCAGGCGCGTGCGAGTCGGTGTCGATGGAGAACAGACAGCCGATCTCCAGCGCAAGATTGAGCAAGCGGGTGGGCGGATCCCGCCGTTCCGGACGCGAGTTGATCTCGACGGCGGTACCGGCATCGCGGCATGCGGTGAAGACCTTCTCCGCGTCGAACTTGGATTCCGGCCGGATGCCCCGGCCACCGGTAACGAGCCGTCCCGTGCAATGGCCGAGCACATCCGCGTGAGGATTGTTGACCGCCTTGATCATTCGGCGCGTCATCGACGGTGCGTCCATCGATAGCTTGGAGTGGACGCTGGCCACCACGACGTCCAGGCGCTCGAGTAGTTCGGCTTCCTGGTCCAGCGAGCCGTCCTCGAGAATGTCGACCTCGATGCCGGTCAGGATCCGCATCGGCGCAACGGTCTCGCGCAGTTCGTCGATCACCTCGAGTTGCTTGCGCAGGCGCTCGGGAGAAAGGCCGTTGGCCACCTTCAGGCGGGGCGAGTGATCGGTCAGCGCACAATACTCGTGGCCCAATTCCCTTGCCGCGAGCATCATCTCCTCGATCGGAGCCGAGCCGTCCGACCAGTTCGAGTGCACGTGAAGGTCGCCCTTGAGCGCGGCCCGGACGTCACCACCGCCGAGATCATTTGCCGCTTTCCGCAATTCGACCAGCGCGTCGGGTTCACGCCCGGCCCACGCCTGCGCGATCACCTTCGCGGTCTTGGGTCCGATGCCGGGCAGCGACTGCCAGCTGTTGGTTGCGCCGTGCCTTTCGCGATCTGCCTCGGAGAGCCCCTCCACGATGTCGGCGGCGTTGCGGTAGGCCATCACGCGGCGCGGGTCCTCGCGCGCCCTGTCCTTGTAGTACGCAATCTGGCGCAGGGCGATGACGGGGTCCATACGGTCCAGTCTGCGCTTAGCGTCGCGCCGGGTCGCGTCCCGTCAGCCCAATGACCCGGTCCAGTGTGGGCGCATCGTCGGCGACGGGCACCGCTGGCCCGAACAGTCCCTCAACCGGACCCTCGGCGGCGATCGCGGTCACGTGCGGCAGCACCGCGTCCAGCGTGGCCGGGTCGACGTTGTAGTCCTGTCCGGACGCGGCGGCCAGGTCCCAGCCGTGGATCACCACCTCCGTCAGGGCGACAATGCCGGCCATCTCGCCGGGGAAGTCAACACCGCCGGCACGCGACATGCCCTCCCACGCTGCCGGCTCACCCCACGCTCGCGCCAGCTCAGCCAGTCGCCTTGGGTATGCGGTGCGCCAGTCGTCGTCCAGCGGTGCCCCCTCGACCGGCGGGGTGTCCGTGAGCTCGCCGAACTCCTTTTTGGCGGCCGCGGTGAATGCCAGCGCCAGGCCACCCACATGCCCGACGAGGTCTCTCAGGCTCAGCTTCTGGCACGGCGTCCGGCCGTTGAGCTGCGCGTCGGTCACATTCATCAACACTTCGGCGGTGCGTTGGCATGCGGGCGTCAAATCGATCATGTCTGTACTGACCTGGCCGGCGACAGGAATTAATCAGCTTTCAGGACTAGTTTGGAAACACGTGAGATTCGCATTCAAGACATCCCCGCAGAACACCACGTGGTCCGACATGCTGGCCGTCTGGCAGGCGGCCGACGATATCGACGTCTTCGAGTCCGGCTGGACCTTCGATCACTTCTATCCGATCTTCTCCGACTCGTCCGGCCCTTGTCTCGAAGGATGGACGACCCTGACCGCGCTGGCGCAGGCCACGAAGCGGCTACGCCTCGGCACGCTCGTCACCGGAGTCCACTACCGCCATCCCGCGGTGCTCGCCAACATGGCTGCGGCGCTGGACATCATCTCCAACGGCCGACTCGAACTCGGCATCGGCGCGGGCTGGAACGAAGAGGAGTCAGGTGCCTACGGCATCGAACTCGGAAGCATCAAAGAGCGCTTCGACCGGTTTGAGGAAGCCTGCGAGGTGCTGACCAGCCTGTTGAGCAAGGACACCACCACCTTCGACGGCAAGTTCTATCAACTCAAGGACGCGCGCAACGAGCCGAAGGGCCCGCAGAAGCCGCACCCGCCGATATGCATCGGAGGCAGCGGTGAGAAGCGCACGCTGCGCATCACCGCGAAGTACGCCCAGCACTGGAACTTCGTGGGCGGTGCGCCGGAGGAGTTCGCACGCAAGCGAGACGTGCTCGCCTCGCACTGTGCGGACATCGGGCGCGATCCCAAGGAGATCATGTTGTCCTCGCACATCCGGCTGAGCCCGGATCACCACAATCCGGATACCAAGATCGATTTCGGTCACGCGATCGAGGAGGCCGCCGCGCTCGGCAAGGAAGGCCTGGATCTGGCGATCGTGTACCTGCCGACGCCGCACACCCCGACGGTCCTGGAACCGCTCGCCGAGGCGATCAGGGATTCCGGCCTGCTCACCAGCAAAGACATTGGGCGATAACGATAATATAACGGTTAGGCAAACGTAAGGTCACATCTCGGCTGTTCGACGTAACCAGCCGGGCCGGAATTAGCTAGAAGCCATAACGAAGTAGCTCGGCCGGCGTGATCAGGCGTTCGGCTTTGGCGGGGAATTCACGGCTCTTGACCGGGTGACGGAACCATGACCAGGCGATTCGACTCACCCGAGACCGAGTTAGCGGGTTGAGGTACACGGTGCTCACTCCTGCGAAATAGCAATAGCTGAACCGGGGGCCTACGTTACCGCAGAACCCTCATGAAGTCATTAGATACCTATTACCTGGCAAACTGAACTAGGCACGCCGAACAATAATCTGATGTTTTTGGAGTGACTAATGTGACTAATGTGACGTCACACAGGGTCGCACCCGCCTGCCGGGTTTTGGCGATCGGATCACGTCAACGTGGGTGACCGGCAGGTGGTGGAGATGGCCGATCACCCCGTCATTCAACTGCGTGTCGCAGCTGTTTGTCCCCAACGCAAGCGGGCCCAATTTAACGCACGAGCTAGCGTTGCGGCACGGCGGTGGGCTTGATCGGCGCAGGAAGGGCGGTATGGCCCATGAGATACCGGTCCACACCAGCGGCGGCCGCGCGGCCCTCGGCGATTGCCCAGACGATCAGCGACTGCCCGCGGCCCATGTCACCCCCGACGAAGACGCCGGGTACATTCGTCGCGAAATCAGCGTCGCGCGCGACGTTGCCGCGCTCGTTGATTTCGACGCCGAGATCGGTCAGCAGGCCTTCACGCTCGGGGCCGACGAAGCCCATCGCCAGCAGCACCAGGTCGGCTTCCAACTCGAAATCGGAGCCCTCGATCTTTTCGAACTTGCCCGCGTTCATTTTGACCTCGTGACCACGCAGGCCCGTGACGCGACCGTCCTCGCCTGCGAAGTCCTCGGTGTTGACCGAGTAGACGCGCTCGCCGCCTTCCTCGTGCGCCGAGGACACCCTGAACATCAGCGGGTAGACCGGCCATGGGGTGGACTCCGCACGCGTCTCCGGCGGCCTGGGCATGATCTCGAACTGGTGCACGCTGGCGGCGCCCTGCCGGTGCACGGTGCCGAGGCAGTCCGCGCCGGTGTCGCCGCCACCGATGATGATGACCTTCTTGCCCTTCGCGTGGATCGGCGGCAGACCATCCTCGTCGGCCACCGGGTCGCCGTTCTGCACCCGGTTGGCCCAGGGCAGGAACTCCATCGCCTGATGAATGCCGTCGAGCTCGCGGCCCGGGATCGGCAGATCGCGCCACGCGGTCGCGCCGCCGGCCAGCACCACCGCGTCGAACTCCGATCGGAGCTGGGCGGCGGTGATGTCGACGCCGACGTTCACACCCGCGCGGAATTGGGTGCCCTCGGCCTCCATCTGCGCCAGCCGCCGGTCGATGTGGCGCTTTTCCATCTTGAACTCGGGGATGCCGTAGCGCAGCAGGCCGCCGATGCGGTCGTCGCGCTCGAACACCGTGACGGTGTGGCCTGCGCGGGTCAGCTGTTGAGCTGCGGCCAGACCTGCGGGCCCGGATCCGACGACGGCGACGGTCTTGCCGGTCCGCTTGTCGGGCGGTAACGCAACGACCCAGCCCCGGTCGAAGGCGTTGTCGATGATCTCGACCTCGACCTGCTTGATGGTCACCGGATCCTGGTTGATGCCGAGCACGCACGAGCCCTCACACGGCGCCGGGCACAGCCGACCGGTGAACTCCGGGAAGTTGTTGGTGGCGTGCAGCCGTTCGATCGCATCGCGCCAACGGTCGGTGCGCACCAGGTCATTCCACTCAGGGATGAGGTTTCCGAGTGGACACCCGTTGTGACAGAACGGGATACCGCAGTCCATGCACCGCGCCGCCTGATCACGCAGCGCGTCGTGGGAGAAGTCCTCGTACACCTCTTTCCAGTCGAGCAGACGCAGCGGGACCGGCCGCCGTTGCGGGGTCTCGCGCTTTGTGTACTTGAGGAAGCCCTTGGGATCAGCCATTGGCAGCCGCCATGATCGCCTCGTCGACATCTGAGCCGGTGCGTTCGGCCTCAGCAATCGCCACGAGCACCCGCTTGAAGTCGCGCGGCATCACCTTCACAAAATTCTTCAGCTCGTTCTCCCAATCGGACAGGATGCGTTGTCCCACTGCCGAATCCGTCGCATCGACGTGGGCCTGGACCATTCCGCGGAGCCAGTCGATGTCGTCCTCGTCCATCTCATCTAGGTCGACCATCTCCGCGTTGAGGTTCTCACCCAGTGCGTCCGCGGGGTCGTACACATACGCAACGCCGCCCGACATGCCCGCCGCGAAGTTACGTCCGGTGGGCCCGAGGATGACGACCTTGCCGCCAGTCATGTATTCACAGCCGTGGTCGCCGACACCTTCGACGACCGCGTGCGCGCCGGAGTTGCGGACCGCGAACCGCTCGCCCACCACACCGCGCAGGAACACCTGGCCGCTGGTGGCGCCGAACAGGATCACATTGCCTGCGATGATGTTCTTCTCGGCGACGTAGTCCGCCGGCGCATCGTCCGATGGGCGCACCACGATGCGGCCGCCCGAAAGGCCCTTGCCGACATAGTCGTTGGCGTCGCCGTACACGCGAAGGGTGATGCCCTTCGGCACGAACGCGCCGAAGCTGTTGCCCGCCGACCCGTCGAACGTGATGTCGATGGTGCCGTCGGGAAGTCCCTGCCCACCATAGGCTTTCGTCAGCTCGTGGCCGAGCATCGTGCCCACGGTGCGGTTGGTGTTCGCGATCGCGGCGGCGAACCTCACCGGCGTACCCGAATCGAGAGCCTCCCGGCTCATCACGATCAGCTGCTGATCCAGCGCCTTGTCCAGGCCGTGGTCCTGACGCGAGCTGCAGTACAGGTCCTGGTTCATGAACGCCGACTCGGGCTCGTACAGCACCGGCGACAGGTCCAGCTTGTAGGCCTTCCAGTGCTCGGCGGCCTTCGTGGTGTCCAGCGAGCCGACCTGGCCGACCATCTCGTTGACGGTCCGGAAGCCCAACTGGGCCATCATTTCCCGGACTTCCTCGGCGATGAACATGAAGAAGTTCTCGACGAACTCCGGCTTGCCGGTGAACCGCTGCCGCAGCACCGGGTTCTGGGTGGCGACGCCGACCGGGCAGGTGTCGAGGTGGCACACCCGCATCATGATGCAGCCGGACACCACCAGGGGCGCTGTCGCGAACCCGAACTCCTCCGCGCCGAGCAACGCGGCGATCACGACGTCACGGCCGGTTTTGAGCTGGCCGTCGACCTGAACGACGATCCGGTCGCGTAATCCGTTGAGCAGCAGCGTCTGCTGCGTCTCGGCCAGGCCGAGCTCCCACGGCGCACCCGCGTGCTTCTGCGACGTCAGCGGCGTCGCACCGGTGCCTCCGTCGTGGCCTGAGATCAGCACCACGTCAGCGTGTGCCTTCGACACACCCGCGGCGACCGTGCCGACGCCGTTCTCGCTGACCAGCTTGACGTGCACACGTGCCTGAGGGTTGGCGTTCTTAAGGTCGTGGATCAGCTGCGCCAGATCCTCGATCGAGTAGATGTCGTGGTGCGGCGGCGGAGAGATCAGGCCGACACCCGGTGTGGAGTGCCGCACCTCGGCCACCCACGGATACACCTTGTTACCCGGAAGCTGGCCGCCCTCACCGGGTTTCGCACCCTGAGCCATCTTGATCTGGATGTCTGTGCAGTTGGTCAGGTAGTGGCTGGTGACACCGAACCGCGCCGACGCCACCTGCTTGATCGCGCTGCGCCGCCAGTCGCCGTTCTCGTCGCGGTCGAAGCGGTTGACGTGCTCGCCGCCCTCACCCGAATTCGACCGCCCGCCAAGGCGGTTCATCGCGATTGCCAGCGTCTCATGCGCCTCGGCGGAGATCGAGCCGTAGCTCATCGCACCGGTCGAGAAGCGCTTGACGATCTCGCTGGCCGGCTCCACCTCGTCCAACGGCACCGGCGGGCGAACGCCGTCCTTGAACTTCAGCAGGCCGCGCAGCGACGCCATCTTCTCGCTCTGGTCGTCGACCAGCTTGGTGTACTCCTTGAAGATCGAGTACTGCCCGGTGCGCGTCGAGTGCTGCAGCTTGAACACCGTGTCCGGGTTGAACAGGTGGTACTCACCCTCACGGCGCCACTGATACTCGCCGCCGACCTCTAGCTCGCGGTGCGCCCACTCGTCGGGTCGGTCAAGGTACGCGAGCGAGTGACGGGTGGCGACGTCATCGGCGATGTCATCGAGTTCGATGCCGCCGACGGGGCACGTCAGCCCGGTGAAGTACTCGTCGAGCAGCTGCTGGCTGATGCCGATCGCCTGGAACAGCTGAGCGCCGGTATAGGAGGCCAGCGTGGAGATGCCCATCTTCGACATCACCTTCAGCACGCCCTTGCCTGCCGCCTTGACGTAGTTTGCCTTCGCCTTGTCGCTTGTGATGCCGGTGATCACGCCGCGGTCGACCATGTCCTCGATCGACTCGAACGCCATGTACGGGTTGATCGCGGCGGCGCCGAAGCCCACCAGGCATGCCATGTGGTGGACCTCGCGGGCGTCACCCGCCTCCACGACCAGGCCGACCTGGGTGCGGGTTCGGTCGCGAACAAGGTGGTGGTGCACGGCCGAAACGCTCAGCAGCGACGGGATGGGCGCCATCGACTCGTCTGATTCGCGGTCGGACAGCACGATGATGCGCGCGCCGTCGCGGATGGCGGCCGACACCTTCGCCCGCACATTGTCGAGCGCCTCCTTGAGGCCCTGCCCGCCGCGGTTGACCGGGTACAGACAGCGAATCACCGCGGCGCGCATGCCGTGCTTGTGGCCGCGGATCTCGTGATCGGGATCGACGCAGATCAGCTTCGAGAGCTCGGCGTTGCGCAGGATCGGCTGTGTCAACACGATCTGTCGACACGAGTCGGCGTTTGGGTTGAGCAGGTCGCCCTCGGGCCCGACGGTGCCCTGCAGGCTGGTCACCACCTCTTCGCGAATGGCGTCCAGCGGCGGGTTGGTGACCTGGGCGAACAACTGCTGGAAGTAGTCGTAGAGCATCCGCGGCCGCTGTGACAGCACGGCGACCGGGGTGTCGGTGCCCATGGAGCCGAGCGGTTCGGCGCCGGTGCGCGCCATGGGCGCCACCAACAAGTTGAGCTCCTCGTAGGTGTAGCCGAAGATCTGCTGCCGCAACACAACCCGGTGATGAGGCATCCGGACGTAGTCGCCGGGCGGCAGGTCATCGAGCTTGAACAGGCCTGCGTCGAGCCACTGCTGGTAGGGAACCCCAGCTGCGAGTTCGGACTTTATTTCTTCGTCGGACACGATGCGGCCCTTGGCGGTATCGACCAGGAACATCCGGCCGGGCTGCAGCCGCATCTTCTTCACCACGGTGGATGGATCGAGGTTGAGCACGCCGGCCTCGGACGCCATCACCACCAGACCGTCGGCACTGACCCAAATGCGTGACGGGCGAAGGCCGTTGCGGTCCAGCACCGCGCCGATCACGGTGCCGTCGGTGAACGTCATGGACGCCGGGCCGTCCCAAGGCTCCATCAACGACGCGTGGTACTCGTAGAACGCCCGGCGCGCCGGGTCCATCGACTCGTTGCGCTCCCATGCCTCGGGGATCATCATCAGCACGGCGTGCGGCAGGCTGCGGCCCCCGAGGTGCAGCAGTTCGAGCACCTCGTCGAAGCGCGCGGTGTCCGAGGCGCCCGGCGTGCAGACCGGGATGATCTTGTCGAGGCTCTTGCCCTTGTCGCGGCTCGCCGCGGCCCCGGACCCGAACACGTCGGTGCTGATCAACGCTTCGCGCGCCCGCATCCAGTTCTCGTTGCCGGTGACGGTGTTGATCTCGCCGTTGTGGGCGATCCGCCGGAATGGGTGGGCCAGTGGCCACGACGGGAACGTGTTCGTCGAGAACCGCGAGTGCACGATGCCCAGCGCGCTGGTGAGCCGATCGTCTTGCAGGTCAAGGTAAAACGCCTTGAGCTGCGGCGTGGTCAGCATGCCCTTGTAGACGAACGTCTGACCGGAAAGGCTTGGGAAGTAAACGGTCTCGCGGCCGGGGCCGTCCTGACCGGGTCCCTTGGTGCCGAGCTCGTGCTCGGCCCGCTTGCGCACGACGTACGCGCGGCGCTCGAGATCCATGCCCGTGGCGCCGGCGAGGAACAGCTGCCGGAAGGTCGGCATCGCGTCGCGGGCCAGGGCGCCCAGCGACGACTCGTCGGTCGGGACCTCGCGCCAGCCGAGCACCTCGAGGCCTTCGGCTTCGGCGATCTTCTCCACGGCCTCACAGGCGGTCGCTGCGTCCTTGGAGGACTGCGGCAGGAACGCAATGCCGGTGGCGTAGCTGCCGTATTCGGGCAGGTCGAATTCGACGACGGCACGCAGGAACTCGTCGGGGACCTGCAGCAGGATGCCTGCACCGTCGCCGGTGTGCGGTTCAGCGCCCTGGGCACCGCGGTGCTCCAGGTTGACCAGGGCCGTTATGGCCTTGTCGACGATGTCGCGGCTGCGGCGGCCATGCATGTCGGCCACCATCGCCACGCCACACGCGTCATGTTCGAACGCGGGGTTGTACAGCCCTTGACTGCTGGGCGCCATTCCCACCTGACCCTTCGTGAAGCTTGTGCTAGGCAGCCGTCAGCGACGGCAATTAGCCGGACCGGCGATGGAGGTGCCTTCGTGCAGCATCGAACGATGGCCCTATCCCACTCGCCACAAGTGGAGAAAACGATATGACAAACACCGCCTGACATGCCAACTTAGTCGAACCTAACTATACTCTTCGCGGGGATTGGCTCTGCCGAGGATTCGGCTCCTATAACAATTGAATAACGTTGCCGCTGTTGGACTTTCGACGAGGTTGCGGTACTGCCTGTCTCGTGAGTGGTAGATCACATCTTTGGTCCATTCCTGAGCTATGTTTGCTGTGATGGACACCCAAGTGTGTGCGCTGCGGCGATTGCGTCGCATTCGTTTGCGAAAAGCCTAGTCAGATTCTTAGAGAATGGCCTGCACGCTGGCCTCGGGACGCAAATCCAGGCGTCGAAGCAACTGAGCGTTCAGCGCCACCACGACCGTCGAGATCGACATCAAGATCGCTCCGACCGACATCGGCATGACGAAGCCGATTGGCGCAAGCACACCGGCCGCGAGAGGCACCGCGATCAAGTTGTATCCGGCTGCCCACCAAAGGTTTTGCTTCATTTTGCGATACGCCGCCTTCGACAGCTGGATGACCGATAGCACCGAGCGCGGGTCCGAGCTGGCCAGGATCACGCCCGCTGAGGCGATCGCCACGTCGGTGCCTGCGCCGATCGCGATGCCGACGTCGGCCTGCGCGAGCGCTGGCGCATCGTTGACGCCGTCCCCGACCATCGCCACCTTCAGGCCCTCATCCTGCAGCTGCGCCACCCTGGCAGCCTTGTCCTCGGGCCGCACCCCGGCGAACACCCGGTCGATGCCCAGCTGGGTGGCGACCGATTCCGCGACCGCCTGTGCGTCGCCGGTGATCATCACCACCTGGATGCCGAGCTTGTGCAGGGCGTCGACGGCCTGCCGGGATTCCTCACGCACCTCGTCGGCCAGCGCCAGCGCTCCCGCGACGGATAGGCCGGCTCCGTCCTCTTCCAAGAGCACGTGCAGGATGATCGCGCCGTCATGACGCCACGTCTTCGCCTCGGGCAGTTCGGCAAGGCCGGCCTCCTCGAGCAGACGGGGCCCACCGACCCGCACGGTCCTGCCGTCGACCCGCGCCGTCACGCCGACGGCCGGTGCCGAGATGAACTCCGACGACGCAGGCACCGTCAGCTCTCTGCGGTGAGCGGCTTCGACGATGGCCTTGGCCAGCGGATGCTCGGAGTCGAACTCGGCGGCGGCCGCGATCGCCAGCACGTCGTCTTCAGAGAAGCGGCCCGCGGCGGCTACAGCCGTGACCGTGGGCTCGCCCTTGGTCAGCGTGCCGGTCTTGTCGAACAGCACCGCGCCGACCGTGCGCATGCTCTCCAGCGCCAGCCGATCCTTGATCAGCACCCCACCGCGGGCGGCGCGCTCGGTCGCGATGGACACCACAAGCGGAATCGCCAGGCCCAGGGCGTGCGGGCAGGCGATCACCAGCACCGTGATGGTGCGGATGACGGCCTCAGAGGGCTGACCCCCGAGGCCCGGGAAGCCCCACACCACGGCGGTGACGACCGCCGCTCCGAGGGCGAACCAGAACAGCCATGCGGCCGCCCGGTCGGCGAGCCGTTGCGCCCGTGACGAGGAGTTCTGCGCCTCGGTGACAAGCCGCTGGATGCCCGCCAACGCGGTGTCGTCGCCGACGGCGGTCACCTTGACGCGCAACCCGGAGTCGGTGGCGACGGTGCCCGCGACCACCGAGTCGCCCACGCCGCGGCGCACAGTCCGGGATTCGCCGGTCACCATCGACTCGTCCATCTCGGCGGCACCCTCGACGATCACCGCGTCGGCTGGCACGCTGCCCCCGGGCCGCACGATCACGATGTCGTCGACCCGCAACTCCGACGGTGCGACCGTCTCTGTGCCCTCGGGGGTCACGCGCTCGGCCTCGTCGGGCAGCAGCGCCGCCAGCGAGTCCAGCGCCGACGTGGTCTGCGCCACCGACCGCATCTCGATCCAATGGCCCAGCAGCATGATCACGATCAGCAGCGCCAGTTCCCACCAGAAGTCGAGGTTGTGTGGCAGCACGCCGAGGCTGGCACCCCACGACGAGATGAACGCGACCGTGATCGCCAGGCCGATCAGCAGCATCATCCCCGGTGTGCGGGAACGGATTTCACTGATCGCTCCGGTGAGGAACGGCCGACCGCCCCACACGTACATCACAGTGCCGAGCAGTGGCGACACCCATCGTGATCCGGGGAAGGCAGGTACGGAGTAGCCGAGGATCATCGCGAACATGCCCGACAGCGCGACCGTCGGGACGGCGAGCACGAGCATGGTCCAGAACAGCCTGCGGAACTGCGCGACGTGATCCCCGTGACCGCCGTGACCGTGCTCTTCGTGGTCGACGTGCATCTGATGCTGCGAGTGGTTGACCTCGGTCATGGCCGCCACTATATACCCCCTAGGGGTATATGCCCAGCCTCGTGCACGTCACCCTTGACGGCGATGTCACATCCGCTGAACACGCCGCTGGGCCGGTTCGGCATCGTGACGTCCAAGGAAGGCCCGCAGCGGTGCATCGCGTCCATTCCCGCGGGCGGAATGACCAACCCGCTGTCCGGTCAGCCGACCGTCGCCGCGCTGGCGATGCTGGTGGACCACGTCGGTGGATTGGTCAACCATCACCGCCGCGGGCCCAGTGAGTGGACGGTGAGCAGCGAGTTGTCGCTCGAGCTCGCGCCGGACGCGCTGGCGCAGACCGCAGCGGCACCGGACGACCCGGTGGTCGCCACCGCGCGACCGTGTGGGCGCAAGGGTCCGAATGCGCTCGGCTTGTGCGAAATCACGCACCGCGACTCCGTGATTGCGACCGCCACCGTGCGCTCGTTCTATATCCAGGCTCCCGGCCATCTCGCCAAATGGCCCACCGGACCGACCGGACCGCTGCCTCCCGGTTCGCTCGCCGAGCGGATGGCGGTTCGGGTCGCCGAGAGCGGCGGCGCGGCGAAGGTGCTCGTACAGGATCCGGATCCTGTGCTCAACAACAGCCTCGGCATCGTGCACGGTGGAGTGTCGGCGATGGCGCTGGAGCTGGTCGGCTCGGCCGCCGTCAACGCCGGCCGCGAAGATGAGCCGTTGCACACCGCGTCGCTCCGCGTGAACTTCCTGCGGCAGTTCTGTACCGTTCCTAGCGGCGCCGAATCCCGTTACGAGGGAACCGCTTTGCACGTCGGACGCAGCAGCGGGGTAGCGGAGGCGCGGGCGGTCGGCGAGGACGGCAAGGCCGCGATCATCGCCCGCGTCACCACCTACTGTTGAGTCTCCGATCGCCGGCGCCGGAACCGCCGATTCGACGTCTTGATCTCGGCCGTCGCGCGGCGGCGCGGTGACGATGTCGTCTGCGCCAGCGCAGCCACGATAGCGATGCGTGCAGTCATGGCAACCGTTTCCTCTCTGAAGTGCCTGATAAGACGCACGCTATGGGAGCCGGCAACCGCGGGCATGAGTACCGAGGTACCCGATTTACTGCGTGCCGGATACTTGGCATCGAGCGCCGCACGTAACGAAACCGCGGACAGCGATCTGCGAGACTGGACCCGGCAATCTGGCGGTGAAGGAGAACGGTTGCTCGTGCATCATCGCGGCAGGGACGATCGCCGTCCACACGGATTGATTCGCGCAGCACGATGACAGCACCGACACCGGGCCCTGATCAGCCCGACGATTCGATGCGGGGTTCGGTACACATCTGCGTTACGGCGATCGTCGCGGGTGTGCTCATCGGCTTCGTTGGCGGCGCGTTCCGGTGGTGCTTGCAGACAGCCGATGACCTGCGCATCGACTTCGTCGACTGGGCGCACAGGCTACCGGGACCAGGCTGGCTGGTCCCGATGGCTGCCGTCGCGGCCTGCGCAACCCTTGCCGCCCTCATCGTGCGGTGGGAGCCGCTGGCTGCTGGAAGCGGTATCCAGCATGTCGAGGCGGTCTTTCGGGGAGAAGCTCAGCTGCCGCTCATCCGCTTGCTCCCGGCGAAGTTCATCGGTGGTGTGTTGAGCATCGGATCGGGGCTTGTGTTGGGCAGGGAGGGGCCGACGGTCCACATGGGCGCGGCGATCGGCGCCGAAGCGGGGCGGCGCGCCCGGCTGCCCGATCCCGAGGTCAGGATGATGCAGACGGCATTGGGCGGGGCCGGCCTCGCTGTCGCGTTCAATGCACCTATCGGCGGCACCCTTTTCACCCTTGAGGAGGTCACGAAGTCGTTTCGGGTGAAAACCGTACTGGCGACACTGTTTTCGGCTGTCGCAGCCGTGAGCTGTTCTCGGCTGATCCTGGGAAACCACGCCGACTTTCATGTCGAAACCTTCGGCGCTCCAGCTCTCGCATGGTTGCCGCTTTTCGTCGTCTTCGGATTCCTGACCGGAGGTCTGGGTGCCGTGTACAACCGGTTGCTGTTGTGGTTCCTCGACCACGTCGCAGCGATCCGCCGAGTCCCGACCCTGGCGAAAGCGGCCGTCATCGGTGCCATCATCGGGCTCGCGATGTTCGCGTACCCGCTCGCGGTCGGCGGCGGCGACCCCCTGACACAAGGAATCCTCGGCGGACACCAGTTCGTTCTTTCCGCCGTCATCGGCTACCTTGCGGTGCGGTTCATCGCGGGCCCATTGTCGTACTCGGCTGCTGTGCCCGGCGGAATATTCGCGCCGCTGCTCGCCGTGGGTGCGCTGTGGGGAGTGCTGTTCGTCGGAGGCTTCGACGCCGTATGGCCCGGAGACGCAACGCAGTTGACGGTTCCGATGGCGATCGTCGGAATGGCGGCGTTCTTCGCGGCTACCGTGCGCGCGCCCGTGACGGGGATGGTGCTCGTGACCGAGATGACGGCGACGACCGAGTCGCTCGTGCCGATGATGGCCGCGACCGCAGCGGCGGTGTTCGCCGCGTACGTCGCGGGATCCCCGCCGATCTATGACAGTCTTCGGCAGCGCATGCCCGACGAAAAGTCAATCGAAGAACGCGGTGGTCCCCCGCACCGTCGAGATCAGAGTTAACCAACGGTTCTCCCCGTTTTGCGCGCAACCAGCCTGATCTCGGCGGAGGCTTCGGCCATGCCAACCACACACGCCACCTCATTGACCAACGGCGAAATCGTCGAGGAGAACGACCTGGGCTCCATTCGACGGGTAACGGCCGGCGGTGTGACCTTTCAGTCGCTGCACGAGTGTCGAGATCGCCAAGGTGGGTGGGTATTGCACGGGCAGGTGTCCGTGGTCGGTGTCGCCGTTGAACTCGACCAGCGCGGCGTCGAGTTCGGCGCACGTGGCGCGCATGGTGTTCTCGGCGAAGGCGAGCGTGTCGTCGGCGAACACCGGCCGGCGGTACTTGGTTACGAACACCAGATGGGCATGCAACGCCGACACGCTGTGCCGGGCGCGGCGGTAAGTCTGGGTTGTCACAGGTCGGCCTTACAGTCGGAGGATGCAGATGCGTTACCGGTACCGCATCGAACCGACAGATGCCCAGCAGCGAATGCTGGCGCGGGTGTTCGGTTGCTGCCGGGTCGTGTTCAACGACGCACTGCGGGTGCGCGGCGAGGCATACCGGGCCGGGATGAAGCTGTCGGACACCGAGATTCAGCGCCGGGTCATCACGCAGGCGAAGACGACTGCCGAGCGTGGCTGGCTGGCCGAGGTGCCCAGTGTGGCGTTGGTGCAGTCGGTCAACGACTCCCGGCGAGCCTGGCGCAACTACTTCGACTCCCACACCGGGAAACGCAGGGGCCGCAAGCTGGGCCGGCCGCGGATGAAGTCTCGCAAGGATCATCGGCAATCGTTTCGGCTTACCCGCAACGGATTCAGCGTGCGCGACAATGGCTGGTTGTTCGTGGCGAAAGTTGGCGAGGTGCGGGTGCGCTGGTCACGCCAGCTGCCCAGCGCACCATCGTCGGTCACGATCATCCGAGAACCCGACGGGCACTACTACGCCAGCTTCGTCGTCGACGTCACCGCGATACCGCTGCCGGCGGTGCAGCGCGAGGCCGGGGTAGATGTTGGCCTAGCGCGGTTGGCGACGATCGCCACCACCGACGACCGACGTCACGATGTGGCGAACCCCAAGCACTTGGGCCGCAAGCAGCGCACGCTGCGCCGGTTGGAGCGGGAGAAATCCCGCCGGCAGAAAGGATCAGCCAACAGGGACAAGACCAGGCGCAAAGTGGCGATCGCTCACGGCAAGGTGGCGCGAGCGCGGCGCGACTATCACCACAAGCAGGCGTTGGCGTTGGTTCGCGAGAACCAAGTGATCCACGTCGAAGACCTCAACATCGTGGGTATGGTCAAAAACCGCCGGCTCGCCCGAGCAATCTCAGACGCGGGATGGGGCCAGTTCGTGCGGATCATCGGCGAGAAAGCCGACCGCTACGGACGCACCCTTCATCAAGTGTCGCGGTGGCTAGCGTCGAGCAAGACCTGCTCGGCGTGCGGGCATTGCCTCGGCGCGCTCCCGCTACGGGTACGCCAGTGGACCTGCCCGACCTGCGGCGCGGTCCACGACAGAGACCACAACGCCGCCAAAGTCATTCTCGCCGCCGGGCGGGCGGAGAGACTAAGCGCTTGTGGAGCCCACGTAAGACCGCAACCCGTTGCGGCGGTGGACGATGAAACAGGAAGCACCCCAACAGCGGCATAAGCCGCCACGGGAATCCTCAGACCTTCAGTCCGAGGAGCACGTCAACCACACAAGTTCGCCGTGGGGGGGACATCGGCTATCGCGCCTCGGCAAGTGCTTACTCCCGCGAAGTACTTGCCGCCTCGTTCAACATGCAGATCGATGACCTCCCGAACTTCCCGTTCACCGAGAAAGATCCGTTCATCGTCACCCGCAACAACCTCGTCGACGAATACGCAATGTGCGAACGATAGGTCACACCACTGTCGCGATAATTTCCGTGGCAGAACGTTTCGGACACGACGGATCAGCACGCCACATGGCCGCCAACGGCTTTGGCGATCACTCTCCCCGTGGCTACTCGATGTGGGCTTCGCGGGGTTGTCGATCGGCCTGACGCTGGCGTTGATCGATTTGATCTCGATCCCGATCTCGAACACGTCGGTCGATCCCGCGCGGTTCACCGACGTCGCCTTCTTCAGCAGCGACGGCGGCCCGGCACCGCTGGGTGGCGCGGCAATTGCAGGCGTCGCCGAGGTGGAACTGACCGACCGTCCGGTACGCGACGACGTCCTAGAGTAATCCAGCGCCAGGTGAACCCGTCAGGTCAGGTGGTCGAAATCGCCACTGGCCCAGCGAATGTGGGTCTCGGCAGACCGGCGCACTACCCCCTTGGCGTCACGGTCGACCTCGTCGCCGCCAAGGGTGTAGAGCCGGTCGTAGTCGAACGGTTCGAGCCGATCAACGATGCGGCGCACCACCGCAGGCGACAGCGGCACGTGCCTGGGAAAGTTGCGCTGGAACGACACCCAGTCGCGGGCCAGCCCACCGGAGATGGTGTCACCGACGAGCAGCGTTCCGTCGGCGGTCAACGCCACACAGCTGCCGCGCATATGTCCGCCGACGTGGATCAGCCGGACACCGGGCAGCGGTTCGACCTGTTCCTTCCAGAGTTCGATCACCGGGTCGGTGCGAGGCAACCACTCCTGGTCAAGGGCGTTGACGTACACGGGTACATCGCCGAACTCCCTACTCCAGCTCAGTTGCGCGCCGAACATGTGCGGATGGCTGGCCGCGATCACCGCGACGCCGCCCAGCCCGCGCACCAGGCTCACGATGTCGTCGTCGAGGTAGCCCGGCGCATCCCAAAGCAGGTTTCCGCGACCGGTCTGCACGACAAATGTCCTGTGCCCGATGGCGAATCGAGGCACCCGCCGCAGGCTGTGCACGCCACGGCCGTGGTCAACGTGCTCGGTCTGATGCGGCTGGGCGGCCAGTTCAGCCAACGTCGTCCACGTGCCGTGCGGCCCCAGATCGCCGCGCTCCTCCATGGACACCACTTCGGAGGTGAATACGCAGCCGTTCTCCGGCGGTCGGACGTCGGAATCCGTGTGCTCGACACCGCATCCGTCACATATCCACGTCGTCATGCCACCGAGAGTGACACCTCAACTTTGGTTTAGGTCAAGGCCGGCTATTTGACCGGTGCCTTCTTCTTGGCCTTGGTTGCAGCGGCCCGCTCGGTCCGCGCGCCTTCATTCGCCAGCTGACCGCCGGCGTTCTCCAGGTGGGCGCGCACGAACCACTGGAACTTCTCCAGCTCAGCGGCGTGTTCCTCGAGGATGTTCTCGGTGACGGAGTCGAGGTCGCCGACGCGATGGATGGCCTTGCGGATGTCTTCGATCACGCCCGTGTACACCAGGTCGAGCGCCGCCAAGTGGGCCTGCACGGTATCGCGGCCGACGGAGTAGTCGTCCCAGGTACGGTCCTTGATGATCGCGCCAGGCGTGCCCTGCGGCGACTTGCCGAGCGTAGCGATGCGCTCGGCCGACTCGTCCGCATACGCGCGCACTTTTTCGACCTGCGGATCGATCATCTCGTGGACGCCGATGAAGTTCGGGCCGACCACATTCCAGTGCACGTGCTTGAGCGTCAGATGCAGATCGTTGTACGTGCTCAGTTGCTTCTGCAGGATGTCGGCGACCTCGTTAGCCGTCTTCTCGGACAAGCCAGGGATCGTGAATTCAGTCATGCGCGACGTGTACCCGGCGGCCATTGGCGGTAATCACCGTCAGATGGCGCGCAAATTGGGAATCGCCTGACGCGCTGCCCGGCGCGGCGCGTGCGCAGGCCCGGTGGCCTCCAGTAGCCGGACCGCGCGGTGCCGATGCGGCCGTAACGGCTCGAGCAGCTCCACCATTGCCGGGTCGTCGATGGGCTCGCCAAGCAGCCGCCATCCGACCATCGAGGCGAGATGGTAGTCACCGACGGACAACGCGTCGGCGTCGCCGAACGCACGCTGCGCGGTCTCGGCGGCGGTCCACTCGCCCACACCTGGCAGTGACATCAGCGCCGCCCGTGCCTGCTCCGGCTCTCGATTGACCAGCCGTTCGAGCGAGTCGGCTCGCTGCGCACAGCCGACGATAGTCCGGGCCCGGCCGGGGTCGACGTTGGCGCGGTGAAACTCCCACGACGGGATGCGCCGCCACACGTCGCCCGAGGGCGGCACCCGCATGTGGGGCGGCGCGGGACCTGGCGCCGGTGCCCCGAACCTGGTCACCAGCGCGCGCCACGCGCGACGCGCGTCCATGCCGTACACCCGCTGCTCCAGCACGGCAGGGACAAGTGCCTCCAGCACGCGGTCGGTGCGGCCGAGCCGCAGATGCGGCATCCGTCGGTGCAACGCGGCTATCGTCGGCTCTTGCGGGGCGAATCCCGACGCGTCGTCGTCCGCCCCCAGCAGCGCAGGCAGTGTTTCAATGAATTCCGTTGCACCCGTTCCCCATGCCTCGCAGCCGACGGTATCGGGAGTCGGCTTCGTGATCCGCGCCGTGACCGATCCGCTGCGCATCAGGCTGGTGCGCCAGATCGCACCCTCTTCGTCGTGGTAGCACGGGTCGCCCCGGCCGCGGCGCAACGGTGACAGCGTCAGACCCGGGCTCACCGGTCCATCGAACCGGACACTGACCGAAACGCTTCTGGTGCTCGTCACGTCCGCGCTGTGCACCACACCAGGCTATGCGACCGCGATGTCGGCCTTGTCCGGATAGAACGCGACGTGACCGGCGATCTCGCCGACCGCCGGGTACGGCTTCTCGTAGGTCCAGATCGCATCGTCCACGGTGCCGCCCTCGGTGACGACGTTGTAGTAGCTCGCGTCGCCCTTGTACGGGCAGTAGGTCTCGGTGTCACTGCGCGTCAGCCTGTCCTGCACGACGTCGCCCAGCGGGATGTATTGCACTGCCGGATACGTGGACTCCTGCAGCGTCAGCGCCTTGTCGGTGTCCGCCACCAACTCGCCGTTCACGCGCACGGTCACGTGCTTGCCCGTCGGTTCGACGGTGATGGGATGGGACGCGGTGGGCTCGAGTACGGGTCGATTGGACATCTCTTTCTCCTGACGCCGATGGTTACCCAATCACTCAAGCGCAACATGTTCAGACCCGGCTTTTCTTCCGGTCCGCGCCCGAAGCGGGTCAATGCGGGCGGCCTGCGATCCTGTCGGCGACCACTGCGATGGGTGAGGTCGTCCGACGGCCGCGTCCCTCGTGCCAGTCCGCGGCTTTGTAGGCGAGGTACATGCCTCGCACACCTATCCAGCGCAGCGGTTCGGGTTCCCAGTTCCGTGACCGGTGGTCGACCCACGGCAGTTCGGTGAGCGGGCTGCGCTGATCCAGCACGAGGTCGGCCAGTGTGCGGCCTGCGAGGTTGGTGGCGGTGACGCCGTGCCCGACGTATCCGCCCGCCCATCCGAGACCCGTCGCCTTGTCGAGCACGATGCTGGCCTCCCAGTCGCGCGGAACGGCCAGCACTCCACACCAGCCGTGCGCGATCGGAATGTTCCTGACCTGCGGCAGGATCGAGTGCAGCGTCGCAGTCAGGTGCTCGATGGTGCGTTCGGGCACCCGACCGTCGACGTCGGTGCGAGAGGCATATCGGTACGGCACGCTGCGACCGCCGATCGCGATCCGGTCGTCGACCGTGCGCTGCGCGTAGAAGAAGCCGTGCGCGGTGTCACCGACGGTTTCGCGGCCCTGCCAGCCGATCGATGCCCAGACGCTGTCGGGAATCGGATCGGTGGCGATCATCGAGCTGTTCATCGGAAGCCAGCGGCGGCGCAGCCCTCGCATGCGCGCGGTGAAGCCCTCCGTTGCGCGCAGCACGATGGGCGCGCTCACGGTCCCGCGTTGGGTCATCGCGCGACCCGACTCGATCGCGGTAACCGGCGAGTTCTCGTAGATGTCGATGCCGAGCCGCTCGACGGTCTCGGCTAGACCGCGCGCCAGCGCAGCGGGTTGGATCCGTGCACAGTGCGGCGTGTGGTAGGCCGACACCATGCCGTCGAACCGAATCCGTTCGGCTGCTTCGGCTTTCGTCAACGGTGTGATGCCGTCGATCTTCCAGCTCAATTCCTCGTCGATCTCGGCTGCCAGCCGCGACGCCTGCGCGGGGTTGCGGGCGATCTGCATGGTGCCGCCCTTGACGACGCCGGCGTCGATGCGTTCGGCCGCCGCGACGTCGATCACCTCGTCGACGGCATCGTTGAGCGCCCGCTGCCACGCCACCACGCGGTCGCGGCCGTGCAGCTGCGCCATCCGGTTGCGGTCCCCGGGCACCAGCCCCGACAGCCAGCCGCCGTTTCGTCCCGACGCGCCGAAGCCTGCGAAGCGGGCCTCCAACAGGACGATGCGCAGCGACGGATCGGCCCGCTTCAGGTAGTACGCCGTCCACAGCCCTGTGTAGCCGGCGCCGACGATGCACACGTCGGCGTCGCGGTTACCGGGCAACGGCGGCCGCAGTGGCGGGTATTCGGTGAACCAGTTCGAGACGCGACCGTTGATGAGACCTGCTGTGGACACCGTCCGATTCTGGCACTAGCCCAACTTGTCGGACCCGAGGGGAAAGCTGGCCGCAGCTACGACTGAAGGAAGGGCGCCATGTGCTGGCAATGCGACAACCCCGATCGCACCATCGAGGACCACTTCGACGAGGTGCGCGAGACGATTCGCAGGCACGGCTGGATGGTGCAGTACGTCGAGAGCAACCGGACCCCGTTCGCGTACACGATCGGACTCCATGACTGGGGGCTGTCCGAACTGTTGATCACCGCCGTATCTCCGCAACGGGCGACGCGCCTTCTGAACGCAGTGGCCCGTGATGCCGTGACGGGCAGCACCTTGACACCAGGCCAGCAGATCAAGCTACCGGCCGGACCACTCATCGAGATCGTCGAAATGAAGCACCCCGACGCGCACCTCAAATTCGCAGTTGCGTTCGGCGGCCCAGAAACTCGCGCGCTGCAGTTGGTGTGGGCGGATGGCCGCGGCCGCTGGCCGTGGTCAGCCGCATTCTGCGATGGGCGACGACGGCAACCCGTGCTCGGCATCCGGTCGAGGGCTGCGTGAGCGAACCGGTTCTGCGCCCACAATTGTCGGACCCCAAGCACAAGCTGGTCGTAACGACGACAGGAAGGTGCGGCCATGTGCTGGCAGTGCGACAACCCCAACAGCACCACTGAGGAATATCTCGACGAACTCCGCGCGACGATTCGAATACACGGATGGGCGGTGCAGGGCGTCGAAGACGATCGACTGCCATACGCCTACACGATCGGGCTACACGACCGCGGCCTACCGGAACTGTTGGTGACCGGCCTGTCGCCGGAGGGTGCGGCAGGCTTGTTGAACGATGTCGCCGGCGCCGCCATGGCCGGTCGCGACCTCGCGCCAGGGGTGCACATCGCCGTCGGCGCCGGGCCGCTGCTCGAGATCGTCGAGGTGGATCATCCCGATGCGCACATGAATTTCGCTGTGGCGCTCGGCGGCCCGGACATTCGGGCACTGCAGTTGGTGTGGGCCGACGAGCGTGGCCGGTGGCCATGGGCCGCAGGGTGGGGACAAGGGCGACGGCGCCAACCCGTCCTGGGTATCCGCGCTCAGAAGGCGTAGCGGTGGTACTGCGCCATGTAGCGAAGGGCCGGCACCGCGGACATCACCTTGGCCATCACGCGGTAGTACCACGCGATGTCCTGGAAAACGGGATCGTCGAACGGCGAGGCCCAGGCCAGCAACCGCACGCCCGGCACCGCCTCGATGATGTCGTCGGGCCCATCGATGCCCCACGACAGGGTCGCTCCGGCGCGCCGCACCACGGCATTCGTCCACTGCGCCTTGATGCCAAGCCGGTTGAACGCGTCGAACTGCAACTCCCCGGATGGGGCGTGCTCGACGACTCGGCGAAGCAGCGCCACGCCGTCTTCCTTGGTGAGGTACATGGTCAGGCCCTCACCGATCATCAACGTCGGGCGGCCGCTCGGGAGCTCGGCGAACCAGCCCGGGTCGGTGACCGAGGCGGCTAACACGTGGTAGTGGTCGCGGGGCGGATAGAGCTGCCTGCGGAGGTCCGCTACGTCGGGGTAGTCGACGTCGTACCACTCGACGCCCGGCCCCGGGTCCAGCCGGAAGAACCTGGCGTCCAGGCCGCAGCCCAAATGCAGGACGACGGCCTCGGGCGTCACGGCCAAGAACTGGCGCACCCAGTTGTCGAAGTGCGCGGAGCGAGTGGTCACCGACGGTGAGTTCGCCGCCGTGATCGCGGTCCTCTTCCAGTCGTAGTCAATGCGGTCGACGATCTCCTTGGCGAACCGGTCGCCCAGAATCGGCCTCGGGAGGTCGGCGTCCAGCGCCTTGGCGTAGAACGTGGCCAACATCGTCTGCGGTGCTCCGGACAGATCGACGTGCAGTTTCTCGGTCACACCAATCGACGCTAGTCCCGAATCAGTGTTGGAAGCTACCGACTAAACGTTGGTCGGCGCGCCGTTCAGCGAATACCGTTGACAGACATGCGTATCGACGTGCACGCGCACTACTGGACCGACGCCTATCTCGACATGCTCGTCGGCCTCGGCCGGTCCGATACCGCGACACAACGTGGCATCGGCGCGAGCGGTGGCGCGGAAATCGACGCACGGCTGCGGTTGATGGATCGCGCAGGCATCGACGTCCAAGTGCTCTCCGCCGCGCCGCAATTACCCTACGGCGACGACGAAGCCCGCACCGCTGCCGCGGCACGCTACGTCAACGACGAGTACGCCGCGCTGGTGTCGACACATCCGGATCGGTTCCGCGCGTTCGCGGCCACACCGATGCCGCACATCGATGCCGCACTCACTGAAATTTCGAGGGCTATCGACGAATTGGGCATGGTCGGGCTGACGATGAACACGAGCATTCTTGATCGTGCGATCACCGATCCTGAATTCGAGCCTGTCTTCGCCGAACTCGACCGGCGCGGCGCGATCCTGTATCTACATCCTGTCGGCAACGGGGCGTGCTCGCCGCTGGTCAGCGAGCATCACATCACCTGGATGGTGGGAGCGCCGTTCGAGGACACCATCGCCGCGATGCAACTCATCACCTCCGGACATCTGCAGAAGTATCCCGCGGTCAAGATCATCTGCTCGCATCTCGGGGGTGCGCTGCCGATGATTCCGCGGCGGGCAGACGACCACGTCCCGTGGGAGGCACCTGACACCCAGGAGGCGCCAAGTCAGGCCGTGCACCGGCTGTGGTACGACACCGTAAGCCATTGCCACGCACCGGCATTGCGCTGTGCCATCGACTCTTTCGGTGCCGACCGCCTCTTGTTGGGCACCGAGTTCCCCTATGAGGACGGCGACACGTTTGTCAGAGCCGTGGAGTACATCATCGACGGCACCGGTCCCGCGGAGGCACATGCAATTCTGGACGCCAACGCGATGGCGTTGTTCCGGATCAACGACTAGGCGGTCTTGCTCTTCCGCTTGGCATCGCGCAGACCCGCCCAGAACCGAGCGGCTTCGCGCACCGACTCCTCAACCGGCCTTGGTGCCCAACCCAATTCGCGGACCGCCTTGCTGTGGTCGAGAGGCGCTTCGGCTCGCATGAGTCGCAATGACGCCAGTGAAAGCTGCTCGTCGGTGCCTCGCAGCTTCGCCTTGATGCTGCCCGCCGCGGCCAGTGCATATGACATCGGGAGCGGAATTGACTTGGTGGGAGCTGGAACTCCGGCCGCCTCCGCCGCGATGCACACCACGTCGGCGTTACTGATCATCTTCTCCGAGATCAGGTATCGCTCCCCGATGCGACCGCGGTCGGCAGCCAGGATCATGGCGCGCGCCGCGTCTTCCACACCGACTGCCTCCAGTTCGATGCCGTCCATCACGAACGGCAGTTTTCCGAACGCCGCGCCGGCGATGATCGCGCCGTGCGGGGTGCGGCCCCAGTCACCGCTGCCATACGTCGTCGACACGCACATCGCAACGGCGGGCAGGCCCTGCTCCTTCGCGTACTTCAGCACGATGTTCTCTGCCTGCACGCGGGACCGGACGTACGGCGTGAGCCCACGGTCGACGATGACGTCGTCCTCGCTGGCGCGGTGACCGCGACGACGCCCGACGGTCACATAGCTGCTGGTAAAGACGAACTTCTGGAGGTTCGCGTACTTGGCGACTTCGAGCACGTTGCGGGTGCCCTCGACGTTGGTGTGAAACAGCGGCGTCGGATCACGCAGCCAGCCGCGGGTGTCGACCACGCAGTAGTAGACGTCGTCGACACCGGCCATCGCCTCGCGCAGTGTGTCGTTGTCCCAGATGTCGCCGTGATGCCGCGTTACGGGGAGGTCGTCGATCCCGATGGTCGTGGCGTTCGGCCGCACCATCGCCCGCACCTCATGACCGTCGGCCAACAGCTGCCGGGTCACATGCGAGCCGAGGAAACCGTTGGCGCCGATGACCAGCTTCGTGCTCAATTGCGGTCTCCGAACTGGCGCAGCCACGCCGCGGCCACGTCTGGAAGCGTGCCGAGCTGCTCGGCCTTGCGGCACCACTTCCTCGCCGCGGAGACGAACCGCAGCGGGTTGTAGACGTCCTCCTGGCGGCACCATTGGCCGTCGCCTGCGTAGGTGAGGATCGAGATGTTGGTGGCGCTGATGATCGTGCCGTCACCCGGGTCGCGCATCGGGTTGTCCAACTCGCAGATGATCCGGCCGGTCGACTCGTCGATCACTGACCACAGCGAGGGAAACGACGTCATGTAGCTCCCGGGGAACGTCTCCATGGTCTTCCAGATCCAGGCCCGCACCTCGTCGCGGCCGTGCATGGTGCCTGCGGCGTGTTCGACGTACGTGACGTCGGGTGAGTACTGCTCAACCCAGGGATTCCAGTCTCGGGTCTGGGCGGCTCGATCCACCGTCGCCTCGAACTTCTCAAACGCCGTGGCCAGCTCGTCGCGGGTGAACGTCTTGCTCGTCACCCCAGAACTAGAACACGTTCTACCCATCTTTGTCGAGGGTCGGTCGTATCGTCAGGCACGTGAAGGCCCTGCTCGGGCTCGTCTTCGCGCTTGCCGTCCTCGCTGGTTGCGCGGCGCAACCGCGTGAAGAGAACTTCGCCGGACTTGTCGACATCGGGGATGGCCGCCGACTGTTCCTGAACTGCCAGGGCACCGGATCGCCGACGATCTTCATCGTTCCCGGTAAGGGCAGTTACGCCGAGGCGTGGAACGTCGTCGTGGCTACCGACGACCCGATCCGGTTGTCGCCCTATGACATCATCGGCCAGGCCAACCTGCAGCCCAGCCCGACGGCCACTCAACCCACGGTCGCGAAGACGACCCGCGTCTGCGCCTACGACCGGCCCAACACCCGCCAGGACGGGTCGGACCGGTCCACCCCCGTCGCGCAACCACACTCGATGCAGGACGATGTCGATGACATAGTCAAACTCGTTGCCGCCGCGGGTCTTTCGACTCCGATGGTGGTGGCGGCACATTCGTACGGCGGCCTCATCGCCGACCTGCTGGCCCGGACCCATCCCGAGCTGGTCAATGGTCTCGTGCTCGTGGACCCGTTGTCGGAATTCCTGCCGAGGCTGGGCCGACCCGAGCAGGACGCCGCGTTCAATCGCGCGGCGCGGGTACCGACACCGGAACTCGATGGTGAAGGCTTCCTCGCCGTCGACGCGTATGCCCGTATCAAGCTGGCACCACCCTTGCCGAAGGTGCCCACGATCGTGCTCAGTTCGGACAAGTTCCCGCCACCGGCGGACCTGGGGCCCGACGACTACACGAAGTTCCAGATTCACCAGGCGAACAGCCTGCTGGCCGAGACGCTGTTGACCGAAAACGTGATCATTCCCGGCACCGGCCACAACATCATGCTGTACGCGCCGCAAGTCGTCGCCGGCAAGATCATCGTGCTCGTCGACAGGATCCGCTCGGCGCCTTAGGCCGCGCTGAACACCTGGCGGTCGCCGAGCGGGCTGCGCAGCGGCACGACGAGTGTGCCCGTGAGCGCGAGCATGATGCACATGCGGCCCGCCTGTGCGGGCAGCGGACCGCCGGTCAGTGCGACGGTGACAGTGTCGGCAGTCTCGGTGGTAGTCGCGTGCACGCCGTTGCACGCCGGCGTGCCGCTGGTGAATTGCACCGCTAATGCGCGATCGTTGCTGACGCGACTCCACGACTCGACAGGCATCGGCCTCGGATCGATGAGCGCCGGGTTGTCCTTGAACACCACGCCCTCGGCATTGGCCACCTCGGGGGGCGTAACCGGGTCTGCCGCCGCTGCCGGGGCACCCCACCCGGCGAGGACGACGCCGGCGGCGAGAACCACGGCGGCTGCGCGCATGGATTAACGGTAGCGACAAGGACGGATTAACTGAGCACGCCACGCGGTTATAAAGGCACTATGGCGCAGCAATACAACAAGAACCCCGAAGCGGTCGGCGCACTGTCGCCCGATCAGTACTACGTGACCCAGAAGAACGGCACCGAGCGGCCGTTCACCGGTGAGTACTGGGACAACCACGAACCGGGCATCTACGTCGACGTGGTGTCCGGCGAACCGTTGTTCGCCTCGGTCGACAAGTTCGACAGCGGCAGCGGCTGGCCCAGCTTCACCCGGCCCATTCGGGAGCCGGACGGTTCGGACAACGTGATCGAGAAGCGCGACTTCTCCCATCTGATGCTCCGCACCGAGGTGCGCTCCGCGCACGGCGACAGCCATTTGGGGCACGTCTTCAACGACGGGCCGAGTGCCGAAGGCGGGCTGAGGTACTGCATCAACTCGGCGGCGCTGCGGTTCATCCGCGTCGACGACCTCGAGGCGGAAGGATATGGGCAGTACCGCTCTCTATTCGAGAAGGAGACAGCGTGACCGACTACGAGAAGGCGATCCTGGCAGGCGGCTGCTTCTGGGGCATGCAGGACCTGATCCGCAAGCAGCCCGGCGTGGTATCCACGCGTGTCGGCTACACCGGCGGCCAGAACGCGCACGCGACATACCGTAATCACCCTGGCCACGCCGAGGCGATCGAGATCACTTATGACCCGTCGCAGACCGACTTCCGCAACCTGCTGGAGTTCTTCTTCCAGATCCACGATCCGACCACCAAAGACCGGCAGGGCAACGACGTCGGCGCCAGCTACCGGTCGGCGATCTTCTATCTCGACGACGAGCAGAAGCGCGTCGCCCTGGACACCATCGCCGATGTCGACGCGTCAGGACTGTGGCCGGGCAAGGTGGTCACCGAGGTGACGCCTGCCGGCGACTTCTGGGAGGCCGAGCCCGAGCATCAGGATTACCTCGAGCGCTACCCGAGCGGCTACACCTGCCATTTCCCGCGGCCGGGCTGGAAACTGCCGAAGCGGCAGCCGCAGCAAGCCTAGACGACCGCTGGTTCGCGGCGGCGCACCACGATGCGGCCGCCGTTCCTGGGTGTGAACGCGATGCCGCGGAAGTGGATCTTCTCGTCCGTGGCGTTGTCGGTCCCGATCACGAAGTGCCGCAGCACCGTTCGCAGCACTACGTCCATCTCGACGTTGGCGAACGCGGCCCCGATGCAGCGCCGGGTGCCACCGCCGAACGCCACCCAGGCCGTCGGCGGCCTGGTTCCGACGAACCGATACGGATCGAAGCGCTCGGGGTTCGGGAACACGTCGGGATTGGCGTGGAAGTTGGCCAGCGCCACCATCACGGTGTAGCCGTGCGGAATCCGCCATTCGCCCAGATCGAAGTGCGGCGCCGCGACGTGGCGGCCGGAAAAGTCGATCACTGTGCGATTCCGCTGCAGCTCAACGATGGTCGCCTGACGGAATTCCTTGCCGCCTTCGTCGTTTTCCTTCACGAGCTCGGCAAGGACTTTGGGATGGCGACGTAGCCGCTCGAACGCCCACCCCAGCGTCGACGCGGTGGTTTCATGCCCGGCGCCAAGGAGGGTCAGCAGCTCGTCGGAAACGTCCTGACGCGACATCGGCGTTCCGTCGTCGTACCGGCTGCTCAACAGCAGCGCCAGAATGTCGGTGCGCTCGTCGAGGCGCGGGTCGGCTTCGGCCTTGTCGATCAGCGCGAAGACGGTGCGGTCGAAGTTGCGGCGGAACTCCTCCAGCCGTCCCCACGGGCTGTAGCGGCCGGTGTTGAACGGCGGCTCCGGCAGCGTGGCCAACCGCGAGCCGAGCTTGGCCCACGGCGGAATGATCTCGCGCAGGTAGTCGAGTTCCGCGCCGTCGGCCCCGAACACGGTGCGCAGGATGACGTTCAGCGTGATCCTGTTCATCGGTTCGAGCGTCCGGAACTCGACGCCCTCCGGCCAAGTCGCGGTCTCGCGGAGGGTCTCCTCTTCGATGACCTTCTCGTAGTTCTTGATGCTCTGGCCGTGGAACGGCGGTGCGAGCAGCTTGCGGCGGGCCCGATGCTCAGCGCCGTCGAGTGCGAACACCGAACCGGGCCCGAAGATCCTGCTGAGGTTGGGCTGCACATTGATCAGGTCGTCGGTGCTCGCGAGGAAGACTCCCCGGATCAGGGCGGGATCCGAGATGACCACGCTGCGCCCGAAGAACGGGACATTGATGGCGAACACGGGGCCATAACGCTTCGCCGCGTTCTGCAAGAACCTGCGGCGAAACCCAGCCATCAGGACCATCACGACCGGCTTGGGGAGGCGCACGGCCGGCGGCATCTTGCCCGGCGTCGTTGGGGCCTTCGCTTCGACGGGCACTGCGGTGTCAGTCATGGGTGAATCACTCCAAGCCGTTTCCCTGGTACTTCGGTGTACCGTGGATGTTTGTAGTACGGTACCGCTTGGTACCAGGCTGGCGCAAGGGTCCAAGGGAGGCGAAATGACCGCAGCGCTCGACAACGCTGCGTCCGTCAACGACCCGTTCCGCGACCGGCTGCTCGACGGGCTTGCCGCATCGATCGGTGAACGCGGCTACCGCGAAACCACCGTCGCCGACATCGTCCGGCACGCTCGCACGTCGAAGCGCACCTTCTATGAGCAGTTCGCCAGCAAGGAAGAGTGCCTGATCGAACTGCTGCGCAGAAACAACGAGGACCTGATCGCCAACATTCAGAGGGCGGTCGACCCCGAGGCGGACTGGCAGCATCAGATCCGCCAGGCGGCGGAGGCGTACGTCGACCACATCGGGTCGCGGCCGGCCATCACGCTGAGCTGGATCCGCGAGGCGCCCGCGCTGGGCGTCGTCGCGAGGCCGCTGCATCGGCTCGCCATGGAGGCGCTGACCGACATGCTCGTCGACCTCACCGACAGCCCAGGCTTCCGGCGCGCGGAATTGCGGCCGATCCCCCGCCCGCTCGCGCTGATCCTGCTCGGCGGGCTGCGTGAACTGACCGCGCTGTTCGTGGAGGACGAGCGCGACGTGCACGGCATCGTCGAACCCGCCATCGCGGCCTCGACCGCCATCCTCGGCCCGCGCGCCGGCTAACGCAGCATCAGCCGCGCGGACTTCTCCAACCGCTGGGCAATGTCGGCGTATGACGCATACCCCATTCCGGCCCGTACCAGAGCGCCGGAATACAGCATCTCCAGCGAGTCGATGATCTCCGGATCGATGTCGGGTCCCAGCGCGGCGGCCAATCGGTCGCGGATGTCGCGCCCGATGCGCAGTCGCAGCACCTCGACGTCGGGATCCTTGCCCAGCAGCGCATTGGTGACGGCACAAGCGAACTCGGGTTCGTCGGCGACCAACAGCGAGATGTGGCGAAGCACGTCGACCACGCGTGCCGCCGCGTCGCCCGATTCGTGCGCCGCGGGTGGCGAGGCGGCCAGCCGGCGCCAGAACACCTCGGCGACGAGGTGCTCCTTCGACGAGAAATAGGTGTACGCGGTGGCCGCCCCGACGCCTGCTTCCGCGGCTACCCTCCGCACCGTCAGGCCGGCAAATCCTTCGCGGCTCAAGAGCTCCACCGCGGCACGGCCGAGGCGTTCGACGGTGTCGGCCTGTTTGGCGGTCAGGCGGCGCCGAGTCGACTCCAGGACCGGATCGGACACGTGTCCGGACGCTACTACAACTGCCATCTACCAGCAACGGTAAGTTGTACGGCGATGAGCCAGACAGAAGAACTCTTTGCCCTCGCCGATCAGGTCACGGGCTTCATGCCTGCCGACGAAGGGCGCACCCTCTACGACACTGCCGTCCGGTATCTCGATGACGGCGTCGGCGTCGAGATCGGCACGTACTGCGGTAAATCCACCGTGCTGCTCGGCGCGGCGGCGCAGGAGACGGGCGGGGTGATCTACACCGTCGACCACCACCACGGGTCCGAGGAGCACCAACCCGGGTGGGAATACCACGACGCGTCGATGGTCGACGCGGTCACCGGGCTGTTCGACACGCTGCCGACGTTGCGGCACACGCTCGATGCCGCGGGGCTCGACAACCATGTGGTGGCAATCGTCGGAAGGTCCCCCGTCGCTGCCCGAGGTTGGCGAATGCCGTTGCGGCTGTTGTTCATTGACGGCGGCCACACCGAAGAGGCAGCGCAGCGCGACTTCGCCGGCTGGGCCCGATGGGTCGACGTCGGCGGGGCGTTGGTCATTCACGACGTGTTCCCGAATCCGAATGACGGCGGCCAGGCGCCGTTCCACATCTATCAGCGGGCGCTGGACACCGGCGACTTCCGCGAGGTGCTGGCAACGGGTTCGATGCGTGTGCTGGAGCGGACATCGGGAACCCCCGGCCAGGAGTTGTAACAAGCGACACTTTCCGTGCATTGACCCGACGTCTCGCGCGGCTATCGTCGCCGCGCCATGACCACCATTGAGCGCGAGACGTCGGCGGCTGTCGCAAAGCTGCCACCGGGACCCCCGTTTCCGCGGGCCGTCCAAGGTGCGCTGGCGTTGGCCAACCGCAGGATCGCGTTGCAGATCCTGCGCCGGGTCTACGGGTCGGCCTTCACGATCGACCTGCCCATCTTCGGACAGTTGGTTGTCATCAGTGATCCCAACGATATTCGCCAGCTTTTCAAGACCGCTCCGCACATCGCGGACACGACCGAAACCAACCTCGGCCGAGTAATGGGCCCGAATTCGATGTTCGCGCTGACCGGTGACCGGCACCGCGCGCAACGCAAATTGCTCACACCGTCGTTCAATGGCAGGCGGCTGTCCGCCTATGAGGCGATCATCGAGCGCGAAGCGGTCGACGAGTTCGCAACCTGGCCATCCGATCGAACCTTCGCGACGATGCCCTCGATGATGCGGATCACGCTCAACGTCATCCTGCGCGCCGTGTTCGGCGCCGAGGGTCAGGAGCTGGAGCGCCTGCGGGAGATCCTCCCGCCAGGGATCAGACTCGGCTCGAACCTCGCGCTGATCCCTGTGCCGCAATGGGATTGGGGACGGTGGAGTCCGTGGGGCAGGTTCTTCCAGTACCGTCGTGACTACGACGCGGTCGTTGAGCAACTCATCGACAAGGCACTGGCTGATCCCGGCCTGGGTGAGCGCGATGACGTACTGGCGCTCATGCTGCGAAGCCGCTACGACGACGGTTCATCGATGACTCGCGCGGAGATCGCCGACGAGTTGATCACCATGCTGGCGGCCGGCCACGAAACGACTGCCACCACCCTTGCCTGGGCCGTCGAGCGACTGCAGCGACATCCACAGTTGCTTGACCGTCTCGTCGCCGACGTCGATGCCGGCTCCGAAGAACTCTTGACCGCCACCATCTTCGAGATCCTGCGCACACGACCGGTCATCGACACCACGTTCCGTCAGGTGACAGGCCCGACGCTGCAGATCGGGCCGTGGACGCTGCCGCAGGGGCAGACGATCGTCGCCAGCATCGGCCTGCTGCACGCCGACGAATCGGTCTTCCACGATGCGCACCGGTTCGATCCCGATCGCTTCATGTCGCGACGCCCCGACCCCGCGGAATGGATCCCCTACGGTGGCGGAGTTCGCCGCTGCATCGGCGCGGCCTTCGCGACCATGGAGATACGCGTCGTCCTCCGAACTCTGTTGCGCAACTACACCATCAGTCCGTCGAACGCCCGCGATGAGGGCTGGCAATCACGCGGCGTGGCGCTGGCGCCGTCGCGCGGAGCGCTGGTGCGCGTCCGGCGCCGACACGCTATCGCTTGGAGCCGGTGACCTCCCGCAGCCCTCGGTCGATCCCGATCGGCGACCGCGCGGTGGGTCGGACGCCGAGGGCTCGCACAGTGGCTTCTACATAGCTCTCGGTGCACTCGTGCAGGATTCGCGGCCCGGCGAACTCCGATGGACAGACGTCACCCGTCTCCTCCCTCCACTCGTGAAGAAGAACGGCGAGGTCGTCGGCGATCCGCTCGACGTCCTCGGATACCTCCCCCATGAGCAGATTGTTCAACTCGGCGGGGTCGTCGTGCAGGTTGTAGAGTTCGCGCGCGGGCCGCGGCCCTGCCACAAACGGAGCGACCGCCTTCCCGGACGGACTGTCCTGGATGTCCAGCGGGAGATCCACGAGATGGCGCGGTAAGTAGTTCTCGATGTAGCTGAAATCGGTGGTGCGAATGGCCCGCGCCGGATCGAACGAGTCGTGATAGGTCTTCTCGGTGAACACCCGCTCGCGCACCGGTGCGGTGGCCCGCCCGAGGAGATTCTCGGCGTGGGAGACGCCTTCCACGTCGGCAGGTATCTCGATTCCGAACAGCTCAAGCAATGTCGGCAACAGGTCCACGCCGCTGAACAACTCGTCGTAGACACTGGGCGCGATTCCGAGCCGCTTCGGCGGGCGCACGATCAGCGAGATGCCGGTGCCTGCGGTGTACAACATCGACTTCGCGCGTGGGAACGGCTCACCGTGGTCGCTGAAGAACACCACCCACGTACTGGCGTCCAGGCCGGTTTCGGCCAGCGTGTCCAGTAGTCGACCGACGGCCGCATCGGCGACCGTGATCGCGCCGTAGAAGTCGGCGATGTCGCCGTCGACCTCCGGAACATCCGGCAGATATGCAGGCACCTCGACATCGTCGAGTGGTGCCGGCTCATATCGCTCCCTCGTCCACGGCCGGTGGGTTTCGAAGAAGCCCGCGGTCAGCAGAAACGGATTTCCCTCCTCGAGCGGCGCGCTCTCCACCAACCATTCCTGAGCCCTGGCGACCACATATTCGCAACAGGAGTTCGACACGTCGAACTCGTCGAAGCCCAGCCGTGACGGGTAGGACGTCTCGTGCTGCATGCCGAACAGCGCCGAGTACCAGCCGGCATCGGACAAGATCTGCGGCAGCGTGCGGACACCGTCGCGGTACTCGAATCCGTGATGTGCCAGCCCGATCAGGCCGTTGCTGTGCGGGTAGCGACCGGTGAAGATCGCACCCCGCGCGGGAGAACACCCCGGGGACGCCGCATGTGCGCACGTGAAGCGGATGCCGTCGGCGGCCAAGAGATCCACGCACGGGCTGGCGACTCCTTGATGCCCGTAGGCGCCCAGCCAGCGACCCGTGTCGTGCCAGTGCACGATGAGCAGGTTGTCGCTTGTCCGATCTGTCATACACCAAGCTTGCCCGAAAAGGGGCGGCCATCGTCTGATTTCGCTGCCCAACCGTTATTCGTGCTTGATGCCGTTGTGGCACAGGCAGGTAACCATTCGTGGGTGCATTTGACGTTTTTGCGAAAGGCAGCCGCACTCGTCTCTGTGACAATGCTGGCAGCCATGATCGGGTTGATACCGCGTGCCATGGCGGATCCGGAGCCGGATGTTGCGGTGCCGAACGACCCGTCATCCGTTGCACCGATCGAGGTGTCGTCACTTGACGACCAACCCGCGCCGCCGCCCGATGGCCCGCCAATCTTCTCGCTGCCATTTCCGTTCGCGATTCCCGATGGGACGCTGGCCGGCCAGGACCCGACACCGTTCACCGGCGATGCGCCGTTCACGTCGCCGACAATCCATCCAAGCGACGGCTCAACGGTCGGCGTGGCAATGCCGATCATCATCAAATTCAGCAGTCCCGCCGCCGATCGAGCGGCGGCGGAGCAAGCGATCCACATATCGTCGGATCCGCCTGTCCCCGGCAAGTTCTACTGGATGAGCGACTCCCAGGTGCGATGGCGGCCACTCGACTTCTGGCCCGCACACACTGTGGTCAATGTCGAAGCAGCGGGGACGAAGTCGAGCTTCGTCACGGGGGATGCGCTAGTCGCCACGGCTGACGACGCAACCCATCAGCTGACCATCATGCGCAACGGCGATGTGGAGCAGGTCTTCCCGATGTCGATGGGCAAGCCCGGCCACGACACCCCTAACGGCACCTACTACGTCCAGCAGAAGTTCCGCGACATCGTGATGGACTCTGCGACCTACGGGGTGCCGAGCACATCGCCGGATGGCTACCGGGTGGACGTCCAGCTCGCCGTCCAGTTCGACAACAGCGGCAACTTTGTGCACAGCGCGCCGTGGTCAGTGGCCGACCAGGGGGTGCGCAACGTGAGCCATGGCTGCATTAACATCAGCCCGTCCAACGCACATTGGTTCTACGACAACTTCGGTATTGGTGATCCCATCGTGGTGACCAACTCCGTCGGTTTGTACACCAAGAACGACGGCAGCCAAGACTGGCAGCTCTAGCGGTCGCTGGTCGCGCAGGCGCAGTCGTACTCGCCTTCGAGGCCGCGGGGCAGGTCCGCCCCCCGGAAGATGCCGTTGGCGGGGGTCGTCTGCGACAGAGCATCGGCTGCCAGGATCATCGCGGCACCCGTCCAGGTGGTGCGCTCCACCGGCCAGCGCTTGCCATCGGCGTACACCAGGCCGGTCCAATAGGAACCATCCTCTTCGCGCAGGTGGTGCATCGCGGCGAACTGTTCGTGCGCGCGGGCCGAGTCGCCTATCGCGTCCAATACCAGTACCAGCTCGCAGGTTTCGGCTCCGGTGACCCACGGCCGGTCGTCGACGCAGCGGATGCCGAGGCCGGGCACCACAAAGTCGTCCCACCGGTCGTCGATGCGCTCCCTGGCCGCCGCGCCGAGCAGCGCGCCGCCGAGCACCGGGTAGTACCACTCCATCGACCAACGGTCTTTGGTCACGAACGACTCGGGGTGATGCGCGATCGCGTGGCCCAGCTGGCCGACGGCGACCTCCCATTCGGGCTGCGGGTCGTCGAAGTAGTCCGCCAGCGCCAGCGCGCAGCGGATGCTGTGGTAGATGCTCGCGCAACCGGTCAGCAGCGCATCCGATTCGGGGCCGGACGGGCTTTTGGCCCAAGCGATTTCGCCGCCACTCGCCTGTAGGTCAACCACGAAGTCGATGGCCTTGGTGACGACGGGCCACATCGCCTCGGCGAAGCGGCGGTCGCGGGTGATCAGCACGTGGTGCCAGACACCGGTGGCGATGTAGGCGCAGAAGTTGCTGTCACTGTTGGCATCCTCGACGACACCGTTGCGCAGCTGGATCGGCCACGAGCCGTCAGACCGCTGAGCGGTCCGGCACCAGTCGAAGGCGGCCCGCGCCGACTCCAAAAGCCCTGCGGCGGTGAGCGCCATCGCGTTTTCCACGTGGTCCCACGGATCGGTGTGACCACCGTCGAACCATGGGATGGCGCCCGATGACTCTTGTGTCGCGGCGATCGACTGCGCGGTCTGGCGGCACTGTGCCGGCGTCAGCACGCCCGGCACACCGGGAACATCAGGAGACAGCAGCAACAGGTCCCACCGGCTTCCTGAAGTACAGCGCAACGCTCTTGCCGATCACCGGGTTCAGCAGCGACTCCGCGGTGCGGGTGAGCCATGGCTGCTCGACCATGTCCCACACCAGCAGCCTGTGGTACGCCGCCACCACAGGGTGATCGTTCTTCGAGGTTCCCACAGCGCATTTCAGCCACCAGAACGGCGAATGCAGCGCATGCGCATGATGCGCGTGAGTCAGCCGCAGGCCGTGGGCCAGGACTTTGTCGCGCAGCGCGTCGGCGCGGTAGATCCGGATGTGGCCGCCCTCGTTGGCGTGGTACTCGTCGGAGAGAATCCAGCACACCTTCTCCGGCAGCCAGCGCGGAACGGTGATCGCAAGCGAGCCACCGGGTTTCAGCACCCGGACGAGCTCCGCAATGGCCCGGTCATCCTCGGGCACGTGTTCGAGGATCTCCGATGCGATGACACAGTCGAAAGTGCCGTCGGCATAAGGCAAGTCGAGCGCGTCGCCCTTGACCGCCTCGGCCCGCGCCGACTCGGGCACCTCGCCCTGATCCTTCATCGCCTGCAGGATCTCGTCGACGTCGTTGAGGTCGGCGGCGTTCTGGTCGAACGCGATGACGTCGGCGCCACGCCGGTAGGCCTCGAAGGAGTGTCTGCCTGCGCCGCAGCCCACGTCGATCACCTTGGTGCCTGCACCGACGCCAAGCCGGTCGAAGTCGACGGTCAGCATGCCGCGACCCTCTCGCAGGCTCGTTCGTAAACCGCGACAGTCTGCGCGGCAACGGATTCCCAGCTGAACACGTCCAGCGCACGCTGTCGGCCGTTTGCGCCAAGGCGCTGCAATTCCAACGGTGAGTCCAGCAATTCGCCGAGCACTCGGGTCAGCTCGTCAACGTCCGCCGGCCGGACCAGACGCGCGCATTCGCCGTCCTCGCCGACCACTTCCGGCAGTGCACCGGCCCGACTGGCGACGATCGGTGTACCGCTGGCCATCGCCTCCACCGCGGGCAGCGAGAAACCCTCGTACAGCGAAGGAATGCAAGCAATTTCGGCCGATGCGAGGAGATCGGCCAGCTCCGAGTCCGAGATGCCGCTCGAGCTGTGCACGATGTCGGATATGCCGAGTTCGGCGATCAGCTTTTCGGTCGGACCGTTCGGTTCGAGTTTCGCCACCAGCTGCAGTTCGAGGTCACGTTCCACCCGAAGGCGCGCGACGGCATGCAGCAGGTGGCTCACACCCTTCAGCGGCACGTCCGCGCTGGCGATCGCGATGACGCGGTTGCGCACCCGTCGTTCCGCGGGTTTGAAGAGGTCGGTGTCGACCCCCAGCGGCACCACATGCAGTTGGTCGGACGAGACCGCGAAGTCTTCCTTGATGTCCGTGGCCGACGTCGACGACACCGTCAACAGCTCGGGGATCTGGCGGGCGACCTTCTGCTGCATCTCCGCGAACCCGTACCAGCGGCGCACCAAAGGCTTGCGCCACCACCGCGCGGCGGCCACATCGAGAACCCGGTCGCGGGTGATCGGATGGTGCACTGTCACCACGACAGGAAGGCCTAGCTCGGCGATCGCCAACAGGCCAGTGCCGAGGCACTGGTTGTCGTGCACGACGTCGAAGTCATCGCGCCGGTCGGCGAGCAGCCGGGCCGCGCGCAGGCTGAATGTCTTCGGTTCGGGGAAACCGGCCGTCCATGTCGTCAGCAGTTCGAGGAGATCGATCCGCGTCTTGATCTCGGTCGGCCACGGAATCCGGAACGGGTCCGGCTCGCGGTACAGGTCGAGGCTGGGCACTTTGGTCAGCCGCACCCGCGGGTCGAGCACCTCGGGGTAGGGCTGGCCGGAGAACACCTCGACGTCGTGGCCGAGTTCCACCAGGCCGCGGGACAGATGGCGGACATAGACCCCCTGCCCGCCGCAATGGGTCTTGCTCCGATAGGACAACAAGGCGATGCGCATGGTCAGCTCACGAAGACGCGCAGCAGCCGGAAGCTCGAGGGCCCGTGAACTGGACAAATAATGTCACGCAGAAACTCCGAACCCTCTGGACATGTGTCCAGACTATAGTTTGACGTACTAGCGGACGCAACGCGGCCGTCTTGCCCTGACTACCACAGACGGCCCCGACCGTCCTGTTCGGCCCAACGATTCCCGACCTGTCGTCCGGGGTATCCGACTGTCATGACCAGACACATCGAGGCTCGGTTCGAGATCGCCAGCTGGGACGAGACACCGTTCGAGGGCGGCGATGAGGCGCCGAAGCTGACCGAAGCGCTGGTGTCGAAGCGCTACGAAGGAGACATCCAGGGCACCTCGACGACGAAGTGGCTGATGGCGTACTCACCGGACAAGAGTGCGCTGTTTGTCGGCATCGAACACATCGCAGGCACTATCGGCGGCAAGCACGGGAGCATCGTGCTGATCCACGACGGCCAGTACCGCGAGGGCGTCGCGGCGGCCGAGTTGCGGGTTGCGTCCGGCACCGAGGAGTTGACGAAGGTGGCGGGCACCGGGAAGTTCCGCGCCGATCCGGCCGGCTCGATGACCCTCGACCTCGACGGCGCCTGGTAGCGCTATTGCGGAGGGAAGCCGCCGGTGGCCACCGGACCCCACCGCCGCGGCGTGACGCGGATAAGGCACTTGCCCTGGTCGACCATCGCCTGCCGGTACTCCGCCCAGTCGGAGTGTTCGCCAGCGATCGACCGGTAGTAGTCGACCAACGGCTCGACGGCATCCGGCAGATCGATCACCTCGGCGTCCCCGTCGACCTGCACGTAGGCGTCGTTGAACTCGTCGGACAGCACCATGACGCTGGCAAGCGGGGTTCGACGGATATTGGCCGATTTAGCGCGCTGCGGATAGCTGGCGATCACGATGCGACCGGCGTCGTCGACCCCTCCCGAAACCGGGGAGCTCTGCATCGAGCCGTCCGAGCGAAATGTGGTGAGCACCATGCGATGTCGCGGCCGGACGAAGTCGAGCAGTTCGGGCAGACTGACCACGTCGGCGGTTGCATACTTTCTGGCCATGCAACAACCCTAGCGATGGAGCCATGACGGAAGCTTTCGAGAAGCTGGTCGCCCTGCTCGACTATCCAATGTTCGTGGTCACCACCCGCACCGGTGACGAGCAGGCAGGCTGCCTTGTCGGGTTCGCCAGTCAGGTCAGCATCCGGCCGCCGCGGTTCCTGGCGGGACTGTCGAAACTCAATCACACCTACCGGGTGGCCAACGGCGCCAGCCATCTTGCCGTCCACCTGATCGAGCGGCAGCACTGCGAACTCGCCCGCCTGTTCGGAAGCGAGACCGGCGACCGGATCGACAAATTCGCCCGCTGCACATGGCATTCGGGCCCGCACGGGCTACCGATTCTCGACGACGCGGCCGGGTGGTTCGCCGGCGCGGTACTCGGCCGGTTCGACCTCGGCGACCACGTTGGCTTCCTGCTCGAGCCTGTCGCGGGGAGTGCGCCAGACGAGTTCGGGCTACTTGTCACGTACTCCGACGTCCGCGATCTGGAACCCGGCCACCAGGCCTAGCCAAGGGCGGCTGACTGTAACTTGTTCGAGTGACCAGCCGCCCGGTCGGTGGCAAGACGATGTCCTCCGGCGGATATACGTCGGTGGTCGCGGTGTCGCTGTCACTCATGGGTTCTCGCTTCTGTGCCGCTGCAGCTTTGGGTTCCGCCCTTGCCACCCACGGCGGCGGTGTCATCGACGCTGGCCCGAGAATTCCACTACAGGGCAGCCGGTTTTGACGTCGACTATGGGTCGTCGTCTTCAGGCCTTAGATGGTTCTCTGGGTGGTGGTAGGCATTGACCCGACTCTGTCCGCCGTCGAGGCACGTGGTGGAATCCATTCGGTGCGACCGTCTTTGCGTTTCCGGGTGGTCCAGCCGCCCTCCCCGACCAGGCGGTTGTCGGGACCGCAGGCCAGGGTGAGTTCATCGATGTTGGTTTCCCCGTCGTCGGCGATCCAGCCGTCGACGTGGTGGACCTGACACCAGTAGGCCGGTGCGGTGCAGCCCGGGCGGGTGCAGCCCCGCTCGAGCGCGTGCAACACGATGCGTTGCCCAGGAGTTGCGAAGCGTTTCGCGCGGCCACAGTACAGCGGTTCGCTGGTGTGTTTGTCATAGATCACCAGGTAGTGATGCGCCTGTGCCGCCAACCGGATCACATCGCGCATCGGCAGCAGCGTGCCACCGGCGGTGACTGCGACACCCGCCGCGGACTGCAGGTCCTGCAGCGTCGTGGTCACGATGATCGTGGTTGTAAAGGTAATGCACTAAAGCAAGACCCCACGGATGTAGTGGCCGCGACGCTGGGCACGGACGGCGCGAACCCGGCGGCGGGCGATGCGCTAGCCCGGGCGAACGGGTTGCCGTGGTCGGCGGGCGGTGTCAAAACAGCTTCGTCATTAACGTCCCGGCCGTGGCGGTATATTTCGCTGCCCGATCCGCGACGCTGTCAAACACGTTTCGGGCATCCTGTTTGGCCTGCTCCTTGCATGCCTGTGCCATCTGGTGTAGCTGTGTATCGGCCGTCAGCTCTTCTTCGAAGTCTTTCCACACGTCCAAGATGCCCTTGGCGAAATCGACCGGCATGGCGTTCAGATCTTTGAGATCGCCGTCGTAGCCCGCTAATTGGACCGGATTGTCGCGGTCCTTCATGTGGATTGAGCCATAGTGCAGTACATCTTTCCAGCTCGAATTGGCACCGTTGGGACGCCTGGTGTACCGGTGGCAAGAGAGTTGGTCAGCAAGCCCAAAGAGGCATCGTGCGTGGCAATAGTTATCTCTGCCCTTGCCCATGAAGAACTCGAAAAGCGAACGGGCACGGAGGAATACAGAATCCATCGCATAGACCTGAACCTGGGTACCGCCAAGTTGCAGACGAAGATCGCGCTGGCACTGCCACTCTTGCGCCGCCTGCAGCAGATAGGTCAAGCCGTCAAACAGATGACCGGCCGGGTCCGTCCCCAACCATTTGTCCGCCCCCGTGAAGCCTTCGAGGGCGGCGTCACACGTATTGGACGCCTTCTTAATGCTGGGATATTGGCACTGTGAGCAGGGGGCCACGATTCGAATGCTAACGCCCTGCCGCGCATGTCAGAGCCACTGCCGCGCCAGCGGCGCTGTAAGCGATCAAACCGGTGCCCTCGTGTGATCGTATGGGCGGGGCGTCCAAGGTCGGTGGGCGCGGCGGGCGCTTATCGGCGGATTGGGACGGTCGACACTCATCGGCCAGCGCATCTGACCGCGCCGAAAACCTCATCGCGTTAGGCTCAATCATGTCCGCAGACGACCGTCCGGTGACCTTGCTCAACGAAGACGAGTGCTGGAGTTTGCTATCAAGCATGTCGTTAGGCCGATTAGTCACGATCCTGGGCGGGAAGCCCGAAATCTTCCCGGTCAACTTCGCCACCCAACGCCGGACGGTGCTCTTCCGAACTGCCCAGGGCACCAAGCTGCACAGCGCCGTGATGGGCGACTGGGTAGCTTTCGAGGCCGACTACCACGATGCTCCCCTCACCTACGGGTGGAGCGTGATCGTCAAGGGCAGAGCACATGTGCTGTCGGCCAACGCAGATATCTTAGAGGCCGAGGAAGCGTCGTTGCAGTCGTGGATTGCGACGTTGAAGCCTCTCTACGTACGGGTGATCCCCTTGGAGATCACCGGCCGGCGGTTCAAGTTCGGCCCCGAACCGGATCACGAAATAATCATCGGTTGACGACTGGTGCGTGACGTGGCAGCGAAATCGTGACACGACTTCAGGGGCTACGCCGCGCACCGCGCCCAACCCGTTGCCGCACGGGTCGCCATCCATCGCCGCGGCGGCCGGGTCTAGGCGGTCAAATCACCCTTCACAACAGCCGCCGGGGAGAACACCGACGTCGCGAACCGCCCCTCCACTCGGCAACGGATCATATTGGTCGCCCAATCAGTCGCGTTGCTGGTTTCACTCCATGCGACTTGCACACCAGCCGTGTCGGTGTCGAGGCCGACCGCGCCTTGCCCGACGGTGTGCGACACACCGACGGCTTCTGCATTAGACACGACTATTGGCACACCGAAAAGCCTTCTGGCACTTGAGTCATACGGCAATCCTTGGTATTCGACCGCCGACGCAGACGCCAACGCCAGTTCGACACCCTCCCAGTCGGCGGGGTTCAGCAGCATGAAACCGGCTTCGTAGTCTTGAGTTTCGAGCACTGTCAACGACTTTCGCAGCGTTGCGAGCGGCGATGTGTTGTATGCCTGCGCCATGATTCCGGACGTCGCGTTGATAGTCGCCAACGCGGCAGCCTCAATCGCGACTTGCAAGCCGTACGTCAGCTCAGTCGTCAAGAATTGTTGCAACGCAGGCGAATCCACGAACCAATACCTTGGGCACGGCTCGCTGATGTGCGCGACGACGTCGAGCGAATCTTCAATCCGCACAACAGAAAACACTGACGTCGGTTTTGTGCCGCCTTCGGCGACGACGGCGGCATTCGATGTGCGGACCGTCTGCCTCAAATATCCGTAGGTCGGTTCGGTGTGCTGCTTGACCGGCATCACCGACAGCAGCGTGTTCGCCGGACGGCCGAGCGCAACCGGATCAGGCGAAAATTCCACACCGACGACGGCGATACCGGACGGTGCGAGCGCCTTGCTGCCCGGCGGCATGATCTTGCTCGCGGCGGCGTCAGCCATCGCTTTACCGAACGAAAGCCGCCGACCGTCACCGGACAGAGTGGCTCCCGATGCCGACGCAGCCTGCGCGTCGAGCTGCCCCATAATCCGCCGTGCTCTCGCGTCGCCGGCGTGCCGCTCGTTGATCTGCTTCGCTTCGGCGATCGCCGCGTTGACTTGATCCGCTTCGTCGCCGGACAGTTCAGCAGGCCGTTGTGCCTGCCCAGTTCGCCCGAGGCTAAGACGCTGCGCCCCATGGCTTTCAGCGCATCGTGGTTGCGTTGGCCCGGCGAGCGCGTATCAGCCCGCACCGCGTCCTCGCCGGGCCCGCCGTCCACGCACGGTGCTTCGTCCTCGGGATTGCACATGCCCGGCGCGGCCAGCTTGGCGAACACCGCACGATGGCGGCGCGCGCTTCCGGGTCGAGCAAGCCATGGATGCGGCTCATCCCGTCAGCGTCCTGCTTGTCGATGGTCAGGTAGCGGCGCCGTGTTCGCTCGGCCTCATCGGGTGGCTCGCCGTCCTGGTTGAGCAGCAATGCCAACCGATCGGCGGCCGCCCGCAACTGCGTCGGTCCCAGACCCTTGGCGATCCTGGCAAGGTCTGCCTCGGCCTGGTCACGGGTCTGACCGTCGATGCGGCTGGGCAGATCGTGGAAGAACTTTTCGATGACGCGCACATGCTCCCGACCGATCTGGCCTCGCGCCTGTGCGGCGGTGTTCGCCAGCTTGGGCGCCAACGGTTCTCCTGTTATCGCTCGCCGCGGACCGAGCAGCTCGGCCTGCTTGATTCGCCGACACCCTTCTACTTTGGAGATCCCGAGTTTCGCGGCCAGGACATCGGCCAGCGAGGTGCCGCCCAGCGCTTTGGGATCGGCCTCGGCGGCCAACCGGTTGATGATCCGATGGTCCACCGCGGGCTGGGTGCGCACCACAACCTCCCGCCGGTACGCCAACTGCAGCAGTTCCGTGTGTGTCAGCGCATCCAGTGACAGCCCGGCCACCTTGGCGTTGGCGGCCTCCCACTCGTCATAGACCGCCATGACGGTCTCGCTGCTCGGACTCATTCGACTAGGCGGAGCGCGCCTCGGCGATTCGTCTCTGTGCCTCGCCGGGCGATATCCGCAGTCGTCGGGACAGCACATCCGCCCACGAGGCCGCCCCGAACATGCCGGGGTCGCCCTGAGCGATCAGCTGCCCGATCAACCGCCGGTCGAGCGCCGCAATCATCTTGTCGATCTCACCCAGCCGCTTGAGGAGTTCCGTCTTCTCTCGGCGGCTCAGCGCCTCCAGCGGTAGCGACGCGAGCTTTCGATAGCTGGCATCCGCCGCATCGAGCGCCGCGACGATCCGATCCTTATCCGAACCCATGTTCGAATGATATCGCCGCAAACCGACACGTGACGAAAGTTATCCACAGGCCGCGGCCGCGGGCACCGCGATGGCACGTCGTGAAATCGTGCTCAGCGCAGGCCTTTAGCCACATGCGGCCTTGTCCAGCCTGGCCGCTGGTGAAGCGGCAGCAATAGCCGGACGTGATTCGGCCCCCTCCTGGGCGATTTCACAGCGCACCTCGGCCATCAGTTGTCATTGCCGTAGTCGGTTGGCCAACGACCAAGTTGACGGCTGGGCCGAGGACGACCCGCCCTAGCGGCTACTCGGTCTTGCGCTTGAGCATCCATGCCGGGATCCAGTGGGTCACCGACTTCCGTCGTGGCCCGTAGGCGATCTCATAGGTGACCAGGCCCCACCAGTAGCCCTGTTCGCAGATGCCCCAGCAGGTGAGCCGGCCTTCGACGACCGAGTGCATCTGCAACCCGGCGGGGTTGTAGCCACCGGCGCGATGCGGCTCGCGTGGAAACAGCGCAGCGAGGTCGACCAGCACCATGACCGGCGGGTCCACCCGGCGAAAGGCCTGCTGGACGGGCTGCCCGTGGTAGCCGATCGACTGCAGCTCACCCACTGTTCGATCATACGTTCGAAAGCCGGGCTCGGTCAGAGATAGCTGTGCGCTTCCACGGTGTGCTTGACCTTGTCGAGGGCGTCACGCAGGACGTCGATGGGTACCGATCCGAGCGCAATTCGGATCGCATGTGGACTGTCCTTGGATGTCGCGAACGCCTCGGCGGTGGATACCGAGATGCCTTCACGCAGGAGGGCTGCGGCCACCTGATCGGCACGTGTTTCCTCCGGCATCGGCAGCCACAGGAAATACGCGGACGGATGTCCGATGATTTCCAATCCGCTGAGAACGCCGCGGGCGACGACTTGGCGCTCGCGGGCGTCGGCCCGCTTGCGCTTCTCCAAGCGATCGACGGTGCCATCGTCGAGCCACTCGGTGGCGATCGCCGTCATGACAGCGGGCGTGTTCCACGTCGTAGCGCGGATCGCACGTTCGATGGAGGCTACGAATTCGCCTGGGGCGGCGACGAAGCCGAAGCGAAGACCGGTCGCCACGCTCTTCGACAGTCCCGAGACGTAGATCGTCGACTCCGGAAGCATGGCCGCCAACGGCGCGGGTGGCTGCTCGGCCAGAAATGCGTACGCAGCGTCTTCGATGATGAGCAACCCATGGTCGCGTGCAATCTCGACGAGCTGAGTGCGCGATTGCATGGGGGTGACCCACCCGAGCGGGTTGTGCAGAGTCGGCATCGTGTAGACAGCGCGTACCCGCCGCCTCCTGCACAACTGGTCGAGAGCCTCCAGATCGGGCCCATCACCCTTCGCGGGTAGCGGCACCAGCTCCAGGTGGTGCGCCTGGGCTGCCAGCTTGAAGCCCGGATAACTCAGTGCGTCGACGGCGACGACTTCCCCTGGCTGCAGCAGCGCCAGCACGGTGACGGCCAATCCGTGCTGGGCACCGTTGACAATCAGGACTTGGTCACCGCCGACAGTGAGCCCCTTGCGGCGAAGGTGACGGGCCACCGCTGCCCGCTCATGCCGGCGACCGCCGTGGGGTTGATAACGCAGCAGCGCCTCGAGGTCACCAGTTGTTGCCAACGTCCGCAAAGCATTTCGCAACAGATCGGCTTGTCCAGGCAACGACGGGAGGTTGAAACTCAGATCGGTGACATCGGCGGCCGACACATACTGGTCGACACCGTGACCGAGTGGCAGAGCAGTCTCACGGACGAACGTGCCCCGCCCTGTTTCCCCGGTAACCAGTCCCATCGCCGCCAGCTCGGCATAGACCCTCGAAGCGGTCACCAAGGCCAGACCCTCGCGGGTCGCCAGTTCGCGATGTGTCGGCAACCTCGTTCCGGGTGCGAGAGTCCCATCACGGATATCGCGAGCCATCATGTCGACCACGTTCTTGAAGCGGGCGCGCATCATCGCCGCATTGTATGCATGACAATAGTTTGATTGTATTGAATCAGCGGCTCTACGCTCGACTACATGCATATCGCCATCCTGACCTTCGAGGGCTATAACGAACTCGACTCGCTCATCGCCCTTGGCGTGCTCAACCGGGTTCGAAAGACCGACTGGCGCGTGTCAATCGCCAGCCCCAGCCCGCGAGTCCGATCGATGAACGGTGTGGTCATCGAAGCTCATGTCTCGCTGGCGGAAGCGGCCGCCGCGGACGCCGTCATCGTGGGCAGCGGCAGGCAGACCCGAGAGGTTGTAGCCGACAAGTCGCTTATGTCGCTGCTGCAACTGGACCCGTCTCGGCAAGTGCTCGGCGCGCAGTGCTCCGGCACGCTCGTGCTGGCCAAGCTCGGTCTCCTCGACGGGGTCCCGGCGTGTACTGATCTGACGACCAAGCCATGGGTCCAGGAAGCCGGCGTCGAGGTGCTCAATCAACCGCTCTACGCCAAGGGCGACATCGCCACGGCGGGCGGATGCCTCTCATCCGCTTACCTAGCCGGCTGGCTGATCGCCCGCCTCGAAGGAGTGCAAGCCGCGGAAGAGGCTCTTCACTACGTCGCCCCGGTTGGCGAGAAGGACGAATATGTGGCCCGGGCGATGGGCAACATCACGCCGTACCTGGCCGACGCGATGATCACCACCTGATCGGCGGGTCGTTTGCGTGAACCGTTGACACTAGGCTTGTTTCACCATGTACATCCCGCGCCAGTTCGCTCTCTCCGATCAGGAGACCGAGGCCGCGCTCGCCCTGGCCGGCTTCGCGCATCTGGTCACCCATGACCCGTCGGGGCTGATGGTGACGCCGCTGCCGCTCCTCTACGACAAGGCCCGGCACTCGCTCATCGGTCACGTGTCGCGGGCCAACCCCCATTGGCACTCCGACGGCGGTGAATCGGTGGCTATCTTCTCCGGTCCGCAGGCCTATATCTCGCCCGGCTTCTATGCGACGAAAGCCGAAACCGGCAAGGTGGTGCCGACCTGGAACTACGAGGTCGTCAACGTCTACGGCAGGCTCGTCGTGCACGACGACGCTGACTGGGTGCTCAACCTCGTCACAATGCTGACGAATCGACACGAGCAGTACCGCGCAGAGCCGTGGCAGGTCACCGATGCGCCCGAGAGCTACACGCGCGCACAGCTACGCGCGATCGTCGGTGTGGAGGTTGTCATCTCGAAAGTCGAAGGCAAGGCGAAGATGTCGCAGAACCAACCCGAACGCAACCGGGCGGGTGTGGTCGCAGGCCTCAAGGAATCCCACGCGCCGACCGATCAGCTCGTCGCCGACCGCGTCGACTCTCTCGGGAGTACGAACGCGAACGGCCGCGGATAGCCCAACCCGCTCAGTCGCGACCGCCGCACCGCATCGACCTCCACCGAGCGCACCTCCCCCGACGACGGCTCATAGCACCGCCACCGGCGTCGGTCGGCCTCGACGACGAGCACCCAGTGCCGGGGAAGGAACCGGCCGGTCAACATCGCGACGGGCCGGCCCGCTTCGGCCGAATGCTGCACATCGGACAAGCTGTCGCGGCGGCCATGAAACAGCCGCCACCGATAGCGAACGCCCGCAGGGGAACTGCGTGCGGTGAGCGCGCGCGCCATCCCCGTCGGCGTGGTGCCCAATCGGCGCGGCCAGAGCCGGTTCACTTCGCGGTGCACCCTCGCCTGTTCGCCGGCGAACCAGGCCGGGTCGGACAGCTTGGCCTGCCTGCCCGGGTCCAGCAGCGCACCCGCCACTACCGCAACGGTCGGTCCACACGTGACGCCGTCGCGCTGCCGGAGATGAAGGGCGGCAAGTTTCATCAGGCATCACGCTAGGCGCATAAGCTGCACACCATGCGGCTATCGATCCGAAACCAGCTGACCGGAGTCATCACCGAAGTCAACCTCGGCGCCGTGATGGCGACCGTGAAGGTCCGCCTCGACGGCGGCGATCAGGTCATCACGTCCTCGATCACCAAGGACGCCGCGGAGGATCTCGGGTTGCAGCCCGGCATGCCCGCGACGGTGTTCGTGAAGTCCACCGAGGTCGCCATCGGCGTCGACTAGCGCTCGGCGCTTCGCAAGCGCCGCGGCGGGGTACTCGACGCTCGATGAGTTTCGATATCACGCCGACGGCGGCGCAGCACGACCTCGCCCGCCGCACGCACGAATTCGCCGAGCAGGTGATCCGGCCGGTCGCGCTCGACTACGACCAGCGCCAGGAGTTTCCCTGGCCCGTCCTGGAGGAAGCGGCATCCCGACGGTTCTATAGCCCGCTGTTCTACCGCGACCTGATCGGCGACCCGACGGGACTGTCCCTGCCGATGTTCATGGAGGAGCTGTTCTGGGGCTGTGCGGGTATCGGCCTCGCGATAGTGATGCCGGCTCTCGCGCTCTCCGCGATCGGCCAGGCGGCGTCGCCCGAGCAGATGCTGCAGTGGGCGCCCGAATGTTTCGGCACGCCGGGGGATCTCAAGCTCGCCGCGCTGGCGATCTCCGAGCCCGAGGGCGGCAGCGATGTTCGCAACCTGCGGACCCGGGCGCGCCACGACGGTGACGACTGGATCATCGACGGCCACAAGATGTGGATCGGCAACGGCGGCATCGCCAACGTGCATGTCGTCAACGCCGTTGTCGACGAGGAACTCGGCCACCGGGGCCAGGCGCTGTTCATCGTGCCTGGAGGTACCCCGGGGCTGGACCTCGTCCGCAAGCTCGACAAGCTCGGCTGCCGGGCGTCGCACACCGCCGAACTGAAATTCAACGGCGTTCGGATACCGGGAGACAACCTGCTCGGCGGGCAGGACAAGCTCGAGCACAAGCTGGCCAAGGCCCGTGAGGCGATCGAGGGCGGCAAGCCTTCCGGCTCGGCGACCATGGGCACCTTCGAGCAGACCCGACCGATGGTCGCCGCTCAGGCACTCGGAATCGCAAGGGCCGCATTGGAGTATGCCACCGAGTACGCCAACCGGCGGGAGGCGTTCGGTGTGCCGATCATCGACAATCAGGGCATCGCATTCCCGCTCGCCGACCTCGCCACCGCGATCGACGCCGCGCGCCTGCTCACCTGGCGGGCCTCGTGGATGGCCGCGTCCGGGGTGCCGTTCGAGCGGGGCGAGGGCTCGATGGCAAAGCTGGCCGCCAGTGAGGTCGCCGTCCGAACCACCGAGCGAGCCATCCAGACGATGGGCGGCTGGGGCTACATCAAGGACCATCCGGTCGAGAAGTGGTACCGAGACGCCAAGCTGTACACCATTTTTGAGGGCACAAGCGAGATCCAGCGGGTCGTCATCTCCAACGCGCTCGGCGCCGCCGACGGCAAGCCACCCCCGCACGTCGACCTGGAACCAACCGGCGGCCCGCTGAACCGGTGGTTCGGCCGCGGCACCCCCCTGCGTGGAAGTGTGTCGGATGCGGCGCTTTCCGCCAAGGATCACATTCCCAGTCCGATAATGCGCTTGGCAATGAACGTGTTACGTCCGCCCCGCAAGTGAAAGGGGTCCGCGATGGGCGTCAGGATGATGGATCTGCTCAGCGGCAATCTCGACACGCTGCGGTACCAGCCCACCGCGAAACGGGTGCGGGCGCGCATCGGCGGTGACCCGGTCGCCGACACCTCCGAAGCCCTGCTGGTTTGGGAGCCGCGCCGCGTCGTCCCGACCTATGCGATCCCGCTCGCCGCGCTCACCGCGCAGCTGGTGCCCGCCGGTGCCGAATCGGGAGTCGACGCGGACGTCGGCGTGCGCCTGCCGGCGATCAGCTCGCAGCCGATTCTGGACCCAAGCGTGCCGTTCGCGGCGCACTCGTGCGAGGGCACCGCGTTCGACGTGATCGCAGGCGAAGAGACCGGCCCCGCGGCCGCGTTCCGGCCCGCCGATCCCGATCTCGCCGACTACGTCATCCTCGAGTTCGCCGCGTTCGAATGGCGCGAGGAGGACGAACCGGTGGTCAGCCACCCGCATGACCCGTTCAGCCGCATCGATGTCCTCCGCAGCAGCCGCCACGTCCGCATCGAACTGGACGGCAGCCTGCTCGCTGAGTCGAACCGGCCCATGCTGCTGTTCGAAACCCTGCTGCCGGTCCGCTTCTATCTGCCTCGCGAGGACGTGACCGTCCACCTGCAACCCAGCAACACGGCGACCTACTGTGCGTACAAGGGCCGGGCGTCCTACTACTCGGTGTCCGACGGGCCGCGCGATGTGGCGTGGGCTTATCACAATCCGCTGCACGATGCCGAACCAGTACGCGACCGCATCTGTTTCTTCGACGAACGTGTCGACGTGATCGTGGACGGCAAGCATCGCGACCGCCCGGTCACGCCGTGGAGTGACGAATGACGTTCAAAGACATGCACTATGGCCGGCTGCCTCTGCTGTTGCCCAACGCGTGGGATGTGGCGTCGGCGCTGGCGCTGCTGGAGTGCGGGTTCGCCGCGATCGGCACGACGAGCTTCGGGGTCGCGTCCAGCCTTGGCAGGCCCGACGGCGGTCGGTCGACCGGCGAGGCCAACCTGGGCCTGGCCGCCGCGCTGCAACCGCTCGACTGCTACGTCAGCGTCGACATCGAGGACGGCTATGCCGATGACCCGGACGAGGTCGCCGACTACGTCGCCCGGCTTCCCGTCGACGGCATCAACATCGAGGACAGCACCGCCGAAGAGCTGATCGACCCGCAACGGCATGCGGCGAAAGTGCAAGCCATCAAACAACGTTCACCCGAGGTGTTCGTCAACGCCCGCGTCGACACCTACTGGCTGGGCCAGGACGCTACCGTCACGGCGACGCTGAACCGGGCCGCACGTTACGTCGAGGCAGGCGCGGATGGCGTATTCGTTCCCGGTGCGGCCGAGCCCGACGTGCTGAGTGAACTCACTGCGGCCATCCCGCTACCCGTCAATGTCCTTGCCATTCCCGGACTCTCGCTTCGGGACCTGGCGGCGCTCGGCGTGCGCCGGGTGTCGACGGGATCGCTGCCGTATCGAGCCGCTATCCACGCCGCGGCACAGGCTGCGGTTGCTGTCCGCGACGCGACCGAGATGCCCGCCGCCGACACATACCCCGAGATGCAACGGCGCCTGGTGACCTATGCCAGTCAGAAGTTCAGCGGGTAGCCGCCGCTGACTTTGATCGTCTCACCGGTGATGAAGGACGCCTCGTCGGAACATAGGAACAGCATCGCCGAGACGATGTCGTCCATCGTGCCGAGCCGGTGCACGAGCTGGAGCCGCTGGACGAACTCGTCGATCAACGGCTTCGGCAGATCGGCCAGCGCGTTCTCGGTGCTCATCAGGCCCGGTGCGATCGCGTTGACGCGGATGCGATCCGGTGCCAGTTCGGTGGCGAACGCGACGGTCAGACCACGCACGGTCAGCTTGGACACCGCGTACGGAGTGGCGCTCATATAGCCGGCCATCGACGAGATGTTGAGCACCACGCCGCCACCACGATCCCGCATCGAGTCGCTGCAGGCCAGCGTCATGTTGATCACGCCCATCACGTTTACGTCGAACAGGCTGCGGATCTCCTTGCGCGACAACGCGCCGAACGGTTGGTTGTACTTCATCAAGTGCAGGCCCGCATTGTTGATCGCGATATCGATACCGCCGAACCGCTCGATCGTCGTCGCGATCGTCGCGTCCACCTGTTCGGCGTCGGCGACGTCGCAGTCCACCGCGATGGCCCTGCCCCCTGCATCGACAAGTGACGCTGCGGTGCGTTCAGCCATGTCGACGTCGATGTCGGCGATCACCACATCGGCGCCCTCGGCGACCAGTGCCCGCGCGAACGCACGGCCGAAGCCGATCGCACCGCCGGTGATCACCGCGGTACGGCCTTCGAATCTCATAGCAGCTCTTTCGTCGGGCAGGTCGCCGCGCTGGTATCGGCCACGGAGCCTGCGGGCAGCATGGTTGATTCGAGCACGGTCAAAGCCTCACGGTACTCAGGACGCGTCCAGAAGCCCGAGTGGCCGCAGATCGGAGGATATGTGCCGTCTGCGCGCGGTGTCAGGCTCTCCACATCGAGCAGCCGGTAGTCGACCGCCTCCAGCGCTTCCTTCATGCTGCGGTCACGGTCGTCGTTGATCCACGACCCGATCGGATCTGTGCGAGCCCAGAGATTGATCCACCGTAGGTGCTGCCGTTGACGCAACCGGGGCAGCGCACCAGTCCCGAAGTAGGCCGGGAAGTTTCGTGCATACAGGCGGCGCAGGGGTGATCCGAATGTCAACAGCGCAACCCGATCCCCCGTGCGCGCGTCGTCCTGCAACAACGTCGCCGCGGCGATCACCGTGCCCTGACTGTGCGCCACCAGCGCCACCCGCGTGTCGTCCGCGGCCGTCAACACCCGCAGCCGGTCGAGTAGTTCGGGTACCGTGCGCTCCGCGTAGCACGGCGGGGTCAGCGGGTGGTTCGCGCGCGGCCAGAAGGTGATCACATCCCACAGCACCGCAACCACCCGCCGCAGTTGGCGATCCCGAAAAGCCTGTACGGCCAACAGAACCAGACCCGTCACCAGTGAGATCGTGATGAACACGCTGGCGTTGGTGAGGGCGGGCGAGTATGCGGGCAATGAGCCGAAGCCGCCGCTGCCCGACAGGTACCAGGCCGCCAACGCCAGCATCACCGCCACCGTGAACAGCGCGAGCCCCGCCACGATCGGCGCGGCCAGATCGGTCAGCGACGCCCAGGCCCGCGACGACGCAACCTGCTTCGCCCTGACGTTGGTGTCTGCCGTGCCGGGGTAGTCGGCCAGCACAGACCGCAGTTCGGCCTTGGCCCGCCTGCGGGTGATCCCCCACCACACGCATAGTCCGGTGATGATCGCGGCGATGATCAGCACGACAACCGCCACCGCCGCCCAGAAGTACGGCGGCGGCACGATCAGGGGCGCATCGGCATTCAGCGCGGCGGCCTTGTCGGAGAACGACGCCGTATCACTGGCGAGTGTCGCCGTCCTGCGGGCGATTTCGCTGTGGGCCGCCCCCGTCGACAGCACCGCCTTGCCGAGAGCCTGTGCGGTCCACAGGCCGACCCCGACGCTGAACCCGCCACCGATGAGCCAGGCGAGCGACGCGACGACGGGTGCGGTGAATCCCCGAAGCGAGGGCGGGTAGCCGTCGCCCTGGTCACCGGCACGACCTCGCATCGACAGTGCGGTGAAGAGGAACAGTCCGACCAGCAGGACGACCTGTATCACGAGCAGAACGTAGATCGCTTCGCGCAGACCTGGAAAGTGCATCGGCGCAGCCGGATACGCCACGTCCGCCGTCGCGACCCATACCAAGGAGGCGACCAGCAGGCCCAACGAAACCCACCGCAGCAGAAGCAGGGGCCGCGTCAGCCAGTCGGCGCCGACGCCGCCGCGCGCGGTGGCCCGATTCCACGTGGTTGTCAGCACCGCGATCCCGAGGACGACGCCGTTGGCCGCCAGCAGCGCGGTGCCGACCGCGTGTACTGCGGGCGTTGCGGCGTAGCGCACCGGTACGGCCAGGGCGAGCGCACCGAGCCCTGCCGTCCATGCCATCACGTGGCAGGCGCGCAACCGCAGCACCGACGGATCGGTGCACCAGAAGGTGTCGGATTCCAGGGGAACCTCGTCCGCCATCACGGCGGGGTTGGGCGGCCTGCCGACGACGCGGGTGCTCTCCTTCCCGAGCCGCCACAACACCGCGATCACGACCACCAGAGGAACGGCGCTGAGCGCCACTTGCACGCCGCGCGGAGCCGACGCCATCGCCGACAGCGGACCCAACCCGGACCCGCAGTAGTCCAAACCCATGCACTGCCAGACCATTACGTCCATCACCGCCACCGCGGCGGCGAGCATCAAGGTCAGCGTGAGCGAGAGCGCCAACAGCCGCAGCAGGCCCACCGAGACCGCCGCGGCGAAACGCTGCTTGGTGGCGGGCGGCAACATCCAGTGCGCGAGGTTGATGAAGATGAACGGCAAGAACAGCAGCCACACCGCACGGCTGGCCGGGCCGGACGTCAACCCGCCCCACGAGTAGGCCTCGACGATCCGGCGCCACGCACCCGGCGACCCGTTCGCGATGTCGTCGAGCCAAGGTTGTCGTCGATAGAAGCCCGCGGACTTGTCACCCGCGACTTCCTCCAGGAATTCAGTGGGGCAACTGAGAAGCGCTTCGGGCGGCGTGCCGGACACCCCGTGCACGCGCAGCTCCACGACCGTTCCGCTGGCGGCCATGCACCCATCCTGGCGCGAGGTTTGGCGATCGGGTGGGTGGGCACGCCAGCAGAGTGGCTCCCAGCGGCCGCTATCCGATACCCCTGGTTTCAGCTGCGGGCATTCTGGCAACATTACTCACGAGTCAGTTCGTTTCCGACGACACTCCGCGGGTGGGATGACAATGGGGTTTTCACACAGGTCAGAGTCGGTTTCGTTGGTCGCACAGGGCAGCGAGGGCGGTGGCGCCGCGCTCGACCAGGTAATCGGAATGTCGGCGGTGGCCTTCGTCGTCACCGTGGGGCTCCTGTGGATCGGCTATCTGCATCGGCAGCGCCGCATCACCTGGCTGAACGACCTCGCCGAGTGGGCCGGACGCAAGTTCAAGCGGCCACCGTGGGTGGCGCTGCCGCTGGCATTGTTCATCGCGACCCTGATCTGCGCGCTGTTCGGGTTCATCTGGGACGTCAGCCTGCACATCGGCAAGGGCCGTGACCCGGGACCGCTGGCCAACCCCGCGCACTACTTCATCCTGTTCGGACTGTTCCTTCTCTTCATCGCCGGCTGCCTGGCCTGCGTGCTGCCGTACGACAAGCCGGGGCCGTCGGCCGTGCGGATCACCCGCACCTGGTACGCACCCGTCGGCGGCATCCTGATGGCCGGGTGCGGCCTCTACGCACTCACGGGCTTCCCACTCGACGACATCTGGCACCGCATCTTCGGCCAGGACGTCACGCTGTGGGGGCCGACCCATCTGATGATGATCGGCGGCGCCGGCTTCTCCACGCTGTCGGCGATCATGCTCAACCACGAGGGCCTCAAGGCGATGGGCGATGACGCTCCGACCGACGGCATCGGCATCAAGTTCATTCAGTACCTCGGCTTCGGCGGCATCCTCATCGGCCTGTCGGTGTTCCAGATCGAATTCGACTTCGGCGTACCGCAATTCCGCCAGGTGTTCCAGCCCATGCTGATCGCCGCCGCGGCGGCTTTCGGTCTCGTCGCGGCCCGCATCTTGCTGGGCCGGGGCGCGGCCGTTATCGCGGCGTTGTTGGCGATCGTGCTGCGCGGCCTGGTAGCGCTCATCGTCGGCCCGATCCTCGGGGCACCGATCAACTGGTTCGCGCTGTATCTCGGGCCCGCGATCGTCGTCGAATTGGTCGCCCTGACGCCACTTTTCAAACGGCCCATCATCTTCGGTGCCGTCAGCGGCCTGGGGGTGGCGACGATCGGACTCTGGTTGGAGTCGTTGTGGATCGCCGCGGTCTACCACTATCCATGGCCGACCAGCATGTGGCCGGAAGCGCTCGCGATGGCCATTCCCGTCGCCGTCCTCACCGGTGCCTGCGGCGCGATGTTCGGCCTGGTCCTCACCTCACAGTGGCTGCCGTCCCGTGCGATCAGCATCGGCCTTGTGGTGCTGACGGTGCTGGCCATCAGTGGCGCGACGGCCAACGGACTGCGCTGCCACGTGCCGCAGAACGTCACGGCCACAATCACTCTCGCCGATGTGCCCGCCGAGGGCCCGGGTCAGCGGATGGTGGATGCCGATGTGCGGATCAACCCGCCGGACTTTGTCAGCGACAACCCCAACTGGGTGTCGATCCTCGCGTGGCAGGGACATCTGGAGAATCAGCGCGGGGAGGTGGTCACCAATCTCGACAAGGTCGGACCTGGGCACTACCGCACCACCGAAGCCGTCCCGGTGTGGGGCACCTGGAAAACGCTGTTGCGGGTGCACGACGGAAAGACGTTGACCGCGGTGCCGATCTATCTCGCCGCCGACCCCGGAATCGGCGCGAAGGAAGTTCCGGCCGAGGCCTTGTTCACCCGTCCGTTCGTTGCCGAGATCACGATCCTGCAGCGGGAGCGCAACCCCGAGACGCCTGCGCTGCTGTGGATGGTCGGCTGCCTGGTGGTTCTGGTTTGCACGCTGGTTCTCATCAGTGGCCTCAGTTGGGGCGCGGGCCGGATCAACCGCAGCGAGGCCTCTGGCAGCAAGGCCGAACTTCAGCCCACGGCGCAGGCGTGACCGGTCAGCCCGACATCGAGATACTGGCCCACCATGGCCTGCTTCTCGCGATACCGGCATTCGCGCCTGCGATAGCCGTCGCCGGTGTGGTGATCTACGTCGCGCTGCGGGACCGTCGTCGCGAGGGCGAGGCGCCCCAAGGTGAAAACTCGGATTCACCCCGCCAAGATGGTTCCCCGTGACAACTTCCAGGACTCTTGCGATTGTGATGGCCGCCGCCCTTATCACCGCTGGATGCGGCGGGTCGAACAGCTCCGACAACGCATCGGGGAACACCTCGAGCAGTCAGCCGTCGAGCGTCGGCCCGTCGGACATGCCGAACGAACAGGCACCACCGACGCGGCTGCTCGTCGACGTCACGATCAAGGACGGCAAGGTCACCCCCACCAACGAACAGTTGAAGGCGGGCGTCAAGCAGCAGATCGTCATCCGGGTCAACAGCGACGCCGCCGACGAGCTACACGTGCACTCGACGCCGGAACACAGCTTCAACGTCGAGGCCAAGCCGATGCAGTCCTTCCAGTTCACCGTCGACGTGCCCGGGAAGGTCGATGTGGAGCTGCACAAGCTGAACCAGACCATCGCAACCATTCAGGTGCAGTGATCGCGGATCGGTCCACCGCAGTCCTGGCCCACGGCCTTGGCGGTTCGACCGATCTGCCGATCCCGCTGAGCTATGCGCTCATCGGCGCGGCGTGGGCGTTGACGTTCACGTTCGCTGTCGTGGCGCTCGCCTGGCGGCGGCCGCGGTTCGATTCCGACAAACCGGGCCGTCCGCTGCCGCGCCGGGTGACGACACTGGTCGACGCCCCGGCGACGCGTTGGGCCGTCGCGATCGCGGCGCTGATGTTCGCGGTCTGGGTGGCGATCACTGCGGTGTTCGGCCCGCAGGACGCCTACAACCCGCTGCCCGGCGTGTTCTACGTGTTGTTGTGGGTCGGGTTGGTAGCACTGTCACTTGTCGTCGGGCCCGTGTGGCGCGTGATCTCCCCCGTGCGCACGGTGCACCGACTGCTTGGCGGCCGATCGCTCGGCCTGCGCTATCAGGAGCGGGCGGGTTATTGGCCCGCCGCGGCCGGCCTGTTCGCTTTCGTCTGGCTCGAGCTCGCCAGCCCCGACCCCGGATCCCTTGGCGCGATCAAGACCTGGCTGCTCGTCTACCTCGCCGTGACGATGGCCGGAGCACTGTGCTGCGGGGACCGCTGGTGTGCCCGCGCCGATCCGTTCGAGGTGTACAGCATGGTGGCATCTCGGCTGTCGGCGCTGCGCCGCAACAGCGACGGCCGCATCGCTATCGGTAACCCTTTCGACCACCTTCCGTCACTGCCGGTCCGGGCGGGCACCGTCGCCGTGCTCGCGGTGCTGCTTGGATCGACGGTGTTCGACAGCTTCTCGGCGACCCCGCAATGGCGCGGCTTCGTGGCGGACCACACGGACTCGGTCGCTACGACGACGCTGCTCCGCACCGCGGGGCTGTTGGTGTTCGCCGCCGTGGTCGCGGGCACGTTCTGGCTCGCGGCGCGCGCCACCGGCGGCGTCGATGCACAGCGTCGCCGCGAACTGCCCGGGCTGATGGCCCATTCGCTGATCCCGATCGTCATCGGCTACGTGTTCGCGCACTACCTGACGTATCTCGTCGAGCGCGGCCAGCAGACATTCATCCTGCTGTTCGGTCTCGGTGATGCTCAGGTGCACTACGTGCTGTCGATGCATCCGCAGGTGTTGGCCAGCATCAAGGTCGGTTGCGTGGTGGCCGGACACATTGCGGCGGTGATCGCGGCACACGACAGCGCACTGCGGTTGCTGCCCGCCGGCCATCAGTTGACCGGGCAGCTTGCGACGATGCTGGTGATGGTCGGCTACACGTTCACCGGCCTTTATCTGTTGTTCGGCGGGTAGGCGGCTCTTAACGTAGACGCATGCGGGCACTGATCATCGTCGACGTCCAGAACGATTTCTGCGAGGGCGGTTCCCTAGGGATTGCCGGTGGCACCGCGGTGGTCCGCGAAATCAACGACTACGTAGCTGCCCACCGCGACTACGCCCACGTGGTCGCCACCAAGGACTACCACATCGAGCCGGGCGAACATTTCTCCGAGCACCCCGATTACCGGCTGTCCTGGCCACGGCATTGCGAGGTCGGCACCCCAGGCGTCGACTTTCACCCGGAGTTCGACGACGGCGCCATCCAAGCGGTGTTCATGAAGGGCCACTACTCCGCCGCCTACAGCGCGTTCGAAGCCGTCGACGACACCGGCACGCGGCTGCCCGACTGGTTGCGGCAGCGCGGCGTGGATGAGATCGACATCGCCGGATTAGCCACTGACTATTGCGTACTGGCGACCGCCACCGACGCCGTCAAAGCCGGTTTCGCCACACGGGTGCTTCTCGACCTCACTGCCGGCGTGGCACAGGAGTCCACCCACAAGGCAGTCGAAGACATGCGCGCCGCCGGCGTCGAGGTCGCTTAGCCGGACTAGGCCGTCGGGTCCCGCGGGGCGCCGGTCCACCGCGGCGGGCGGCGTTCCATGTATGCCCGCACACCTTCCTTTGCGTCGTCGTGGCTCATGACCCGCAAGTGGATCTCTGTCTCGCGGGCGCCGACGGCCTCGCGGTCAAGGTCGAACGAATCCCACAGCAGCCGCTTGCTGGCCGCCACCGACATCGGAGCGGTGTTCTCCGCGATGTCGTGCGCCAGTTCCAGTGCGGCTGGCAGAACGTCAGCGGCGTCGAGCACCCTGCTCCCCAACCCCAGCTGCACCGCCCGATGCCCGTCGAAAGTCGCTCCGGTCAAAAGGATTTCGGCCGCCTTAGCGATGCCCACCAGGCGCGGCAGGGCCCAGTGAGAGTAGGCATCACCGACGACGCCCCGCCGGACCTGCACCACGCCGTAACGCGCGTCGGCGGCGAACAACCGGATGTCGCACTGCAGGGCGAGCGTCAGGCCCAGGCCGATCGCGTGGCCGTTGACCGCGGCGATCACCGGCTTGGAGAGTGACCATGCGGGCACGTCGATGCCCGCGGCGCTGAAGCCCGGCCCCGGTTCGGCGAACGTCTGCTCGCCGCCCGCCAGATCCGCACCTGCGCAGAACGCGGGGGGCGTACCGGTCAGCACGATCACCCGCACCGAGTCGTCGCGGTCGCAGGCCCGGTAGGCGTCGGCGAGTTCCTCGCGCATGCCGTCGCCGATCGCGTTGCGTTGCTGTGGCCGGTTGAGCGTGATGGTGGCCACACCGCGGTCGATTACCAGCAGCAATGTCCGGTAATCGGGCTGGGGACAGTCCGGTTGTGATGCTCTCAGTTTGGGCACCCCCGTATCGTCGCCATGGTCGGTGATTCCACGTCGACCACGTCAATACTGGAGAGTGCCACTTTGACCCAAGCTGCCAGCCCGCAGGCCACCCAATTGGAGGTGTGGCCAGGCAAGGCTTATCCACTGGGCGCCACCTATGACGGCTCGGGTACCAATTTCGGGGTGTTCAGCGAGGCCGCGGAGAAGGTTGAGCTCTGCCTGTTCGACGCCGACGGAGCCGAGTCCAGGGTGACGCTGCCAGAGGTCGACGGCTTCGTCTGGCACGGTTTCATCCCCAATATCGAGCCCGGCCAGCGCTACGGCTATCGCGTGTACGGCCCCTATGACCTCGCCACGGGACAGCGCTGCAATCCGAACAAGCTGCTGATCGACCCGTACGCGAAGGCGATCGACAGCACCTTCGAGTGGAACCAGTCACTGTTCGGCTACAACTTCAGCGATCCCGACAGCCGCAACGACGAAGACTCGGCGGTTGGAACGCCCAAGGCCGTGGTGATCAATCCCTACTTCGACTGGGGCGTGGATCGCCCGCCGCAGCACGCGTACGCGGACACGGTGATCTATGAGGCGCACGTCAAGGGCCTTACCCAGACCCACCCGGACATCCCCGAGAACGTTCGCGGCACGTACGCCGCCGTGGCACACCCGGTGATCATCGAGCACCTGAAGTCGTTGGGCGTCAACGCGATCGAGCTGATGCCGGTGCACCACTTCGTCAACGACTCCACACTCATCGAGAAGGGGCTGTCAAACTACTGGGGCTACAACACCATCGCGTTCCTGGCGCCCGACGCCAAGTACAGCAGCAGTTCCACCCCGGGCGGTCAGGTGCAGGAATTCAAGGCCATGGTCCGTGCGCTGCACGAGGCCGACATCGAGGTGATCCTCGACGTGGTCTACAACCACACCGCCGAGGGCAACCACATGGGCCCGACGCTGTCCATGCGCGGCATCGACAACGCCGCGTACTACCGGCTTGTCGACGACGACAAGCGCTACTACATGGACTACACCGGCACCGGCAACAGCCTCAACGTCGGCCACCCGCACACGCTGCAGCTGATCATGGACTCGTTGCGGTACTGGGTCACCGAGATGCACGTCGACGGGTTCCGGTTCGATCTGGCGTCCACGCTCGCCCGCGAGTTCTATGACGTCGACAAGCTATCGACGTTTTTCGAACTCGTGCAACAGGATCCGACCGTTAGCCAGGTCAAGCTGATCGCCGAACCGTGGGACGTCGGACCGGGTGGTTATCAGGTTGGCAACTTCCCACCCCAGTGGACGGAGTGGAACGGCAAGTACCGCGACACCGTCCGCGATTACTGGCGCGGTGAACCTGCCACCCTCGACGAGTTCGCCTACCGACTCACCGGATCGGCCGACCTCTACGAGCGAACCGCCCGCCGCCCTGTCGCCTCGATCAACTTCGTCGTCGCCCACGACGGATTCACGCTGCGCGATCTGGTCTCCTACAACGACAAGCGCAACGAGGCCAACAAAGAAGACAACCGCGACGGCGAGAGCCACAACCGATCCTGGAACTGCGGCGCGGAAGGCCCGACCAAGGATCCGGAGATCAATGCGCTGCGGGCCCGTCAGCAACGCAATTTCCTTACCACGCTTCTGCTTTCGCAAGGCGTCCCGATGATCGCCCACGGCGACGAACTCGGCCGTACCCAGCAGGGCAACAACAACGTTTACTGCCAGGACAACGAGCTGTCGTGGATCGACTGGGCGAACGCCGACACGGAGCTGATGGAGTTCACCCGTGCGGTGTCGGCGCTACGCACCGCGCACCCGGTGTTCCGCAGGCGACGGTTCTTCAGCGGCAAACCGGTCGGCCGTCGCGGCGGCGAAGGCCTGCCCGACATTGCGTGGTTGGCTCCCGACGGCTCGGAAATGACCGGAGAGGACTGGGAATCGGGCTTCGCAAAGTCGATCGCCGTCTACCTCAACGGCCAGGGCATTCCCGATCTCGACGTACGTGGTCAGCGCGTCACCGACGACTCGTTCGTGCTGTGCTTCAACGCCCACTACGAGTCCATCGAATTCACGCTTCCGCCAAAAGACTTCGGCCCTGCCTGGGTGCCGGTGATCTACACGGCGGATACCACCACGGCCGAGGAGGCCAAACCGGTGACGGCAGGCACCAAGGTGTCCGTCGACGCGCGTGCGGTGATGGTGCTGCAGGCGGTGTCGGACTAGCTCATTCGATCACGTCGTAGAACGAGTCCCCGTCCTCCGGTGTGCCATCGATCTGTCCGCGTTCGCGGCCGTGCCTTTCCACGTCCATGTGGTCGAGGTCGTAGTTGCTGACCAACCTGAGCCCACCGCCGGCGTCCGAGTCGTGGGCGTCGCTGGGCGCCTCGTCCTCGTCATCTCCGAGATCGTCCGGCACTTCCTCGGCGAGTCTCTCGTCGAGCGTTTCGTTGTCCTTTGCCTCGATCCATTCCTCAGGGGGGTCGACAACTTCGTCACCGTCGTCATTGCGGACCTCGTCGGAGTCGAGTTCCTCCTCGGGCTCGAGCGGGATGTCGTCGAAGTCGTCACTCGCCATGTCGCCCATGTTGCCCGACATCTGCCACGGCCACACGACGCGATCCAAATTGACCACCTCGAGTTCGCCAGCACGTGGGAACCGCGAAGGCCGCGGCTGACTCAGAAGCGTTGTGCGCCAGCATGCTTGCTAATCGAGTTCACGCGTCCGTACCTGGCCGTATGGTACGGTGAGCAGCTATAGCAACCGTGGCCGCCGCCATGGCTCTCGAGACTTCTCGTTATCTCGCTGACGCCGGCCGGCCGGGCGGGCCGGGAGTAGGAGCCGAAGAGCGGCGGCGCCCTACCGGGCGGTCACGGTTGCCAGCACCCCTTCCGGATGTAATTGTCGTCCGTGTCAGCAGAACGCGGTGGATCACCGTATGCTGCCCAGCATGGCGCCGCCGCACGGTTCTGGCCGGCTAACGGCGGACGATTGGATACAGGCCGGATTTGCTGTACTCGTTGACAGCGGTCCAAACGCACTCCGGATCGAGCCCCTGTGTGAGCGGCTGCATGTCACCAAGGGCAGCTTTTACTGGCACTTCACCGATATGGCCACCTACCGCGTGGCGCTGGTCGAGGCGTGGGGTAACTTGCACGACCGCAACCGCCGGGTGTTCGAGAACATGCCCGACAGCGGCCCACGGGAACGCCTGGCCGTCATGATGCAGACTCTCGTCGCTCCGCAACACTGGGCGCTCGAGCGCTCGATGCGGCTGTGGGCGCTGACCGACGAGGCGACCAGGGCCAGCGTCGAGCGCAGCGACGGGCGCGTGCTGCGCGCCGTCCGGCAGGCCTTTGACGAATGCGGGTTCGAGGCGGACGACGCCGCGCTGCGGTCGCTGGTGGTGTTCGCGGCCGGTGTCGGGCTCATGCAGTCGGCGGGCCCGACCCCGGATGTGCCCGCCGAGCTGCGGGACCGCTTCCTGGATTTCATGCTGCGCCCGTAGCCGGTCAGGCCTTGGCCGTCGGCGCCAAACCCGTCTTCTTGTCCAGATACTGCAGCAAGTCGTGGGCGGCGAGCTCGACGTCCTTGTGCCGCCATTCGGAAGCCCGGTACACACAGGCGATCAATCCGGTGCGGTGAATTCGACGAAGGTCCCCGTACACGAAGGCATATCGCGCCTTCGTCCCGTCCGCCGCGCCATCGGTCAGTCCCAGATGCCACTCGGCATATTCGTCCCAGGTATGCGATTCAAGGTAGGTGTTCTGCGCTTCCGCCCGCGGCTGCACCTGTCCCCAGTCGCTGTCGAGGACGTACTGGCGAGCATCGATCAGCGAGCGCGCCTTGGCCACCGCGGCTTCGTTGAGCAGGTACTTGGCCATTAGCCCATTGTCCGCCCGTCGGCGCGCCCCGGCAGGGTATTACCTCTGTAACAGAGGTAATATCGCTTTCGTGGAAACCCGCACCGATCTGATCGCCGAGCTGTTCAACGTGGTGGGCCGGTTCCGGCGCCAACTGCGTCGGTCGACCGGCCGGGGGTTCGACACCACCGGGCTCACCCAGTCGCAGGCCGAATTGCTGCGCTTGGTCGGCCGCCAACCGGGTATCTCGGTACGCGAGGCGGCCACCGAGTTGGGGTTGGTTCCCAACACGGCGTCAACCCTGGTGTCCAAGCTCGCGGCCGATGGCCTGGTCATCCGCGCCGTCGACGCCGACGACCGGAGGGTGGGCCGACTGCGCCTGACCGAGCCCGCACAACGCATCGCCGACGAATCTCGCGCCGCGCGCCGCGCCGCCCTGTCGGCAGTGCTCGACGAGCTGGACCCGAGCCAGCTCGACAGCCTGGAGCGCGGATTGGCGGTACTCGCCGAGATGACCCGCATGCTGCACGAGAGGCAACCATGACGACGCTTGCGATCGACTGTCAGCACCTGACCCACCGCTACGGTCAGTTCACCGCGGTGGACGACCTCAGCCTGCAGGTGCGCTGCGGTGAGACCGTCGGCCTTCTCGGCCCGAACGGAGCGGGTAAGACCACTGTGGTGCGCGTACTCACCACCCTGACGCCGGTGCAGAGTGGCGAGGTGTATATCTTCGGCCTCGACGCGCGTCGGCACACGATGGACATCAGGCACAACATCGGTTATGTGCCACAACAGCTTTCGATTGAAGCCGCGTTGACAGGCCGGCAGAACGTCGAGTTGTTCGCACGGCTCTACGATGTCCCGCGCCGTCGGCGGTCTGATCGCGTCGACGAAGCGCTGGACGCGATGCAGCTGCTCGATGTCGCCGACGCGGTGGCGGGCACGTACTCCGGCGGCATGGTCCGCAGGCTCGAGTTGGCGCAGGCGCTGGTGAACCGGCCGTCCCTGCTGATCCTTGACGAACCGACCGTCGGCCTGGATCCCATTGCGCGCGACAGTGTCTGGGCCCAGGTGGAACTTATGCAGCGCGAGTTCGGCATGACCGTGCTGCTCACCACCCACTACATGCAGGAGGCCGACGCGTTGTGCGATCGGGTGGCGTTGATGCACCACGGCCGGCTGCGGGCGGTCGGCACGCCGACCGAGTTGAAGCAGCGGGTGTCGCGGGACGCGACACTCGAGGATGTTTTCCGGCACTACGCAGGCTCGGATCTGGGTGAGGACACCTCGCAGAGCGGCTTCCGTGCGATCCGGAACACCAGAAGGACGGCTCGCCGTGTCAGTTGATCAGAACGCGCAAGTACATATCGTCCGGGCGCCGCGCGGCTGGCGTCGCATCCGCGGAATGGCCATGCGGATGGGCGCTTTCGCGATCGTGGAACTGCAGAAGCTGCGCCACGACCACACTGAGCTGTTCACCAGGATGGTGCAGCCCGCACTGTGGCTGTTGATCTTCGGGCAGACATTCACCCGGCTGCGCGTGATCAACACGGGCGATGTGCCGTACCTGGCGTTCCTGGCCCCGGGCATCATCGCGCAGTCGGCGTTGTTCATCTCGATCTTCTATGGCATCCAGATCATCTGGGACCGCGACGCGGGCATCCTCGCCAAGCTGATGGTGACACCCGCGCCCGCATCGGCGCTCATCACCGGGAAGGCATTCGCCGCAGGAGTGCGCTCGGTGGTGCAGGTGATCGGTGTGCTGGCGCTGGCGTACCTGCTCCGGGCCCAGTTGACGGTCAATCCACTGAGAATCCTTGGGGCGATGGCGGTTGTGGTGCTCGGCGCGGTGTTCTTCTCCTGTCTGTCGATGACGCTGGCCGGGCTGGTCCGCCATCGCGACCGCATGATGGGCATCGGCCAGGCCATCACGATGCCGCTGTTCTTCGCCTCCAACGCGCTCTACCCCGTCGATGTGATGCCACAGTGGCTGCGCTGGCTGTCGGCCGTGAACCCGCTGAGCTACGAGGTCAACGCCCTACGCGGACTGTTGATCGGCGCGCCGAGCAACGCCCTCCTCGACATCGCCGTGCTCGTGGTGGCCGCGGTCGCCGGTATCGCGATGGCGTCGACACTGCTGCGCCGGCTGGTCCGCTAGCTCATGCTGACGCCTTAGCCGCCGCATATCGCCGACCTAGGTTGCGGCGGTTGAGTGGACTACATGATCCACGAAGCATCCTCCGCCACAGGCGAAGTCGTCCTCGTACTCGATGCAGGAACCGAAGCAGGCACCCGGCTGGCCCGGAAACTGTTACGCGACGGCTATCGCGTCGCGATCAGCAGCAGGCATGCCACCGACCTCGCGCCGATCATGCATGGCTACCCGTCGAGCCGGCTGCTGGCCGTGGCCGCCGATCCCAACGACCCCGTCCAGCGGAGCAGGCTTGTCGCCAGGGTGCGCGACTACTTCGGCACCGACAGGTTGTACACAGTGGCATCGCCGACGTTAGTAGCCGAGAAGGTCGCCGCAACCCATTTGCCGATGTCGGCGTGACCGCGGTTGCCCCAGCCCGGCCCGTGGCCACGGTTGTTCATGACGACGTAGTAGGCCACCTTGTGCTGCGCCACGTCGTCCTGGAACTGGCTCAGCGTCGGCGCCGGGTCGCTGCCCGAGAAGCCACCGATCGCCATCACCGCTGTGTCCGTCGACAATTCGAGGCCCGCAGCGCTCGACGACCGCAGGATCGCGGCTGACCACTTGGTGTTCGTGTCCTTCAGGATCGCATCGAGATCGGGATTGTCCGCGCCCTGGCCGAACCAGAAATGGCCCTGCCGGGACGCGTCAGCGGGCCCGACAGACGGTCCGCCGCCTTCGTGCGGCTGACCGATCGTGACGATCGCATACACCGCGGGCCCGGCGAGCGCACCGACGAGTCCCACACCCAACGCGCCAAGCGCGAACCTGCGGCGCGTCCCCGCTGTCCACGGCCCGAGCAGGGCGATCACGCCCATCACGGCAATCACGAGGATGGTCCACCGCAAAATGGGCAGCCAGCTTGCATTACGACCGAGGATCCACCAGCCCCAGACGCCGGTGCCCCCGAACAGCACAGCTAAACCAACTCGATACAACCACTTTTCGCGGCGCTGCCACAGCTCGTGCACCCCGATCGCGAACATCGCCGCCACCGGAGGCGCGATGGACAGGCAGTAGTACGCGTGGATCGCGCCGTGCATGAAGCTGAGCACCAGTCCGTCCACGACCAGCCAGCCGCCGAACAGGATCGCCGCAGCCCGCGTCAGGTCTGTCCGCGGTGCACGGCCACGGGACAGCACGATCAGGACAGTTGCCATTAACGCGGCGGGCACCAACCACCCGATCTCGAAACCGAATTCACCACCGAACAGCCGGGACCAGCCCTGCGATTGGTCGCCGAAGACACCGAATCCGCCCTGCCGCCCGAGACGCAACTGGGCGCCCGCCGCCGATCCGACCACCTGGGCCGGCGGGCCGAAGCCCATGTGGTTGCGGCCGAGGACGCGGGCAAAACCGTTGTAGCCCAACACAAGATTCATGAAGTTGTTGTCGGTGGAACCCGCGATATACGGACGCGACGACGCGGGCCAGAACAATGTCAACACCACGAACCAGCCCGCCGAGGCGGTGAACGCGACCCCGGCCACCAACACATGCCGCAGCCGGGCCCACAACGTCGTCGGTGCGGCGACGAGGTACGCCGCCGCCAAAGCCGGGACGACCATCAGCCCCTCGAGCATCTTGGCGAGGAATGCGAATCCCAGCGCCACACCCGCCCATGCCAGCCACTTCGGGCTCGCTTGCTGCACTGCGCGCACGGTGCAGTAGGCTGCCGCGGTCATCAGCAGCACCATCACCGCGTCGGGGTTGTTGAACCGAAACATCAACGCGGCCACCGGCGTCAACGCCAGCACCGCGCCTGCGAGCAGCCCGGTGCGCGGGCCGCTGATGCGCGCGACGGCGCCGTATAGCAGGGCGACCGCGGCTACCGCCATCAGCGCCTGCGGAATCATCATGCTGGCGCTGCTGAACCCGAATATCTGCCCGGACAGCCCCATCACCCATTGCGAGACCGGCGGCTTGTCGACGGTGATGAAGTTGTGCGGATCCAGCGAGCCGAACAACAACGCTTCCCAGTTCGTCGAACCCGCCTGCGCCGCAGCGGCATAGAACTGGTTGCCCATCCCATTGATGGTGATGTCCCATAGATACATCACCGCTGTGGCGACCAGAAGTACTGTGAGGCCCACCCGGTCCCACGTGATCGCGGTCACCCGGGTGGGCCATGGCTTGTCGGCGTCAGCGGGCGGTGTTTGCGTCTCCAACGTCGTTGTCACACAGCCAGTGAATTACCACTAGGTTGCGTGAAGCTGTGAGGAACCGGCGAGGCTGCTGCGGGTTGCCCGCAGCGCATCGGCCAGCGGGATCACGCTTGGCCCGCCTCGACCCGTTCGCTTTGCATCACCTCGGTTGCGGCCCGCTCACCGGAGCGGACGGCTCCGTCGACCCACCCGCACATCACGGCCGAACTCTCGGTTCCGGCCCAGTGGATGCGGCCGCACGGTTCCCGTAGCGCCGGTCCGAACTCGGTGAGTACGCCCGGCGGCGCATGGCTGAGCATGCCTCCACCGGAATAGCGCTCGGTGGTCCAGCATTGCTCGATGTAGTCCACCGGCGACGCGGCTTTGTCGCCGAATCGACCGACGAGCTCGGTGAGAACTGCTCGTCGCCGCTCCGCTTCACCGAGCTTCCTCAGCTGGCGCGCGATCGGCCCCTCGGCGATCACGCACATAACACCGGGACGTGGGGCGTCGGTAGACGCGTCGATGGTGACCGGTGCGGCCGTCCCTGGCGCCGCCGACTGACCGGATAACCCGTCGTTACGCCAGAACGGCTCGTCGTAGACGATGTTGATCTTGTCGATCGCTCCACTCGGCATGCGCTGGTGCAGGAACGACCGGTCCACCGGGAGCATCGGCTCGTACCAGATCTGGCCGGCTATTGCGATCGGCACCGCGACGACGACCCGGCGCGCCCGCACCGTCATGTCGTCAGAGCACACCGTCACGCCGTCGGCGTCCTGGTCGATGCGCCGTACCGGTTGAGACAGGTGCAGCGAGTCACCGATCTCTGCAGCCATCTGCCGGTACACCGCGCCCATGCCGCCGACGATCCGCGAGTCCTGGGAGGCGTCCTTGATTCCGAGCACGAACCCCGGTCCACCCCCCGACGCCATTTGGTAGGCCACGAACAGCATCGACACCTCCGAAGCGGCCGACGTGTAGCAGCCCGCGATGGCGGTCTCGAGCAGATCGTGAGCGGCCTTGGACACCGTGTTGCCTGCGAGCCACTTCGCCAGGGTGATCTGGTCCCACTTCTGGGCGTTCTTCGCTTCCCACGGTGCTTCCAAGGGGATCGACTTGCACATCTGCCCCAATTCGAGAAAGACAGCGCCGAGATTGGCCGAAACCCAAGGCGCCATCGTCAGCGGAACGGTGCCGGAGTAGCGATGCTGCTTTCCGTCGAGCACCATCATCGCTTTGCCATCGCTGTACTGCTTGTAGCTCGGCACGCCGTACTCGGTCATCAGCGCCTTGATCCGGTCCTGGCCCGGCCCGATCCAGGCGCCGCCGCGGTCGATCCAGACACCGTCGTCGCTGACCTCGGTGAACGTGCGGCCGCCGACCCGATCACGGGCCTCCAACAGCGCCACGGATTCGCCCGCCTGCTTGAGCCGCAACGCGGCCGTCAGCCCGGCAAATCCCGCCCCAACCACGCAATAATTTACATCCGCCATAATTGCTATGGTCCGCTGCAGATTGCGTCGAAGTCGCGCTTTGTTATTTCCTACTGGCAAATACCGATACCGAGGGCAACGCCCAAGCTAGCTGACGATCCTCGCGATCGACTTGAGCGGGATCTTCAACCAGCTCGGCCGGTGACGCGCCTCGTAGGCGGCCTCGTACACCGCCTTGTCGAGTTCGTAGGCCTCGAGTAGATGCCTGGAGTCGCGCGGGTCGGCGCCGGACACCGCCGCGTACCCGTCGCAAAATGCGGCCGCGTTGCGGTCCACCCATTCGCGGGCCCGTGCGGCCAGCTGGCGTTCGCGGTCCTCGTCGGTGCCCTGCTCCATCAGTCGTTGGTATGCCGCGTACTCGAATGACCGCAGCACGCCTGCGACATCCCGCAGCGGGGAGTCCGGGCGGCGGCGGTCATCGAGCGGTTGGCCGGGTTCACCCTCGAAGTCGATCAACAGCCAACCCTCCGGCGTCCTCAGCGCCTGCCCGAGATGCAGGTCGCCGTGCACCCGCTGGACCGTGATCGTCTCCTCGGCCAGCTTGCGGTAGCGCTCCTCGATCAGCGCCACGTACTGCTGCAGTTCGGGGACCGCCGCGGCCGCGGCCGACAGCCGCTCCAACACGGTGTCGATCGGGAACGCGACGGTCGACGTGCCGAGCTGGTCGGCGAGGGTTGCGTGTACGGACGCCACAGCCTCGCCGAGCCGGAACGACTCGCCTGCGAAGTCGCCGCCCACCTCGTCGGCGTACAGGTCGCCTTCGGCGAACAGGTCACGGGTGCTCGCCGTCGCCATGTCCCAGCCCTCTGCGGAGTTGGCCGCGAACTCGGTGACCATGCCGAGGGCGTAAGGCTCACCGTCGAGCGTCGTCTCGTAGGACCCGAGTAACCGCGCCACATGCTCGTTGCCCGCCCGCGCCAGCACCCGATTCAGTTCGATGTCCGGATTGGTGCCGGGGGTGATGCGGCGGAACACCTTGAACACAGCCTCTTCTTCGAAGATCACGCTGCTGTTGCTCTGCTCGGCACTCGACACCCGCGGCGCGGCGTCCACCGGCAGCGTGACACCGGGTTCCTTGACGAAGCGCACCGTGTCATCTGGGGAACCGACCGCCGCCGACGAATCGACCAGCGACAGCAGGTATTTCGCGTCCGCCGGGTTGTACAGCGCGTCGTAGGCGGTGCGGTCGCCCTCCGCGCCGATCGTCGCGATATTGAGAAATTCGAAGATGGGGCTCCCGCTGGATGTCGCGTCCGCGGCTCCGGCATCCCACCGCACGATGACCTGATAGCGCTCCGACGGACCTTCGGTGTAGGTGACGTCGAGCAGCACGAGGTCAAGGTCGTCACGCAGCGAAACCACGACCGCAGGCGCCGCAGATGACAGCTCGCGGTTGCGGCCCGCATACCAACGTTGTTGGACGATCCACTCGTCGAACGGCAGGTTCATGACTGCTCTCCAGACTCCGGCGGCCGCAGCTGGAACCAGTAGAAACCGTGACCCGGCAGGGTCAACAGGTAGGGCAGCTGGCCGACGCGGGGAAACTCAACGTACCCGGTCATCTCCACAGGCGTGTACCCATTCCAGTTCTGCAGATTCATCTCGATCGGCTGCGGGAACCGGGACAGGTTGTTCACGCACAGCACGGTGTCTCCCTGGCCGTCCTCTTCGACCTCACGCACAAAGGTGAGCACAGACGGGTTCGAGCCGCCCAGTTCACGGAAGGTGCCGATCGCGAATGCGTCGTGGCGGCGGCGCACCGCGAGCATGGTCCTTGTCCAGTTCAGCAGCGAGTTCGAAATGTCGCGCTGGGCCTCGACGTTGACGGCCTGATAGCCGTAGATCGCGTCCTGATTCGGCGGCAGGTACAGCCGGCCCGGGGTGGCGGTCGAGAACCCCGCGTTCCGGTCGGGCGTCCACTGCATCGGCGTGCGTACGCCGTCGCGGTCACCGAGCCAGATGATGTCGCCCATCCCGATCTCGTCGCCGTAGTACAGCACCGGAGAGCCGGGCAGCGACAACAGCAGCGCAGTGAACAACTCGATCTGGTTGCGGTCGTTCTCCAGCAGCGGCGCCAGCCGGCGGCGGATGCCGACGTTGGCCTTCATCCGCGGATCCTTGGCGTACTCGGCGTACATGTAGTCGCGCTCTTCGTCGGTGACCATCTCGAGCGTCAGCTCGTCGTGGTTGCGCAAGAAGATGCCCCACTGCGCGATGTCGGGGATGTCAGGAGTCTGGGCGAGGATCTCAGAGATCGGGAACCGCGACTCACGGCGCACCGCCATGAAAATGCGTGGCATCAGCGGGAAGTGGAACGCCATGTGGCATTCGTCGCCGCCGGTGTTGGGATCGCCGAAGTACTCGACGACGTCGGCGGGCCACTGATTCGCCTCGGCCAACAACACCCGGCCGGGATATTCGTCGTCGATGACCTTGCGGCAGTGCTTGAGGAACGCGTGTGTCTCGGGCAGGTTCTCGCAGTTGGTGCCCTCGCGCTCGAACAGGTACGGCACCGCGTCCAGCCGGAAGCCGTCGATGCCCAGATCGAGCCAGAACCGAAGCACATCGAGCATCGCCTGTTGCACTGCCGGGTTGTCGTAGTTGAGGTCGGGTTGATGCGAGAAGAACCGGTGCCAGTAGAACTGCCGTCGCACCGGGTCGAACGTCCAGTTCGACTCCTCGGTGTCGACGAAGATGACTCGCGCGTCGGTGTACTTCTCGCTGGTGTCGCTCCACACGTAGTAGTCGCCGTACGGCCCGTCGGGGTCATGCCGCGACTCCTGGAACCACGCGTGCGCATCAGAGGTGTGGTTCATGACGAGGTCGGTGGTGACGCGAAGGCCGCGGCGGTGCGCCGCGTCCAGAAGCTCGACGAAATCATCGACGGTGCCGAACTCGGGCAGCACCTTGTAGAAGTCGCGAATGTCGTAGCCGCCGTCACGCAGCGGCGAATCGTAGAACGGCGGCAGCCAGAGACAATCGACGCCAAGCCACTTGACGTAGTCGAGCTGTTCGGTCAACCCACGCAGGTCACCGGAGCCGTCGGAGTCGGAGTCGTGGAAGGCTCGCACCAGCACCTCGTAGAACACCGCGCGCTTGAACCAGGTGCGATCCGCCGGCAGGGCCCGAGCGTGCCCGAAGTCTTCGGCGGTGGGGTGCTCGACGGATCGGCCTTGAGGGCCGTCCTCGACGTGGCTGCCGTCCGCCGGATCGTGTCCGGAGTCCGCGATGCGTTGGTCCATCAGCCTTAAAACCTACCCATGACGGACGAAACTGAATCGCCTTCACCGACGGCAGACTCCCGGTCCGTTGCCACCGCAAACTCGACCGCTGACACGGTCGTCGCCGACCCTCGATCGCGCTTTGCAGCGGTTGAAACCGCACTCAGGACGGGTTACGGTTTGGCCGTCCTAGATCCGTCAGCGTGGCGATCTGGCCATCACTGGCGTTGCTTTTCCGACTAAGAATCGAGTGGCAGTGGCTGATTCGACGCCAAATGATGGTGAAGCTCCAGTAATCGTTGGGATGGCCGATGCGGCGATGCATATGGATTCCGCCGCGATCGACGCGCTTCCCGACGCGCACGATCCCGAGTTCCCCCATCGCGCCGGCATCATCCTCGCCGGGCTCCGCAAACTCCAGAGCTCACTGTCGGAAGCGGCGGGCCGCAGTCGCGTCACCCCGTCGGTCATCGTCGCGCTCAGTGGTGTGCGGCATCGCTACGACGAACTGATGGAGACCGCCGCGCACGGGCCGGGCGCCACGCTGGGGCAGCGGCTGTACGTCGCCCGCGGACACGCCAAGCTGTCGACCAGGGAGGCGGCCGCCGGGGTGGGTCTGCGTAAGGACCTCGTCGAGGCCGTCGAGGCGGAGGAGCCCGCCACCGAAGACGAGACGAGCCGCATCAAAGACCTGATCGCCGCGCTCGGCGGCTGACGCCACCGTCGTCGTCGAGGGCGTCGGTTAGGCCATGAAACGTGCTGCGCCACTGTGCCGCAGCACTTGGCCCGCCCGCGCTTGCCGGTAGCCGATGACGGTTCCGCTCGCCGTCATCAGCATCAGACCGGCGAGCCCCGGCAACGCGACGACGGCAATGTCGGACGCCTTGGCGGTGCGCAGATACTGCTGATATCCGACTCTGGTTGCGCGGATATCGACCGGAACAGCACCAGTGGCGGGGGGTGGGCACAGGCTCACGCATCCGGGGCGGAGCGCCGGCAACGATCGAGTTGGGCGCCTGCACCTGGCTACCCACACGCCCCCCGACCGGCGGCGTCGCAGCGACCGGCGGAATGACCGGCGGCGCGTTCGGTGGTGTAACGGGCCGCGGTGGTGCAACCAGCGGCGGCACGATCACCACCGGAGCCCTGATGGGTTGCGAGTCAGCCGTCGGTTCGTAACCGGATCCGCCCTGCCCCGAGGAGTCGATGACCTCGACATCCGGTTTGTCGGTAGGTACCTCGCTGGTGCGAAAGCTCGGCGACGGCGTCGGTTCAGGCTGCGGCTGCCCGTACGCCCGCACTATCGAACCTGTCGGTGCGGAGATCACCACGGTGGTGAACGGAGATTGGGTACGTGCGCCAGTTCCCGGTACCAGTCGCGGAAGAGGAATGTAGATGGTCAACCGCTGGGCCATCGCGGCACGGCCGATGCCTGGGATTGTCGCGCGACCTTCGGACGCGCCAACCTCCTCCGACTCGAACGTAGTCGCGGACGGACTGAATTCGGCCTCCGCTCGTGCGCCGCGACCGAACTTCAGACGGGAACCACTTGGCCCGAGGTTGACCGCTCCGCTGATTCCACGCCTATCGATCGTGAGTCTGGGACCGCCGGGACTGATATCAAAGCCACCGCGGAATCCCGGTTGACGGCTGATCCGAATTCCGCCCGGACCGACCTCGAATCCGCCGCGATCTTCGCGGGCGCCGATTCGGACTATGGGGGGCTGATCGGGTCCACGTCGTTGCGTGGCTTGTCGTGGTCGTTATTCTTCTGGTGGCCAATGCCAAGCCCACCGAGTCCGGAATCGGCTGACGCGATCCCACCACCGATCAGCAGACCTGCAGCAACGAACCCGACGCATGCGATTAAGCGCAGGACCGGCTGCGTCACTATCCCCACTCTTCCCACAAAACAGTTGCCCCCCAGACAGCTAAGTATGCGCGATTATCGCATCTTCGCGCCAATTTCACATCAATGCATTGCCCAATTGACGTTGCTAGCAATTGACGCTATTCGACGCATCCGTCATTTATTGTTGTGCGCCCGGCAATCATGCAGGTATTCGGTATCGTTCCGGCGTGGCGCCTCGTGATCATGGCGACCCGGGCGATGCCCCGTCGGTCCCTCCCCCGCTTACCGCTATCGCCAATTCGGTTCGCCCGTCGGCCGCGGAGGAAGCCCGCACGATCGCCGCATCGACCAATGCCGGCACGCTCGCGACGCTGACCTCCGACGGCGATCCGTGGGCGTCGTTCGTCACGTACGGACTGCTCGGCGGTGAGCCGGTGCTGTGCGTGTCCAACCTGGCCGAGCACGGCCGCAACCTCGCGGCCGACCCGCGCGCCAGCATCGCGATCGTGGCACCGCAACGCGAGGCCGATCCGTTGGCCAGCGGCCGCATCACGCTCGCAGGCGTCGTTGAGGAACCCGCCGGCGGACAGCGTGCGGCAGCCCGTGATGCGCACCTGGCCGCCGTCGCCGCGGCGAAGTACTACATCGACTACAGCGACTTCTCGTTGTGGGTGCTTCGGGTGCGACGGGTGCGCTGGGTGGGCGGGTACGGGCGGATGGACTCGGCGACCGCCGAGGCCTACGTCGCCGCCGAACCAGACCCTGTTTCGCCGCGCTCGGACGGGGCGATCGCGCACCTGAACAACGACCGCGCCGAGGCGCTGATCGCGATGGCGCAGTCGCTCGGCGGTTATCCCGACACCACCGCGGCCACCTGCACCGGCGCCGACCGGTACGGACTCGACCTGAGAGTCGTCACGCCGCGCGGGGTGGCCTACACCCGGATCGGATACGCCACGCCGATCGACTCGATCGACGAATTGCGTTCGGCCACGGACGACTTGACGCGTCGCGCCCGACACGCCTGAAATACCATCTTCGACATGTCTGTAACCGACCGACCGGACACCTGGCAAGCCGCCTTCGACCTCATCCGCACACGCGGTTACGAGCGTCGCGAGGAACCGTTCAAGCTGGCCAGCGGCCAGCTCAGCCACGACTACATCGACGGCAAGTTCGCGGTCGACACAGGAGAGCGCCTGGAGATCGTCAGCCGCGCTGTCGCCGACCTCGCCGCGCGGCACGGAATCGAGTTCGACGCCGTCGGCGGGCTCACCATGGGCGCGGACCCGCTGGCGCACGGCGTCGCGATGGTCACCGGCAAGGCGTGGTTCTCGGTGCGCAAGGAGCAGAAGGCACGCGGCCGCGAGCAGTGGATCGAGGGCACCCGCCTCGAACCGGGGACACGCGTGCTGCTCGTCGACGACGTGATCAGCACCGGCGGTTCCACGGAGAAGGCCTTCGAGCGCGTGACGGCCATCGGCGCCGTCGTCACCGGGGTGATCCCGATGGTGGACCGCGGAGACGTCGCCACCAAACGTTTCGCCGCCCGCAACGTGCCGTTTGTCGCCCTCGTCACATATCGCGACCTGGGGATCGAGCCGATAAAGGATGTGTGAGCCGTCTTCGACCGCATTGCGTAAGTATTCGCTGGAAGGCCGTCAAGACGCCGTCAAGAGACGTGCTCTTCACGCCGGGCAGGCGCACGGTGGCGTTATGACATTGTTGGACTATCTGCCGTCCTTACACAACGCCGCCGCGCCCCGAATAGACCCGGCGATCTGGCCGCTGACGACCACCGTCGACGACCTGGGCCGGCTGTGTGTGGGCGATGTGTCGCTGACCGACATCGCAGACGAATTCCGCACCCCGACATACGTTCTCGACGAAACCGACTTCCGGCGACGGCTGCAGCGTTATCGCGCCGAGCTACCGGAGGTCGAGATCCGCTATGCCGCAAAGTCGTTGCTGACGACAGACATCGCCCGATGGGTTGCGCAGGAGGGCGCCGGCCTCGACGTCAGCTCTGGCGGCGAGCTGGCGATCGCCCTGGCCGGCGGTATGGATCCGGCCCGCATCGTGCTGCACGGCAACGCGAAGCCCGTCGATGAACTGTCCGACGCCGCGGCCGTCGGCATCGGGCGCATCGTCGTCGATTCACCGATGGAAATCGCCTATCTGTCGTGCGTGGCCCGCAGGCCCCAACCTGTGCTGATCCGCGTCACGCCGGGCATCGACATCGGCGGCCACCCCGCGGTGGTGACCGGTGTCGACGATCAGAAGTTCGGCTTCGCCCTCACCGACGGGTGCGCCATCGCGGCCGCGCAACGCATCCTGCATCAACCAGCCCTGGAACTGGTTGGCCTGCATTGCCACATCGGCTCCCAGGTCACCGACGCGACGCTCTACGGCGAGGTCATCCGGCGGATGATCGCCACGATGGCCGATATCCGGCGCACGCACGGCATCGTCCTGTGCGAACTCAACATCGGTGGCGGACATGGTGTGCCCTACGTCAGCGGTGACCCCGAACTGAACCTCGCCGAGGTGGCCGACATCATCGAGGACGCGCTCGATTGGGCGTGCGCGGCGGAGCGGTTCCCCCGCCCCCGGCTCGTGATGGAACCCGGCCGCGCGATCAGCGCCCGTGCCGGTGTGACGCTGTACCGGGTGGTCTCGGTGAAGTCCCAGCCGGGCGGTCGCACGTTCGTCGCGGTCGACGGCGGCATGTCGGACAACCCGCGGGTCGCCCTGTACGGCGCGAATTACACGGTGGCGCTTGCCAACCGGCACCCGATCGGGCCGACGAAGCGGGTCACCATCGCGGGACGTCACTGCGAATCGGGCGACGAGATCGCCCGCGACGTCGAACTGCCCGCCGACATCCACCCCGGTGACCTTCTCGCCGTGGCGGTCACTGGCGCTTACCAGCACAGCATGGCGTCGAACTACAACATGGTGGGCAGGCCGCCGATCGTCGCGGTGCGGCACGGACAGGTCCGCGAACTCGTACGCCGCGAGACCACGGCCGACCTGCTGGCGCGCGACCGCGGTTGGTCAGGCGGCGCCGTCCTGCTTCACGACTAGGACACCGGTCGGCTCGACCCCGACGGTAACCGGGTCTCCCGAGCTGAACGTCTTGGCCCGCGAGCTGGCCATCTGCGCGCTGATCACCGAACCGTCCGTCAGGATGGCGTACACCCGGGAGATCGGTCCGAGGAACGCCACCGAGCTGATCGTGGCCGTGCCAGCCGGGTCGGCGGCGATGGTGACCGACTCCGGTCGCACCATCGCCAGCCCCTTGCCCGCGACGGATCCCTCCAGTGCAGGCACCGAGGTGCCGAGCAGATGAGCCTGGCCACCCGAAACCTCTGCTGGCACTTTGTTGTTCAGGCCGACGAACTCGGCTACGAACGGCGTCGCCGGATTTGCGTAGAGATCGGCGGGCGCCGCCAGCTGTTCGAGCTTGCCCTGGCTCATCACGCCGACCCGGTCGGCGACGGCCAGCGCCTCCTCCTGGTCATGCGTGACGAACAGCGTCGTCGTGCCGACTTCGAGCTGAACACGCCGGATCTCGTCACGCAGCTGTGTGCGCACCTTGGCGTCCAGGGCCGAGAGGGGCTCGTCCAGAAGCAGCACCCGCGGCTGGATGGCGAGCGCCCTTGCCAGCGCGACCCGCTGCTGCTGACCGCCCGAGAGCTCGCTGGCGTACTTGTGTTTATGCGCCGACAGGGCGACCAAGTCCAGCATGTCGGCGGCCCGAGAAGTGCGCTCGCGCTTGGGTTTACCGCGCATCTTCAGCCCGAACGCCACGTTGTCCAGCACGGTCAGATGAGGAAACAAGCTGTAGGCCTGGAACACCATGCCCATATCGCGTTTGTTGGCAGGCACATTGCTGACGTCCTGGCCGCCCACCGACACCGTACCCGACGTGGCTTCGTCGAGGCCTGCGAGGATCCGCAGCGCGGTGGTCTTTCCGCAGCCGGACGGGCCGAGCAGCGCCACGAGTTCACCGGGCTCCATGTGCAGGGACAGGCCGTCGAGGGCCTTTACGCTGCCGTAGACCCGCGTCAGGTCGTTGAGTTCGACCGCGACTCCGTTTGTCATTCAGGGACTCCCGTGGGTGTGGGTGCGGTGGCGTCGAGGGCGGGAACCCGGCGGCGGCCGCGGGTCACCAGCGACAGGACGAGCAGCAGGACAAAGCCGAACAGCAGCACGGCCAGGGACGCGGCCACCGACGTCGGGCCGTCGGTCTTGCCGATCTGGACGATCTGGACCTGCAGTGTCTGATATCCGGACAGCGATGCGATCGTGTACTCCCCCAGCACCACAGCGATGGAAATGAAGGCCGCAGAAAGGATTCCGGACCAGATGTTGGGCACCACGACCCGCAGGATCATCGTCGCCCAGCCTGCACCGAGAGACCGTGCCGCCTCGGCGAGCGTCTTCAGGTCAATGGACGCGAGCGCGGCATCGATCGCCCGGTACGCGAACGGCAGCACCAGCACGATGTACACGAAGGTCAGCGTCAGCGCGGACTCACCGAGGAAGTACGTCACCCACAGATAGACGTTGCGCAGCCCCACCACGATCACCAGGGCGGGGATGGTAAGGGGAAGCAGGCACAAGAACTCCACCATGCCCTTGGCCCACGGCGTGCGCAGCCGCACCCAGATCATCGTCGGCACGAGAATCAGCAGCATCCCCACCACCGTGAAAACCGCCAGCAGCAGCGAGATCACGATCGACTGGTACAGCGCTTCGTCGGCGACGAGGTTCTGCCACGCCCGCAGGGTACGCCCGCCTGCGATCAGGTTGCGGGTGGAGAAGTCGGCCATCGCGTACAACGGGAACAGGAAGAACAGCCCGAAGCCCAGCCACAGCGCCGCGCGAAAGGCCTTGCCGCCCAGCGTGGTGCGCCTCATCGCAACCACCTTGCCGTCCGTTTGACCAGTGCGTTATAGGCCACCATCACGACGGCGACGACAACGATCATCTCGAGCGCGAGCGCGTAGGCGAACCCGGCCTGGCCCAGCACGACTTCGCTGGTGAGTGCCGCCCGGATCAGCAGTGGCAGGATCGGGCTGCCCTGGCTGACCAATGCCGCCGCGGTCGCATACGCCGCAAAAGCGTTGGCGAACAACAGCAGTGCCGACCCGAGAAATGCGGGTGTCAGCAACGGGATCGCGACTTCGCGCCAGTAGCGCCATGTCGACGCCCCAAGGCTGACCGCCGCCTCGCGCCACTGATCGCGCAGTCCTTCGAGAGCGGGCACGAACACGATCACCATCAACGGGATCTGGAAGTACGTGTAGACCAACATCAGGCCTCCGAGGCTATACAGCCACCCGGAACCGGCAAGGTTCCAGCCGAACACCTGCTGCACCCACAAAGTCAGCACGCCGTTGAGGCCGACGGTCGCCAAGAACGCGAATGCCAGTGCGACGCCGCCGAACTGAGCCAGCACACTGCAGAGCGAGATCACCGCCCGGCGCACCATCGAGGTCGGCGGGCTGCTCACGATCAGCCACGCCAGCACCGCGCCGAGGACCGCCCCGATGAGCGCGGTGCTGCCCGAGAGCAGCACGCTCTTGACCAAAGCGTTCAGCGCGGTGTCGGAGAACAGCGCCTGGATCCGAGCGAACGAGAACACACCGTCGGCGTACACCGAACTGACGATCACGGTGACCGTCGGGATGATCAGAAAGATCACCACGACGGCCAGGAACGGCAGCAGCGGTAGCGCGTCACGAAGCTTGCGCAACACGGTCAGCCGATCGCCTTGGCCCAGTTGTCCGTCAGGTACTTGGTGGCTTTGTCGGTCTGGTCGGGGCTCGGAACGGAGACGGGGCCGTCGATGACCGGGATCTTGTTCACCACCGCCTTGTCGATCGTGCCCGCCTGCAGCATCTGGTCTGCGCGCACCGGCCGGACGCCGCCCGCGGCGAAGAGGTTCTGGCCCTCGTCGCCGTACAGGAACTCCTGCCACAGCCGCGCCGCCGCGGGATGCGGGGCGTCCTTGTTGATGGCCTGGTAGTAGTAACCGGCGACGACAGCGTTCGACGGCACGACGACCTGCCAGGTCGGCAACTTCGCTGTTTCGGTCGCGTTCAAGTAGTTCCAGTCGATCACCACCGGCGTCTGACCGGACTCGATGGTCGCAGGAGTGGGGTCGACGGGCAGGAAGTTGCCCGCCTCCTTGAGCTTGCGGAAGAACTCGACTCCTGGCGCGACGTCGTCCACCGACCCACCCTGGGACAGCGCGACCATCATCACCCCGGAGAACGCGGCGCCCGCCTGCGTGGGGTCGCCGTTCAGCGCCACCTTGCCCTTGTACTCCGGCTTGAGCAGATCGTTGACGCTGGTGACCGGCGGCACCTTGGTGGTGTCGAATCCGATCGACATGTAGCCACCGTAGTCGTTGACCCAAGTGCCGTTGGGATCCTTGAACGCCGCGGGAATGTCGTCGAATGTCGCCACCGTGTACGGCGCGAACATCGACGTGTTGGCGAGGGCCACCGCCTGGCCCAGATCGAAGACGTCGGGCGCGCTGCTCTTGCCCTTCTGCTGGTTGGCGGCGTTGACCTCGTCCTGGCTGGCGGCGTCGGGCTGCGCCGGGTTGACCTTGATGCCGTACTTGTCGGAGAACGCCTTGATGATGGCGCCGTAGTTGGCCCAATCCGGCGGCAGCGCAATCACATTGAGCTCGCCCTCCTTCTTGGCCGCCTCGACGAGAGCGTCCATCCCACCGAAGTCGGCGGCGGACTTCGCCTCGCTGACCTTCACGCCGGACTTGGTTTCGCCGCCCGAGTTGTCCTTCTGCGGAGGAGCGCAGGCGATCAGGCCCGCGAGGAGGAGGGCGGAAGCGGCGGAGACTGCCAGGAGAGACCTTTTCATTCGCGAAACCTTCCGATGGGTAGGAAACCGCGCGGTGGCACAGCGGTTACGGCGCCGGGTCTCCGCGGTGAATGAATCCAACGGGGCGACCGAACCCTACCGTGGCGGCGCCGGAACCGGTGCGAGTTCCCAGCACTCGGGCAGGTTTGCGGACGGATGCACATTTGCCCTGGTACGGGCGCTAGCATCACTGTGTGGCTGAACGCGAAGCCCCGGGGGACTTCGGCTACCTCTGGGATGACCCGGCCGATGAGGACGGGTTGACCAGCCATGACCACGACGTCCAGTCGCAGCGAGCGGAGGAACTCGACCACCCGCCCAGCGACCCGGGCGCTGACCTCTGGGATGAACCGGACGACAACTTCTGGGATAACCAGCCCGAGGTCCGGGATGTAGAGGACACCGGCCACTTCGACGCGTTCAACGTCGACACATGGAGGTTCAAGCCCGCGCCGACGGCGTGGTATCGCACCAGGCAAGCGGCGACGGTCATAGTCGCGGCCTCCGCCGCCGTCGCCGCGATCGTCGTGTCGGGCGTGTTGCTGGTGTTCCGCGGCCAGAGCGAAACCGTCAACGAAGTGACGTCGTCAGTCACCCCGACCGCACCGACGAGCGCCGCACCGGTTCAGGTGGCGAGCAGCGAGGCACCCTCACCTCCCGCGTCCCCGCCGCCACCGCCGCCACCGCCGCCTGTGTCCCCGCCGCCACCGCCACCGGCGGAGACGGCCGCCTCGCCGATGAACCCGGCGCCGAACTATCAGGCCCCGCGGGTACAGCCGCGACAGACGAAGGGTCCCGAGATCAACGTCACCCGAGCGCCGATCAGCGTCGCGCCGCAACAGCGTGGGCCGCGCTGACGGCATCGGCTTAGAGCTGGCGGTCCCGCCAGGCCAGCATGTCCTTCAGCTCGCCGAAGTCGTAGCCGTCCTCGGTCGGGTGGATCTCGGTGGTGAACAAGGTGACGCCCTCACCGACGAACGCGTCTGCGTTGTCCTGCCCGGTCCAGTGCACCGCCCGCTCGATCTGTTTTTCGTCGCGTCCCGCGGCCGCGGTCAACTCCTTGAGCAGCGAGTTCTTGCGTTGGAACTCGGGAACGGTGGCGAAGGTGTGCCAGACGTCGGCGTGCTTGGCGACGATCGGCAGGCTTCGCTTGACGCCCATGCCCCCGATCAGAATCGGGATCTTGCGGACAGGCCGAGGGACGAGTTGGGTGAGCCGGTGCTCGATGCGCGCGAGGCCATCCTCGAAGAGATCCATCCGGGACTTGACCGTGCCGTAGTCGTATCCGTAGACGGCGTAATCCTTTTCGTACCAGCCCGATCCGAGGCCGAGAATCAGCCGGCCTCCGCTGATGTGGTCGACGGTGCGGGCCATGTCGGCCAACAGGTCGGGATTGCGGTAGCCGATCCCGGTGACGAGCAGCCCGATATCGGCGTGGCTGGTGATCTCGGCCCAGGACGCCAGCGCGGTCCAGCCTTCGAAGTTGTTCACGTCGAGCTGGTCGGGCAGCAACTGCGGCAGCCCGTCCTCCGCCGGCACGGCGAAGGGCTTGTGGAAGTGGTCGTAGCCGAAGATGGCGTCGACGCCGAGGCCATCGGCGGTGAGCACCGCTTCGCGCCAGGTTGGGTAGTCAGGTGTGCCGCCGGGCCACAGCTGGACGCCGACGCGGATGTTCTTGGTCATGGTGGCCACAACGCGGCGGGGTGGCCGGCTATTGCCAACGGCCATATCCGCGACCGATAGCGGCGATAAATTTCGCGCATCACCGAACCGGAAGGCGTGGGCTCAGACCGCGATTTACTGAGGTATGGCAACAACACTGGAGGGGTCCTCCGCATTGGTAACCGGGGCGACGTCGGGCATCGGCAGGGCGATCGCACAGCAGCTCGCCAGCCTCGGCGCCGAGGTCGTGGTGCATGGGCGCAGCCCCGAACGGGGTGCCGAGACCGTCCGAGCGATCGAGAACGAGGGCGGGAAGGCGCGTTTCGTCGCCGCGGACCTGTCGCGGGCCGACGAGGTCCGCCGGCTGGCCGATGAGGCGGGCCCGGTCGACATCCTGATCAACAACGCGGGCGTCTACCGGTTCGGAGCGACCGCCGACACTGACGACGCATTCTTTGACGAGCACGTAAACCTGAACCTGCGTGCGCCCTACATCCTGGTCCAGAAACTCGTGCCGGGCATGGCCGAGCGCGGCCACGGCGCCGTCGTCAACATCAGCACGCTTGCGGCGTCCACGCCTGCGCGCCAGGCGGGCATCTACGGCGCCACCAAGGCAGGCGTTGAACTGCTCACCCGCGTGTGGGCCGACGAGTTCGGCGGCTCCGGTGTACGGGTCAACGCGGTCGCGGCGGGGCCGACCGAGACGCCAGGCACCTCCGTGACGCCGGGCCTGACCGACGGGCTCGCAACCACAACGACCCTCGGCAGGGTCGCCGATCCAAACGAAATCGCCCGCGCGGTAACGTTTCTGGCATCTCCGGAGGCGAGCTACATCAACGGTGCGATCCTGCACGCCACCGGCGGGCAGCTCGCGATCGCGCCGTAGCCCTAGCCGTCGTCGGGGCTGTCGAACGTGGTGACGAAGTGTCCGATATCGCGCCTGCGGGAGCTGGCCGACCAGACCGCCCAGGTTCTGCGCACCAGCGGGTTGCCCACCAACGGTGCCCAGACGACGGCATCGGGCAGCTGGTCGAGCCGCCGCGGCGGGGACAGTGCGAACGCGTCGCCGGAGCTCACCGCGGCGAACTTCATCGCGACGATGAGCTCCAGGTCCTCCGGCACGGGCAGCCCGACGTCGATGCCATGGCTGCGCAGGATCGAGGTCAGTTCGTCGAACCATGCGGGACTGCCTACGCGCGGAAAGCCGACCCATTTCAGCCTGCGCAGGGCATCCAGCCGCACGCCGTCGGGACCGATGAGCTCGCCGGCCAGATCAGACGCGATCAGGATGCCGAGGTTCTCCCTGGACACCAGCATCGCGTCGAACTCCGGCCCTGCCGGGCGTTCGCGCACGAGGCCGATGTCGAGTGAGTCATCACGCAGCGCGGCGAATTGTGCCGCAGTGGACAGCTGGCGCGGAACCACCCTTATCTCAGGGAATTTCGCGGTGAAGCGGGCCAATGCGCGCGGAAGCACATCCGGGTCGAGTTCCAGCGGAATGCCCAGTCGGATGACGCTTTCACCATCTGTGGTCAGCTCGGCCATCGTCGCGAGTGCCTGGTCGCGGCGCGCGAGCACCGCGCGCGCCTCCGTCAGCAGCGTGATGCCCGCCTCGGTCGGCTGCACCCCGGTGCTGCTGCGCACCAACAGCTTGACGGCAAGCTCACGTTCGAGGTTGTTGACGGTCTGCGACAGCGCGGGTTGGCTGATATGCAGGCGGCGTGAGGCGGCCGAGAGCCCGCCCTCCTCGACGATCGCGACGAATGCGGCGAGTTCACGGAACTCCATGTCTAGGCCGACCCCGCCATGCGCCGAGCTTATCGCCGTGGCCGGCGACGTTCAGGCGGTCAACAGGAAGGAATCCGAGGATGGACGACATGTACGACGTCATCGTGCTGGGCGCTGGTCCGGTCGGGCAGAACGTGACCGAACGCAGCCGCGCCGCGGGCCTGTCCGTGGCCGTCGTGGAACGGGAACTCGTCGGCGGCGAATGTTCGTACTGGGGTTGCGTGCCCAGCAAGGCACTGCTGCGCCCCGTGCTCGCGGTGGCCGACGCCAGGAAGGTGGACGGCGCTCGCGAAGCCATCGGCGGATCGATCTGTGCCGATGGGGTGTTCGGCAGGCGCGACCGGTATACGACGAATTACGACGACACCGGCCAGGCCAACTGGGTCAAGGCGACCGGTGCCGACCTGATCCGTGGACACGGCAGGCTCGACGGACCGCGTCGGGTTGCCGTCGCAACCCCGGACGACGACATCGTGACGCTGACGGCCCGGCACGCCGTCGCCATCTGCATCGGCAGCACGGCAGCGCTGCCTGACCTCCCCGGTATCGCCGAAGCGCGGCCGTGGACCAACCGGAGGGCGACCGACAGCAGCTCGGTGCCCGCCAGGTTGGCGGTCGTCGGTGGCGGCGGTGTCGCCGTCGAAATGGCAACGGCGTGGCGAGGTTTGGGCTCCGAGGTGACACTGCTGGCCCGCCGGTCAGGTGTGCTTCCGCGGATGGAGCCGTTCGTCGGGGAACTGGTGACACGTGGCCTCGCAGAGGCAGGTGTGGATGTGCGGGTCGGCGTCTCGATCACCGAGTTGCGCAGGCCGGGTGGCAGCGGACCGGTCACGCTCACGCTCGACGACGGCAGCGAGTTGGAGGTCGACGAGGTGCTCTTCGCGACAGGCAGGGCGCCACTGACGCACGACATCGGTTTGCAGACAGTCGGTTTGACGCCTGGTTCATGGCTCGACGTCGACGAAACCTGTCGGGTGCGCGATGTCGCCGACGGCTGGCTGTACGCGATGGGTGACGCCAACCACCGCGCACTGCTGACCCACCAGGGCAAGTACCAGGCACGGATGGCTGCCGGGGCGATCGCCGCGCGGGCCGCCGGACAACCGGTCGATGACGCGCCGTGGGGCCGCCACACCACCACTGCCGACACGCACGCCGTGCCACAGGCGTTCTTCACCGACCCGGAGGCAGGTGCGGTCGGGCTGTCCGCGACTCAGGCCGAGCAAGCGGGGTATCGGACCCGCGTGGTGGATGTCGAGATCGGTGAGGTGGTACCTGGGGCGAAGTTCTATGCCGACGGCTACACCGGCCGGGCCCGGATGGTCGTCGACCTCGATGCGGGCACGCTGCTCGGCGTCACGTTCGTGGGCCCAGGTGTCGCCGAAATGCTGCACTCCGCGACCATCGCCGTGGCGGGACAGGTTCCGGTCGACCGGCTGTGGCATGCCGTGCCCTGTTTCCCGACCATCAGCGAGGTGTGGCTGCGGTTGCTGGAGGCCTACCGCGACGCGTGACGGCTATGCAGCATTCTCGTCGGCCCTCCACAGCTGGTCGATGGCGGCCAGCGCACGGCTGAGACTTTCGGCGGCCAGCGGTTTGAGGTCGGCCATCGCCGGGTTCACATCCGCCATCGTCAGCTCGGCGGTGATGAAGCGCGGCTGCAGCCCGGTCAGCGAAACCGCGTGCGGCAGCCAGGTCTCGTTGTGATCCCATCCTTCTCGGGGAGTGCCGGGCGCGTATCCGCCGCCACGGCTGGTGAGCACGACGAAGTCGGTGGCGCCCAACAGGCCTTCGCCGGTTTCGGCATCGATCGACAGGCCCGGCGCCACGATGTGGTCCACCCAGGCCTTGACGGCGCTCGGCGGCCCGAAGTTGTACAACGGCAGACCCAACAGAACCGTGTCGGCGTTCTTGATCTCGTCGACAAGCACGACGCTCAGCGCGAACGACTCGTGCTGCGCCGGCGTGTGCTGGTCGACGGGCAGCAATCGGGCCGTCCCTGTCACGCCGTCGAGGTGCGGTACCGGGTTCACGGCGAGGTCGCGGTAGTTGACCGTGCCGCCGGGATGCGTCGCGCGCCAGCGGTCGGCCGCACGGGCGGTAAGACGCCGGCTGACGGAGCGGTCGCCCTGCACGGACGAGTCGATGTGAAGCAGGTGGGCCATCTCTAGTCCTCCATAGATAGTTTGTGTAATGCCAACTATCTATACCAGGCTGACTGTTTGTTTATTCCAGTAGCCTGGACAGGTGGATGACCTGCCCGTTGTCCGGCCCGCGGAGCACCTGTCGACACCGCTGCTGGTCCACCTCGCCCGCCGGATGCAGACCGAGGCCGAGGCCGAACTCGCCGTATTCGGCCTGCGTGCGCGCCACGTCATCGCGCTGACCCTGCTACGCGATCTCGGCGAGCAGAATCAGTCGGACCTTTCGGCGACGCTGGGGATGGACGCCACCAATGTCGTCGCGCTGCTCAATGAGTTGGAGGCCGACGATCTGGTGCAGCGGCGCCGGTCGCCGCAGGATCGTCGCCGCCACACCGTCGCGCTGACCGCAGCAGGCAGGGCCCGACTAAAGGACATCGAGGAGCTTCTGACTCGGGTCGAGCAGCGGGTCCTCAGTCCGTTGACGCCGCAGGAACAAGAGACCTTGTACACACTGCTGTCGCGCGCCACGGAGCGCCCGACGTGCGCGGAAGCGGCCAGGAATAGTCTGGATTGATGGCCGAAAACGAAGCCGTCGTGAAGTTCGCCGAATCGCCCGTGGCCATGCTTGCCACGGTCGGGGCCGACGGTAGGCCGCATCTGGTCCCAGTCGTGTTCGCGGTCCACGGCGATGTTGTCTATACGGCGGTCGACGCCAAACGTAAGACCACACAACGACTTCGCCGGTTGGCGAACATCGAGGCCAATCCGCAGGTGAGCATGCTTGTCGACCACTACGCCGACGACTGGTCGCAGTTGTGGTGGGTGCGCGCAGACGGCGTAGCGGCGGTCCACCACAGCGGCGAGGAGATGGCCGCCGGCTACGCCCTGTTGCGCAAGAAATACGTTCAGTACCAACGCATTGCGCTCGACGGGCCGGTGGTCACGGTCGAGGTGCAGCGCTGGTCGTCCTGGCACGCGTGATGCGCTCAGGCCGGCGCGGGGACCTTGTCGAGGAAGCCGAGCACGGTCTGGATGCGGCCGGAGTCGTCGCTGACGGCGACGTCGAAGCCCACGATCGGTGCGGGTGCCCCGTCGGGGCCGAGCTCCCAGCCGAAGCGGGCCTGGTTGTGGTGCCCGTCGACCGGCCCGGCCAACCGGAATCTGAAGCCTGGGAACTGCTGCTGAACCGCGCCGATCATCGATGCGATCGCCTCGCGGCCGTCGGCGACGGCCAGCGGGTCGATGTAGCTGGCTTCCTCGGTGTAGAGCTGGTCGACGGCGGCTCGGCGGGCGCTCGGATCCGTCTCGTTCCAGGTGTCGATGTAGCGCTGCGCGAGTTCGTCATGAGTAGTCATGGCTGTAACCCTCGCGGCGGAGCAGCCTGCTGTCGATTACCTGGCAGGTAGGCGCAAGCTCACGTGCGCGAAAGTCATCGAATCGCTTGTGCTCGGTGTCGGTTCGGGGAATTGTGGATTAACAGACCGATGGGAAGCACAGTCGCTTCCCGGGAGGGAATGTCATGGCCGACAAGACGACAACTTCCCAAGGCGCCGGAGCCGCCCCCACCGCGGACAGTCCGGCCGCCATCCGCAATGTGGTGCTGGTGGGCCCATCGGGTGGCGGCAAGACCACACTCGTCGAGGCCCTCCTGGTCGCCGCCGGGGTTCTCACCAGACAGGGCTCCGTGGTCGACGGCAACACAGTCTGCGACAGCGACGAGGCGGAGATCGCACAGCAGCGATCGGTCGGTCTCGCGCTCGCGTCGCTCGAACACGACGGGATCAAGGTCAACTTGATCGACACGCCCGGCTATGCCGACTTCGTGGGCGAGTTGCGCGCCGGGCTGAGGGCCGCGGACTGTGCGCTGTTCGTGATCGCCGCGAACGAAGCTGTCGACGATCCGACCAAGTCGCTGTGGCTGGAGTGTGCTCAGGTCGGCATGCCCCGCGCGGTGGTGATCACCAAGCTCGACCACGCGCGCGCCAACTATGAGAGCGCCCTCGCTGCGGCCCAGCAGGCGTTCGGCGACAAAGTGCTTCCGCTGTACCTCGCCGCCGACACCCCGTGCACCGGCCTGATCGGACTGCTGTCGCAGACGCACTACGAGTACGCCGGCGGCAAGCGCACGACGACCCACGCCCCCGACGCGTCGTACTCCGATGCGATCGAGGAACTGCGCGGCACGCTGATCGAGGGAATCATCGAGGAGTCCGAGGACGAGACCTTGATGGAGCGCTACCTCGGCGGCGAGGAAATCGACCAGTCCGTGCTGATCGACGACCTGGAGAAAGCCGTCGCCCGCGCTTCGTTCTTCCCCGTGATCCCCGCATGCAGCGGCACCGGCGTCGGAACGCTCGAACTGCTCGAGATCATCACCAGCGCATTCCCGTCGCCCCCGGAACACCAGCTGCCCGAGGTCTTCACGCCGCAGGGCAAGGCCCGCAACGGGCTCGCCTGCGACCAGGCCGGACCGCTGCTCGCGGAGGTTGTCAAGACAACGTCGGACCCCTACGTCGGGAGGGTGAGCCTGGTCCGGGTGTTCTCCGGAACCATCCGGCCCGACGCGACAGTGCATGTCTCGGGCCATCTCTCGCAGTTCGTCGGTTCCGACGGAACTCATGCCGATTCCGGATCATCGATGGCAGGCCATGCCGACCACGACGAGGATGAACGCATCGGCACGCTCTCGTTCCCACTTGGCAAGCAGCAGCGGCCCGCGCCCGAAGTGGTCGCAGGCGACATCTGCGCGATCGGCAAGCTGAGCCGGGCAGAGACGGGCGACACGCTGTCCGACAAGTCCGATCCGCTGGTGCTCAAGCCGTGGACGATGCCCGAACCGCTATTGCCCGTCGCGGTGCAGCCACGCGCCAAGACCGACGAGGACAAGCTGTCGGTCGGGTTGGGCCGACTCGCCGCCGAGGACCCGACGCTGCACATCGAGCAGAATCCTGAAACACATCAGATCGTGCTGTGGTGCATGGGTGAGGCCCATTCGGGTGTGGTGCTTGATGCGCTGGCCCGGCGGTACGGCGTTGCCGTCGACACCATCGAACTCCGGGTCCCGCTGCGAGAAACGTTCGGCGGCAATGCGAAAGGGCACGGCAGGCACGTCAAGCAGTCCGGCGGCCACGGCCAGTACGCGGTGTGTGACATCGCGGTGGAGCCCCTTCCGGAGGGCACCGGCTTCGAGTTCGTCGACAAGGTGGTCGGCGGCTCCGTGCCACGCAACTTCATTCCCAGCGTCGAGAAGGGCGTCCGCGCACAGATGGAGAAGGGCGTCAGCGCCGGCTATCCGGTAGTCGACATCCGCGTGACGTTGTTCGACGGCAAGGCCCACAGTGTGGACTCGTCGGATTTCGCGTTCCAGATGGCCGGTGGGCTGGCGCTGCGCGAGGCCGCCGCGGCGACCCGGGTGAACCTGCTCGAACCGGTCGATGTCGTGTCGGTACTGGTGCCCGACGACATGGTCGGCGCAGTGATGGGCGACCTGGCAGGGCGACGGGGCCGCGTACTCGGTACCGACAAGGTCGGCGAGGACCGGACGCTGATCAAGGCGGAGATTCCCGAGGTCGAGTTGACCCGCTACGCAATCGATTTGAGGTCGCTGTCGCATGGCGCTGGATCGTTCACACGGTCGTTTGCGCGTTACGAACCGATGCCCGAGTCGGCGGCATCCAAGGTGAAAACGACTGCCTGACAGCTGCGGACTCGGTCCCGATGGGGCGCCCGACACCAGCTTTGTGGTGCCTTTGAGGTGATTCCCAGGCTGGTCGCCTTGTTCGAACGCAGGGTGTGGATCATCTCCAAATGCGGTGTGAATACCCAGCAAAAGACCTTGGCCTGGTTGGACCACAACGACTTCTACGACGGTACGAACGTGCCGCACAGCAACGTGAGGTTGTGCCGGGAGCTCACCTCCACGACTACCGGCTAGCTGGGGGTGCCTTTTGGGCGCCAACCGGGACGACGCGTGCCGTCGGCCGCGGAAGCCTGGAATGCGTGGGAACACTGAGGACGCATCGACCGTAGGGCGCGAGCGCATCAATCTTCCCTATTTGTAATTGATTTCGAAGGAGTCATCCTATGAATGTCAAGCGATTGATTGGCACCGTGGCGATCGCCGGCGTCGTCGGCGCGTCCACCCTCGGCATCGGCGCGGGAGTCGCCAACGCCAACCCTTCCGAGTCGAATTCGGGGACTGCGGTGGTGCAACCGGCCGGTTGGTACGGTTACGGTCACGGGCATGGTTACGGACGTGGCTACGGACACGGGTTTCGGGGCGGATGGCCGGTACATCGCTGGTGGCATCCCTGGGGCGGGCCCCGGCACTGGTAAGCCCGAAAGCCGCTGAACGCCAATATCACTTCTCGTCTTCGTCGGGTGGGTCGGTGTTGCCGTGCAGGAGTTCTTCGGGGTCGTGGCCGTGGTTGATGTCGGGTGGTTGGGTGCCGTCGGTCCAGGCCAGCCGGCCGGTGTCGGTGACCTCGGCGCGGTAGTGCCCGCTGGTGAGCAGGCCGTGGTCGGGGCCGCAGGGGAAGAACAGTTTGTCGGCGTCGGCGGCGCCCTCCGGTGACCAGTCGGGGCTGTGGTGTACCTCGCTGTAATAGCCCGGTGTCAGACAGCCCGGCCGGGTGCAGCCGCCGTCGCGGGCGTCAAACACGATGCGCAGGCGTCCGTGCTCCTTACGTTTACGCGGGTCGCTGATGATGCCGATGATGACCGGCAAGACGAACATACGCCCAGTCGATAGCCCAGCCGTGACCGATCGCAATAAGCACTAAGCCGAGGATGAAAACGATATGACCCAGAAGTGGACGGTCCTCGGCTAGGCGCTTCCCCCACACCGAGCCAACAGCGCCAGCCGGACCTATCAGGAACCACCAAAAGGGGCGTCGACTGAGGAAACTCAACGAGCTGGTGTCGTCTGCCATTTCCTTGCCGCTCCTCTTACATGGCGCGTTGTCCAGTTTAGAGTGCGTAACCAAAACATTCGTTGGCGTAGCAGATGATGCGCTGATCGGCGGTGGCGATGCGGGCCTGCCGGCCCAGATCGATCGGGCGTCCGGTGTGCTCATGGAAGACCGCCAGGTAGTGGATGGAATCGGCGGCCATCCGGATCGCCTCGCGCATCGGCAGCGCGCTGTCCCCGCCGGTGCGCGCCGGACCCGGCATCGGCACCTCGGGGTGGGTGACGGCATGGGCGGCCTGGTCCAGTTCGGCCAGCGTGGTGCGCACGATCACCGTCACCGCATGCCCGCGATGGGCGCCCAGCCCGCCGGAGGCGATCCCGGCCTTCAGGCCGAGTTTGACGCCGTGGGCTGGGGGCACCTCCCGCTTGCGGGGGACGCTGCGCCGCGCTGCGCTCATCGCGGGTCTCGGCGAGGCTGCCGTCGGGGCCCTGGCCGCCCAGCGTCAGGCCGCGGCGGCGGGCCCGGTCTTCTTCGTCGAAATCCCCGCCGGGGTTGAAGATCTCATCGATACGCCGGGCCGCGGCCGAAACGATGTCGGCATCGTTTTTGGCCGCCTCGCGCACCAGGCTGCGCTCCACCTCATCGCCCAGCTGATCACCCGCAGATGATCCTCCCCGATCCTCCCGGCCTGCATCGCGGCGGTGATATGGGGCAGCGGCGGGCCGCTCAGTTGGCGGCGCGGCCGGATGCGCGCGGCCACCTTCATCCGGCGTTTGACCTCTCGGGGCGCGACGCAGCCGCCCGGCCAGGCTGTTCACCACCGCCGGCACCATCGCGGTCTGATCGGGCGGATCGGCGATCTCACCGAATACCCGATACATCAGCCCGCGGTTGCTGCGTTCCTGAGTCGCGAGGTGTTCGGCCATTTCCACGCGGAACTCGTTGCCCACCTCATCACTGGACAGGCAGCGGATTTCGGCGTAAGCGGACTCCACCTGATCGGCCAACGCGCGAAACCGCTCACGCGCCGCCTCCCCAGTCACGAATCCACCCACACCCCAACGCTATCCACCACCACCGCCAAACAAGCCAGCGCAGGTCCGACCGTCACAGAATCTGTGGATGAAGTTCAGAACTGTGGATAACTCGGCCTCTCGACACAGACTTGTCGGTGCCGGTTGCTACGGGACTACGCCGCACACGGAATGGTCGCGGCAAGTGACGTGCCAATCCCGACGGGACTGTCCACCCACAGGTGACCGCCGACGGCTTCGACGCGATCGACCAGCCCGATCAAACCTGATCCGTTCGCCAGGTCCGCACCTCCGATTCCATCGTCCTGGATCTTCAGGTCGAGCTGGCCGTCGACCGCTTTCACAATCACCTTGACCTCGCCGGCATGTGCATGCCGGGCGGTGTTGGTGAGCGCCTCTGCCACAACGTAATACGCCGCCACTTCGACCCGGTCGGGCAGTCGGCCTGCTACGTCGACGTCGAGCTCGACGGGCACCGCCGAGCGCCAGGCCAGCGATCGCAGCGCCGGGCCGAGCCCGCCTTTGGACAGGATCGCCGGATGGATGCCCCGGGAGATGGCTCGCAGCTCCTCGGACACATCGCCAAGGCCCTGCACGATGTCGATCAGCTGCTCTTTGATCTCATCCTGCCCGGCAGGCAGCGACAGCTCGGTCATCCGGGCCTTCAGCGCAAGCGAAACCAGGCGCTGCTGCGCCCCGTCGTGCAGATCACGCTCCAGACGCCTGCGGGCGTCGTCGGCGGCCGTCACGATCCGCGTCCGGGACGCGGTGAGATCCGACTGGGCCTGCGCGTTCGCGATCGCCATCGCCACGAGTTTGGCGAAGTCGGCGAGGCGCGCCTCGGTGTCGGGCGGAAATGGTTGTGTGCGAAACGAACTCACCACAGCCACTCCCCATTCCCTACCGTCGACGACGATCGGCGCCGTCCGGCCCTCACGCAACACCCTGGTCGCGGCATTGTCACCCTCGAGCAGGAAGCGCTCACCCACCATGGTCGACTGCTCGCCGGAATCGTCGTGGACCGCGAGCAGCACGGCGGTCCCGTCGGGTTCGTACCGAAACAGTGCGGCGTGGGGGGCGCGAAGAGCGTGCGCCAACTCCGTTGTCACCGTTGAGAACACGTGACTGGGCGGCGCTCCCTGCGCGACCGCGGTCGCGACGCGCCTCAGCGCTGCCTGTCGCTCAGCGGTCCTGTCCGCCTCGAGGCGGCGTGCGTCGGCCTCGGCTGCCCTGTCCCTGGCGAACCCGGCCAGCGTGTTGGCCATCAACGTGATGAGCAGGAACACGCCGATCACCACCCAGTTGCGCAGGTCGGTGGGATCGAAGACATCGTTCGGCCATTCACGGAAGTACCCGAATCCGAACGCACTCACCACCGAAGTCACCGCGGCCAGGCCGGTTCCCCATCCGATCGCGACGACCAACGCCCCAAGCAGGTACACCACGCCGAAGGTGTCCATCGGCGCGAGGCTCCTGAGCACGACCACCAGCAGTGTCTCCGCCGAGATCACCGCGGCCGCGACGACCAGGCCCAGCCACATCGGCGGCGCCGTCGGGCGCACCAAGAGCGACAACACCCGGCCTACCGAGTGTCGCCGCCGATGTTGTTCGACCCCGCCGGGCCCGCGCGCGGTCACGCATTCTGGATAACTCGCGCTGCTGCCAGACAACTGTGCGGTTACTGTCGGCCGACTGGGGACGGGTGTCAAGTGCCGCTAGCGGTAATCCCGAATGGGCGCCAGCGTCGAAGACGCACACCGCAAAACCCGGGATCGTTGCCGCCATGGACACCACCTCCGGTGCGCGCCTGGTCCGGCACGTCGTCTCGACGGTCGTTCTTGCTGCGGCCGCGGTGGTGGTGGCCTGGCAGGTCCTGTTCACAACCCCCGGTATGGGGGTTAACCGGTATACGCCGGGTGGGGTTTCCAGGACCCCCATTGTGGGGTCAGCCGTGCAGACAGGACGCCTGCCTGTCATGAGAGTTGTGAGCATACAACGAGATCCGTTGCAACCAGGAGCGTCGAATGCACAGTAGCACCGCATCACCGGAGTTGGAGACCATTCGCGACGAAGCGCTGGCCGCTCGATTCGAGCGTGACGCGATCCCGTTGCTCGACGGGTTCTATCCGCAAGCGATGAAGATGACCCGCAACCGCGCCGAGGCCGAAGACTTGCTGCAGGAGACCGCAGCCAAGGCATTCGCCGGGTTTCACGGATTTCGCGACGGCACCAACCTCGGTGGCTGGTTGTACCGGATTCTGTTGAACACCCACATCAGCGGTTACCGCAAACAGCAGCGCAGGCCGGTGCAGTGGCTGACTGATGAGATCACCGACGGCCAGCTGCTCGCCGAGGCCAGGCACTCGTCCAGCGGACTGCGTTCGGCGGAGGACCAGGTGCTGGATCTGCTGGGCGACAACGACGTCAGGGAGGCGATGCGGCAGCTGCCCGAAAAGCTGCGCACCGCGGTCTATTACGCCGATATCGAGGGTCGCAGGTTCAAGGAGATCGCCGAGCTCACCGGTGCCCCGATCGGAACCGTGATGTCGCGGCTGCACCGCGGCAGGCACCGGCTGCGCGCTCTGCTGGCCGAAGTCGCCAGGGATCGTGGCTACGGCCTGACCGACGTCGCCTGATCACCTTGGCGGGTCGCCGCGCCAAGAAAAGCTGTTGACGTACTTGCCCATGTCCAAGGCGATTTGGAGGTTCGCGCCCGACGGCTTGCCGCTGCCGAAGTCCGGGCCGAACGGGCGGAACGGGCCCACTGCGGCGGCCACCAGAGCGACATCGTTCTTGACGGCCACCATCACCAACACGCGCATCTTCATGTAGCTGCTGTTGGCGCCCTGCGGCCAGCAGTCGGCTGCCTCGCCGTAGCCGGGCTGGTATCCGACCATCGCGTTGGGGATCTTGTATGCGGTGCGGGCATCCGGAAACGTCCGGCTGATCAAGTTCTTGGCGATCTGTTCCGGTGACCGGTTCGCCGCGGCCTCACTGAACAACTGCAACGTGCCACCGTCGCCCGCCTGCAAGTCCGCTGTCACCCCGTTGGGTTTGGTGGTGATCTTGTACGCGGACCCCTCGGCCGGATACGACACCGAGAAGGCGCCGTCCTGCGCGGTGAACCGGGGATTGGTTTCGACGGGGGTTCCCGTCGGTGGCCGCCCGCAGCTGGGCGGGCACATGTATCGCGCGGGCGGCTTGCTTATCAGCATCGTGACACCGACCAGCGTCAGGGCTATCACCGCTATGGCGAGGAACCAGATCAGCAACACGCGGGATTGCTTGGCGTGGCGTACCGGCGGAGCGGCGTATGACCCCTGCGGGACGGCATAACCAGGGAAGAACTTGGGTGTTGGCGCGCTCATGACCCGTCGGACTCCTGAGTGGTGCGCACCGGGCGCGTGTCACGTCGTGACGTGCGCGACGAGCGTGACGACGCGCGCGTCGCGACGCCGCACGCCGGACAGAACGCCATATCGGGAACGACATGTCCACAGTGCGGGCACAGCAGCGGCTCGTCGGACTGGATCTCGTCGTGCGCCTCGTGCAACAGCGCCAGCTGCAACCCGACACGTAACAGGAACAGCGCCACCGCAGCAACGGCCAGGTACAGCACCAGCATCAGCACCTGCGGAAAGTGGGAGACGTCGACCAGGCCAAGACCCACGTACACCACCAGCACCGCCACCGCGAAGAACACCAGAAGGGCGCGCACGACGCCGGGATGCTGCTTCTCCTTGCTCGGCGGTCGGGTGAACCACAGTGCGGCGCCGATCAATCCGCCTGCCGCCGCCGCGGTGAGCGGCACTGCCACTCCCCTGATGCCCGCCTCGACGAGCAGGCTGTCGATCGGCCGCTTGCTCACCACACCCGTGACGAACTGCGGGGCCAGCCGGGCCAGAGTCGCTGCCGCGGTGAAGGAGAGCGCGCCCAGCGCCCCAACCATGAAGCCATCCAACGATTCCCGCGTGGGCGGCCGCAGCAGCCGCACGATCACTGCAGGCATCAGCATGAGGATCACCCCGCCAAGCGGGATCCCGATCCCGGTGCTCAACATGCGGGTCCCGTCGACGCCAGCGCCCAATTCGATTCCGTACGACCGGGCCACCATCATGCCCGTCATGAGCACCCATCCGACCCCAAGCCCGACGCCAAGCGCCGCGGTCAGCACCCACATGGGTGTTGGGATGTCACGGAACCCATCGGACTCGACGAGATAGAGCACGAACAGGAACGGAAAGCCCAGCGCCTCGACGGTGACGAGCGCTCCGGGCATCCGCAGCAGCGCGAACGCAACCAGGGCGACGAACACCACCGCCAGCCCGACCCGGAACACGGTGCGCGACCGCGGTGGCAGGTGCGGGAACAGCGAACTCGCCAGCGACGGCTGCAGCAGGTGTTCGCCGGGCGCGGCGCCGAAGTCGCGGATGCGCAGCCAGTCCGGGCCTTCGCCCTTCCGCGGGGTCAGGTGACAGCCGCACAGCCCGCAATACTCGCCGGCCGGCACTTCGACCTGGCATATCCGGCATTCGGCGGTGGGGACCTGCTCGTCATTCGTGCTCATGGTGTTGCCTTCTGGAGAACGAGCACATTGCGCACCATGTTGTCGATGTCGGGTGTGCCCAGCCCGGTCACCAGGTCGTAGCCGGGGCCCGCCGTGTCGACGGCGTTCCCACCCAATACGACGTCCCGGAACCCGGGCAGCGGTGCACCGGCAGCCATGCGATACAGCATCGGGTTGAGGTCGCCGAGCGGCTGGCCGCCGTTCGCGAGCAGGTACTGAGTCATCACCGCCGCGAGCCCGGCCCAGATCGGCGCGGACTGTGACGTACCACCGCCGACGAGTTGTTGTTGGTTGAGCACGATCTGCACGCCGGTGAACGGATCCGCGACCGCGGCGACATCAGGTGTCAGCCGACGGGTCGGATCCTTGTCGGGCATCACCGCGCGCTGCCAATCCGGACGGTCGAACAACGACGACACCCCGCCGCCGGTGCCCTGGGACAGCGGCACATCGAACCACGCCTGTTCGGCCTGCCATACGCCTTTGGCGTCGGTCGACAGCGTGGTGCCGCCGACGTCGACCATCTCGGGCAGCGAGGCCACCGAGTCGAGGCCGACGTCGCTGGCCCCCGGTGGTGACGACCAGTCCTCACCGCCCTTGCACTCGAGACCCGCGAGGTCTCCGCTGGCGTTGAACGCCGTAGTGCCGTGCGAGTGCGCGGTCCTCAGGGCCGAGCGAATCGGCGCCAGATCGGCCGCGGTGATCAGCTTGTCGCACCCCCAGCCGATCGAGAAGCTCCATATCGCCCCGGGGAACTGCCGGTCCGCGTCCTCGAGCATCTGCCCGATCTTCTCGTAGCCGCCGTCGCTCTCCACGGTGGAACGGGCGTTCCAAACAACCTTCTGTGCGTCGGGTGCGACGGCATGGGCGACCTCGAGATCCATCGTCGTCTCACCACGCGCCTCCCCCGGTTGCCCGCCGACCACCGTCGGGGTGAACTTCGGTAGGCGGTAGGTGGTGGCGAACGTGTCGAGATCGGCCTGCTCGAAGCCGTCGAACGCGAAGAAGACGATCGTCGTGCCCTTGCCGGTGAATCCCTGGGCGGCGAGCTTGTTGACGTTGTAGGTGGTCAGCAACCCGCCAGGGGTCAGCCCCCTGTCCGGCACATCCAGCGGCAGGAACGACGGTCGCGACATGTGGTGCGGCGTGTAGCCCAGGATCCTGCCGAACTCGGCGACCTCGTCGCGTAGCGATTCGGGGATCGACGGCTGTTGCGGCGAGGCGTAGAAGTCCTGCCCGCGCTGGCCGCGGTAGTCGTGCACCTCGACGTCGAAGGCCTTTGCGACATTCTCGGCGGCGCCCTCGACGACGGCCCAGGTTTCGCCCGGTCGCCAGCGCACCGTCAGCCCGTGGTCGCCGGCCCACCCGAACAGCGCGTCAGGGCGGGTCGAGTCGCGCAGAGAGGCAGTCAGTTGGGTGTCGGGCCGGTGCGACGGCCCGAGGTCGGTGGAACTGGCCAGCAGGTACGCGTAAGGCCCGCTGATCAGGCCTGCGCTGCCGGACACCGTCGGGCGCAGGTCGGAGACGAGCGCGAACACCCCGACTGCAATGAGCGCTAGCGTGCCGAAATGGCGGATTACCACAATCGCCAGCGTACGTCCGTGCTGGCCAGATGGGTTTCTAGTTATCGCCGGGGATGGCTGTCGCCGGCGGCGGCGCCTTCACAGGAGGCGTGAACAGGTTGCCGCCAGTCGGGTTGATCGACTTCTCGGTCGGTGCGGGCGGCGGCGGTGCAGGCGTCTCCGCCGACGTGGTCGTCGTCGTGGTGGTCGTGGTGGTCGTCTCCGGCGCTTTCTGCTCTTCCTTGGCGCACGAGGCGGTCAAGCCCACCATCGTCACAATCGCAGCACCACCGACAAGCGCCGCGACACGGCGAGCCATCCGACCCATAATTTCGTCCTTCCCGACCTATGCCAGCTGTTTTGAAGATCAATCTGGCGAACGGAACTCTAATCCAATGTTTTAGCAGGCGCACAGTGATTACGCAGGCGTCACTCAGCGGAGGGTTGAACTGCATCGATTCGGGCTACCCCACCTTGTCGCTCGTATCGCCGTGCCCGCGAGGTGGTCGCCGTGTACCAACAGGTTCTCGATCCGGTCGCACAATCCCTGGCGTGGAGCTCGCTTGTCGCGGCGCTGCCACTGCTGCTGTTGTTCGTGATGCTGGGCGTGCTGCGGGTGACCGCATGGCTGGCGTCGCTGGTGTCGCTCGCGCTGGCGATCGTGGTGGCGGTCCTCGTGTACGGGATGCCGCTCGGTCAGAGTCTGCTCGCCGGGACAGAGGGCGCCGCCTTCGGGTTCTTCCCGATTCTGTGGATCGTGATCAATGCGATCTGGGTCTACCAAATGACCGTCGAGACAGGGCATTTCGACGTGCTGCGGCGCTCGTTCGCACGGGTCAGCGATGACCAGCGGGTACAAGCCGTCATCATCGCGTTCTCGTTCGGCGCGCTGTTGGAGGCGCTGGCCGGGTTCGGCACGCCGGTCGCGGTGACGTCGGTGATGTTGATGGCGCTTGGCTTCCGTCCGCTCAAGGCGGCGGCGCTCGCGCTGACCGCCAACACCGCTCCCGTCGCATTCGGCGCGATGGCCACCCCGATCCTGACGCTGGGCAAGGTGACCGGCCTGCCGAGCGACACGCTCGGCGCGATGGTGGGCAGGCAGACGCCGATCCTCGCGCTTTTCGTGCCGTTGGCGCTGGTCGCGATCGTCGACGGTTGGCGCGGTCTGCGGGAGACCTGGCCGGTGGCGCTGGTGTGCGGCGTCGTCTTCGCGATCGGGCAGTACGCGACTTCCAACTTCATCTCGGTGCCGTTGGCCGACGTGGTCGCGTCGCTGCTGTCGGCGGCCGCGGTGGTCGCGATGGTCCGCGTCTGGCATCCGCGCCGCGAGCAGGCGCCCGCGGTCATCGCGGGCGGCGCCGCCGATGAGCCGACTCCAGAGTTCGCACAGCGCGTCGCGAATCCCGACGACCGGGCCGAGGTCGCGCGTGCGTACGCGCCGTACGCGATCATCATCGCGGTCTTCGTGATCTGTCAGATCACCGCGGTCAAGAACCTGCTCGACAAGGCGACCATCAAGTTCCAGTGGCCGGGGTTGCACGTTGTGAGTCCCAAGGGAAAACCGGTGTCACTGACCGAGTTCACGCTGAACCTGCTGACCACTCCCGGCACGCAGATGCTCGTCGCAGGGGTGCTCACGATGATCGTGCTCAAGCTGTCGGTGCCGCGTGCGGTCAAGGCGTACGGCGCCACACTCGTACAGCTTCGGTTCGCGATCGTGACCGTGATGGTGGTGCTGGCGCTGGCGTTCGTGATGAACCTGTCGGGGCAGACGATCACTCTCGGCACGTGGATGGCGGGCGCCGGCGGTGCGTTCGCATTGCTCTCTCCGGTGCTGGGCTGGCTCGGTACCGCCGTCACGGGTTCGGATACGTCAGCGAACTCGCTGTTCGGCGCTCTTCAGGTGACCGCGGCAAACCAGGCCGGGCTGTCCGATGTGTTGATGGCAGCGACGAACAGTTCTGGCGGAGTGCTCGGCAAGATGATTTCGCCGCAGAATCTCGCCATCGCGGCGGCCGCGGTCGGCATGAACGGCAAGGAAGGCGACATCTTCCGTCGCGTCGTGGTGTGGAGTTTGGTGTTCCTGGCGCTGCTGTGTGTGATCTCGGCGCTGCAGGCGTCTGTGCTGTCCTGGATGGTGCCCTGATAACGGCGACGGAATCGGTTTTCGGCCAAGCTATTTCGGCTGAACCGCGGTGAGCGCCTCGTCGAGCGTCGGATACAACTCGAAGATCTTGTCGAGGCCGGTCAACTGAATCGGACGGCTCGTCGCGGCGCTGTTCGCGACGACTGCGAACTGCGCGGACGGGCTGACGTTGTTGTGCGTCGCCACCAAGGCCTGCAGCCCCGCCGAGGCAAGGAACCCGACTTCGGACAGGTCGATCACCAATCCCGTCGGCTTCGGCACCAGCGCCTCGTCGATCGCGGCCTCCAATACCGGGACCGTGGCCAGGTCGATGTCCCCACCGACCTTGAGCACCGCGATCCCATTCTGGTAGGCAACCGCGGTGGCGATCGCTTCCTGGTCAGGCATGCACAGAGCCTAGTCTTTCGGTTGTAGCTGCAGATTGGTTACTTCGACGCTCGACGCTAACGCTAGTGTCGGCACAGGACTCGTGCACTTCCACCGAGCGCGAGTGAAGTTGGGAGGCCGCATGTCTGACTCGACGACAGAATTCCCCAGCATCGCCATACCCGTCACCAAACTTGTGGGCCAGGATCTGCTGCCCCAACTCGTCCAGCACCTTCGCCAGAACCGGACGGCCCTGCGCGAGGAGTGGGCCCGCCGAATCACCGAGGCCGAACTGCTGACGGCGATGTCGCCGGAGGAGATCTTCTCCGAGGCCACCACGGTTTACGACAGCTACGTCGAGGTGCTGGAGACCGGCAGCGTCGAGGCGTTGCAGGACTATGCCCGTGACCTGTCGGAGCGCATCATCCCGCGAGGCGTCGAAACCGACGAGGTGGTCGGCATCGTGCTGCTCCTGCGCGACGTGCTGGCGCGCTCTCTGTTCGAGAAGTACCAGACCGACTTCGACCTGCTGAACCGGGTGCTCGACGCATACGAGCCCGCCGCCAACCGCATCGCCAACACGGTGGCCGTCGGCTTTGTGCAGGAGCGCGAGCGCATCATCCGCCAGCAGCAGGAGGCCATCCGCGAGCTGTCCACGCCCGTGCTTCAGGTGCGCGAGCAGTTGTTGATCCTCCCGATCATCGGCGTGTTGGACAGCCAGCGCGCCCGCCAGGTCACCGAGCAGCTGTTGCGGGCGATCCGCGCCAACCGCGCCAAGGTGGTCGTCATCGACATCACCGGTGTGCCGACCATCGACTCCACGGTGGCCAACCACCTCGTGCAGACCGTCGACGCGTCGGGCCTGATGGGTGCGAGCGTGATCATCACCGGCCTGTCGTCGGACATCGCGTTGACCCTGGTGACGATCGGGCTCGACCTGTCCAAGATGAACGCGGTCGGCGACCTGCAGGGCGGGATCGAAGAGGCCGAACGCCTCCTCGGCTACGAAGTGAGCCGCACCGGCGAAACGAACGGATGATTCGCGCGAGCGCGACCGTCTCATGCCAGTACCCATCCTGAAACAGGGCGCGATCCTCATCGCATCGGTGCAGGCCGCGCTCACCGACTCCGATGCAGAACGGCTGCGCCACGATCTGATGGAGCGGGTCAGCCGGTACCGTGCCCGCGGCATCATCGTCGACGTCACCGCGATCGACGTGATGGACTCTTTCGCTGCCCGGTCACTGCGCACGATCGCGCACATGACCCGGCTGCGCGGCGCAGACACGGTGATCGTGGGCCTGCAGCCCGAGGTGGCCTTCTCCATGGTCCAACTCGGGCTGGTGTTCGACGACATGTACACGGCGCTGGACCTCGAAGAGGGCCTCGCGTTTCTCAATCGACAACTCGAATCGCGCCAGCCGACGATCGGACGCGACGGTGCCGAATGACGCCGGGTGAAGAAGTGATCGACGTCAAGAATTCCGACGACATCGTCGCAGCCCGCCAAGCCGGGCATCAGCTCGCGCGCGATCTCGGCTTCTCGCTGACCGACGTCACGATGATCGCGACGGCGATCTCGGAGATCGCCCGCAACATCACCAGCTACGCCGGCTCCGGCGCGATCAGGGTCGCCGTTGCCGACCGGGACGGTCGCAAGGCGTTGGTGGTGCGTGCCGAGGACGAGGGCCCGGGCATCGTCGACATCGAACGAGCGCTGGAGGACGGCTACTCGACGGGCCGCGGGCTTGGCCTCGGCCTGCCCGGTGCGCGACGCTTGATGGACCGGCTGATCGTCGAGTCGACACCCGGGCAAGGCACAGTCGTCGAGATGTGGAAATGGATCCCGCCAAGTGCGTAGAAAAGGTTGGATCGGGCGGATCGAGTGGGCTGCGGCGCGGCGCCCACTACCTGGCGAAGAGGTGTGCGGCGACTTTCCGATCGCGGTCGACGTCGGCGGCGCGGCCGCGCTGTTCGGCGTAGCGGACGGACTCGGCCACGGCAGAGCGGCCGAGACCGCGGCGCTGCGCGCAGAAGAGATTGTGAACCGTTGTCGCACTGAGCCACTCGATGTCCAGCTGCAGCTGTGCCACCGCGGCCTGGCCAATACACGAGGGGCGGCAATCACGCTGACCCGCATCGACTTCGAGACCGGCACGCTGAGCTGGATCGGCATCGGCAACGTGACCGCCGACCTTGTCGCCAAAAGCCCCGGGGGTGCGCAGATCCGGGCCTCTGCCCTGCTGGCAGGCGGCATCGTGGGCTACCGCATACCCCACGCGCTGACCACCCATCAGGTGTCGATCAGCCCAGGCGACCTGCTCGTAATCGCGACCGACGGCATTCTCGAAGACCACGTCAAGGACATCGACTTCGCCGCACCCGCGATGACGATCGCCGAACACATCCTCGACGCCTACAGCAGGGAATCCGATGACGCGCTGGTGCTCGCCGCGCGGCACCGGGGCACCTCGTCATGACAGAAGCCGCGGACTTCCATGCCGAGTACGCGGCGGCGCTGCGGGCCTACCTGGCCGCCCGGGGCGAGAACACCCTCGCGGTCGGTCACGAACTCGGACGGCGAGCACTGGCCGACCAGATAAGCATGCTGGAGATCATCGAAAACCACTCCCGGCTGGTCTACGGGCAGGACTCCGGCAGCGAGAACGCGGTCGCGCTGCAGTTTCTGCTGCAGACGCTGGCCGCGCTGGATGTGGCGACGCGTGGATTCATCGACGGCACAAGGCGATACGAACAACAACGGGCCCGCGCCGACGATCTCGCCGATCGCGACCAGTTCCGCACCGCGTTGGTGAATTCGCTGCAGGAGGGTTTCTTCGTCGCCGACCGCACCGGCGCGGTCGTCGAGATCAACGATGCGTTCGCCGACATCACGGGTTTCGGAGCCGACCGTGTGCCCTACACGTGGCCGCACCCGTGGATGGCCGACGACACCGGCTCCGGTGAGCGACTCTCCAGACTGCTCTCACAGGGCACGCTGGAGGCGGAGGCGCCGATCCGGCACCGCGACGGCCACATCGTCTGGGTGGCGATCAGCGTCAACGCCGTCACCTCGCCGAGCGCAGACCAGGACACCTACGTCGGCACCATTCGCGACATCACCGCCACGCGGGCCACGGCCGTCCGGGAGCGCGCCGTCGTACACCTCGCCACCGCGGTCAGCGTGGCGAAGAACGTGGCCGAGGTGTTGTCGGCGACACTCGACGAGTGCCGCACGGCGCTTGGCGTCGGACGTGTCGCCGCCGTCATGTGGCCGGCGGGCGAGCATGATCCGACCGTCCACCTGGCCGGAACGCTGTCGACGTCGCCGTGGCACGACCTCGACCCACCGCTGCGCAGCTCACTCGAGGACGCCCGCGGGTGGCTGCCGCTGACTGTCGAACCCGTCGGATGGGCGACAGAGCCGGATATCGCGCACGGCATCGTCGCCACACTGTCGCGGGACACCACGCTGTGGCTCGAATTCGCGCAGCCCCGCAGGGTGAGCGTGGAGGACCGACAGCTCGTCACCGCCGTCGTCGGACACCTCAGCCTGGCGATCCAGCACGTCCGCCAGTTCGAGCTCGCCCGCGAGACGTCGTTGACGCTGCAGCGTTCGATGCTCGCGCCCACGGAACTGCCCGCGGGCTTCGCGGTGCGGTACGAGCCCGCGGTACCCCCTCTGGAGATCGGCGGCGACTGGTACGACGTGCTGCCCGTCGGCGACGACCGCATCGGCATCATCGTCGGCGACTGCGTCGGTCGCGGCCTCTCCGCTGCCGCGGTGATGGGTCAGCTGCGCAGCTCGGCCCGCGCTCTGCTGCTCACCGGTGCCGAGCCGGCCAGGTTGCTCGAACAGCTCGATTCGGTGGCGGCCTTCATCCCAGATGCGTTCTGCACCACGGTATTTGTCGCAATCCTCGACACTCGGTCGGAAACGCTGATGTACAGCAGCGCCGGACACGTGCCCGCGGTACTCGCCGCGCCCGATTCGCCGCCGCAGCTGTTGACGGATGCGCGGTCGGTGCCGTTGGCGGTGCGCAGACACGAGCCACGCCCGCAAGCCACCACGGCCCTGACCGCAGGGTCGACGCTGCTGCTCTACACCGACGGCCTCGTCGAGCGCCGTGATGAACCGATCGACGCGGGGATGGCTCGCGTCGCCGAGGTGATGGCGCAGACGATGGAAGCGCCCGTCGACGCGGTCGCCGACGCGATGCTCGACAAACTGGCCCCCGCGATGGGTTACGACGACGACGTCGCGATCGTGCTCTACCGCCACCCGGGTAACGCCCTCGTCATCGAGATCGAGGCGATTCCAGCACGGTTGACCGACGTGCGGCATCAACTCGGTGACTGGCTGCGCGGTGCGAATGTGCCCAACGCGCGCGCTGAGGACATCGTGCTGGTGGTAAACGAGGCGTGCAGCAACAGTGCCGAGCACGCGTACCGCGGGCAGCAGCCGGGGATGATGCGTGTGCAGGCCGCGGTCGAGGACCGGCACATACAGATCAGGGTCGCCGACTCGGGCTCGTGGAAGACACCGCCCGCCGACCCCGGTACCAGGGGCCGGGGCCTGCTGCTGATGCGGACGCTGAGCGAGCAGGTGGACCTCGACGGCACGGCGCACGGCACCACCGTCGGCATGCGGTTCGCAATCGGATAGGGGCGGGTATGGCACGACGCGGGCTTTCGCGTGATATGACAACAACGGCAATTTGCGGCTGTCGAGGCGAGGCAGACCAAGACATCCGGAGGTGCTGGTGACCCACGTTCCCGGTACCGACATGCGCAAACCCGCTCCGTTGCGCATCCAACTACCCGCTATCCCGGGCAGTCTCGCCGTCATCCGCGCCGGTCTGCGGAGTTGGCTGCCCACTGCCGCCGTCAGCGCCGCCGCGGCCGGCGACATCCTGCTCGCCGTCGGGGAGGCGGCCTCCAACGCCGTCGAGCATGCGGTCCGTGGCGCCACCCGTGATGTCGAACTGGAGGTCACTGTCCGGGCCACCGCCACCGGGCTAGCGTTGACGGTCAAGGACAACGGACGCTGGCACCTACCGGCGTCGAATGCGCCAGGGCAACGCGGACATGGCAGCAGGTTGATGAGAGCCCTCGTCGATACGGTCACGATCACGCCAACCCCGCAGGGGACCACGGTGGAAATGCGCAAGGAGCTGCATCCATGACCAACAGTCAGTTCCGGATGTCCGCTGAGGAGGCCGAGCAACGGCCCGTCGTCATCGCGACCGGCGACATCGACCTGGCCAACGTCAACGAGTTCTCCGAGGTGCTCGACCGAGCGGCCGCCAACAACGACGCCATCACTGTCGACCTGTCGGACGTGACCTACTGCGACAGCGCGGCCGTGCGCGCTTTGTTCGCCGTTGCCGCGACCACCAAACTCGCACTCATCGTGCCCGCGACGGGACCCATCTTGACGCTGCTGAGTATCTCCGGCCTCGATCGCGTCGCGACCGTGGTGACCCGCGACTGAACATGGCTCCGCCGTACTTTCAGCCACACCAGCACCCGCAGCTGGTGGCGCTGATGAAGCGCATCCTCGAGCGCATGCAGTTCGATCTGCTCGATGCGCTCGGCATGGCGATCACCGTCCACGACAAGGCTCATGACGATCAGCCGTCGGTGATCGCCTCGCTCGGCATCGGCGCTGACTTCGCCGCTGCCCAGCTGTCGGGTGTCGGCGGCCCGGTACCCGATGCCCTCGCTTACCAGGTGCCGGTGCTGAGCCTCGACCTGTGGACCGACGACCGATGGCCCGAGCTGACCTTGGCCACCATGCGGGACCTTGCACCGCAACATGATTCGATCTGGGAGCAGGTGCATGGGGCAGCTGCGGTGCCCGGTGTCTGGGCCGACGACGCCACCGTCGTCGTCTGTTGCACGCTCAGCCAACCGGCCAGTGCCGCGACCGTGGCCAGTCTCATCAACTACGAGCAACTCGTGTCAGCGGCGCTGATCACCACCGCTGCTGAAAACGCTTCGGCTATAGCGGACATCATCACGGTGCTTCAGTCCCGCGGCGCCATCGAACAGGCCAAGGGCGCGCTGATGGGTTTGGTGCGGTGCGACGCCGAACACGCGTGGCGAATGCTGCGGCGTGCCAGCCAGGAGTTCAACGTGAAACTGAGGGAGCTGGCGGTGGCGCTCGTCGAGCACATCAGCGGCGCGCCTGCGGAGCAGCCGGACACGGGAATGCCGATCACACCGGACGAGCGCACGCGTGAGGCCGCGCGGTTGATGTGGGCGGCGCTGTCGGAGGCACCGCTAACGCACTAGTGCGGCACCCTCGCCTGCCCGGGTGCGGGTGATCGCCGGCGCGTTGTAGCCTGCGTCGGCGACGGCTTCACGAACAGCGTCGGCGATGTGGTCGGCCTTTGCGACCGGCGCAAGGGCTATCACGCACCCGCCGAACCCCCCGCCCGTCATCCGTGCGCCGAGCGCGCCCGCATCGACGGCGGTGTCGGCGATCAGATCAATGTGGGCGGTGGTGATCTCGAAGTCGTCACGCATCGAAGCCTGTGAGGCGTTGAACAACAAACCGATCGTGGTGAAGTCGGACTCCTCAAGCGCTGCAACGACATCAAGCACGCGCTGGTTGTCGGTCAGGATGTGGCGGGCGCGGCGCGCATCGACAGGGTCCGTGACGGCGGATAGAACCGCAACACCACGGTCCTGCACCTCCCGCAACGACGACACGCCGAGGGCGGCCGCCGCCCGTTCGCACGATGCCCGGCGCAACGCGTATTCCCCACCCGCATGTTGGTGCGGCGCACGCGAATTGATCAGCAGCAAGGCAACCCCGTTGGCATCCGGATCGAACGTGACCGGCCGCACGGTCGGCTCCCTGAAGTCGATCATCAACGCCTTGCCCGGCTCTCCGCACAGCGAGGCCAGCTGGTCCATCATCCCGGTCGGCGCACCGACATAGTCGTTCTCGGCCCGCTGCGCGAGGTGCGCCAACTCGATCCGATCGACGCGAAGGTCCGCATCCGTCGCGAGTGCACCGATGACCGCACACTCCAATGCCGCCGAAGACGACACCCCAGAGCCCATCTCGACGTCACTCGTGATCGACATCGTCCCGCCCCGGACGCGATGGCCCGCGCCGCGCAGCGCCCAGATCACCCCCGCCACATACCCGGCCCAGCCGGCCACGTCACCCGGAGAGGTATCGAGCGGGATGCGGATCGCGCCGTGCTCCCGGTCGCTGCGCACCGTGATCTCGGCGCCGTCGTCGGGCACATACGTCACGACCGTGCGTTCGGGCAGCGCGATCGGCAGCGCGAAACCCAGGTTGTAGTCGGTGTGTTCGCCGATCAGGTTGATCCGGCCCGGCGCCGCGTATCTGATCGCGGTCATCCGAGCTCCCGCAGCCGCTGCGCGACGCTTTCTGGTGTGACGTCGCTGATGAATGCGTCCATCGCCGACTCGGAACCGGCCAGGAACTTCAGCTTGGTCGCGCTGCGCCGCACCGACATCAGCTCGACATGGAAGTAGCCCTCGCGCTGTTCGTCGGCATCGGTGTATTGGTGCAGCGCCGAAATATACGGCAGTGCAGTCGGATACATGCGGTCGAACCTGCCGAGCACGTCGAGGTAGATGTGCGCGAAATCGTCGAGCTCGGAATCGGTCAGGTCAACGAGGTTGTGCACGAACCGGTTCGGATAGATGTGCACCTCGACGGGCCACCTGGCGGCGAACGGAACGAACGCGGTGAACCGCTCCGTCCTGACGACGATGCGGCTGCCGTCGGCCACCTCGTTGGCGAGGATGTCGGTGAACAGATTGCCGCCGGTTCGCTCGGCATGGGCGCGTGCCTCACGCAGCATGACCGCCGTGCGCGGGGGCAGGTACGGATAGCCGTAGATCTGGCCGTGCGGATGGGTCAACGTCACGCCGATCTCCTCGCCGCGGTTCTCGAAGCAGAACACGTGCGCGATGCCGGGGCGGGCCATCAGATCGGCGGTGCGGTGCCGCCACGCGTCGACGACGAGTCGCGCGTGCGGCAGTTCCAGTTGGCTGAACGAGCCGGTGTGATCGCTTGAGAAGCAGATCACCTCGCATCGGCCGTGGCCCGGCGCGGTCACGAACAGATCGGCGTTGACGGCAGGAAGCGCAAATGGCGCGCTACCCGCACCGGACAGGCTGGGGAACCGGTTCTCGAAGACCGCGACGTCGTAATCGGGAGCGGGGATTTCACTGGTCAGCCCCGATGGTCCCGGACAGAGGGGACATTGGTCGGCGGGCGGCTTGTAGGTCCGGTCCTGACGCAGCGCCGCGATGATCACCCATTGGCCGGTCTGACGGTCGAATCGCAAGTCGGACTGTTGGTTTCCGCGGTCAGGCAGCGGACGCTTGTCGGGCACCGGCGCCGGCGTGTGCCCCGGCAGCGAGAACAACAGCAGCTCGCGGCCGTCCGCCAGTGGCCACCGCGTCACGAGGTCCGTCATGGCTGCACCGTGGCGATCGTCAGCCGACCGACGTGCATCTCGATGATGCCGCGGTCCACGAGAGCCAGCCCGTCATCGACGATCAGGTTGTCCACCCGGCGCATCCGCGCGAACACGTTGGTCCCCACTTCCCGGTATTTCGTGTGATCGGCGAGCACCGTCAGTTGCGCGCCGACCCCGATCAATGTCCGATTGGTCTGCGCCTCAGCGATATTCGGTGTCGTGAGGCCGGCCTCCGGATCGAACCCGTGTACACCGAGATATGTGCCGTCCACCCGAAAGGAGTTGATGGCCGCCTCGGCGAGCGGTCCCACCAGCGCATCCGACGGGGTGCGCACGCCGCCGGACAGATACACCTGCGGTGCGTCGGCGGCATCTGCGCCGGGATCGGTCAGCACCTCGAAGACATTGATCGAATTCGTGATCACGGTGATCGATGACCGGTGTCGCAGCCGGCGGGCGAACTCGGTGGTGGTCGTGCCCGCGCTGATCGCGATCGTCATGCCGTCCTCGACGGTGTCCGCCGCCACCGCCGCGATCGCGGCCTTCTCGGCGCGCTGTTGACCGGCTTTCACCGACGACCACGGTTCTTCACCGCGGTTGTGCCGAGTCACCGCGCCGCCGTGCACCTTGCGCAACAGGTTCTGGGCATCGAGCGCGTCGAGGTCGCGCCGGACGGTCATCTCGGACACGTCGAGTTCGGCGGCCAGCTCGACCACGCGGACCGCACCGCCGGCGTTCAACGCCCGCAGGATCGCGTGGCGACGTTCAGCGGCGAGCATGGGAACGCACAATATCAAACAATTTTTCTTGATTTAGCCCAGTTTGCTGGGTTAGTCCTGTTAGTTTCTGGTTGCTTCTGACCGAACTTGTGCCCTCTCCGATGAAGGAGTTGATGACTCAGATATGAGTGGGACCACCACGACACTGGCTGCCGAGAACGTGCTGCGCCTCAACCTCGGATGGCTCGACTACCTGCTTGTCGCGATCTACTTCGTCTTCGTTCTCGGTATCGGCTTCATCGCCCGAAGCCAGATCTCGACCAGCCTGGACTTCTTCCTGTCCGGCCGCAGGCTGCCCGCGTGGGTGACCGGCCTGGCGTTCATCTCGGCGAACCTCGGAGCCGTCGAGATCATGGGCATGTCCGCCAACGGTGCGCAGGTCGGCCTTTCGACGATGCACTACTACTGGATCGGCGCCATCCCGGCCATGCTGTTCCTCGGCGTGGTGATGATGCCGTTCTACTACGGCTCGAAGGTGCGAAGCGTTCCCGAGTTCATGCGGCGGCGCTTTGGCCCCGGTGCCCACCTGGTGAACGCGATCAGCTTCGCCACCGCTCAGGTGCTGATCGCGGGTGTGAACCTGTTCCTGCTCGCGACGGTGATCAACGCGCTCCTGGGCTGGCCGCGCTGGCTCTCGCTGATTGTCGCCGCGCTCGTGGTGCTCAGCTACATCACGCTCGGCGGACTTTCGGCGGCGATCTACAACGAGGTGCTGCAGTTCTTCGTGATCGTGGCGGCGCTGGTTCCACTGACCATATTCGGGCTGATCAAGGTCGGCGGCTGGAATGGCCTGAAGGACAAGGTAATAGACACCATGACCGACGGCAAGGTGACGGCGTCGGTGCACGAGCAACTCAACACGTGGCCGGGTCAGGCGTTGTCAGGTTTCGAAAGCCCCGTGTGGTCGGTGATCGGCATCGTGTTCGGCCTCGGGTTCGTGCTGTCATTCGGCTACTGGACGACCAACTTCGTCGAGGTACAGCGCGCGATGGCCTCGGATTCCATCTCCGCGGCGCGGCGCTCCCCGATCATCGGCTCGTTCCCGAAGATGTTCATTCCCTTCGTCATTATCGTGCCCGGCATGATCGCCGCCGCGGCGATCGGTGACATGATCCGGCTGAAGACGACAGGCGAAGGCGACATCACCTACAACGACGCGATGCTGCTGATGATCCGCGACATCCTGCCCAACGGCCTGCTGGGTGTCGCCGTCGCCGGTCTGCTCGCCTCCTTCATGGCGGGCATGGCGGCCAACATCTCTGCGTTCAACACCGTGTTCAGCTACGACATCTGGCAGGACTACGTGGTCAAGGACCGGCCCGACAGCTACTACATCCTGGTTGGGCGGATCGCCACTATCGCGGCCACGATCCTCGCCATCTTCACCGCGTTGATCGCGGCGGGCTACTCCAACCTGATGGACTACCTGCAAACGCTGTTCGGCTTCTTCAACGCCCCGCTGTTCGCGACGTTCATTCTCGGCATGTTCTGGAAACGGATGACCTCGACTGCGGGCTGGGCCGGCCTGGTGTGTGGAACCCTCTCTGCCATCTTCGTTTTCATCCTGTCCAAGGTCGGTGTCATCAGCCTGCCCGGCCAGGGCGTGCCGTTCGTCGCCGCGTCGGTGGCCTTCGTCGTCGACATCCTGGTCAGCGTGGCGGTCACCATGGTCACGACTCCGAAGCCTGCCAACGAATTGGTGGGACTGGTCTACTCCGAGACTTCGAAGGATGTTTTCTCCGATCCCGAGAGCGCCGGAAAGGCCTGGTACTACAAGCCTGTTCCGCTCGCCGCCGTTTCACTCGCCCTGGTTATCGTTCTCAACATTGTTTTCCACTAAGACGGATTCCACTGATTAGGAACTGTGATGCGACACCTATTCGACGTTCGCAACATCATCGGCTCGCTGCTCGGCATCTACGGCGTCGTGCTGACCATCGCCGGCTTCGCCCCCGGACTGCTCGGTGACCACCACAGCAGCGCCAGCGACAACCCCGTCGATCTGTACGTCGGCACCGACGCCAACTGGTGGGTGGGCCTGGTACTGATCGGCGTATCGATCGTGTTCATCGCGTGGGCGTTGCTGCGACCCGTGCCCATCGCCGAAACACCGCCGCAGACAACCGATTCCGAGACACACTAGGCGGAGCGCTGCGCCACCGCCGCCTCGAGCTGCTCCTCGTACGCACCCTCGTCGCGGCCGAGCGCAACGGTGGCCGCCGCCATCGCGACGGTGCTGATGGTGATCAGCACCGCGTCGAGGCGACTGACGTCGAGGTTCTCCCCCAGCACGATCGCCCCGAGTAGCACGGCGATGACAGGCTCGAGTACCAGCATCGTGGGCACCGACGTCTGCAGCGATCCCGCATGGAAGGCCGACTGCTGCAGGAACGTTGCGAGTACACCGATCACGACAAGCAGATACGGCACCGGGGTGAGGAACAGCGCCCGCGCCCCTTCATGAATGAGCACGTGCATCACCAGCTTGGTCAGCACCGCGACGACACCGAACAGCACGCCCACCGCGAGCGCAAGCAAAACCGCCCGCTTCCATCCCATGGTGCGAGTCGCGACGACGACGCACGCGCACACCGCAGCCGTGCAGATCACCGCGACGAGTGCCGACGTCGGTAGCGAGGCCTCGTAGTCGCCCGGAGTGGTGCGCGCCAACACGACGAACACCGCCAGGGCGATGGTCAGCACCACCGCCCAAATCCATTCGGCACGGGTGACGCGGCGGTGGGCAAGCCTGGCGCTCAACGGCAACGCGAACAGCAGGGCGGACACCAGGATCGGCTGCACCAAGAGCAGCGAGCCCTTCGCGAGCGCCAGCGCCTGAAAGACGTAGCCCGCGACGGCCGCGGCGGTGCCTGCCCACCACAGCGGGCGGCGAAGCAGCGTCAGGAACATCACGGAGCTCACGCCGTGCTCTTGCGGCACGTCCATGGTGGCGCGCTGGCGCATCACGATGCCGATTGCGAGGAACACCGCGGCGAGCACGGCCAGCACCACCACCAGACCATGGCCTACCAAAGCGTCGCGCTCCTTTCGGGCCACGGCCACCACATTGAACAAGAACAACATATGCGGCGACCTGCCGCCCAGCGCGGGCCGGTATCAACATGGTTTCGACACTGACCTGGTCGGGCATAAACCAGCACATGAATTTGCGTCGATTGATTCTGCTCGTGGGGGCGGTCGCGCTGGTCGTTGGCGTGGTGGGGCTGCTGGTGCCCGTGTCGGTGCCGGGACCGGACAACGGCAGCATCGGCTGCGGCGACGGCTTGGCTCAGGATTCGTCGGCGGCGCAGCAGGCGGACAACAGCAACCCGGCCAACCTGCCGATACTCAACCAGATCATCCCTCACACGAACTACACCGCGCAGTGTCACTCGGCGGTGTCAGGTCGACGGGCGTGGACCATTCCGGTGACGATCGTGGGCCTGGTGGCGATCGCTGGATCGTTCTTCGTCGGTGGCCGCGCCGGCGCGCGGACCTTGTGACGGCTAGCTGGCTTCGCGGCCGGCGACCAGGTGCAGGCGCGGCTGCTGGGGTTCGTCGTCGCCGAGCCGGTCGTTGACCGTCGCAACCACCGAGTCGACCCGGTTGACGGCCCGGTCGCACAAGTCGCGCACCTTGTCACCGGCCGCGTCGACATCGTCGGCGGCGCTCAGCAGATATGCCCTGACATTGATCCGCAGCCGTTCGCCGGCACGGCGCAACCGACGACGGAGCCGGTCGTCGACCTCGACGGTGACGTAGGGCAACACCTGAAGCTTCATACTTCGCGCCTCCCCTTTGTGAATGCCTGACCTCACCCTACTGGTCAGCGGCCTGGGAGGCCGGGGAAGGCGGGGTGCGCGCTATCCGCCTGAGCTGCCGGACTGTTCCTGTTGCTGCTGCTCCTGAGCTTTCGCAATGGCGGCCCTGCCCTCCGGGCTGCCCGCCGAGTTTCCGGGATCCTTGGCGGTCGCCACGGTGGCGTTGCAATTCAGGTAGACCAGCACCGTGTCGGTGACGGGCGAGAAGTCGTCACCCTTGATCCACGGCGCCGACTGTGAATGCGTGACGATGCAGTCGTCATCGGACAACGTGTCACCGGCCCGGCTGGCGATGACGGCCTTCTGGCCCGCATCGCTGATGGCCTTCGACGCATCGCTGTAGGTCTGGCCGCTGTAGTCATCGGCCGCAGCAACCCCCGATCCAAAGAACGCCATCGACACGGCCATCGCACCGACAGCAGTGGTGGCGTAGACGCCGAACTTCTTCACGTGCGACCTCCGTGTGATCTAGCTGTGTTTGTGCTTCGCAGACACTGGACGTTAGAGCCGCCGGCTGGCAAGACGCTGGTAGGAGCGATGCAACTTCCTGCCAATCTGACCAGGCCCTTGACAGGGCAACCCCTTTTGGACCGCATCGTCTAATGCACGGCAATGCAGATACCGGCAAGATGGCCCATATTGTGCGGTTTCCGCGTTGACTACCTGGTTTTTTGGACGATATAGTTCAGTTCTCGATACAGATAGGACGCATTATGAGGTTAGGCACCCGTCGCCTCGCCGCTACCGCCGGCATGGGCGCGATCATCGCCATGGGCGTGCTCTCAGCCTGTGGCCAGGGTCAGAAGGCACCGGAAACCACCACGCCCACCACCACCACGACTACCACCAGCGTGACGACGACGGCACCGCCGCCCTCGCCTGCGCCGACGGAGAAGTCGATCAACCCGACAGGCGGCAACCTGTTCACGCCTCCTGTCAAGGCGCCGCCCCCGCCGACGGCCATCCCCGGTGACAACTGACGCCGGACTGGTCGATCAGGTCCAGATCGCGGCCGCCGTCACCGCACTGCTGTGCCGGCGGTCGCGAAGGACGCCACATGGCCGATCGCCATGTTCAGCGCCGACTGCATGAGCCTCGGGTCGCGTCCCGTCTGCGACAGCAGGTAGCCGCCTTCCACCGCCGCAAGTAGGCCCGTCGCAAGGGATTTCACGTCGACGTCGGCGACGAGCGCGCCATGGTCGCGCATCCGCTCCAGCGCCGCGCCGAGCAGGCCCCGCCATTCTGTGAAGTGCTCGGACAGCGAGGCCCTCGCTTGGTCGTCCGTGTCGGACAATTCGGCGGCCAGAGAACCCAATTCGCAACCCCACAGCCCGCGCCGCAACGCACACCGCTGCACCATGGCGTCGCGCCACGCATAGAGCCCGCGGAAGGTGTCCACCTTTTCCAGCCGGAGGCGCTGCCACGACAGGATCTCGTCGGCGCGCATCGTGATGACCTCGTACACCAGTTCTGATTTGTCGTCGAAGTGTTGGTAGAACTGGGATTTGCTCGTCGCGCTGGCTGCCAGCACGTCGTCGATGGTCGTCGCTGCGACGCCCTGGACATGCATCAGCTCGGCGGCGGCAAGGACGATGCGGCTGCGGGTTGCAACGCCGCGTGATGTCAACTTGGGCCGCGTCGCGCGGTCAGTCTGCGGCGGCACGCCCTAACTGTAACTCCGTCGCTACCCCGCGGTCGCGGCCCTGTGAACATCTGCCCCGGATTGGAACATTTCGTCCGCTACGCCCTGCCGGAGGGGACGCGCTGCGGTCTCCCGGATGGTCAGGATGGTCACCAGCGACACGATCGCGGCGACCACGACGTAGTACGCGGGCGCCACGTTGTCGCCAGTCGCTGCTGTGAGCCAGGTGACCACGTAGGGCGTGGTGCCGCCGAACGCGGCGACGCAGATGTTGTAGCCGATGGAGAACCCGCTGTAGCGCACGCGGGTGGCGAACAGTTCGACGCCCGCTGCGACGGCCGAGGACACGTATACGGCCTCGATCACCGCCAGTCCGCAGTGCGCCGCGATCGCGGCCACCAGCGAACCCGAGTTCAGCAGCAGAAACAGCGGGTAGCCGAAGATCGCGAACGCCAGCGAACCGGCGATCAGCATCGGCCGCCTGCCGACCCGATCCGACAGCGCGGCCAGCGGCAGGATGAGGACCAGCGCCACCAGGCTGGCCAGTGTGATGGACACGAACGCGTTGGTCTTGGAGAAGTGCAGCGTCTTGATGAAGTAGGTCGGCAGGAACGTGAACACGACGTAGTAGCCGATGTTGAAGACGATCATCAGGCCGATCACCCGCAGGATCGACCGCCACGCTGTGCTGACCGCCTCCTTCAGTGGCGAACTTGCGACCTGTTGGGCCTTGCTCAGCTCCGCGAAATGCGGGGTGTCGGCCAGGCGCAGGCGGATGTAGAGACCGACGAGGCCCAGCGGCCCGGCGAGCAGAAACGGGATGCGCCAGCCGTAGCTCTCCATCGCACCCGCGGGCAGCAGCGCCTGCAGCAGCGTCACCGTCACCGAGCCGATCAGGAACCCGAGCACCCCGGACCACACCATGAACGTCACCGTCAGGCCGCGTCGCTTGTCGGTCGCGAACTCGGCGAGATACACCGCGCCGCCGCCGTATTCGCCGCCGGCGGAGAAGCCCTGCAGGCAGCGCAGGAACAACAGCAGCAGTGGGGCGGCGACACCGATCGTGGCGTAGGTCGGCAGCAGGCCGATGGCCAGCGTCGAGGCGGCCATCAACAGGATGACGATGGCCAGCACCCGTTGCCGCCCGACCCGGTCGCCCAGCGGTCCGAACACGAACCCGCCGAGTGGTCGCATGAAGAACGCCGCCGCGAAGATCGCGAAAGTGTTCAGCAGAGCCGCGGTTTCATTTCCCGATGGAAAGAAATTGGCGGCGATGAACGTAGCGAGGAAGCCGTAGATGGCGAAGTCGAACCATTCGACGGCGTTGCCGATCGAAGCTCCGGTCACTGCCTTACGCACATCGCCTGACATGACGTTTCCCCCCGAATGTAAGCGTCCCGCTGAGCATTTCGCTTACGGGAGGCAAAGGGTCCCTCTCTGAGAAAGATAGTGGCGACGAACTTGCAAGGGTTGCATATGCCGCGAGATCGGATCGACGACCCCTCGAGGCGGCGATGACTTTCGCCCGTCACCCGTGTCTATATATTCGGACCGACTCGAAGGAGGTACACGGCGATGGACTTGCCGCCGATCGTCTCACCGCAGGAGTGGGACAGCGCCCGCCAGGAATTGCTGGTGAAGGAGAAGGAGCTCACCCGCGCTCGTGATGCGCTGGCCGCACAGCGTCGCAGGATGCCGAGGATGGCGGTCGAGAAGGACTACCTGTTCGACGGTCCCCGCGGTCCGGCCGGCCTGCTCGACCTGTTCGACGGCAGGCGGCAGCTCGTCGTCTACCGCTTCTTCTTCCAGCCCGATGTCGACGGCTGGCCCGATGCCGGTTGCCCGGGTTGTTCGATGCTCGCCGACCAGGTGGGCCATCTGGCACACCTCAACGCCCGCGACACCACACTGGTGTTCGTCTCCCGCGCGCCTCAGGATGCGATCGCGCAGCTGAAGAAGCGGATGGGATGGGACATCCCCTGGTACACCCTGACGGATTCGTTCGAGGCCGACTTCGGTGTCGACGAGTGGCACGGCACCAACGCGTTCCTCCGAGACGGCGACGGGATCTTCCGCACGTACTTCGTCGACAACCGGGGCGACGAGGCGATGGGCAGCACCTGGGCCTATCTCGACATCACCGCCCTCGGCCGTCAAGAGGAGTGGGAGGACTCACCCGACGGCTATCCGCAGACACCGCCCTATCAGTGGTGGCGCAGACACGACGAGTATTCCGCGGCAGGTTGTTGACAGCGAGTACCGGCTCGACCGGGTCGCTCCCAATCCTGAAGGCATTGCATCGAATTGGCCGCCGCTTACGGTTCAGCCGCCTCCACTTCCACGGCGAAGCGCCTCTGCACGCCTGTCTCGCCTTCCCATGGTCGCCAATACTTCAGGCGCAAGGCTCCACTACCTGCCGTGCGGACAGTGATGCGAAATATCGCCTGTCCGCCCGCTCCGACCGCCCCGGCTGGGTACTCGGCGCCAGCGTCCTTCAGCTCGAACATGTTTGGGTTGAGGTCATCGGGCGACCAGCGATATCCCGCGCTGGCGATCTCGGGCAACCGGACCTCGAGCGTGTCACCGACGCGAGCCTGGATCCGGCTGTTGTCGTCACGTTCCGTGAGGGTTATCGTCACGTGCCCTCCTGCAAGGCCTTTCGATCAACCGGTCGGCGCGCAATCAGCCTAGCCCCCGAAACGAGGCGGCCACTGTGCCAGCTCAGAGGGTCACGCCATAGCTTTCGTCGTAGAAGCCGGCGTTGATATAGGCCTCGCTCGCATACGCGAATCCCTTATCACCCCACGTGGTGCCCCAGCTGTTACGGATGATGAAGCGCTTATCGCGGGTGTAGCCAACCACGGCCACCGCGTGACCACCGCGCACCGTGTCCGGCTGGAATGTGTCGAGCTTGCCCTTCGTCGCTGTGGCATCGTCCCACGTCGCATCGACGTTGAGGCCGACGAGGATCGGCCCGTTCTGCGCCAGCCAAGAGCGCCAGTTGGCGAGGTTGCGTCGCAGATTGAAATAAGAGGCCACCTTGCGGCTTGCGGCGGTCGCGTAAAAGGTGTTCTCGCTGCCCGTGTACATCGTGGTGCTGATCTTGAACGGCAACATGGACTCTGTCACGGCGCCGTACCTGCGAAGGACGTCGACCGCCGCCTTCAGTGTCGTGCCCGCTTCTTCGATCATCGTCTCGGGCCGGGATGTGAACGTGTCGGTTTCCTTGCACGCCATCCAGGTGAAACGCGGCGAGAGCTTGGTGGCCTGCGTCAGCCGGCCCGCGGTCACGAACATGTACCGGGCGACCCCATCGGTCGATCCCCATCCGACACATGAACCGGTATTGCCTTGATCGCCGACGTCCCACCAGGACTTACGGAGATCGAGGCTTGCCGCGAGACGGGCCGGGGCGCCCAGCACGCCGGCATCGACGGCATCGGCGAATTGCCAGTCGGTTTTGGTGCTTTCCGCCGGTGTGGGCACGAGGTTGCATATTCGCCTCTGTTCACGACGCGATTTCGACGGCTTAGCCATGATCCATCCCCTGTCTTTGCGTGAGCGCGCGCCAAGTACGTGCCCGTAACCAATAGTGAGTCGGTGACGGCGTCGGCGCGCGAGTATTGCACTACCCGAATTCCGGCGACAGCAGGCAAGCCTCTGCCGCCTCAGCGACGACGCGACTACGTCGTCCAGAACGGGCGAGTGAACAGGACATAGAGCGTCAGCACGGCCAGCGGGGCCAGTAGCGGCACCCACGGCAGCTGGAACGGAAGCGAAACCGCCGCCAGCCCCGCTGCGGTAAACCCAACGGCGCCAAGTACTGTCGGTGCGGTCACCGCAGCGGTGTGCCGCAACACCAGATACGCCGCAGCGCACAGCCCGGACGTCGCGGTCAGCACGGGCGGTGCGTCCGCAAGCACGATCACCGCCACCGTCAGCAGCACGGCGACTGCGGCGGCAGGCCGAAACACGCTGCCCACCAACACCGCGGCCGCCGCGACAATGGCCGCGATCAGACCCGGGCGATCGGCCTGGACCACGGCAGACGCCACCATCACCAATCCGAACGCCGCCGAAACGGCGCGGGTGACAGGTGCAGCGGCGGTGGTCATCTGCGCGCCGCCCTCCGCCGCGCCGGACGCCGGTGATCGGGCACCAACTGCATGGCCTGATCGAGCGTGGCATCGCCGCGCCACGAGACCACGTCGACACCGATCGTGCGCATGTCGCGGTACATGAAGGAGCGTTGCAGCGACCACATCCGGGCGACCAGCCCGTCGCGCTCGTCTTCGAACGGGGCGCCCTCCAACACATCGACAGCGACCACCGTGTGCCCGCGCTTGCGCAGATCTATCAGCGCCAGCGCGAATTCGGTGTCGAGCAGTGTGGAGAACGCGATCACGATCGCACCAGTGGGCATGGCCGCCCGCGGTGCCAACGTACCCGGCGTGGTCTCGAAGTCGTCGCCTGCGGTCAGCACCGCGTCGAGGATCCGGTAGAACTGCCGACGGCCGATGTCCGCACCGAGCCATCGCGGGTGGCGGTCGCCGAGCACGACGACACCGGCACGATCACCGCTGCGCAGCGCGCTCTGCACCACCTGAACCGCACCGCGCACGACGCGGTCGGTGGCCTCCGTCGCAGGCCCCGGCGGCTGCGGATACCCGTCAACAAGCACCACCACGTCGGCGGCGCGGTCGGTCAGCCGCTGCGTGACGTGCAGGCTGCCGCGCCGCGCGCTGACCGGCCAGTTGACCGTGCGCAACTGGTCACCAGGCACATATCGGCGGACATCGGCATACTCGACGCCCGGCCCGATGTGCCGAGTCAGATGGGTGCCGAGGCGGTCGAGCAGTTCGGTGCGTGGGATCGCGGTGGATTGCGGTGGCGCCAGCGGGAACACGAACACATTGGCGGCGTCGGCGGTGCCGGTGCCCAGGATCAGCCCCCCGCGCGCAAGGACTTTCACGCGGCCCACGATCGGATACCGGCCCCACGTGTCGGCGGTGACGGTCACCGTCTGTTTCCGGCCGGCCGCGGGCTCGACGGTCTCGAGCCGCATGCCGTCGACCGCTTCGATCGTGAGATCCACGGCCACATCGGGTGTTTCGGCGACGGCCCACACGTCCAGCCGGGACTCCTCGGACTCGAAGCACCTATGAGAGCCTGGCTCGCCGTACACGTGGACCTTCGGCACCTGGTGCTGCCATGCGATCGACACCAGCACGCCGACCAGTGGCGCCGCGAACGCGACGAGCTGCCAGTACCCGCCGACGACCGCGACGGCGAGTGCGGCTGTCGCGCATGTGACGAGCGTGCGCGTCAAAGGCGATGGGCGCCAGCGCAACTCGACTTCGGTGCGGCGGGCCTCGATCACGCCGTCAGCCTTTGGCCCGCGGGACCGGCAGCCGCCGCAGCAGTTCCTCCACGACGTCGGACCCGTGCACGCGGCGCACCCACATCTCGGGCCGCAGGCTGATCCGGTGCGCCATGGTCGGCACGGCCAGCGACTTGACGTCCTCTGGTACCACGTAATCCCTGCCGAGCAGCAACGCCTTGGCGCGGGCGAGTTGCACCAAGTCGAGTTCCGCGCGAGGGCTGGCACCGACGGCGACTTGCGGGTGTTGGCGCGTCGCGGTGGCCAGCGACACCACGTAGCGCAGCACGTCCTCGTGCACGGTCACCTGTTCGACCGATTCGCGCATGGCCAGAAGATCGTGCGCGTCGACCACCTGGTGCACGGTCGGCTGCGCTGAACCCCGGTCCAGGCGGCGCCGCAACATCGAAGCCTCCTCCTGCTCGGACAGATACCGCAGTTCGAGCCGGATCGCGAACCGGTCGAGCTGGGCCTCCGGCAGCGGATAGGTGCCCTCGTACTCGATCGGGTTGTCGGTTGCGAGCACGATGAAGGGCGCGGGCAGCTTGTGGGTGACGCCGTCAATGCTGACCTGCCCCTCGGCCATCGCCTCCAGCAGCGCCGCCTGGGTCTTGGGTGGTGTCCTGTTGATCTCGTCGGCGAGAAGCAGATTGGTGAAGATCGGACCGCGGCGGAACTCGAAGCGGCCTGACTGCATGTCGTAGACCGTCGAGCCGAGCAGATCGGCGGGCAGCAGGTCCGGGGTGAACTGCACCCGCGTGAAGTCCAGACCCAGCGCCGCGGCGAAGGACCGGGCGATCAACGTCTTTCCGAGGCCGGGCAGATCCTCGATCAGCACATGCCCGCCCGCGAGCACGGTCGTGAGAATCAGCGTGAGCGCTCCGCGCTTGCCGACCACGACCCGCCCCATCTCGTCGAGCACCGCTTCGCAGTGGGCGGTCGTCGTCGCAGCGGGCGGCCCCATGTTCGCCGTCATACTTGCTCCAACCGTCGCAGGATTTCATCGAGCGCATCCCGGCCGGGACCGGGTTCGCTGTCGCCGGTCCTCGAAACGTTCTCCGGATCCACCCATGCCCACAGCTCAGCCCCGAACAGCATGCTGCCGGTGGCGTGAAACGCGGCGTGGTTCCTCGCCTGCCGTTGTCCGGTGGCCAGCTCGAACTGCCGGGCCAGCATCGGGCGCAGGTGGCGGTCCCAGTCCCTGCGCGTGGCCTCCGCCCGGCTGACCAACGTCTCGGTCCGAGACAGCCAGCGGCGTAACGACTCCGCGGCGTCATTGCTTACAGCGCCGCCGGATTCATACCCGGGTTCACGCGAGAGATACAGGCGTAGGCACAGCAGCACCAAGGCGACCATGACGCCCACCACCAGCAGCACGAGCTCGCGGTCGAGCACTGCGAATGCCACCAGCTCGACGAGCACCACGATGAAGACGCCAGCGGCCACAAGCTTTTTCATGCCATGCTCCGCAACTCCGCGAGCACCAGTCGCAGCGCCTCCACGGCGGTGTCCCGGTGCCCTTCGTTCATCACGTGCGGGGAGAAACGGGCCTCCTCGAACAGCTCAACGAGTTGTGTCGCGCTGGCGGCGTGCAGCGCATGGCGGTCGACGGCGCGGGCCAGCACCTCCGACGGCGTATCGCAATCCAAGGGAGCCGCGCCGGGCACATGCGTCAGTTCTCGTTCCATCGCGGCGTAACACGCGATGATCGCCTCGCGTGGTTCGCGGGTGAGGTCACCGATCTCGGCGAGGCCGACTTCTGCTGCCCGCGCTAGTGATTCAGCCGCACCGGGGTGAGTGGGCGCCTCGGGGAGCTCACCATCGGGGGCCCACGCCGTGGCGGCATGTCGCTGTCTGCGCGACACGATGGCGGTGCCCACGACTACCAGCGTCATCAGTATCAGCATCGGCGGTATCAGGTAGCCGACGACGTTGGGTCCCGGGCTCTCCGGCGAATCCGGTTGCCGCGGCACCGGATTGGCGGCGGTCGGTGGCCCGGTGCCCGAGTCCGCGACCGTCGAACCCGCAGGCGACTGGTCGCCCGGCGCGTGCACACCCATTCGCGTCAGCATCATGACGAGCAGCAGCCACACGATGATCACCGTGAGCGCGATCAGCGAGAAGCGCCACGTCGGGCGCCCCATGGCGCCCCGACCCCCGGGCAACGATCCCGGCGCTGGGCGCCGCTCCTGTCGATCGCGCAGCCGTGTGATGATCGCGAAGCCGATGATCGCGACCGAGATGCCGACCAGGGCGACGTCGACGACCAGCGCCGCGGGGCTGCTGGTCGGCCGCTCCCGATCGGCCACCGGTTCAGTGCCGGGCAGATAGCCGCGCAACGCCCACGCGGTGACGAACAACAGCGCGATCACCGCGACCGCTCGCGCTGTCGACTTCTCGAATCCGGCCATCGGCACACCATTCGGCTGGGCTTATCCCATCCTGGCACGGGCGTGGAGCTTGCGACGGAGATTTCTTGGCGTTGCATCGCGATACGTTGCGATATATCGCATCAGTGCTATCTTTGGCGGAGTGACCACCACGCTGCAGGACGCCCGAGTCGCGTCCGCCCTCGACCGGATGTACACGGAATCCACCGCACAGTTCGCCCGGTTGCGCGACAGGTCGGGAGACTTCGAGCGCCTTGCCAAGGCCAGTGCCCAAGAGCGCGCTGACGCGTTCAGCGACTTCTATCTGCCGGTGACGCCCGAGGCGGGTCGGTTGCTGTACGCGCTGGTGCGCGCGACGCGCCCGAGCACGGTCGTCGAATTCGGGATGTCCCTTGGTATTTCGGCAATCCATCTGGCGTCGGCGGTGCGGGACAACGGCTCCGGGCGCGTCGTCACCACAGAGCTCAGCGCGGTGAAGGTGGCCGCGGCGAAGAAGACGTTCGCCGAGACCGGCCTCGACGATCTCATCACCGTGCTGGAAGGGGACGCGCTGCACACGCTGGCCGCCGTCGACGGCCCGATCCAGTTCGTGCTGCTCGACGGCTGGAAGGAGCTCTACCTTCCGGTGACCAAGCTGCTGGAGCCGAAGTTGACCGCCGGTGCGCTGATCGTCGCGGACAACACGTCGATGGACGACACCAAGCCGTACCTGGAGCACGTGCGTGACCCGGGCAACGGCTATGTGAGCGTGAACTTCCCTGTCCGCGAGGCCGACAGCATGGAAATCACCTGCCGCACAATCACTTGAGCGCGTCGAGGAACGCGGCGATCCGCGCCCGCGTTTCGGCCGACTTCCAGATCTCCCGCACGTTCGCGTCGAGCTCCGCGCCCGCGTCGATCGCCGCGCGGGCGTGCCGGTGTAGTTGCGATTTCATCGGCGCGTAGGCGGTCGCCGGGTGCTGCCCGAGCGCGCGAGCGATCTCGACGGCACGGATGAGTAGGTCATCCGGCGCGACCACTTCGTCGATCCAGCCCCTCTGCGCTGCAGCCAGGACATCGACGTTGTCGGCCTGCAGGACCGCACGTGTCACCGACGGGCCCATCGAGTATCGGCATATCTCGAGCGCTGCCACCGGGAACGGCACGCCGACCGCGACCTCGCTGAGGCCGATCAGGCCGGCAGACATCAACCGGAAGTCGGCTGCCATCGCGAGCACGCATCCGCCGGCGATGGCATGCCCGTTGATCGCTGCAACCACCGGCGCGGGGTGATCGAAGACTGCGAGGAACGCGAAGGAGAGCGCGGCGAGGAAGCGGTCGGAGTAGTCGGCTCCGCCGTCGAGGATGGCGCGCAGGTCGACGCCCGCCGAGAAACAGAAACCCGCCCCGGTGAGCACGATCGGACCGTCGATGCTCCGGACCGTGGCGACGGCGTCGTCGACCAGCCCAAGGTCGAGGGCGTTCACGGGCGGGTGGTCGATGCGGACGGTCGTCACACCGTCGGCCTGTTGCACGTCGATCACGGGTGCCTACCTCAGCTGTGCCTTGGCTTCTTTTACCAGCGCCGCCGCGTCGCGGCTGACCCGCTTGCCATTGTCGTACGCGCCTTCGGCGGCGGTCAGCGCCTCTTCCGCGTCCTTCAGCCGTCTGCGTGCGTCGTCACGACGCAACCGGGCGGTGGCGAGATCGGATTGCAGCTCGGTCAACGCCGCGTCGGCGTCGGCCTTCGCACGCTCGGCGGCGACCAATGCCGCGCGCGCCTTCTCGCGTTCGCGGCGTGCTGCCTCGCGTTTGTCGTCCCCCTTGTCATCGCGCTTCGGCGCTTCGGCAGGCTTCTCGCTGGCGGTGCTCGTCTTGCGCGTCGCAGTGAAAACCATTGCAGTGTCACCGAACTCGCCAAAGCCGGACCATCGCTCGGCCTTGGTCAACCGGCCGAGCCGCGATGCGACGCCCGGGTCTGCGACGGCCGCCTGCAGGGTGCCCGTGACGTCGTCGCGCAGTGCGCCGGTCGGTTCGGCGAGCTCGGCTTCCTCGAACGCGGCTCGGGCCGCATCGTCGACGAGGCGACGCTGCTCGGCGGACAACTCCCGGATTCGGTTGCCGTCCATCGCAGTGTGGGCCTCCTTCAGCCGTTCGCCGAGCCCGGTGAGGCGCCCCTTGATCTCCGGATCCCGAAGCGCGAGCCGGTTGACGACCCACGCTGCCGTGGTGGGCTTGCGCGCGGCGGTGATCTGTTTGGCGGTGTCCCCGTCCCCGCGTTGCTTGGCCGCTGCGGCGAGCTTGGTGCGCAGGGCGGTGAACTCCTCCGGCTTGACCTCGTATAGCTCGTCGAGTTCGTCGGCCATGGCTCCCATGATCCCGTGAGATCAACACGTTCAGAGTACATAACAGAACTGTTATGCTTGATTCATGAGCACGCTGGGTGGTGATCTGATCCGTGAGGCGCGCCGACGCGCGGGCCTGACGCAGGCAGAGCTGGCCGTGCTCGCGGGCACCTCCCAGTCCGGGATCGCGCGGTGGGAGGCCGGCCGCACCGCGGTGAGCCTTGACGACGCCATCCGCCTCGTCCGGCTGTGCGGCTTCGACCTGGAGGTCATGCTGCTGCCACGCGACGAGAGCGATATGGCGCAGGCGACTCGGCTGGCCGGCCTCACCGGCCAGGAACGGATGGATCGACACGCGCGGTTGGCGCGGCAGCTGACCGGGCTTCGCCGCCGCGACGACCGCTGACATGGAACTCGACCTGGCCCGGCTCCTGGAGGCTCTCGACCGGCACAAGGTGGCGTACGTGTTGATCGGTGGCCTGGCCGCGGTCTATCACGGGTCGCCGTTCCCGACCGAGGACGCCGACATCACACCGCAGACCGATCGCGCGAATCTGGAGCGCCTCGCCGCGGCTCTTGTCGAGCTGGACGCGCGGATCCGCACCGACGCCGAGCCCGCCGGGCTGCCATTCACGTGTGATGCCGATTCCCTTGCCGCCCTGAAGACCGTCAACCTGACGACTGCCGCAGGCGACCTCGATCTGACGTTCGAGCCTGCGGGGACCGCCGGCTACGACGATCTGCGCCGCGACGCGACACGCACCGACTTGTACGGGGTGACAGTGCAAATCGCGTCACTGGCCGATGTCATCCGGTCGAAGCAGGCCGCGAACCGGCCCAAGGACCAACGCGTCCTTCCGACGCTTCGCGAAATCCTCTCGCGGCGCGCCACCTAGTCAGCAACAGGCACAATTCATCTTGGCCGACGCCTGCGGATGCAACGATGTCAGTCGTGGACAGTCGGCAGACGCTGCGCCCAGCGATCGTGATCGGCGCGCTGGGCATCGTATTCGGAGACATCGGGACCAGCCCGATCTACACGATCCAGACCGTGTTCAATCCCGACGACCCGCATCCCGTGCCGATCTCCACCGCCAACGTGTACGGGGTTGTGTCAACGATCTTCTGGTCCGTGATGATCATCGTCACGCTGACCTACATCACGCTCGTGATGCGAGCCGACAACAACGGCGAAGGCGGGATCATGGCGCTGATCACCCTGCTGCGCCGCTGGACCGGCACGCGAAGCAGGCGCAAGACGATGTTGCTGGCCGCGCTCGGACTGTTCGGCGCTTCACTGTTCTTCGGCGACAGCATGATCACACCGGCTATCTCGGTCCTGTCCGCCGTCGAGGGCCTAAAGGTGATCTCGCCCGACTTCCGAGATTTCATCGTGCCGATCACCGCGGTGATCATCGTTGCCCTGTTCTCCGTGCAGCGGCACGGCACCGCGGCCGTCGGGCGGTTCTTCGGCCCCGTGATGATCGTCTGGTTTCTGTCGATCGGCGCGTGCGGAGTGCTCGGCATCGTCGGCAACCCCGAGATCCTGAAGGCGCTGTCGCCCACCTACGCCGCGACGTTTCTGGCGGACCACTTCCACATCGCGTTCTTCTCCCTAGCCGCGATCGTGTTGTCCGTCACCGGCGCCGAGGCACTGTATGCCGACATGGGGCACTTCGGCCGCAAGTCCATCACCTTCGGTTGGCTCGGCCTCGTGCTGCCCGCGTGCACGCTGAGTTACTTCGGTCAGGGTGCGCTGGTGCTGGCCGACGAGTCGAAGGTGAGCGCGCCGTTCTTCCTACTCACCCCGGAGTGGGCGCGGATTCCGATGGTGCTGGTGGCGACGGCGGCGACGGTCATCGCGTCGCAGGCGGTGATCACCGGGGCGTACTCGGTGGCGTCGCAGGCAGCGCGACTGGGCTATCTGCCGCGGCTGCGCATCGAACACACCTCCGCATCCACGATCGGCCAGATCTACGTGCCGTGGATCAACGGTTTGCTGATGGTGATGGTGCTGATCCTTGTCTTCGCGTTCCGCAGCTCTGCCGCCCTGGCGTACGCGTTCGGCATGGCCGTGACGGGAACGATCACCATCACCACCACGCTGTTCTTCTACTACGCCAGAACCAGGTGGGGATGGCCGCTATGGGTGGTGCTCGTCGGCGGCGGCTTCCTGCTGCTGGTAGATCTGATGTTCTTCGCGGCGAACCTGACCAAGCTGGTGCACGGTGCATGGCTGCCGCTGCTCATCGCGGTCGTCGCGTTCACAGTGATGACGACGTGGCAGAAGGGCCGTGAAATCGTCACGCGGGCAAGGGAAAAAGCCGAGGGGCCGCTGCGCGAATTCGTCGACGGTCTGGGGGACTGCAAGCCGCCGCTGGTGCGCATGGCGGGTACTGCGGTGTTCCTCAACCGCGGTAGCGAGACGGCGCCGCTGGCGATGCGCGCCAACGTCGAGCACAACCGCGTGCTGCATCGGCACGTGGTCATCATGTCGATCGACACCGCGCCCGTGCCCCGGCTGTCCGACGACGAGCGGATAACGATCGACGAACTCGGCTACAAGAGGGACGGCATCATTCACGTCAGCGCGTGCTACGGGTACATGGAACGACCGAACATTCCGGCCGCGTTGCGCCTGCTCGATCCCGCGCACACCGAGGGCCACATCGACGCCGACACCGCTTCGTACTTCCTCTCCAAACTGGAGCTGGTCGGGGGTGACGAGCCGACGATGTCACCTTGGCGCAAGCGGCTTTTCATCGCGACGTCCTACATCACCGCCGACGCCGCGGCGTACTTCAAGCTCCCCTTGGACCGCACGGTGGTCATCGGATCGCGAATCGAGGTTTGAGACTCAGTCGTCGTCCTTCTCGTCCTTCTCTTCCTTGTCGGACTTGTCGTCGTCTTCGTCGTCCTTGGTGTGCTTCTTCTTTTTCGTGTCTCCGCCGGACTTGCCGACCTCGATCGTGGCCCAGTGGCCCGGGGAGACGTAAACGCTCCATTGGCCGTCGTCGCGGCCCAGCTTGAGTACGCCGCCCTCGACTTCCCACTTGGTTTCGTCGTCGTAGTCGGATTCTTGCCCGTCTGTGTATGTGAGTTTGAACGCCATGTTGAGGGATACCCACATTCGCGCCTGCTCAGCCCAACGGCGATAGGCCCGCGGAGGACAGCGTGTACGCGCGGTGGTCGCGCAGCTGGCCAGTGGCGATCTCCAACACTGACTTTCCGACCTGCTCCGCGGTCAGGGCCGGCTGCATGGATTGAACGAACTCCTCGACGCCGACTCCTTGCCGCTTCGCGTAGGCTGCGACCGCCTTCGCGCCGAGTTCGGTCGACGGCGTCAACCCGGGCAGCACCGAGACGAACTCGATGCCAAGGCCCGCCCGTTGCGACTCGAGCGCCGCGTACCCGGTGATGAATCTGACGGTGGCCTTGGCCCCTGCGTAGCCACCACTGAGCGGAGAGCCGTTGATCGCCGCGCCACTGGAAACCGCGACCACGGTGCTTCCCGGAGCCAACGGACGCCGCAGCGCATAGCGGATCCAATGGAAGGCCTGCGCCACATCGACATTCCAGTTCTGGCTGAACGACTCCCACGTGTGCTCCTGCAGTGGGCTCATCTGCGGCGCCGCGCCGGCGCAGAGCACGATCGTGCGCGGCCGGTACTCGTCGATCAGCCGGCGGGCGGTTGCGGGGTCGGCAGCATCCGCGGTCACCGCGGTGAAGTTGGCGAATTCGCCGCGCAACGCGTCGAGTTCCGCGGCTCCGCGGGCGACGCCGACGACGCGCGTCCCCGCTCCGGCAAGGGCGGCGGCGATGCCTCGGCCGAATCCGCGACTGGCGCCGGTGACGATCGCTGTGGAGCCGGACAGGGTGTTGTTGGGTTGGTTCATATCGAGTCAGAGACGTGGCACCCACGAGATTCATCGGTACCGCTCGATGAATTCGCGTCGCGCGGCGTATCTGTAGTGAGAGAAACTGACTTTGAGTAGGAGAGCCGCTGTGCCTGCCCAGCAGGAATTCATCGAACAAGCGGCGCCCTTTCGCGCCGAGTTGATCGCACATTGCTACCGGATGCTCGGCTCCGTGCAGGACGCCGAGGACTTGGTCCAGGAGACGTATCTACGCGGCTGGCGCGGCTATGAGGCGTTCGAGGGCCGAGCGGCGCTGCGGACCTGGCTGTACCGCATCGCGACGACGGCGTGTCTGCGCGCGCTGCAGAACCGTGCCCGCCGGGTGCTGCCCGCGGGACTCGGCGCGGGCTCCGTCGACCCCGAAGTAGACATCGACGCGAGCAAGACCGGATATCCGTGGCTCGAACCGATTCCCGACATGTTCACGCCCGAGGCGGCCGTGACCGCCAGGCAGAGCATCCGGCTGGCCATCGTCACGGCGCTGCAGGAACTGCCCGCGCGGCAGCGGGCGGTGTTGATCCTGCGTGATGTCGTACAGTTCAGCGCCGCCGAGGTGGCCGAGCTTCTCGAGACCACGCCGGCAGCGGTCAACAGTGCGCTGCAGCGGGCCCGGGCCCATCTCGCCGACGTCGCACCGAGCGAAGACGATCTCACCGAACCCGAGGACCGCGAGCTGCTCAGTCTCGTCGAACGTTATTGCACGGCATTCGAAAACGGCGATATGGCTGCGCTCACCGCGCTGCTGCAGGCCGACGTCCGGCTCGAAATGCCGCCGTACGCCGTGTGGTTCACCGGGCGGGACGCCGTGACTCGATTCCTCGCCGCGCGTGCGTTCGCCGAACCGGGCGCCGTGCTGATGATCCCCACATCCGCGAACGGGCAACCCGCGGTGGCGGATTACCGGCGCGACACCACCGGTGCGATGCAGGCTCACGCGATCCACGTGCTCACCCCTGGCGAGGACGGCATAACAGCGATCACCGTGTTTCTCGAACCGGCCCTGTTTCCTGTGTTCGGAATGCCCATGAGCCGATGAGGGCGGGTCAGCGCCGGAACACCACCCAGCGCATCGCGCTGTAGATGTACACCGCCTCGCCGGCCCCTGCCACGATCCGCGCGACGTGGTACTCGACGCCGAGGGCCGCCAGTCCGCTGGAGACACCGAGGATGAATACGAGGTAGTTCACCACGACCACCACCACGTACACCGCGAACTGTGGCCCCACCGCGGCGTGCGAGCGAAAGTTCAGGACGCGGTTGAGGTAGTAGCTCAGGGTGAACGCACACGCGTAGCCCACCGTCACCGCGATGGGAAGCGGGACGCCCAGCCCGCCGTGTAACACCGTGAGCAGCATCAGGTCGACGGCGAATGTGAAGCTGTTGAGCACCACAAAGCCCAGAAAAGTCGGCGCCACAATGGAATCCAGCCCGAACGGCAGCCGGGCGACGAGGAGTTCGCACAGCCGGTGGAACCGCTCGACCGGTCGCGGGGACGCCTCCGACTCCACGCTCATGTAGCCACGCTGGCATGCGCAGGTGGCTAAACGCTGAGCACAGGGCAAACGTCAGGTGATGCCGAACTGCGCGAGCAGATCGGTTGTCCGCCACCAGATCAGCACGGCGAACAGGATGAGAAGGGCAACCGTCGCCGAGACCTGGATCAGCGCTCGCCGCTCGCGCGGGGCATACGCGTACGCGGCAGCGACCACGCTTCCGGTGACCAGCCCGCCGATGTGCCCCTGCCAGCTGATGTTCGCCCCACCGAGAAGCGGGATCACGAAGGTGAAGGCCAGGTTCAGCACGATGAGTCCGACCACCCACTGGACGTTGAGGTTGAGCCGCTTACCCACCACAAACGACGCGCCGAACAGACCGAACACCGCACCCGATGCACCCGCGGTCGCCGCGTTGAGCGGTGCCAGCAGATAGACCAGGACCGACCCGCCCAGTGCGCTCATCGCATACAGCGCACTGAACCGCAGTCGGCCCAGCCAATTCTCCAGCGGCGGGCCGATGATGTAGAGCGCGTACATGTTGAACAGCAGATGCGCGATGCCGTAGTGCATGAACGCCGACGTGACCAGTCGGTACAGGTCACCGTCGGCGACGGCGGGCGATCGCAGCACGAGCTCGCTCTGCAGACCCCGGGACACCGTCTCGAGGACGAACAGCGCCACGTTGATCGCGATCAGTGTGTAGGTGACGACGGGCGTGTTTCGCTTCAGCGGTGCGCCTGCCACCGTCCGCGCCGGGGGCACGGACTTCGCACCGTCGCGCACGCACTCGTCGCACTGGTGTCCGACGGCCGCGCTGCGCATGCATTCCGGGCAGATGGGGCGGTTGCACCGGGTGCAGCGGACGTACGTCGCGCGATCGGGATGCCGGTAACACGTCGGCGCGGCCTGCGGCGTTGACGGGTAGCTCACAGCGTGCCGAACAATTCGATCCAGTTGCCGTCGGGATCGGCGACGAACATCCAGCCCATGCCCGGGACCGGCGCGAACTCCGTCACCGACTCGACAACCTCGTACTCGGACTCGCCGAAGTCCTCCGCGACAGCACGCAGGTTCTGCACCCCGATCGTGAAGTAGCGGACACCCGCTTGCGCGCGGCCGCCACCTGGAGCGGCGGGAGCGGGCGGCGAGGGGTCGTAGGTGACCAGCTTCACGACGCCGTTGCCGAGCGAGTAGCGCCGCTGCGACCCGCCGGGGAACTCGACTTCGCCTTGGAACTCCAGCCCGAGGAAGCCTTCGTAGAAGGCGACCATCGAGTCAAGGTTGGTCGTAACGAGACCAACTTCGATGCCGGGGGTCAGCAGGTCGAACCGCACGGCCACGAGACTACCTAGGGCGCCGCGGCGTCCCTGTGGACAACTCTTCTACTCTGTCGGCCTGTTGCCTCATGTCAAGATGCGCGCGAAGGCGGATTCGTTGCCTCATGCGAACGTGCGCGCTTGTTAACTTGGGCTTTGGTGGTGGGTCCAGCTTTGCTGGTGGTCATTGTGAGGAGCTGGGCGGTCAGGGCTTGGACCTGGCGCTGGGTGGCGGCGGGATTGATCAGGGAGTAGGTCCGGGTCAGCGCCACGATGCGCTCCACGGTCATGGTTGGGTGATCGATCGCGCGATGGAACGGGGTGGTCGCCTTGTCGTGTTTCTTGGATACCTTGGCGCCGTCGCGGACCTTGGATATCAGTTTCTGCTGCGGGTAGAAGTAGTTGGTCAGCTTGGACTGCAGCTGCCAGATCTCGTTGAGTAACAACAGCTCTGCGGCGGTGTCGTAGCGGTGGTAACCGACCATCGTGCGCACGACCGCCCAGTTCTTCTGCTCGACGTGACAGCCGTCGTTCTTGTTCGCCGGCCGCGCCCGGGTGAAGGTGATCTGACGCTTTGTGCACCATTGCAACAAGTGGACGTTGATGAACTCCGAGCCGTTGTCGGAGTCCACGCCCAGGATCGGGAACGGCATCTTGGCCGCGATGTCATTGAGTGCGGCGAGGACGCATTTGGCCTCCTTGCTGGGCACTGAGCGGTTCTCGGTCCAGCCGGTGGCGATGTCGGTGACCGTCAGCGTAAACGCGTGCGGTCCGGCCGGGTTGCCGCCATCGTGGCCGACCAGGTCGACCTCCACGAACCCGGGTCGGGCCTCGTCCCAATCAGCCCAGGTGCGCACCGGGATCTGACTTTTGAGCAGCGATCCCGGCTTGGTGGAGGCACGTCCCTTGAGTCGATACTTGGCTCGCTCACCGGCCAGGCGACGATCGATGGTGGCCGCCGACATCGATACCAACAGCGCCGCGGTGTCCTCATCGATGACCAGTTCCCCGAAATGGCGCAACACCGCCACCAGCTCGGCCAGCATCGGCGCCAGCCGCTTGCCGGCCGGCATCCCCAGCACCGTCCAGCACACCGTCAGCGCGGCAATGACATCGGGCCCGTACTTCAGTGGCCGCGGACTCCTCGGGGTGACGACCTTGGGTTGCAGCGCCGCCTTGAGCGCCTTGCGGGCATGGTTTCGATGCCAGCCCGTGTTGGCACACAACTCATCGAGAATCCTGGTCTTACCGCCGCTTGCCCGCCAGTTTGTAGCGGACCGCGGTCGTCTCGGTCACCGCCCGACGCTCGGCCAACGTCAATCCCATCGCTCGGGCCTACCGAGACCGATGCAAACCAGTCAGGTAGGCACGCCGCACGCGCGCATTTTCAATGAGGCAACGAAGCACCATTTCGCGCGCATTTCGGATGAGTCAACGCGGTCGGCGTCTCGTGGCGTAGTCGCATGTATGTTCGAATCGCTCGAGGACGCTGGCGTGGTGGATGCCATGGGGTCAGCGGCGTGTGCGGAGAACGCGGCGTGTGGTCGCCGGTTGATGGCCATCGCCGAGTTGTACGCCCGGCGCGCGCCCGAGGAGGACGTCGATCGCATCAACTGGGCCATCGATGGGCACGCCAATGTGGTCGCCGAGATCTCGGCGGCGCTCAACATCAGCCGGGGCCGCGCTCCTCGAACTCGAGCCCTGACCCGATCACGAGGTCGCGCAGCGGGCTGGACACCAGCACATCGTTTGGCGCGGCCAACGCGCTCACGCGCGCCCCGATGTGCACGCCGATACCGCCGATGTCGTCGCCGCGGATCTCGCACTCGCCGGTGTGCAACCCGGCGCGCACATGGATGCCGAGCGCCTGCACCGCGTCGCGCTGGCGAGGATAGCGGCGAGCGTTCTGGCGTTCGTCGAGCAGTTCGTTTGCTCGGTCAGGTCGACCGCTCGCCGAAGTCCTCGCGGATCGACCACCACACCGCTGCGAGTAGCCGTTGCTCGGAGTCGATGGTTTCAAAGTCGCGCAGACCACCGAGCCATCGTGAGCGCCTGAGATCGCACGATCTTGGCGGCGTTGTGTCCTGGTGTGCTGCGTCCGAACTGTCTGTACCTGCCCGCTTACTGACGGAAACGTAAATTTGCGATTCGTCTGTGTTTTCCAACGACAATACTTTGCTGAACATTATCCGGATTACGAAATTTTTGGGCTTTGCACATGCCACGCTTCGGCAAACAGGTTGCTGAACGCTCGCTGTGAGCGATGTCCCAGGCGTCAACCGGGGGCACGGCCGGGGGAAGGAAACGACGATGGGGTACGGCAGGTGTGTCGGACGGGTCGGCGCTTTGGCAGTCGCCACGCGGATGACGGTATCGATCGGCGTCGCAGTGCTGGTGGTGATGTCCACGGTCGTGCCGGTGTCGCCGGCGGTGCGGCTGGCGGCCTCGAGCGCGCCGTGTACGGACACCGACGTAACGTGCGCCTTGATCATGGGCACGAGCGGCGTCCCGACGCCCGACGACTTCTACGTCGAGTCGGTCAAGAATCGGTTCATCGCGCCGACCCATCCCGGCCAGATCGACTACGTCAAGGTGACGACGCCCGAGGGGTTGTGGCCCCTCGCGGGGCTTGGTCGCCTCGTCTCGCTGCTCGGGCTCGGCATCGGGGGGTCCCCGGAGATTTTCGGGCCGGGCGGCCCAGCGTGGGATGTGCCGTGGTGGAACCTTACGGGGCTCTTCGACCTCACCCTCAATCAGTCAATCCTGCACGGGGTCACCGATCTGGAGCAGGCGATCGCCGAGCACCCCAACGACCATCGGGTGATCTTCGGCTACTCGCAGAGCGCGGTCATCGCGAACCGGGTGAAGCAAAGGCTCGCCGAGCAGTACCCGGCGGGAACCGAGGCCCCCGATATCGACTTCGTGCTGGGCGGTGATCTCAATCTGCCCAACGGGGGCCTTTTTGCGCGGTTCCCGGGGCTCTACATTCCGATCCTCGATTGGTCTTTCAACGGTCCCGCACCGACCGACACCCAGTTCGACACGGTGGAGATCACCCGCCAGTACGACTTCATGGCCGATTTCCCGTTGTATCCGCTCAATGTCATCTCCCTCTTGAACGCGGTTCTGGGCTTCCCCTACGTGCACACGTACCCGTTCGACGTCAGCCTTCCTGCCGATGACCCAACGGAGTCGCCCGCTTACCGGGGCACCCACGGTGACACCGACTATTACTTCTTCGAGAGCCAGGACCTGCCGTTGTTTGGTCCGCTGCGCGACCTGGGGGTGCCCGAGTCGTTCATCGACGTGGTCGAGCCGTTCTTCAAGGTGATCGTGGACCTGGGCTATGACCGCAGCATCCCGCCGTGGGAACCCACCCCGGCGCGGCTGATCCCGCCGCTGGATCCGGCGACGGTGGCCGCCGACCTGGTCAACGCGATCGGCGAGGGCATCACCAACGCCGCGGCGCTCATCGGCTCGCCAGCGCCGCTAAGCAGTCCCGCAGCGCCGGCCACCGCAGATCAGGACGCGGCCGTGGAGCAGGTCCTCTCGGCGCCGCGAACCACCCTGAACAGGGTCAGCCGCGACGTAGGCGACGGTGTCTCACGGGTGCTGACCGCGGTCAGATCACAGCTACCGAAGCCCCTCGCAGTCACCCGAGACGATCTGCAGGCGCCCCAGCGCACGGTCGGTCGAGAGCTGGCGGCCACACGAGACCAGATCAACGACACCATCGGCGCGGTGAAGTCGGTCATCGGAGATGGGCGCACGATCGTGCGCTCCGCCGGCGGTGACAACCGCTCAAACCCGGCCACCACCAGCCGAGCGCGCAAGACGCCGGTGCGGGACACGGTCACGACGGCCAGCAGTGACATCAAAACGGTCGTCACCAAGGTTTCCGACCGCATTCAGACGACGCTGAGCGGCGGCAACGACCACGATGACGACAAGGGGGACGGGGGTGAGGGCGCAGCGCCGTAAGCCCGCCGAGTCGCAACAGCCCCGGGGTCCAGCGCTCCCGGGGCTGTTATCTGTTCAGCGCCAACGACATCGGGGTCTATGCCCGCGCGAGGGCGCGTTCGGTAGGCGGTTCCCCGGACGCCAGGTCGCCTGACGGCGACACCGACGATTGCTAATGGTCCTCGCCCAGCCTGACGTACGCAGGCTGGCGTTGAAGCATGCAGCCCCACAACGCTAGGGCGACGGCCAGTCTGGTGGTGTCACCAAGTGTTAAAACGTTCTTCGACAGTTCGGTGTGACCACTTATTGAAAACGTTCTACACCGGTGTGGGTGGCTGGGCCGACCGCCAGTTGCCCGACGGTCCGGGGTTTTGGACGTGCCTATTTAGCGGGTTAGCGCCCGTGCCCGCCGCCCTCGTGCCCGCCGCCATTGAAGCCGGGCGAAGCCACCTCTGCTTCGGTGAGCTGGTAGGGAGGGTCGAAGAGGCTTGGGTTGTTGAGGGACGAAACCACGTCATTGACGTTGCCTTGCGGAAGCCCCAGGGCAGTGGAGGTGTTGTCGTTGGGCGGAACGCATGTGCCATCCAACGCTACTTCGCCGTCCGAGCACGTCAGGTCGTCTGCGTGGGCGACTGCGATTGGTACACCAATCACGGCAAACGCGGCGGACAATGCACCCGCTGCCACTGAAAGTCGAGCGGTGCGTGATATTGCTGCGCCCGATGTTGTTACGCCCATAGCATGTCTCTTTTCTTCGCGGTGTGGGTTTGGACGTGCCTATTTAGCGGGTTAGCGCCCGTGGCCGCCGCCGCCCATCCCAGAGTCGCCGCCGCCCATCCCAGAGTCGCCGCCTCCCATCACAGGCCCGCCGCTGCCATCTGGAGGCGCAGGGACGTTGTTCGCATTGTTGTCGGGGACGGTGCATTGACCGTCGATTTCTACTTGACCGGGCTCGCAAACCTGGGCGACGGCGGCGGGTGCGCCGATCATTGCGGATACTGCAAACCCTGCGCCAACCGCCGCCAAGAGTGAAGTGATGGTTCGTGATCTTGTTGGGCGCATAGCACGCCTCTTTTCCGCTGGTAGAGAGCGGCACTTTAGTAGCTAAACCTGTCTTTTGACAGGGGCGTAAGCAATGAATGCCATGACAGCCGTGATCTCGGTTTGACCAACCTGTATCTCAGGAAGTTCTCCGACGGCACTGTCATCTGGACGGCCCCCTCGGGACAGGTGTACACGACCAAACCCGGTGGCGCCCTGTTCTTCCCCGCACTGGCCACACCCACCGGCCAGCTGGTTCTGCCCGAATCGTCTGGTCCCGCGCAGGCCAACCGTGGGTTGATGATGCCGACCCGGCAACGCACCCAGGCCCAAGAACGCGCATACCGCATCGCCCTGGAACGACAACACAACGCCGCCCGCATCACCCGAAAACGACTCCTCCTCGCCGAACGCATCGCCAGAGACGACCAACCACCACCGTTCTGATGCTGTCGCTCAGGCGTTGCCGAATCCGGTGTGGCTGCGGATCAGGGGCAATGTCGCCATGGTGGCGAAACCGGGCGCGGCGTCGCACACCGCAGGTACCGCATTGAGCACCTGCATCGCGGTCGCCACGTTCGCCGAGCGCACGTGTTCGGAGATGCTGGCAGGGCGGGTGAAGCTCGCCAGCGAGAAGAAGTGCGTGCGCATGGATGGATCGCCCTCGATCGTCAACGTCCAGCCGTCCTTCGGGCGCGGCCAGTGGTCGGGGTATTCGCCGCCGACGGTCCACAGCGTCTCGATCTCGATCAGCGGTTCGCCGACGCGGCGCCCCACCCAGTTCCACCGCTGCCCCGCCGTCGTCCCCGCCCGCAGCACATGGTCGAAGATCTGGTGGTCCTCCCGCGCGGCGACTGCTTCCACCGTCGCGGTCACCTCGTCGATGCCGGCGTTGAGGGCATCGGCGAGGAGCCATACCTGCTCGGTGAAGATCGAACTGTTGAACGCGAGGAAGTCGTTGGTCGTCGGGCTGATCTGCTCGACGGGCTGACCGAACGCCATGTTGTCGAAGGTGATGCCGGTGCTCTCGTACATCGACCAGTCCGCGCGCTCCTGCAGGGTCATCTTGTCGATGCTGCGGCTCATCCCCGACAGCGCCAGCGGCAGCACTCCCGACAGGTTGCCCGGGTTCAGACCGCTGCCGTGCACGCTGCTGCCGCCTTGTTCACACGCGGCATGCACGCGGTCCCGGTCCGCAGCGGGCAGCCGGCGCGGGTGGAACAGGAAGGCGGTCGTGGCGACGTTCTTGCCGCTGGAAAGGATCGCGCACACCTCGTCGAGGTCAGCGGTGCGCGGCGTGTAGAGCACGCAGTCGGCCTGCATCGCCAAGGTCTCTGCGGTGTCGGCGGTGGCGAGCACGCCCACCGGGTCACGGCCCACGAAGGTGCCGACGTCCTCGCCGTGCTTGGCTTCGGAATACACCTTGGCCCCAACCAGCTCTAGGTCGTTTCGGTGGTCGAGGATCGCAGTGATCATTTCGGCGCCGACCGCGCCGGTGCCCCACTGGATGACTTGGTATCGCGACTTCGGCGGCGTCACACCGAGGCACGCTACCGCTGATTCGATAACAATTCGGCCAACATCGAAATCACGATCAATTAAGGACTTCCGGCAAAATTTGAGAGTTTTCAAGATCTGCGCCCAGATCTGGTCGATGACTTACCGGAATCACGCCATTTTGAGGGGGATATCACTCTCATTAGGCGTAACGCTCTTCGCTTGACCGCCGCGCATTCTCCGCGGTGAGTTTGGAGAGTTTTCCTATCGGCTACCTTGGCTTTGAGGGTCGGGGAAATCAGCGACAGAATCGCAATTCGAAGGAAGTAATTGATCATGAATTTCAGTGATATCACTGCGCGCCGGCGCTTCGCCGGTGTCGCTGCCGGTTGCCTGCTCGGGGGCATAGCCGCAGCAACCATCGCCGCGCCGAACGCGGCAGCAGCGCCCGACTGCTCTGCGGGCGGGGTGTCGAACACCGTCAACACGACGTTGGGCGCCGCTCGCGCCTATCTGAACACGCACCCGGGTGCCAACCAGGCCGTCGGGGCGGCGTTCACCCAGCCACGCGACCAGGCCGCAGGCACACTGCGCGGCTATTTCACGGCCACCCCGCAGGAGTACTACGACCTGAAGGGCATCCTGGCGCCGATCGGTGACACCCAGCGCCAGTGCAACGTGTCGGTGCTGCCGGCGGATCTGGCTTCGGCCTACAACGAGTTCATGGCAGGCTAGTTCGACGCCTACTGCGAACCCTCCGCTGCGGCCCCGCCGTAGTGGGGGGTTTTCGTTAGCTCGGCTTAAAGACTAAGCTGCTGGCATGAGGTCGACAAGAACCGCCGCGGTTGCGGCAGCGATCGTTCTCGTCGGCTCCGCCGCCTTGACCGCGACCGCCCAGGCGGATCCCACTCCGGCGCCGGCACCGGGGCCGGGGTCCGCGCCGGGACCGGCACCGGGACCCACCAAGACGACCATCGACGCCGACGGCACGTACACGGTCGGCAAGGACATCCAGCCAGGCGTCTACAGCTCGGCGGGCCCCGTCGGCGACGGCGCGTGCTACTGGAAACGTGTCAACGGGACCAACATCGTCGACAACGCGATGTCCAAGAAGGCCCAGATCGTTCAGATCGACCCGACCGACACGGCGTTCACGACAAACCAGTGCCAGCCTTGGCAGCTGACCGACGAGCCCCTTCCCCCCCAGCCGGGTCCGGGTGATCTCCTCGGCCAGCTCGCCCAGCTCGCACCGATCATCGCCCGCAACCCGGGCGGCCCCCCGCCGCCGAGCAATCCCTGAAATTCAGCGGATCTTCTCGCCATACACGCGGTCGACCGTCATCGCCATCAACACCCTGCGATCGGACACCATCACCGCGCGGTAGTCGTCCCAGTCCGGGTGCTCGCCCGCGGCGCTGCGGTAGTAGTCGACGAGGGCTTCGACCGCTGGACCGTTGGGATCGGTGCCGGGCCCTGTTAGCGTCACGGCGCCTTCGGCCGTCGCCCACGCCCACCCATCGGAGCTGGTGACCTCGAGTGCGGCGCGCGGATCACGGCGCAGGTTCGTCGTCTTGGCGCGGCCCTCGGTCATCGAGACGTAGATGACGCCGGCGTCCCGGTCGTAGTAGGGGGTCACTGGCGAAAGCTGCGGTAACCCGTTGGACTTGATGGTGGCCAGCACGCCGAGCCGGCTCTCGGCGATCAGCGTGTGCGGGTCGAAAGTGGTCGCGGTCATGTCAACGGGCAACCCACGACCGCATGCCTGCTATTCCGTGTCGCCCCGAGAGTCGCCGTACCCTGACGGACGTGGCCGACCTACATCCGGACATCGCAGTCCTGGCACCCCTGCTGGGCACGTGGTCGGGCCGCGGCGCGGGTGAATACCCGACGATCGAGCCGTTCGGCTACCTCGAGGAAGTGACATTCGGTCACGTCGGCAAGCCGTTCCTGGTCTACGGCCAGCGGACGAGGGCCACCGACGACGGCAGGCCGCTGCACGCCGAGACTGGGTATCTGCGGGTGCCGTCGGCGGGTCGTGCCGAGCTGGTGCTGGCCCATCCGACCGGCATCACCGAGATCCAGGAGGGAACGCTGTCGAGCGCGGGAAGGACGCTGGAACTGGAGTTGACCGCGACAGCAATCGGTCGCACATCGTCGGCCAAAGAAGTGACGGCACTTAGTCGTTCGATTCGGGTCGACGGTGACGAACTGGCCTACACACTGCGGCTGGGTGCGGTCGGTCAGCCGCTTCAACATCACCTCTCCGCGACGCTGCACAGGGCCCCCGCATGAGCACCGACGGCAGGATCCGGGTGGCCGCCGATCTGGACGCGGTCACCGCTGTCGCCGACGAAGACCACTCCGACATCGACTCGGCGGCCGTCGAGCGCATCTGGCAGGCCGCGCGGCACTGGTACCGGGCGGGCATGCATCCTGCGATCCAGTTGTGCCTGCGGCACAACGGCAAGGTCGTGCTCAATAGGGCGATCGGCCACGGCTGGGGCAATGGCCCGGATGACCCACCGGATGCAGAAAAGGTCACTATCACAACGGAAACACCGTTCTGTGTGTATTCCGCGGCCAAGGCGGTCACCACGACCGTCGTGCACATGCTCGTCGACCGCGGCGTCTTCTCCCTCGACGACCGGGTCTGTGATTACCTGCCCAGCTACAGCAGCCACGGCAAGGACCGCACCACGATCCGGCACGTGATGACCCACAGCGCCGGCGTGCCGTTCGCGACCGGGCCGCGGCCGGATCTCAAGCGGATGGACGACAGCGAGTACGCCCGCGAGATGCTCGGCAACCTGAAGCCGATCTACCGGCCGGGTCTCGTGCACATCTACCACGCGCTGACGTGGGGCCCGCTGGTCCGCGAGATCGTTTCGGCCGCCACCGGCAAGAACATTCGCGACGTCCTGGCCGCCGAGATCCTCGACCCGCTCGGCTTCCGGTGGACCAACTACGGCGTTGCGGAAGCCGACCTGCCGCTGGTGGCACCGAGCCACCCGACGGGTAAGCCGTTACCCCCGCCCATCGCGGCGGCGTTTCGCACCGCGGTCGGCGGCACGATGCACCAGATCATCCCGTTCTCGAACACGCCGAGGTTCCTCACCGGAGTGGTGCCGTCGTCAAACACGGTGTCGACCGCCGACGAGTTGTCCCGTTTCGCCGAGATCCTTCGCCGCGGAGGCGAACTCGACGGCGTGCGAATCATGCGGCCCGAAACCCTGTACGCCGCGACGAGGGAGTGCCGGAGGCTGCGGCCGGATCTCGCGACCGGGCTGGCGCCGCTGCGCTGGGGGATCGGATACATGCTCGGGTCCACGCGGTTCGGGCCGTTCGGGCGCAATGCGCCCGCCGCGTTCGGCCACACCGGGCTGGTGAACATCGCGGTCTGGGCCGACCCTGAACGCCGGCTCTCGGCGGGCCTCATCAGCAGCGGTAAACCGGGCAGACACCGTGAGGCCAACCGCTATACCGCCCTGCTGGACCGCATCGCAGCAGAGATCCCCCGAGTTGCGTGAGATTTGATGTTTGGTAATCGGTTGATTTGGGAACCGGGTGGTAGCCGCTGGACCGCGCACGCCGGGCCGCCGCGGTCCCACGTGATGGTCGGAGGTGATTGTGGCAAACCAGCCCGCAGCCAGTAGCTGCACGATCGAACAGCAGCGTATCGGCCAGATCGAGGTGCTGACCGTGGCAGGCGTGGTGGACATGCTCACCGCTGCGCAACTCGAGGAGGCCATTGCCACCGCGGCCAAGGAGTCGCCGCAAGCTGTCGTCGTCGACTTGGGCGCGGTCGACTTTCTGGCCTCGGGAGGCATGGGCGTCCTGGTGGCCGCACGCGATGAGCTACCGGAATCCATGCGATTCGCGGTCGTCGCCGACGGTCCCGCGACCAGTCGGCCGCTGAAGCTGGTCGGTGTCGCCGAAATCGTCGGGTTGCACGCCACGCTCGACGAAGCACTTGCCGCGCTGACTGCATAAACAGGCCACGGACTGGGTAGCCAGCAGGCCAAGATGTCATACTCCGAAAAGCCCTGCATCAGCATGCAGTTCGTACGGACGGACGTGGTCGCCGATCCTGTGCACGCCGCAACCGTCCGCCGCGAGTTTTCGGAGTGGTTGCGCAGGCACTTCACCCTCGACGCGACGAAGACCAGTGATGTGGTGCTTGCCGTCAACGAGGCGATGGCCAACGCGGCAGAGTTCGCCTATGTGACCCTGAAGCGACCCGGCACCATGCGCGTGCAGGCCGACTATGACGGGGGCGCGGCCACGCTGACAGTCACCGTGACCGACGAAGGCGCGTGGCGGCGTGCCGACTCCGCCGTACCACAGCGCAAGCGAGGACGTGGTATCCCGCTCATGCATGCACTCGCGGATCGGGCCACCGTCGACTCGTCACAGACAGGCACCAGGGTGTGCCTGGAATGGACGCACGTCGCGGCGCCGGCCGGGGCGTGTGACGAGGCGCGCGCCTAGGGCTGCGGCAGCCGCACCACCTGGACGAAGAATTCGTCGATCTGCCGGACCGCGCTCATGAACTGGTCCAGATCGACGGGTTTGGTCACGTACGCATTGGCGTGCAGCTTGTAGCTGCGGAGAATGTCTTCCTCCGCCGACGACGTGGTCAGGACGACGATCGGAATGTGGCACAGATCCGGGTCGGACTTGATCTTCTCCAGCAGCTGTCGGCCATCGTATTTCGGCAGATTCAAATCGAGCAGGATCAGGTCGGGGCGGGGCGCAGCCTCGAACGCGCCGCGTCGGTAGAGGAAGTCAAGTCCCTCTTCGCCGTCGTGGGCGACGTGCAACGTGTTCTTGATCTTGTTGTGTTCGAACGCTTCCCGGGTGATCAGCTCGTCGCCGGGGTCGTCTTCGACCAGAAGTACATCGATCACTCTTGCTGCTCCGCCTTCCGATGTCATTCAGACGCTCCTTCTAAAACTGCCGCCGGATCCTGGTCCGGCTCGATCGTTGATGCAATGGGCAACGTGAAACGGAATCGCGTTCCCTCGGTGTGCGAGGTGTCGATCCAGATTGTTCCGCCGTGGTGTTCGATGATCTTCTTGCACAGCGCAAGCCCAATACCCGTTCCGCTGTAGACGTCACGGCCATGTAGGCGTTGGAAGATGACGAAGACTTTGTCGGCGAACTCCTGCGGGATGCCGATGCCGTTGTCGGACACCGTGAAGATCCAGTCGAATTCATCACCGCGGATGCGTCGGCCGCAGTCGATGAGAACCCTCGGCGCGACACCCTCGCGGCGGAATTTCACCGCGTTGCCAATTAGGTTCTGCCACACCATCACCAGCAGTGTGGGATCTCCGTCGACATGGGGCAGTCCGTCCTCCGGCCTGATGATCTCCGCGCCCACCTCGTCAATCGCGGTGGAAAGGTTGGACAGGGCGGTATCCAACGCCGCGTCGAGGTCGACGTCGGTCGTCGTGGGGTTGAGCCGCCCGACACGGGAGAACGTGAGCAGGTCGTTGATCAGCACCTGCATGCGCTTGGCACCGTCGACCGCGAATCCGATGTACTCGGTGCCGCGCTCGTCGAGTTTGTCGCCGTACCGCTTCTCGAGCAGCTGACAGAAGGAGGCGACTTTGCGCAGCGGTTCCTGCAGATCGTGCGACGCGACGTAGGCGAACTGCTCCAGTTCGGCATTCGACCGTCGCAGTTCGGCGGCCTGCTCATCGAGACTTGCTTGAGCTGACCGCGTCGCCTCCAGTTCGTCGACGATGCGCTGTCGCATATTCTCGACGTCGAGCGCGATGCCCCGAATGTCTCTAGGGCCATGCACAATAATGCGTTCTCCGAAGTTCCCCTCCGTGATGCGCCTGCACGCCGCAGCCAAGGTCTCCAAGGGCCGGGTGACCCCGTTTCGCACCAGCACCGCGAGCAGAAACGCCATGGCGACGAAGGCGGCGATCAGCCCCACCAGCATCTTGTCACGCCATGCGCGCACGCTATGAAGGTCATCGACGCCTGCTTGCCGTGCAGCTGCCAGATGCTCGTTCTGTGTATCGAATAATGCACGCAGATGGTCGAATTCGGCCTTGCCGCGTTCCGCTGTCGCGTTGTCCACCACGGTCGGGCGCCCAGGTGTCACGCCGGCGATGAGCGGGTCGGCGTACGTCGCCCGCCAGTCGGCAGCCGCTCGTTCGATCGCTTCGAGGTCACCGATTGCCTCCGCGCGGTAGCCCAATCGACTTCTGATTTCGTCGGCCGCCGATCGTTCATTGCGTTGCCCCTCGAAGTAGGGGTCGAGGAATTGCTTGTCGGCCGCGATCGCGTACCCACGCAGCGCCGTCTCCTGATCTCGCAGAGCTGCCTGCAACTGGTAGGCCGCCACTCGGGCGGGCTGGATCTTGTCGACAAGCTCGCTGGACACCTCGTCGGTGCGGTTCAGCAAGATGCCACACACGATCGCGCCGGTCAGCACCAACACCCCCATGACAGCCAGCACGAGGTTCTGCCATCCCTGGACTGTCAGGCCGCGCCCGGACCGGGGAGCTGTCATCGTGTCGTCCGCTCGACGCGCACGACCGCGATGTCATCGGTGTGTCCGCCGTGCGTGCGCGCACGCTCCTCTACTCCTCTGATAAGCGCATCCACAAAGGCGTCACCGGGCAACCCACCGAGCGAACGGGCCAACTCGAGCAGTCCTTCTTCGCCGAGGCGTTCGTTGCCGCGTCCGGAATGACCCTCGAAGAGGCCGTCGGTGAGCAGCATCAGGCCGTGGCCTTCTGGCAGCTCGAGTTCGCTGACCGGCCACTCGTGGGCCCCCAGACCGAGCGCGGAGCCCGCAGGCGGTTCGAGCCACTTCACGTCGCCATCCCCGTGCACCAACATGCCGGGATGACCCGCACGGACGGCGGTGAAGCGCAGGCTGTCAGGAGCGAACGCAAGGCTCAGGAGCGTCGCGAAGATTCCCTTTGCCGGTCGTTCGGCGAACAGAATGCGCTCGAGCTGGCGCATCCGCTCGTTTCCGCGTAGGCCGGCGAAGGTGAGAGCGCGCCAGCCGATTCGCAGCGCGACGCCGAGGGCGGCCTCGTCGGGCCCGTGTCCGGCGACGTCACCGATCATGACGTGCACGGTCCTGTCCTGGGTCTGCACGACGTCGTAGAAATCTCCGCCCAACAGGGAATATGCGCGGCTGGCCCGGTAGCGGGTGATGATGTCGACGCCCGGGTTGTCGAGCAGGAGTGGCGAGGGCTGCAGACCCCGCTCGAGCCGGGCATTCTCGCCCGCCCTGAGTTGGCTGGCATGCAGTTCGACTGCGGTCAGCTCGGCCCGCTTCCGCTCGATCGCATACAGCAGCGAGCGGCGCAGGGTTTCGGGTTCCACGCGGCCTTTGACGAGATAGTCCTGCGCGCCGGAGGCCACCGCGGAGATCCCGAAGTGCTCATCGTTGAGCCCGGTCAACACCACGATCGGGATGCTGGGATCGCTCTCGCTGATGCGCTCGAGTGCGCCGATGCCGCTGGCGTCGGGCAGATTCAGGTCCAGCAGCACGCAGTCCGGGCGGTTGCGTGCCAATTCGTTCTGAGCAGCAAATATCGAAGGCGTCCAGGCGAAATCGACATCGATAGCCGCGTCGGCTATCAATTCTTCTACCAGTAGGGCGTCGGCCCGATCGTCCTCCACCAGCAGCACCGACAGGCGCGGGCCAGTAATCGCCCGGGTGCCTGCGGGAGTGTCCTGCGGGTAATGCGGCGCGCGCATCGGCCATCACGTCCTTCACGTAACGTCACCCCGGTCGCGCTGACCCCTGCTTCAGTGACAACCACCCGACCATACCCAGTCCATGGAGGGTGTCGTGCGGGGATTAGGTGGTAACGCCCTTCGGCCAGTACGCTGGCCCGCGGTTCCTCGTCGCCCAGGAGAAATCATGCCCACCCAGTCCTTCTCAAGGACCGTCTCCGCACAGCCAGTCCGCAGCGGCCGTTCCGTTCGCAGGGTTCCTGGTCTGACCGCAGGTCAGTGCTTCGAGATCGAGGTCAGCCCCGAAGTCACTGGCTGGGTGATCCGGATTCCGGAGATCGGCTGCGCCACCCGGGCCAGCCGCCGGGCCGCGGTCGAGACCGTCGCGCGCAAGTACATCGCCGCGCGTACCGGTATTCCGATCGGCTACATCACGGTGTACGTCCGCGTCTGACCCCAGACATGACTAGAGGGGCACCCGATCCGGGTGCCCCTCTAGTTTTTGGGGGGTCTTGGTCAGCGGCTCTGCTGAACGCTGGTGTCGACTTGCGGCACGTTTACCTGTTGCTGGATGTCGTGCACCCAGTCGTGGTGGACCACATCGGCCTGGGCAGGTGCGGCGAAGCCCAGGACAGCTGCCGCCAGCCCGCTGGCGATGATGGTGGCAAATCCGAACTTCTTCATTTTGGCGCCTTCTTCTGTGTGTCTGTTGGCTTTCTGAGCCGTTCTGACTTGCAAAACACACAGGTCAGTGCATTAATTCCGACGGCAGCAATTGATCGACGGTTGGCAGGAATCAACCGCTTCCGGCAACGGTTCCTTACGCGTGGTTGAGATAGATGTGCTTGGCCTCCACGTAGTCCTCCAACCCGCGAGGGCCGAGCTCACGCCCGATGCCCGACTGCTTGAAACCGCCCCACGGTGTCTGTACCGGGGCGATCTGTGAGTCGTTGACCCAGACGACGCCTGCGATCGCCGCGGCCAGGTCGGCGTCGGGAAAGACGATGTTCGGTGACTTGCCGCCGAGCTCGACGCTGACCCGTTTCATCGAGTCGGCCGCCGACCGCAGCACCAACCGGCCGGTGGCGGACGAACCGGTGAACGACACCTTGTCGACACCGGGGTGCGCGACGAGTGTGGCACCGGTGCGCGCGCCGCCCGTCACCACCTGAAGCACGCCGTCGGGCAGGCCGGCCTCGGCCAGCAGCTCCGGCAGTCGCAACGTGGTGAGCGGGGTCTGCTCCGCGGGCTTGAGGACGACGCTGCATCCCGCCGCGAGCGCAGGCGCGATCTTCTGCACGGCCAGCATCAACGGGTAGTTCCACGGCGTGATGGCCGCGACCACCCCGACCGGCTCGTGCACGACGATGCTCAGTGCGTCGGCCGAAACGGGGAAACTCTCACCTGCCGCCTTCGTCGGCCACCCGGCGTAGTACTCCACCATCCGCCGTTGTCGAAGGCGGTGCGGGCCCGGCCGACCGCCGCATCGACCGCGGCCTCGGCCATGTCCTCGATCAACCCGATCGGCCGCGCGGTCGCCGGATCGAGCACCTCGATTTCGGTGATCTCGCTGACTCCGGTCATCCCCGCACCAGCGCTTCCCGCGCCGCCGCACGCCCGGTGCGCACCGCTCCCTCCATGTAGCCGGCCACCCATTGATCGGAGCCGCACACATAGAACGGTGGCTCGTGGCTGCCGTGCAGTGGCCCCACGCGGTGCACGTCGCCGGGCCGCCACTGGGTCACGTAGCCCTGAGTCCAGGGATCGGTTCCCCACAGTCGCTCGAACGTCGCCAACGGGTGGCGCGCGTCGGGTCCGAACCAGTCGGCCAGTTCGGCCAGCGCTTCCTGCCTGCGGTGCCGTGCCGAGGCGGAGAGGTAGGCGGCGAACCGCTCGGGCGGGACGAGACATGACAGCACACCCTCGTTCTGCGGCCAGGACGACCCGAGGATCCCCTCGGATTCGGTCAACCCGTTCTGCCCGCGGTCGCGCCAGAACGGCCGGTCGTATGCCGCAACGAATTTCGCGGCCAGGGCGTGCCGCTGCCGATGCAGCGACTCCATACGCTCATCGGAGACGCCGTCGACGATGATGTCCCGGAACGGCCCGGCGGGCAACGCGCTGACAACCGCCGCCGCCGATACGGCCTCGCCGGATTCCAGCTGGACCGTGCAACCCCCTGGCGCGACCTTGACCGCCCGCACAGGCGCGCTAAACCGGATGCGACCGTCGAGTTCGGCAGCCATCCGCAGCGCCACGGTCGCCGATCCCTCTGCGACCCGCAGGTTCTCCCACTCGTCATACGAATACAGACCCTTGGTCGACGTGCTGGCACATTTGCGCAGCAGCGCCAGCAGCGACGTGCGCTCGAAGGAGCCAGAGGACAATCCCAGCTGACCGGCTTCCAGCGCGCGGACCACGTTGCGCGTCGCGCCGACGCTGGAGAGCCACCGCGTCACCGACAACTCGTCGAGAGCGACCGCGTCCGGGTGCGACCACGGGTCGCCCGGGTCGACAGTGGCTGCCAGCGCGGCGAATTCCTGCTCGACGTGTGCCATGCTGCGGTGGTCGGCGTCCGAGAACCACGTCGGCGTATCGCCGACGAAGGTGCCCTCGTGCAGCACGTAGGTCAGCTCGCCGGGCTCGGCGACGTAGCTCGGGATCAGGGTGAGGCCCAGCTCGGCGACCAACTCTTGATATGCGGTGTGCGAGTTACCGATGACTTCACCGCCGACCTGCACGATTCGGCCGTCGTCGAGCGTGACCTGCTCGACGCGACCGCCGACGCGATTGCGGGCCTCGAGGACCAGGACGTCGGCGCCACCACGGACGAGATCGCGCGCTGCGGACAGGCCGGCCAGCCCGGCCCCGAGTACGACGAGGTCGTAAGACATTGGGAGAGCTCCTGATTCAGATCAGCGGGGCGAGGCTGTGCTCGGCACGCCAGCCGATGCGGACCCGTTCGCCGTCGACCCACCGCTCCTCGGTGCGCGCGGAGTGCAGGTTCTGCTCGAGCACCGAAACCTCGACACCGGGCGCGATTTCGAACAGATACGTCGTGGTGGCCCCGCCGTAGACCGTGGCCTTGAGAATGCCGTCGGTCTGCACCATGTCCGGCGTGAGGTCTGACAGCCACATCTTCTCCGGCCGCACGGCGATCGACACCTCGTCGCCGATGCCGCAGCCGTCAAGCGGACCCGTGTGCAGTGGCACGCCGCCGGCCAATGTGATGCCCGTACCGGTGTAGCTGCCGGACATCAGGTTCGCGGTGCCGATGAACTCCGCCACGAACCGGGTGGCCGGCCGCTCGTAGATGTCCTCGGGCGTCCCACACTGGTGCACCCTGCCCTCGTTCATGACCGCGATCCGGTCCGACATCGTCAGCGCTTCGTCCTGATCATGCGTGACGAACACGAACGTGATCCCGACCTCGCGCTGAATGCGCTTGAGTTCGACCTGCATCGCCTTGCGCAGCTTGAGATCCAGTGCGGCAAGCGGCTCGTCGAGCAGCAGCACCGAGGGGCGGTTGACGAGGGCACGCGCCAGCGCGACACGTTGCCGCTGCCCACCGGACAATGCGTTCGGCTTGTCCTTGTCGCGACCGGTGAGTTGGACCAGTTCGAGCATCTCGCCGACGCGCCTGGTCATCTCGGCCTTGCCGACCCTGCGCCGCCGCAGTCCGAACGCGACGTTCTCCCAGACGGAAAGGTGGTCGAACAGCGCATAACTCTGGAACACTGTGTTGACGTCGCGGCGGTTGGGCGGCAGGTCGGTGACGTCTTTGTCGTGCAGCAACACCTCGCCGTACGTCGGGTCGACGAAGCCGCCGATCATTCGCAGGGTCGTGGTCTTGCCGCACCCCGATGGGCCGAGCAGGGAGAAGAACTCACCGCCCGCGATGTCGAGGTTCAAGTCGCGGACGACGGTGCGCTCGCCGTAGGACTTCGTAATGCCTCGCATCGAAACCGCGCACGCGGTCGTGGTCAACGTTGGCTCAAGGGTTGCAATGGACATAGCGGGTTATCCTCCGAACAGGTCGAAACTGTTGCGCCGTCCGAACAGGCGCGGGATGAGCAGGGCGATGGCGATCAGTACTAGCGAGCCGACGAGCATCAGCGTGCCCACGGCGTTGATGGAGGGCTGGATGCCGAAGCGGATTGCGGAGTAGATGCGCACCGACAGCGGTTGCGGGTCGACGCCGCTGGTGAAGAAGGCCAGCACGAAGTCGTCGAACACGATGGTGAAGATCAGGATGGCGGCTGACATGATGGCTGGCCACATCACGGGCAGCGTCACCAGGCGCAAGGCCTGAAACCTGCTGGCGCCCAGGTCCATTGCGGCCTGCTCCACCTCCGGGTTGAGCTCTGCGACGCGGGCCCGCAGGATCACGGTGACGTACGAGATCGAGAAGGTGGTCTGGGCGAGCATCAGCGTGGTCAAAGAGGGTTGCAGCCCAACACCTTTGAACAGCATCAGCGATGCGACACCCGTGACGATCTCCGGGGTGATGAGCGGGATCAGCATGATCACATTGGCGGCGCCGCCCAATCGTGAACGGGCGCGCACCAGGCCAAAGGCCAGCAGCACACCGATCACCACCGAGCCCACCATCGCGACGGCGGCCACCACCAGGCTGGTCTGAAGCGACTTGGTCAGCTGGGCGTCGTTGAAGAACGCCTCATACCACCGCAGCGACCAGCCCTCGAAAACGGTCAGCGATTTCTTGGTGTTGAACGAGAACAGCACCACTGCGAAGATCGGCAGATAGAGCAGGACGAAGAACGCGATGGTGACCGCGATGGCGAACCGGGGCTTGCGGTTCATCCCCGAGCCCTTCCGGCGCCGTGCCGGTGCGGTGTCTTCCGACAGCTCGGGTTCGGCTGCGACGAGCGTGGTCATCGGCGTGCCTCCTTGGCATCACGGGCGGTCTGGCGCAGGTAGGCGAACATGCAGATCAGCAGCAGCACCATCAGCGCCATCGTCAAAGCGGCACCGAGCGGCCAGTTCTGCCCCGCGAAGAACTTCTCCTGGATCAGGTTGCCGATCATCAGGTTGTCCGGGCCGCCGAGCAGCTGGGCGCTGATGAAGTCGCCCATCGCAGGCAGGAATACGAGTGCCACGCCCGCGTAGGCGCCGGACCTCGAGGCCGGGACGGTGACGGTGAAGAACGTGCGCAACGACGAGCCGTACAGGTCGCGGCCGGCCTCGATCAGCGCACCGTCCATGCGTTCCAGCGACGCGTAGAGCGGCAGGATCATGAAAACGACGTAGCCGTAGACCAATCCGCCGATCACGGCGGGGGCGGTGTCGAGAATGTGAAAGTTCGCGGACACGCCGAGTCGGCGCAGCCAGGTCATCAGCATGCTCTCGTCGGACAGCAGCGTCTGCCAGCCGTACATCCGCACCAGATAGTTGGCGAAGAACGGCACCACCAGCAGGGCCACCAGCGCGTTCTTGTAGCGCCCACCGTGTCGCGCGATCGCGTATGCGACGGGATAGGCGATCACCAGGCAGATAGCCGACGCGGCAACGGCATAGACCAGACTGCGGACGATCACTCGCAGGTAGGTCGGATTGAAGATACCGACGATGTTGTCCAGCGTGCTGCCGAACCGGGGATTGCCGAGCGCGTCGGTGGTGCCGAAGGACAGCGCGATGAGCAGAAGCAGCGCGGAGACGAAGAAGACCGACATCCACGCCGTACCGGGCAGCAGCATCCAGGTCCACAAGCGCTCTTTGCGCGCCTGCCGCGGCGGCTGTGTTTCTGCGTACGTCGTCGTTGCAGATGTCATAGTCCGACCTTCATCTCCGTGTACGCCGCGTCACGGGCCTGCGTCTTGGCCACGCTGTCGTTGGTGAAGTAGAGGTTGCGGCCCAGGTCGCCGACGGTGACCGTGCACTCCGGGTAATCGGCCACGATCTCCTGATACGTGGCCTCGGTGCCGTGCACCGGCATCGGGTAGCCGATGTAATTGATGTTCTTCTCGACGTTTTCGGGCCGCAGCATGTAGTCGATGAACAGCAGCGCGGTGCCCGGGTGGCGGGCGTTGATCGGGATCGCGTAGGTGTCGGAGTTGATCGGGGTGCCCTGTGACGGCGCCTCGAACCCGTAGATCGACGGGTCCTCGGCCTGCGAGAGTAGCGCGGCAATGTCACCGCTCCACATCTGGTGCATCCAGGCGTCGCCGGACAGCAGGTTGTTGTAGTCGTCGCTGGAAAACCCGCGCAGAAACGGCCGCAGGCTGCGGAACCTGTCGACGATCGCGCCGAGTTCCCGGTCGCCCGCGGTGTTCATGTCGTAGCCGAGTAACAGGGCCAGCATGCCGAGGACCTCGTCACGGTCGTCGAGGACGAATGTGCGGCCCTTGGCCGTCGCGTTCCACAGATCCGACCACCCACCGCCCAGGGTCTCACCGAGTTTGTCTTTGCGCCAGGCGATTCCGGTCTTGTACATCGAGAACGGGATCGAGTGGGCGGACTTCTGGTCGTACCACGGATCGGCGAAGTACGCGTAGTGGTCGAAGATCAGCGGGGCGTTCTTCAGTGTCGATGGGTCGATCGTGTGTAACTGATTGGCGGCGACCAACTTCTGCACCCATTGTGCGGACGGGAAGATGATGTCGTACTGGTTGCCTGCGGCGAGCTTGGCCTGCATGCCTTCCATCGAGTCGAAGTTCGACTGGATGATCTTCACGCCGTATTCGTTCTGAAAGCCTTCGAACACAGCGGGATCGACGTAGTCGGCCCAGTTGAAGTACACCAGGTCGCCGTCGATCTTGGGCTCGACCGGTTTGGTCGTCGCCTGCTGCGCCTTGGGTGTCATGTACGCGCAGCTCGGCGCGGCGAGCAACGCGGCCAAGCCGGCGCTGCCGAGGAGGAAGCGCCTGCGATTCAGTTCGGGTGTTCTCATCAGCGGCCCTCCTCGGGGAATTGCTCGCTGATCCCGAGCACGCGCGCCGTCTGCGTCCAGATCGTGGCGCGCGCGGAATCGATTGTCAGCGAGGGATTTCCGAACATGAGCTGCAGGCCGAACCCGTCGCACAGGGAGCTGATCAGTCGGGCGTGCGCCGCCGTGTCAACGGCCTTGAACTCTCCCGACGCGACGCCGTCGGCCAGCGTCTCCTCGATCCAGCCCTGCTGCGCGCGGTTGAGCTCGACGGCCACCGCACGCGACTCCGGCTCTCGGTTGGCCCGGCACCACAGCTCCTGGTACATCGCCCACTCCCGGCGCAGGTGCTCCGTCGTCGGCAACGAAGCGGAGACGATGCGCGCCAGCCGGTTGGTCGCTGAGTCCAGGCTCGACCGTGCCTCGTACACGTCGCGTCCGGTGTGCTCGAACGAGTACCGCAAGGCCTCTGCGAACAGCTTCTCGCGCGTGTCGAAGTGGTAGTGCAGCGCTGCTGTCGACACCCCCGCCCGCTCGGCAACGATGCGCATCCGCACGTTCTCGAAGCCGATGTCGGCGATGACCTCACAGGCGGCGGCGAGGATCGCCTCCTTCGTCTCGGCGGCGATCTCGGCACGGCTGCGTCTGGTCATGGTTCCGGAGTCTGTCATCGTTGCAGCTCCTGCTCCAGATCGCCGAGATCGGCGCGGATGCGGCCTGCAAACCAGGCCACCCCCTTCTCGCGCAGCGACAGCGGGCCCGGCTGAAAGTCGGTGTTCCCCAGGCCGATCTGCATTCGGTGCACGAGGTCCTCGTCCTCGTGCGTGGTGATCTTGCTCAGGTAGAGGTTCAGTCGCTGTGCGATGCGGGTGCGCAGATCGCAGTCCTTGCGGCGCAAGTACGTACCGGGAACGACGACCTGATCCACGCCGCGCGGGTTCATCTTCCAGATCAGCACGTGGTCGGGGTACAGGTCGATCACGGTGTTCGGATAGATCGCGATGTACCTGAAGATCCGCTCGTCTTCGGCGTCGAGTCCGGGCATCGGGCGGACCAGCCGCTGGTAGGCCCGCTCGGCCCAGTTGTCAGACGGCTTGTCCCGCAACGGCGCGTCGTACACCGCGTACGCATGCGCGGTCTCGACCGAGTAGCTCTTGTAGTCGAGCAGCCGCATCAGCCCGGGGTGGGCGACCGGCACGTGGTAGCCCTCGAGGTAATTGTCGACGGCGATCTTCCAGTTCGACTGCTGGGTGTGGTCGGGATCGTCGAGATGGATGCGGGCCTCGCCGAACGGTTCCATGTCGCCGCCGAGGTAGCGCTCCAACAGCGGCAACACCCCTTCGAGCTGGGGCGCCAACGGCTCCGCGGCCATATCGAGGTTCACGAAGACCAACCCGCAGACCACCTCGGCGCGCGCGCCGAACAGTGCCAGCTTCGACTTGTCCAGGCAGGGGATGGTGCGGTTCTCGGGTGCGCCGACGAGGGTTCCGTCGAGGTGGTAGGTCCAGCCGTGGTACGGGCATCGCAGCGCCTTCTCCTCGCCGGGACCTGCCACTAGGCGGGTGCCCCGATGGCGGCAGGTGTTGAGGTGCGCGCGGATGCTGCCGTCCTCTGCGCGGACGACCACGACCTCCTTGCTGCCGACCGAGCCGACGATCCGTGAACCCGGATTCGGCAGATCCGTCACATGACCGACGAGCTGCCAGGTGCGGTCGAAGATGCGGCGCTGCTCGAGATCGGCCACCCGTGGATCGGTGTAGTAGCTCGAGGGCAGGCCCGGCTCGAGCTGTTCGAGTTCGACCCTGGGCCGCCGCGGCCGCGCCTGCGTCTGCGGGCCGGCTGACGTGCTGGTCAGAGCTGTCTGGTTCATCGCGTGGAGCGTCCGTTCTGAATCTGGGACTGGCTGACTAACTGATTAGTTTGTTACTGTGCCAGTGCTCCACATCACATGTCAAGAGAACCGGAGATCCAGTGCACACACGTTTCGACTCGGCCACCGCGTGGCTGGGGCTGACCCCAGAGCCGGAGCGGTCGCTGCCCGAATTGCTCGCCTACCTGCAGGACGATCCGTCCGAATCGGCGATCAGTACCGAGCAGGGCCGGGTGACGGATCTCGTGCTGCGCGGCACCGGCAGACGCTGGCTGCAGTACCTCGACGAGGCCGTCGAGCTCGCACTCGGCGTCGCCGACGGCAGCCGTGACGGGGACGCCGAGATGGCGCTCACCGTCGCGCAGGTGGTGCTCGAGCACGACCGGATGCTCATCGGGCTGCCGGGCAGCGCGTACTACCGCACCGCAGAACGGCGGCGGCGTCTTGCCGCGGCCATCCCGGTGCTGGAGGCGCGCATCGATTCCACCAACAACCCCTTGGAGATGTCATGAAACTCGTCCTCGATACCGGCACCTGCCAGGGCTACGGCCTGTGCCTGCAGGCCGCGCCCTCGCTCGTCGACCTCGACGACTCGGGGTATGCCGAGCTGATCGGCGACGGCAGCGTGCCGGCAGGCGAACAGAACAATGCGCACGACGCCGTATCGTCCTGCCCGGCCCGAGCCCTGCGGGTGGAGAAGTGAGCCGCGACCTGCGTGCCCTGTTCGACCCTGCGTCCATCGCGGTCGTCGGTGCCAGCGCCGACCCGGCCAAGTGGGGCAATGCCGTTGCAGTGCAAGCACTTCGCGGCGCCGACCGGCACCGCATTCAGTTGGTGAACCGGCGCGGCGGCGAGATCCTCGGCCGGCCCACCGTGAGCACGGTCGACGACCTCGACGGGCCGGTCGACCTTGCCGTCATCGCGGTGCCCGAGGCCGGCTTCGAGGACGCGGTGCACGGCGTGCTGGCCAAGGGGGCCCGAGCGATCGTTGCGATCACCGCGGGTCTCGGCGAATCCGGCGCCGAGGGCCGCGCCCGCGAGGACGCCCTGATCGCGCGGATCCGCGACGCTGGTGCGCTCCTGGTCGGACCCAATTGTCTTGGGCTGGTGGATAACACGACGGCGACGTACCTGTCGTCGAACCAGTTCACGCCGGGCAGCGTGGCCGTGCTCAGCCAGAGCGGCAACCTCGCCATCGAGCTCGACCGGCTGTTCTCGGCACGCGGACTGGGCATTTCGCGGTTCGTGTCCCTTGGCAATCAGGCGGACGTGTCCCTTGTCGAGCTGATCGAAGCGTGCGCCGCCGACCCCGCGACGTCGGCGATCGCCGTCTATGTCGAGGACTTTCGCGACGGCCGCGGATTCGTCGAGGCGGCCGCCGCCGCGGTCGCCGACGGGACACCGGTCGTTGTGCTGGCCGCCGGGGCAAGCACGGCTGCGGCCCGCGGTGCGCAGTCCCACACCGGCTCGCTGACCAGCGATGCCGCCGTGATCGCCGTGGCCTGCGCGGTCGCAGGCGCGATCCAGGTGCAGACCCCGCGCCAGCTCGCCGACGTGCTGCTGGCCCTGCGGGCGAAGACACCGTCGCGCGGACCGCGGGTCGCGGTGCTCACCGACGGTGGCGGCCATGGCGTGATCGCGTGCGACGTCGCCGAGGCCGCCGGGCTCGAGGTGCCCGCGCTGTCGGCGGCGACGCAGGCCCGCCTGCGGGATGTCCTCTGGTCGCAGTCCCAGGTCGTCAACCCCGTCGACCTGGCAGGCGCCGGCGAGATGGACCCGGACAGTTATGCCCGCGCATACGCGGTGCTGCAGGGCTGCGACGAGGTCGACGCGATCCTGATGACCGGGTATTTCGGCGGCTACTCCAGCGGCGAGGACGGGCTGACCGGCCTCGGCCCCGCGGAATGCGCGGCGGCGAAACAGATTGCCGCCGACGTCGGCGACAAACCCACCGCGGTGCAGTCGATCTTCCCCGACGCCCCGGCCTGCCGGATCCTCGCGGATGGCGCGGTTCCGGTCTTCGCCGCCATCGAGGACGCGGCGGCGGCGCTCGCCGCCGTCGCAGTGCCTGCTCGAACCGCAGCGGTGCTGTCGTTGCCCGCGCCCGCCGAACCGGTGGTGGCGACCGATTACACTGCTGCCCGAAATGCGTTCGCCGGAGCGGGAATCCATTTCGTCCCCGCCCGCGAGGTGCGCACCGCCGAGGAGCTCGCGGCCGCTGCCGATGAGCTTCGGCCGCCGTACGTGCTGAAGGCGCTCGGGCTTCTGCACAAATCCGACGCAGGCGGCGTCGTGGTCGGGATCGATTCGCGGGAGGCGCTTTTCGATGTGCACGACGAATTGGTGACCGAGCTCGACCCACCGTCGTTCTCCGTCGAGGAGATGGCCGAGCTGCGCGGCGGCGTCGAACTGATCGTCGGCGCCCGGTTGGATCCACGGTTCGGTCCGATCGTCCTGGTCGGCATGGGCGGCACCGCCACAGAGGTGTTGCGCGACGTACAGGTGGCCCTTTCCCCCGTCGACGAGGACGAGGCCACTCGCATGATCGGCCGGCTGCGCACTTCACCGCTGCTCGGCGAGCACCGCGGGCGTCCTGCAGTCGACACCGGCGCAGCCGCACGTGTGGTGAGCCGTCTCAGCGCGTACGCCGCGGCCCACCCCGAGATCGCCGAGCTCGAGATCAATCCGCTGCTCGTCACCCCGTCGGGAGCGACCGCTCTCGACGCCCGAATTGTCAAGCACCGCTAGGAGATACCGATGGACTTCGCATACACCCCCGCTCAGCAGGAACTGAAGGCGCGCGCGGCCGCATACGCCGAACTGTTGATGGGCTACGAAGACGAGTCCGAGCAGGCCGGTGGCCCGCTCCCCAAGGAGACCGTCGACAAGCTCACCAGGGCGGCGATGGACGCGGGCATGTTCGGCATCAACATGCCGGTCAAGTGGGGCGGGGCGGGTCTGACCCTGCTCGAGCAGGTGATCGTCGAGGAGGAGTTCGGCAAGGTCACGAACTGTCTGTGGGACATTCCGTGGCGGCCGGCCAATGTGCTTGCCCTCGCGTCGGAAGAACAGCGCGAGCGCTACCTGTTGCCGATCCTGCGCGGTGAGCGGTTCGACGCGTTCGCCACCACCGAGCCCGACGCCGGTTCCGATGCGGGCGCGATCGCGACCACCGCGACACCCGTCGACGGTGGCTGGCTGATCAACGGCGAGAAGTGGTTCGTCACATGCGGTGACGTCGCGAATTTCCTTCTGGTGCAGGCGAACGTGCTGCCGGGCAACGAGTCCACGCTGTTCTTCGTCGAGAAGGACACTCCCGGTGTGCGGATCAGCCGCACCCCGCATTTCATGCACTCCGCGGTCAACGGCCATCCGGAGTTCGTCTTCGAGAACGTCTTCGTCCCCACCGACGCCGTCCTCGGCGAGGTCGGGCAGGGCTTCGAACTGACCAAGGACTGGTTCACCGACGAGCGGCTGATGATCGCTGCGCGCACCGTCGGCGTCGCCGAGCGCGCGCTCCGGCTGGCCCGCGACTGGGCGATACAGCGCAAGCAGTTCGGGGTGCCGATCAGCGACTTCCAGATGATCCAGGCGATGCTGGCCGACTGCGCCGTCGACATCGCGGTGAACCGGTCCTTCACCCACCAGGTCGCGTGGGAGGCCGACCACGGTGTGGACCGAAAGACGCTGCACGCCAAGGCGTCCATCGCGAAGCTGTCCGCCAGCGAGGCGGCGGGGCGAGTGGTCGACCGCTGCCTGCAGATCTTCGGCGGCCGCGGCTATGACCGGTCTTATCCCATCGAGCGGATGTACCGCGAGGTGCGGGTCGACCGCATCTGGGAGGGCACCTCCGAGATCCAGCGCGTCATCATCGCCAACGAGCTGATCAAACGCGGCACCGCGTTCCTCGATCTTCCGGTCGAGTAGATGACCGACGTACTGCGCCGAAACGTCCACCGCGGCACGGTCGCGGTGGTCACCGGCGGGGGCACCGGCATCGGCCGCGCCGTCGCGCTTCAGTTTGCCCGCTGCGGCGCCGACGTCGTGATTTGCGGCAGGCGCCCCGAGCCGTTGGAGAAGACCGCCGCCGAGATCGAGGCGCTGGGCGCACGGGCACTCGCGGTGCCCGCCGACATTCGGGACGAGGAGCAGGTGGCCGGGCTGGTCGAAAGCACGCTCGAGCGGTTCGGCCGGATCGACACCCTGGTCAACAACGCGGGCGGCCAGTACACCGCACCGGCCGAGCAGATCACCGGAAAGGGTTGGCGCGCAGTGCACCGCCTCGCCGTCGACGCGGCATGGGCGGTAACCCGCGAAGTGGCGGTCACGGCGATGATCCCGCAACGCTCGGGCGCGATGTTCTTCATGGCGTTCTCACCGCGGCGTGGCATGGCCTCGATGGTGCACGCCGCCTCCGCTCGCGCTGCGCTGGAGAATCTGGCCGCAGGGCTCGCCCTGGAATGGAGCCGGTTCGGGATCCGGACCATGTGCATCGCGGCCGGGACGATCTCGACCGAGGCCATGCTGTGGAGCTACCCAGAAGAGGACCGTGCCCGTTGGCAGGCCGCGGTGCCGCTTCGCCGGTTCGGCACCCCCGACGAAGTCTCCGGGCTGATCGCCTTCCTTGCCTCTCCCGCCGGCGCCTATGTCACCGGCACCACCATCGTCGTCGACGGCGGCGCTGATGCGTGGGGCAACGGATATCCGTCACCACCACTGGTAACAACGAAAGGAACTGTCGACTAATGGAATTCGCATACACACCGCGGCTGGCCGAACTGAAGGACCGCGCCCGCGCGCTCACCGAGAAGATCATCGGGTTCGAAGACGAATGCGAACGTAACAACGGGCTCTGCGCCGAGTCGCATGCATCGATCAAGGCGGCGGTGCTCGACTCGGGCCTGCAGGCGATCAATACGCCGACCGAGTTCGGCGGCGCCGGCCTGTCCGTGCTCGAGCAGGTGGTGGTCCAGGACGAGCTGGGCAAGCTCACCAACGCACTGTGGGATACCGTCTGGCGCCCCGCCAACCCCCTCGCGCACGCGACGCCCGAGCAGCGCGAGCGCTATCTGATCCCTGGTGCGCGCGGCGACCGTCGCGACGCGGTCGCGATCTCGGAAGCCGATGCCGGATCGGACTTCTCGGCCGCGAGGACCACGGCGATGCCCGACGGCAAGGGCGGTCATGTGATCAACGGGGAGAAGTGGTTCGTCACCGTGGGCGACGTCGCCGACTACCTGATTGTGCTCGCGTACGTGCAGCCCGAGCACGCCCCGACGATGTTCCTCGTCGATGTCGACACACCCGGGGTGAAGATCACCAACGTTCCCCGCTACACCCACACCTTCGTCTACGAGCATCCCGAGTTCACCTTCACCGACGTGCACGTCGGGCCGGAGACCGTGCTCGGCGGTGTCGGCGCGGGTCTCGAACTGACCCGTGACTGGTTCACCGAGGAGAGGTTGATGATCGGCGCCCGGACCATCGGTGCGGCCGAGCGGGCCCTGACGCTCGCGGTCGACTGGGCAAGGGAGCGCGTACAGGGTGGCGAGCCGTTGATCAACCGGCAGCTGATCCAGGGCATGATCGCGGACTCCGTCGTCGACATCACCACCAACCGCGCCTACACCCACCAGGTGGCCTGGGAGTTCGACCAGCCCGACTCGGGCGATCCGGACCAGCGAAAGACACTGCACGCCAAGGCAGCCGCGGTCAAGCTCGCCGCGTCCGAGGCATCCAACCGAGTCGTCGACCGGGCTGTGCAGATCTTCGGCGGTCGCGGCTACATCCGGGACTACCCCGTCGAGCGGCTGTGGCGCGAGCTTCGCGTCGACCGGATCTGGGAAGGCACCTCCGAGATCCAGCGGCTGGTCATCGCCAACGAGACCAACAAGCGGGGCCTCGAGAAGCTGCTGTCGTTCCGTGGCTAGCGAGGTCACGGACGGCACGGTCGACGTCCGGCGCGACCGCGATATCGCCATCATCACGCTGCGGCGAGAGCGCAAGTGCAATGCGCTCTCCACGCACATGGAGACCGAGCTGCTGCGCGTGCTGCGCACCGGCGAGGTCACAACCAGCCGGGCGGTCGTGGTCACCGGTGGGGACATCGTGTTCTCCGCCGGTGCCGATGTGACCGAACTGCGTGAGATGACGACCCGCGACATCATCGACTACTACGACGGCTCTGGGTCGGTGTACGAGGGGTTCGCCGGTCTGCCGCAGCCGACCGTCGCCGCGATCACGGGCTACTGGGCGGCGGTCTGGAACTCGCGCTCGCCGCCGACATCCGAATCGCGGATCCCGCAGCTATTTTCGGATTTCCCGAGATCGACATCGGCATTCTGCCGTCCTCGGGCGGGTTGACCCGCATCGGCCGCGTTGTCGGCGCGGGTCGCGCCCGTGACCTGGTGTTGCGCGGCAGGCGGTTCGACGCCCGGGAAGCGGAACGGTGGGGGATCATCAGCGAGATCGCCTGCGCCGGTGAGCATGTAAAGCGCGGGATCGAGATCGCACACGAACTCGCCGGGCACTCCCCCGCCACGTTACGGGTGACCAAACAGGTGCTCGACGCGAGTGTCGACTCGCCGAAGGCGACCACACTGCTGCTCGAGCAGTTGGCCTACGCCGTCCTCAACGACACATCCTTGTAGACGCTCCCACGTAGTACTACTATTGGTAGTACTACGTGGCGTCAGGGAGCAGTGCTCATGAGTCCGAAACTGGCTGACAGTGCGGTCCGCCAAGGTGACGCGATCGATTCGCGGCATCACCCGTCCGCGGCGGTGCGTAGGCAGCTGAACAAGGTGTTCCCGACGCACTGGTCGTTCCTGCTGGGCGAGATCGCGCTGTACTCGTTCATCGTCCTGTTGATCACCGGCGTCTATCTGACGCTGTTCTTCGACCCGTCGATGGCCGAGGTCACCTACAACGGCGTGTATCAGCCGCTGCGCGGGGTCGAGATGTCCAAGGCGTTCGCGTCCACGCTTGACATCAGCTTCGAGGTGCGCGGCGGCCTGTTCGTCCGGCAGGTCCACCACTGGGCCGCGCTGATGTTCGCCGCGGCGATCATGGTGCACCTGGCCCGCATCTTCTTCACCGGGGCGTTCCGGCGGCCGCGCGAGACCAACTGGGTGATCGGCTCGCTGCTGCTGATCCTGGCGATGTTCGAGGGCTACTTCGGCTACTCGCTGCCCGACGACCTGCTGTCCGGCATCGGCCTGCGCGCGGCACTCTCGTCAATCACGTTGGGACTGCCCGTGGTGGGCACCTGGCTGCACTGGGCGCTGTTCGGCGGCGACTTCCCGGGACACGTCCTCCTTCCGCGGCTGTACGCGCTACACGTGCTGATCATTCCCGGAATCATCCTGGCGCTCATCGGTATTCACCTCGCGCTGGTGTGGTTCCAGAAGCACACCCAGTTCCCCGGCCCTGCCCGCACCGAGACGAATGTCGTCGGTGTCCGCGTCATGCCGATCTTCGCCGTCAAGTCCGGGGCGTTCTTCGCGATCATCACCGGCATCCTCGGCCTGATGGGCGGGCTGTTGCAGATCAACCCGATCTGGCAATTGGGCCCGTACAAACCGTCTCAGGTGTCGGCGGGCAGCCAGCCCGACTTCTACATGATGTGGCCGGAAGGGTTGATGAGGCTGTGGCCCGCATGGGAGTTCTACCTCTTCGGTCACACCGTCCCTGCCGTGGTCTGGGTCGCGGTGATCATGGGGCTGGTCTTCGTGCTGTTGTCCGTCTATCCGTTCATCGAGGCCAAGGTGACGGGTGACCGCGCGCACCACAATCTGTTGCAGCGGCCGCGAGATGTGCCGGTGCGCACCGCAATCGGCGCGATGGCGATCGCGTTCTACATGGTGCTCACGCTGGCGGCGATGAACGACATCATCGCGCTGAAGTTCCACATCTCGCTCAACGCGACCACCTGGATCGGCCGCATCGGCATGGTGGTGCTGCCCGCGATCGTCTACTACATCGCCTACCGGTGGTGCGTCGGCCTGCAGCGCAGCGACCGCGCCGTACTCGAGCACGGCATCGAGACCGGCATCATCAAGCGGCTGCCGCACGGCGCCTACATCGAGCTGCACCAGCCGCTCGGCCCGGTCGACGAGCACGGCCATCCGATTCCGTTGGAGTACCAGGGCGCCGCGGTGCCCAAGCGGATGAACAAGCTCGGCTCCGCAGGCGCGCCTGGCAGCGGCGGCTTGCTGACCGCACTACGCGAACACCGGGTCTAGGACAGCGGGCGATTGTCGCGCACTCCGCGGTAGATGCCCCAGCGAACGATGAGCGGCATCAGCACGCGGTCGAATGACCATGCGGGGAAAGTGAATGCGCGACCGTTCGGCGCGAAGACCTCGAGACCGTCGGGTTGGATGCCGATCACCGAACCCCATCGCCGCTTCGGCGGGCGGTAGCTGCGCAGCGGGCGGCCCGCGAACTCAGCGCGGACATTGTGGGCGAGCAGGCCATCCGCCCTATTGCGGGCCGAGCTGCGCAGTGGATCGGTCGCCGCGACATCGCCGATCGCGAACAGGCCTGGGTGGCCGGGGACCCGAAGTTCGGGAGTTACCCGGACGAAGCCGTTGTCGTCGAGCAGCTCCGCAGGGAGCCAGTCGGTGTTCGGGCGCACCCGGCCGATCGCCCAGAGCACGGCGTCGGCCGACGACGGCGGCTGCCCCGTGCTCCACTGGACCGGCCCGCTGGTGATCTGATCACACGCGAAACCGTCGGGTATCACCGCGCGATGCCCAGGGTGGAGCTCCACCCCGGCCTCACCGAGCCTGCGCCGCACGCGCTCCCACGCCCTGGGGTGATGCTCGACGAGGGCGCGATCTTTCGGGAAGTACAAGTCGACCCGCTTCCCCGGCCAGGTCCTCGCGACATTGACGGCGCTGCTGACGGCCGCCGCGCCGCCGCCGACCACGATCACCGAACCGGCTTGGGCCAGCCGGTCGTGAGTGGCCCGCAGGCCGGCGCCGATCTCCGCGGCCGACTGGAAGGCGGGCTGACGCCAGAAGCCGTTGGTGACGCCCGTCGAGATGATCAGCGCGTCGTACTCCTCCGTCGAGGTCGAGCCGTCGTCGCTGCGGATGCGGACGGACCGCGCCGCGAGGTCGAGCCCGGTCAGCGTGCCGTGGACGGTGCGCACCCGGTCGAGTCCACGGAACCGGTCAAACGGAATCCAGTTGGCGCGTGCCCAGTCGTGCGGACGCGACAGCCGCCAGCCCAGCTCCTGCCCGCTGACCAACGCGGGCTTGGCCGAGATCCCGACCACCTCGGCGTGGCGGGCCAACCGGATCGCGGTGAGCACGCCGCTGTCGCCAAGCCCGGCGATGACGATGCGGCGCCGATTCATACAGGCCTCCTGAGGGCACAAACCTGTAACACGTTCTAACACGAAAGAGGGGCACCCGATCACGGGTGCCCCTCTTTGTCGAGACTCGTTGGTCAGTGGCTCTGGTGGACGCTGGTGTCGACGTGCGGCACGGTCACCTGAGGCTGGATGTCGTAGATCCAGTCGTGGTGGATCAGGTCGGCCTGCGCAGGTCCGGCAAGCCCGATGATCGCGGCGGCCAGTCCACTGGCGGCGATGGTGGCGAATCCGAACTTCTTCATCTTGGTGCCTTCTTCTCTTGTCGTGTTCGGCCGGTATCTAACTGTATTGGCCGATCTAGCTGGTTAAACATAGAGCTCAGCGATTTAATTCCGATGGCAGTAATTGACCGCCAGTTGGCAGGAATCGGCTACCCGACAGGTCCGACGACGTGGTTCTGCAGGTGGTCGAACACCACCTCGGTGCGAACGCCGGCGACTTCGCGTCGCTTCGTCAGCGAGTCGAGGACGAAGTCTCTCAGCGCCTCGGTGGATGCCACCGCCACGAGGATCAGCAGATCCTCGGGCCCGGTCGTGACGAAGACCTGCAGCGTCTCGGGCAGGCCGATCACGAAATCCCGGAAGCCCTGCACGATCTCGCGGGACTGAGGGCGAAGCCGGACGGTCACCATGCCCTTCACCGGCCGACCCATCCGGGCCATGTCGGTGCTGGCGTGAATCCCCGTGATCACCCCGCGCGCCCGCAGGGCCCTGACCCTCTCGAGGGTGGTCGACGGCGCGACGCCGAGCATCTGGGCGAGGTCTCTGTTGCTGCGCCGACCATCGCTCTGCAACGCGGCGACGATCGCCGAATCAAGTTCGTCCATCACCGCTCCCCGACTTGAATTCCCGAATTATATTCGGTGGTGAATCGTGTATGCCCGTCATCCGATTAGCTTCTCCGGCTATGACTGATCAATTGGTCGATACGTACGACGGCCTGGACCACCCCTCGGCGGTGTTCGTGACCAAGATCGCCGTCGTCATCCGGGACGACCTGCCGGTGTGGCAGAAGCTGAACATGACCGCGTTCCTGGCGAGCGGCGTGGCGGCCTCGGCGCCGGACGCGGTCGGGGCGGACTACGCCGACGCGGACGGCACCCGCTACTCGCCGATGTTCGGCCAACCGGTGATGGTGTTCGCGGCCGACGCGGGCCGCCTGGCCCGCACCCTTGACCGCGCGTTGTCCCGCGGCGTCGTTCCCACGGTGTTCACCACCGACCTGTTCTGCACCGGGAATGACGCGGCCAACCGCGCCGCCGTTGCGGCGGTGCCTCGGGAACGCCTCGACCTGGCGGGGATCGCGATCCGCGGCGACCGGAAGACGGTCGACAAGATCACCGCGGGTCTGCGGCTGCACCCGTAGCGAGCTGCTGGGCCAGCGCACGCAGATCGGTCGCGATGAACGTAGGTTGCGGCAGACCGTCGACCGACAGCGGCGCGTTGCCCGGTCGGGTGATCAGTGCCCCGCTGAACCCGGCGCTCTGTGCGCCGATGGTGTCCCAGACGTGCGCGGCGACCATCATGCAGTCCGCCGGCGCAACCTGCAGTTCGCGGCAGACGTAGTCGTAAACGTCCCGCGCGGGTTTGAAGGTGCGGCAGGCGTCGACACTGAACTGGCGCTCGAAGTACCCGCCGAGCCCGGCGTTCTCCAGCGGGCTGTGGCCGTCCGGGTTGGGCGGTGAGTTCGTCAGGGTGACGAGCCGAAAGCCGTTGTCGCGCAACATGCTGAGCCCGTCGGCGACATCGGGGTGCGCCGGCATCGTGAGCATGGCCTCTTTGATGCGCTGAAGGTCAGCGTCGGTGATCCGCGTTGCGTGAATGTCTCCGAGCATTCGCAGCATCCCCTGGCCGAGCGTGAAGAAGTCGACGTAACAGCTCGAAAGGGCGGTGGTCATCGAATACATAACGAGTTGGCCGAACCACTCCCGCATGGCTTTCGCGTCGCCGAAGATCTGCTCGAAAAGCGGTGCTATGGCGTCGATGTCGATGAGGGTTTCGTTCACATCGAACACCAGCACGGACGGTGGGGCAGTCATCGGCTCAGTGGTGGCCGCGCTCTTGAAGCACCCACGTGTTTCCGTCGGGATCACGGAAATCGGCGAAGCTGGCGTAGTCCGCCCGGTCCTGGTCGAGTCCCGGCAGGTACGCGCCGCGCCATTCGCCTGTCCCGGTGTCCTTGTGCCGGATCTCGCTGACGTCGACTCCCCGATCCGTGAGTTCGCTTCTGGACGCCACGATGTCGGGCACCACGAGGTACAGACCGCGTACCGAACCCACCGGTGCATCGGTCAGGCCGACACCGAATTGGATTGACGTACTTGCTCCTTCCGGCGTCAGCTGGATGACCCGGAACTCCGGGGCCGGCGCATAGTCGACGTCGAGGTCGAAGCCGACCTTGTCGCGGTAGAAGCTCAGCGACCGGTCGGGGTCGGACACCGGCAGAATGACGACTTCGAACAGTGCCTTCATTGCAGCGCCTCAGACCGATGTCTTCTGCAGGATCTCGTCGGCGTCCAGTCCTCGGTCCACACCGTGCGGGACCACGGTCTGGCCCGGCTCGAGGTGGAGTTGCCTGCCGTCGAGGTAGACGTCGATCTTGTCGGGTTCGAACGAGAGCAGATTGCTCACCCGCCCCGCCTCCGGCCACGCGTTGGTGTACGACCACGCCGCTCGTTTGCGCGTCCCGATGGTGTAGTAACTTGCCAATCCCTTGTAGGGGCAGAAGGTCTGGCCGTCGACGGGCTCGAGGGCCGATTCGTCGACATCGTCGCGCAGCACGTACCAGCGGGGCGCGAATCCGGATTCGTAGAGTGCGACCGGGCGGTGGGTGTCCGCGATCACCCTGTCGCCGTCACGCACCACGAGATGCCTTGAGGTGGACCGGACGTCGATGCGGTGGTAGAAGTCCGCAGCGTGTCCGACGATGCGTTCGTCCTCTTCGTAGAAGGCGTCCATCGCGCGCCACGCAAACGCCACGCGTTCGCCCAACACGGCGGCGTATTCCGGCAGCGCGGAATACTCCCACGCCGCGTGGTTGGCCTCGTGTCCGTCGAGGCTGACCGTGAGCCACCGTGTCTCGCCGAGGTCGCGGTGTTGGGTGACGCGCTCTTCTGCGATCAGCACGCCGGGTTGCACGTCACCGCGCGGAAAGTAGGCCACCGGGTAACGGCCCGGCTCATGAAGCAGCACCACGTCCTCACTGTCCGCGATGTACTGGTCGCCGAACTTGACGCGCATCCGGCGACGCAATGGCTCCGCATAGAGGATCCGCTCCGGCATCGGTTGCGGTGTCAGGAAGTGCCCGACCGCTCCGGAAGCCAGTGGGCCCTGTTGCCATGCCAGTCCCATCGTTTCGGTCCTTTCTTCGCGACGCGTTGAACAGACTGGGCTATACAACCCAGTATTCTCGGCCTCCTAACCCATACATGTCCAGGGCCGCACAGCACCTTGGAAGCGTTTACGCAGTCAGGATTTACGTCTGCGCCTCGGCGCGAACGACCGCACGTAGTCGACGGCGGCGTTGACCGCCACCTGAAGCGGTTCCGGGCTGCCGGTGGCGTAGGTCAGCATCGCCCCGCCCTGGTGGGCGGTCACCAGCGCGACGGCGAGATGGCGCGGATCTGCATCCTCGCGCAGGTCGCCGCGTCGGCGCATCGCGGTCAGCCCGGCGCGAAACAGCTCGATCCACTGGTTGTATCCCCCGGCGAGATCGTCGTGAATCTGCTCGTCGGCCTCCAGCAGTTCACCGGCCAGCGAGCCGTAGACACACCCACCGCGGCGGTAGACGCTGTCCACGTCCGCCACACAGGCGTCCGCCCACGCCTGCAATGCCTCCACGCTGTCCAGGGCGCCCAACCGCTGTTGGGTGTGGAAGTCACGCACATCGTCACGGCGTGCCGCGATGACCTGCCGGGTGAGATCGCGCTTGTCGTCGAAATAGTGCCCGAGTTGCGAACCGCTCACCCCCGCGCTGCTGCGCACGTCCTCCAGGCTGGTGCCTGCCACGCCATGCTCGAATATCAGCTCAGCGGTGGCCTCGACGATGCGCTGCCGAACCGCGAGCCCTTTGCGGGTGAACCGCCCTGAGTTGTCGTCGGGCACGGTGACTACGTCCTACCGGCAAGCGTTCGTGATTTGCGGGGTGACTGTACCTCCGGCCGGCTACCGCGCGGGGCAACAACGCGCGACTCACCTGCGTGCGCGGCGGCCGCGAGGACGGCGCGGTGGGCGAGGCGCCCGCTCCTCCGGGTCTTTGGCGAACATGCGCAGATAATTCACCGCGTAACGGACCGCATCCGCGTGCGGCCACTCTTCACGGTAGGTGAACGCGACGGTGCCACCGCCCTGGTGCGCGGTGACGAGGACGATCGCCAGTTGACGCGGGTCCGCATCGGCGACCAGGACGCCCCTGTCCTTCATGCGCGCGATCGCCTGCTCGAGCAGCTCGACCCACTGCCGGTAGCCGGCAGCTATCGTCTCGCGGGTGGCGGCGTCGGACTTTGCGAGTTGACCGGCCAGCGCGTGGTACGTGGGCGTGCCTTCGTATCCGATCTGCCTGAGGTAGCGCATGTTCAGATCGATCCATCGCTCGAAGTCGTCGAATGACTGCAGGCCCGCGAGCTTGGGCTGATGGTGAAAGTTCAGGACCACCTGCATCTGGCGCATGATCACGGCGCGAATGAGTGCCTGCTTGTCGCCGAAGTAGTGAGCCAGCTGCGATCCGCTCACCCTGGCGGCCTTGCGAACGTTCACCATGCTCAACGACGAAAGGCCGTCGTTGAGGATCACCTGCGCGGCTGCCTTCACGATCCGCTCGCGGGTGGCGCGCCCCTTCGCCGTCAACGGCTGGTCGTCGGGCTGATCGGCAAGGGCCACGGCGTCAGGCTACCCGCCGTTCACCTGATTGTGGGATAGCTGGCCCATTCCTGTGAGTTCTGTTAGCGCGCATTGACCCTCCGCCGCGTGCATGGAATTCTGGGTCGCACAGCCCAGTCTTTATCGAAGCTCGAAGGAGCGGTAGCGGTGGGTAATGCGTTGCAGGACAAAACGGTTGTGGTCGTCGGGCGAGGCAGCGGCATAGCCCGTGCCGTGGCGCTACTGGCGCGCGACGAGGGCGCGCATGTGATCGCGGCAGGCCGCGACAGGGCCAAGCTCGCCGACGCCTACGAGGGGCTCGGCGTCGCCGCTGAGACCCTCGACATCACCGATGACACATCCATCGCCGCGCTCGCCGACCGGGTGGGCGCGGTCGACCATGTCGTTTCGACGGCCTCGGCCCGCGCAAGGGGCAACCTCGCCGATCTCGAGCGCAGGAACCTGCAGTTGTCCTTCGATACCAAGGTCATCGGGCCGACGATGCTCGCCAAATACTTTGCGCAACAGGTGAATCCCGGTGGCTCGTTCGTGCTGTTCTCCGGTGTGAACGCGTTCAAGGTCAACGTCGGCTACCTCGGTGTCGCCATCACCAACGGCGCCGTCGACTTCCTGACCCGCTCGCTCGCGGTGGAACTCGCACCGATCCGGGTGAATACCATCTCCCCCGGCGTCATCGACACCGGGGCGTGGGACGCGTTCGGCCAGGACGGGAAACGAAACTACTTCGAGCACGTCAGCTCGAGCAATCCCGCACGCCGCATCGGAACGACTGAGGATGTGGCCGATGCGGTGCTGTTCGCCATGACGAACAGCTTCCTGACCGGTGTTACGTTGAAGATCGACGGTGGTGAACCGCTGACCTGAGGAGACAGCATGACCGCCAGGCTGATATCCGTCAACGTCGGCATGCCAAAGGATGTGCCGTGGAACGGCAAGACTGTTCACACCGGTATCTGGAAGACGCCGGTCGAGGGGCCTGTGATGGCGCGTCGTCTCAACATCGACGGCGACGGCCAGGGTGACCTCGCGGGGCATGGCGGAGAGCAGCGCGCCGTCATGGTCTACCAGACCGAGTCGTACGACTACTGGCGCGACTACCTGGGCCGCGATGACCTGCAGCCTGGCAACTTCGGGGAGAACTTCACCGTCAGCGGGCTGGCCGATCGCGACGTCTGCATCGGCGACCGCTACCGGATCGGCGAGGCCGAGTTCGAAGTCACTCAGCCCCGCGTCACCTGCTTTCGCGTCGGCATGCGCCTCGGCGTGCCCGAGATGCCCAATCTCCTTGTCTCGCAGCATCGCCCGGGCTTCTATTTCAGGGTTATCAGCGAGGGCCTCGTCCATGCGGGCGACGACATCGTGCTGACCCGCCGGGGTCCGCATGAGCTCAGCGTCGCCGATGTCGACGCGCTGCTCTACCTGCCCGGCAAGGACATGGACCTGCTGCGTAAGACCGTGGACGTGCCCGCGCTGAGCCCCGGCTGGCAGCAGTCGTTCCGCGATATGCTCACCGAGCACGAGAAGCCAGTCACGCCAATCCAACTCCCCGTTGGGGTCGAACCTGGATGGCCCGGGTTCCGGCGACTTCGGGTGACCGCCACTCATCGGGAAAGCCCGTCGGTGCTGTCATTCAGGCTCGAGGCCGAGGACGGCGGCGCCCTTCCCAGCCCTCGTCCCGGGCAGTACCTCACCGTGAAGATCCCCGGCGCAGGCGATCCACCGCCGACGCGCAGCTACTCGCTCTCCGGGGATCCCGCAGCCGGGTACTACCGCATCAGCGTCAAACGCGAGGAGCACGGTCAGGTCAGCCAGTGGCTGCACAGCCATGCGAGGGCCGGCTCGATCATCGAATCCGCCGCACCACGAGGCGATTTCTACCTCGTCGACAACAACGGCCCGGTCATTCTGGTGTCTGCGGGCATCGGCACCACCCCCGTCATGGCCATGGCACACGCGTTGGCCACGGCGCACAGCCCGCGCCAGATCTGGTGGCTGCACACCACGCAGAGCGTCGCGACGCATGCCTTTGCAGCAGAGGTCACCGCCTTGCTGAACTCGCTGCCCGACGCTCACCAGCGGGTCTTCTACACTCGCGGCGACGGCGCACCCGCGCATCTCGATCGGTGCTCGATCGCAGCTCTTGGCCTGCCGACCGACGCGACGGCGTACCTCTGCGGGCCCACTACGTTCATGGACGACATGCGTGACGCCCTGACCGCGGCCGGGATCGCTCCCACGCGCATCCACACCGAACTCTTCGGCGCCCTGCCACCGATCAACCCCGGCGTGGTCGGCGCGCTGCCGGCCAAAAGGCCGCACCCGCCAGAAGGTGCGCCGGGGCCGGGGCCGCGGATCACGTTCGCCCGCAGCGGGCTCAGCGTGAATTGGTCGCCCGGCTTCCACACGCTGCTCGAGTTCGCGGAGGCGTGCGATGTCCCAACCCGGTATTCGTGTCGAAGCGGTGTCTGCCACACGTGCGTGACCGCGGTGATCGAGGGAAAGACCGACTATCTCGAGCCACCGCTCGAAGCGCCCGCCGACGGCAGCGTGCTGCTGTGCACGGCCGCACCGCACACCGATCTCGTCCTGGATCTCTGAAGCTGGGCACTCGGCATTACCGTGAACGGGTGCAGCGTCGACGACTCGATCCGCCTGCGGGACCTCTGCTGGCCGAGGACGACGGCACCCTGCTGCACGCACGCGGAATTCGCTACGGGAGGGCCGCCCGGTTCGCTGCGCCGCATCCCCTCGCGCCGTGGTCGGGAGTCCTCGACGTCACCACGCGTGGTCCGGCCTGCCTGCAGCTGCCGTCACGGCTCGGGTGGGTGACCGGCCCTGTCATCGACGGCCTCGCGATGAGCGAAGACTGCCAGGTCATCTCGGTGACGGCGCCCAGCGACGCGACCGGGCTACCCGTGATGGTCTGGTTCCATGGTGGCGCGTACGTGTCGGGCGCTGGTGAATCACAGAAGTACGACGCCGACGACCTCGCGCGCGACGGCCGCGTCGTCGTGGTCAGGGTCGGCTACCGGCTCGGCGTCCTGGGATACCTCAGTCCCAGCGGCGTCGACAATCTCGGGCTCCGCGATCAGATCCTCGCGCTGCAGTGGGTGCGCGACAACATCGGCGAATTCGGTGGCGATCCCGGCCGGGTGACGGTCTTCGGGCAGTCCGCCGGCGCGGATTCGGTGTACTCACTGATGCTGTGCGAGCAGTCGACCGGGCTGTTTCAACGGGCCATCATGCAAAGTGCGCCGCTCGGGGCGCGCGAGGGCCGCGACGCGATGACGGCCGCGATGCGCGCGGCGGCGAACGCGACCACCGGTGAACTGCTCGACGCCCAGACCACAGCCACGGCCGCCGCCGCCCGGTTCGGGCCGATCGGGCGCCTGCCGTTCGGCCCGATCATGGGACTAGATCCCCTGCCCGCCGAATCAGAGGCCGACGAGCGATTGGCCGACGCAGCGCGCCGCGTCGAGTTGCTGGTCGGCTACACCCGCGACGACGGCGTTCCGTTCATCGCAATGGATCCGCGCACCGCGCGGGTGAGACGCCTCGGGCCCGTTGGCCGCGCCGTCGAACGGGCCACCGCGGCGGCGTTGACGCGCCAAGCGTTCAGCGCACCCGCTCGACGACTCGTGGGGCAGTGGCGTAGGCATGGTGGTCGCGTCGCGTCATTTCGGGTCGATTGGTCGCCCGCGGGGATGGGCGCCTGCCACTGCATCGAGCTGCCGCTGCTGTTCGACGCGGCGCCGTGGGGCGACGCGCCGATGCTGGGTGGCCGCCCGGTCGATCAGCGACTCGCCGAGACCATGCGCCGCAACTGGAGCGGCTTCGCCCACCGCGGCGTCGCCGGACTCGATTCGCCGGCATTGCGTTTCGGGTAGCCGCGACTCAGGGTGTGATCGCGTCGATCGCCCGGTAGATGCGCTGCTCGCTGACCGGCCGGGCGGTGCCGAGTTGCTGAGCCCACAGGCTCACCCGCAGCTCCTCGATCATGCGCGCGATATCGCGCACGTCGACGGCGGCCGCCCGCGCAGGCGAAAGGGCCTGCCGCAGTTCGTCGTATGCGTCCTGGACGGCGTGCACGCGCGTCATCCGCTCACGGTCGGCATTGACGCCCTGCGGCAATCGCTCGATGCGTCGGCTGACGGCGGTGAGGTACCGGGTGAGATCGCCGAGATGCGTCGCACCGGTCGCTGCGACGAAACCGCGTGGCAACAGCCGGTCGAGCTGTGCGCGGATGTCGGCGATTGCGTCGGCCTGCGCCGCGGACGCCTTGGCGGGCAACGCGACCTCGACCTCATGAGCGGCACCGAGCACCTTCTCGACCCGCCCCACGATGTCGAGCGTCGTGGCCACCAGCGCGTCGGCCACCCGCTGCCGCAGCGCCTCGAACTCCGCACGACTCCACACCGGCGCTGGGGCCTGCACCGCGACCGCGGCGTCGGCGCTGTCGTCGAGCAGCGCGGCCAACGAACCGTCGGGATTCCCACCGAGTACCAGTCGCGCACGGGGATTCAATTGGCGCTCAATGGTTTTGACCGGCGATGCCACCGTGAGCCGCAACAGCCGACGGACGCCCGGCCCCATCACGGCGTCCTGCTCGGCCGTCGTCGCGAATACCCGCACGTCGACCGTGCTCTTCATGTCGACGAATGCCGGGAATCCGCGCACCGTGTGCCCGCCGCTGACCCGTTCGACGGTGCGCGGGAGCTCGTCGAGGTCGTCGGGCCAGCCGCGCAGCCCGCTTCGTTCGAGCCCGTCGGCGACCGCTTCCGCCACGGCCTGACGCGCGGGTGCGGCAAGTTGCTCCTGTAGCGCCTCGAGGTCCTTGCCTCGAGCGACCTCGCTGCCGTCCGCGGATTCGACGGCGAACGTCACCCGCAGGTGCGACGGCAGCTTGTCGAGGTCGAAGGCGTCGATCGGCACGAGCACACCGGTGCGCCGCTGCAACGCCCGCTGCAGCGACCGCAGCAGTGGTTCCGTACCCGGTTCGAGGGTGGCCAGCACTGCGCGCGCGGTATCGGGCGCGGGAACGAAGTTGCGGCGCAAGTCCTTTGGCAAGGACCGGATCAGCGCTGTGACAAGTTCCTCGCGCAACGCGGGTACGTGCCAGGCGAACTCGTCGCCGCCGAGGCGTGCGAGCACCTCGACCGGCACGTGCACGGTGATGCCATCGTCCTCCGCGCCCGGCTCGAACCGGTAGGTCACCGGCAGCGACAGGTCACCCGCTTGCCAGGTGTCCGGCTGATCTCCGGCGGTGTCTTCGGTGCGCAGCAGGTCGTCGCGAGTGAGCGTCAGCAGATCCGGTGTGCGGTGCCGCTGCTTGCGCCACCAGGCGTCGAAGTGCCGCGCCGAGACGACCTCGGCGGGGACGCGGGCGTCGTAGAAAGCATAGATGTCGTCGTCGCCGACGATGAGATCGCGGCGGCGGGCGCGCTCTTCGATCTCTTCCAATTCCTCACGCAGCCGGGCGTTGTCGCGGAAGAAGTGGTGCCGTGTCTGCCAATCGCCTTCGACGAGTGCGTGTCGGATGAACAGCTCGCGGGCGAGTTCCGGCTCGATCTGGGCGTAGTTGACGCGACGCCGCGGCACCAGCGGCAGACCGTACAGTGTCACCCGCTCGTAGGCCATGACGGCGCCGCGCTGGGGGTCCCAGTGCGGTTCGCTGTAGCTGCGGTGCACGAGATGACCGGCGATCCGCTCGACCGCTTCGGGTTCGATGCGGGCTGCGATCCTGCCGTAGAGCCGGCTTGTTTCCACGAGTTCGGCGACGACGACCCAGCGCGGTGGTCGCTTCGTGAGGACGGAGCCCGGCGCGAGGACGAACTTCGTGTTGCGGGCGCCGGTGTAGTCGCGTGAGTCGCCTTCCCGCAGCCCGATGTGCGAGAGCAGGCCTGCGGTCAGCGCGGCGTGGATGCTCGTCGGGTCGGCGTCCTCGTCAGACTCCCGGATGCCGATATCGCGGGCGATGCTGCGCAGCTGGCCGGTGAGGTCCTGCCACTCGCGGATCCGCAGGTAGTGCAGGAACTCCTCGCGGCACATGCGTCGAAACGCGTTGCCTGACCGTTCCTTTCGTTGCTCGCGCAGGTAGCGCCACAAGTTCAGGTACGTGATGAAGTCCGAGCGTTCGTCGGCGAACCGGGCGTGCTTCTGCCGGGCCGCCTCGTCGCGATCGGCGGGCCTCTCCCGTGGGTCGGGAATGGACAGTGCGGCCGCCAGCACCAGCACCTCACGCACGCAGCCCTCGGCGTCGGCCTGCAGGATCATCCGGCCGATCCGCGGGTCGACGGGAAGCCGCGCGAGGCGGCGGCCCAGCTCGGTGATCGCACCGGCGCGGTCGAAGGCGCCCAGTTCCTGCAGCAGCAGCACACCGTCGCGGATGCTGCGCGCATCAGGCGGGTCAAGGAACGGGAACTGCTCGATGTCGCCGAGTTGAAGTGCCGCCATCTGCAGGATCACCGCCGCGAGGTTCGTCCGCAGGATCTCCGGATCGGTGAACCGCGGCCGCGATGCGAAGTCTTCTCCGGAGTACAGGCGAATGCACACGCCGGGCGCGACGCGACCCGAGCGGCCCGCCCGCTGCGCGGCCGATGCCTGGGAGATCGGCTCGATGGGCAGCCGCTGCACCTTCGTCCTGCGGCTGTAGCGCGAGATCCGTGCGGTGCCGGGGTCGACGACATAGCGGATTCCGGGCACGGTCAGCGACGTCTCTGCGACGTTGGTGGCGAGCACCACCCGTCGGCCGGTGTGCGGTGCAAAGACCTTCTGCTGCTCCGCCGTTGGCAACCGGGCGTACAGCGGCAGCACTTCGGTGTGCTCATCGAAAGAGCTGCGCAATGCTTCACTGGTGTCGCGGATCTCGCGCTCGCCGGAAAGGAACACCAGCACGTCGCCGGGCGGCTCCTTCTCCAGCTCGGCGATGGCGTCGACGATCGCCTCGGTCTGATCCCGCATTTCCGTGCGGACGATCTCGTGGTCGGGGTCATCGGGATCGTCGGTGTCGTCATCTGCCACTGCCTCGACTTCGAGTGGCCGGTAGCGGATTTCGACGGGATAGGTGCGTCCCGACACCTCGACGATGGGCGCACCGTTGAAGTGGGCTGCGAATCGTCCGGGTTCGATGGTCGCCGACGTGACGATCACCTTCAGGTCGGGTCTGCGTGGCAGCAGCTCACGCAGATACCCGAGTAGGAAGTCGATGTTGAGGCTGCGCTCGTGCGCCTCATCGAGGATCAGGGTGTCGTAGCGCAGCAGGCGGCGGTCGCGCTGAATCTCGGCGAGCAGGATGCCGTCGGTCATCAGTTTCACCAGCGTGCGGTCGCTGGCTTGGTCGGTGAACCGCACCGTATAGCCGACGGCGTCGCCGAGCGACGTGCCCAGTTCGTCGGCGATGCGCTGGGCGACGGTGCGGGCGGCAAGGCGACGCGGCTGAGTGTGCCCGATGGTGCCGCGGATTCCGCGGCCCAGCTCCAGGCAGATCTTTGGCAGCTGGGTGGTCTTGCCCGACCCGGTCTCACCGGCGACGACGACCACCTGATTGTCGTTGATGGCCTTGGCGAGCTCGTCCCGCCGGTCGCTGACCGGCAGCTCAGGGTAGGTGATTGCCGGGACGGCAGCCTTGCGGGTGGCGACCAGCGCCTCGGCAGATGTGAGCTCCTCGGCGATCTGCTGGACCTTCTCGGCGCTGACCTTCCCGCGCAGATTCTTGATGCGACGGCCGAGCCTGGCGGCATCGCGGATTGTCAGCCCGTCGAGGCGGTTTCGCAGCTCGGCGACTGACGGCTCGGACACTCCGGCCAGGCTAGCCCTTGTCCGGCGACCAGTAGTCGAGCATCTCGGCGAAGGTCTCGAAGGCGGGCGCCGACGTGCCGTAGGCAGCCTCGAGGTGGATGCTCAGCGGGAAGCCGAGGTCGGCGACGCCGTCGACCACGCGCTTGTACAGGTCGATCATCAGCTTGCGCTTCTGCGCGGGATCGGTTTCCGCCAGCTGCGAGACGAACGCCTGCTCGTCGGCGACGGCCGCGTTGCCGGGATCCTGGATCAGCCAGTTGATGAGGCCGACGCGGGTCTCGACCTTCGGTACGAAGCCGAACGACAGCAGGATCTCGGGACGATGGTCAGTGGTCTTCGCGAATTCGCTGAGGAAGCCCACGACGGCATCGGAGTACAGCAACTGGGTCAAGCCGTACGTCGCACCCTGATCGCACTTGAAGTTGAACCGGCCGTGTTCACCCTCGCGGGTGGGGATCAGGATCGCACCGCGGTTGGGCACGACCTGGTCGTATATCGACAGGGCGTCGGTGGGCGCAACGCCGGAACCCTCACCGTCGTTCAGGGTGCGCGGCACGCCGACGAACGCGATGCCATCGAAGCCGGCATCGCGCAGATCGGTCAGCCGCCGCCGCAGCGTCGACTCATCCGTGAAGGCCGTGACCTGGGTGCACAGCCCCCTCATTCCGGGCAGCTCCGGCTTGATGATGTTCCAGAAGTCCAGCACGTCCATCCGCGGCTTCATCTCGACGGGACGGTCGTCGTCCTCCTCGATCATCCCCGGGATCATGACGTGGCCGATCTGGCCGTCGATGCCGGCTTCCTTGGAGAAGCGCAGCACCTTGCGCGCTTCCTCCACGGCCTGCTCAGGACCGAGGTCGGCGTTCGGCGGTACGAGCTCGAACGCGACGGTGTTGAGGGTCAAGAGGTTGCTCCTAGGATCAGATCTCATCTGATGCAATCGAGATTAGCGGCTCTACTTATCTAGCTCTCTGCCACCCGCTGCCCGTGTGGCAGCCATTGATTGATCGTCGTGATCCTGCCACCACCGGTAAACATGCTGCCACCGGGAACACCGGCGGCTACCTGCGTGTTTTCTATGACATAGCCGGAGGAGTGGTGGTCGAGCCTTTCGGCAGGACAGCCAAAGGAGGCGCTTCAAATGAAGAAGATCACCTTTGCCACAGTGGTGTCGAGCGCGTTGGCGGCGCTGGCTATCGGCTTCGCAGGCCCGGCGTTGGCAGACGCCGGCAGTGGTTCGAATGTGCCTGCGCCCGCCCCGGTGTACCCGCAGTCGGCTTACGGTGGGGCCAACCCGTACACGCCGTACGGCGTCCACCCCTACGTCCCCTATGGGGTGTGGTCGCAGAACTGACCCACAACGTGGGACTTGCCTGATCGTCGAGGGTTCGCCTTGATGCGTCCGGCAGCGTTGTTGGCAATTGATGCGGCGGCGGTGGCCGCCGGTGTCTGCGGAAACGTAGCGACGGCCATGCCAGCGACGTTGTCCATTGATCTTCCTTGTCGCTTTGTTCGTTGAGAACACAGTTGTTGAGGAGATTTCTTCTTAGGCAAGGTGATTGGCGAGTCCCCGCAGGGCCGAAGCATTCTCGCGGTGTCCTGCGTTGGCACCATCGGTCATGAGGCTGCGGTCCGTTCGCGGATCTTCACCGCCGTCTCAAGCATCTGCCCAGTGCTGGTGAACCAGTCCTGCAGATTCAGATCCACGATGAGCTCGTCTGCGCCGGCCTCTGCGGCCATTTGGACATCGTCCATGATTTGGTCGAGTGTGCCGACGAACGCCGATCGGTCCGGTCCTGCCGGACGGTCAGTGAAGGTGACGTTTCCCACCACCACCATCTCCATCCGGCTGGTGTCCCGGCCGTACTCGGAAGCCATGTCGCGGATGCGGTCCCAGCTTGCGCGCAGTTCCGCGGCTCCGGCCGGTCCGGGTGTGGTCGGTACCGGCAGCCAGCCGTCTGCGCGTTTGGCGATGCGCTGCACGGCCTTGGAACTACCGCCGCCCAGCATCACGGGGATTTTCGTAGCGGGTTTGGGCAGGACCGAGGCGCTGTCGATGACGACGCGAGGACTGCGGAAGGTCACCGGGTCCGGCCCCCACACGGCATCAAAGACGTCCAGCGTCTCGTCGAGGAAGCGGCCGCGATCCGCCCGGGTGGCGCCGGTGGCCTGGAATTCGTCGGTGGACCAGCCGGTGCCCATCCCTGCGATCATGCGCCCGCCGCTGATCTGATCGATCGTGGCCAGCGCCTTGGCCAGCTGCACGGGTGTGTGCAGTGCCGCGACCAGAACGGCAATACCGAGGCGCACCTGTTCGGTCGCCACCGCCGCTGCGGTCAGGACCGCCAGGGGGTCGGCGGCCTGCCGCGAGTGTGCCGGCCACGGCACGTTAGGCAGTTCGGCATAGGATTCGGCGGGCGTCTGCGGGAAGAGCAGCCGTTCATACGTCCACAAACTGGCGTATCCGGCCGCTTCGGCTGTTCTGGCTGCTTCGACCACGTCGTGTTGCAGGTCGACACCCAATCTCTGGGGCAGACGAAGTCCGAGTCTCATGTGAAACCTCCGATGTAGTCGTGATTGTTGTGGCCGCCGCCGGAACCGGGCCGATCCTCAGTCGTCGGCGAGTGAACGCCGGATGAGCCCGGCCAGCGCCGCGGGTTGGGACAGAAAAGGAGAGTGCGAGGTGCTCAACCGCTGGACATCGTCGGCGCGCGTCGCGATGAGCTCCTGAGTGGCGACGGGAATCGCGTTGTCGGCTTCGCAGATGACGTACGTGCTCGGGATGGTCTCCCACGCTGTCTCGGTCAGTTCCTGTCGCATCGAGGCGTAGGACTGGTAACCGAGTTGGGAGACCGCTCGCCGGGCGGTCGGGGTGTCGACGTCGTTGTAGAAGACCTTCGTGGGCGTCATGGCCTCGACGTAGTCGTCGATTCCGTCTCCGTGGTGGAGCCTTGACCACGACATCAGCGAACCCCCGTTACGGGATTGCGGCGACTCACCGGCCCGGAGTTGGAATGCGGCGAGATAGACAATGCGTCGGACATTCCTCGCCTCCGACAGTCCCTGCGTGGTGGGAACGCCGCCGTACGAATGAGCGAGCACGACGACCGGTCCATCAATCGCCGCGGCTGCTTGCGCGATCACTTCAGCATCGGCGTACATGTCCCGCAGGGTGGCGGGGTCATCGCCGCTGCTTGTCAGCGTCACGGTGTGCACGTCGACATCCGGTAGTTCGTCGACAAGACCACGAAAGTGGATGGGCTTGTGCCAGGCACCCGGGACGATGACCAGTGAGGGCAGACTCATTGGTCGTCGGCTGTTACATCGCCGATGACGCGGATGATCGCCTTGCCGCTACGACGGTTGGTCGGGTCGAACGCTGCAGGAGCCTCTTCGAGGGGGTATATGGCTCCAACGAGTGGACGCAGCCGCCCATCTCGAAGCCTGTGCTCCAGCGCGGCAAGCGCTGCGCGATCGGGTTCGACGACGAAGAAGACAGCCCGTCCGTTTTCAGGCTGAATGCTCGGTGGCTCGGCGATGCTGACAAGCGCACCACCCGAACGGACCAACGTCGCTGAGCGATAGAGGATTTGACCACCGAACACGTCGAACACCATGTCTACTTCGCCGATGTCTTCCAGCCGGTCGCGGTCCAGGTCCACGAAGATTTCCGCACCCAGACCGAGCACGGTTTGCCGGTGGGCGGTGCGGCCAGTGCCGATCACTCGAGCCCCTGCCTCACGCGCCAGTTGCACCGCAATCGAACCAACGCCCCCGGCAGCGCCGTGAATCAGGACGGTCTGCCCGGCCCCGAGATGGCCGTGGGTGAACAATCCCTGCCATGCGGTCAGACCTGAAATCGGTAGCGCCGCAGCCGTAGTGTGGTCGACTCCGGCCGACAGCGGCGCAAGGTTACGCGCCTCGACTGCCACGAATTCGGCCAGCGTGCCATTGCGGCACCAGTCGGTGACCCCGAAGACTCGTTGGCCGACAGTCAGACCGGTGGTCCCATAACCCAACTCGACAACCACCCCGGAGACCTCGTGGCCGGGAATGGTCGGCGTCCGGTCACGCCCGGCCCGGTCGGTCCAGGTGCCCGGCCAGTCGAGTTCGCCCGGGGTGAAGCCTGCCGCGTGCACCCGCACGATGACGTCGTTCTCGGCAGCGTGGGGGTAGGGCACCCCCGCCAACGCCAGCCCGTCGACACCGGCAGCGCGGTCACGCGCGATGATCGCTTGCATCGTCTTCACTGTGCGTGTCGGCGGGCGCTGGGATGGCGCAGAGAATCGCGGGACGTGACTTCTTGCGGCTCGAGCATGGTGATCATGTCGACGCCGGGCGCGCAGATGCACACCGCAAGGAAGCGGCTCCAGCCGGTGGCGTCCAAGTTCCTCATCTGATAGTGCACCACCTCACCGCCCGGCTCCCAAAAGGCCTCGCCGGCAGCAATTTCGGTGGGCGCTTCGCCCTCGAGCTCAAAGAGGATTCTGCCCTGCAACACGTAACCGAATACCGGTCCCGAATGTCGATGTGGCCCTAGTCCGGCGTCCGCGGGGGGAAGCTCGACGAGCTGTGTCATCGAGTGCGCACCGTTGGGGATCGGGGGCGGGGTGACGCACAACAGATCGGTGATCTTGGTGTTGCCTACTTCCAACATCCTTTCAACGCTAATTGCGGTATCGCGCTCGTTGTGGGCCACTTCGGTACGGCGAGAAGGGGCCAGTTGAGCCGGGCTTGTCAGGGCAGCAGTCGGATCAGGGCATCCAAAGCAGCTGACCATGCGCTCGGAGCGGGCGCTGCAAACCCGATCACTAAACCGTCCCGCTCGCTGCCGGTTTCGGGATGGCGATACAGATCAAGACCCGCCACGCCGAGCCGTCGCCACGCGCGTTGACGAGACAGCGCGCTCTCGTCGGCACCGGCAAGCTCGAGCATCACATGCAGACCCGCGGGCATTCCCACCACGGTGGTCTTCGGTGATGACCGGGCGACAGCGGCGACGAGTTGCTCGCGGCGGCGCCGATACTGGGCGCGCATTGTCCGAATGTGTCTGTCATAGGAACCGGACACGATGAATTCGGCCATCGCCAACTGGTCCACGAAGCCGGAGGTCTCCTCGGTTTCGCCTTTCTGCCTGGCCACCGCGTCGACGAGTCGGTCCGGCAACACCAGCCAGCCGAGCCGAAGCCCCGGCGCCAGCGACTTGCTCGCCGTGCCCATATAGATGACATGTTCGGGATCGATACCGTGCAGTGCACCGACAGGGCTGCGGTCGTAGCGGAATTCGCCGTCGTAATCATCTTCGATGATCACTCCGCCGGTACGTCGCGCCCAATCGACGACCGCTGCGCGGCGGTCGGAATGCAAAGGCACGCCAAGGGGGAACTGGTGCGACGGCGTGAGCAGCACACCGCCCACCCCTGGCATGTCCTCGAGCGCCATGACCTCAGCGCCGTAGGAGTCCACTCTCAATGGCGGACAACGTAACCCCGCTCGAGTGAGCGACGCCCATTGTGAGGCCAGGCCGAACTCCTCGGCGGCAACGGCGGCGACCCCGGCTTCTGCCAAAGCACCGGCGACGAGGCTCACTCCTTCGGCTGCCCCAGAGCACACGACGATGTTGCACGGCCGGGCCCGAACGCCGCGAGCGCGGGCCAGATACTGAGCAAGGGCGCTGCGAAGCTCCGGCCTGCCATGCGGGTCGGCGTAGCCGAACGCCTCGAACGGTGCCGCGTTCAACGCGCGCTTGACCGCGCGGCTCCACTCTGTCCGCGGAAACGACGACAGGTCCGGATGCCCAGGCCGCAAGTCGTTGTCCAATCGGCCCGGCGCCCGTCTCTGAGGCGGCGCGGCGACGGACCGCACAACCTCGCCCGCCCGTTGAGAGACCAACGTGGCCGAGCCATGTTGTGATGTCAACCAACCCTCGGCGATGAGTTCGGCGTACGCACGCGCCACGGTGTTCCTCGCGACGCCGAGGTCGGCGGCCAGCGCACGGCTCGACGGTAACCGGGTGCCCGGCACCAATCGCCCCGAACGGATCGCGTCGCGAATGGCGTCCATCACGCCGTCACGGACCCTGCCGCCGACGCGATCCAGGTGTAGATCCAATCCGGCGACCGAGCTTCGTGCGGCGCCGATGCCGGCCACGTCGGCGATCTCGTCCATGGCGTCATCTCTCCCAAATCGCGATGTTACGAAAACGTCGGCGCGCGTATGCCGTATTGCAGCACTTCGCGACGGCTGCCGAGCCGGTCCTTGGGGTCAGGCACAATTGACAGCGTCCGATGAGGGTTCTCGAAGATTCTTGGCGCTACGGCGTCGGCTGCCTCGCTGCGCTGTCACTACTGACAGCGTGCGATGCGGGCGCGGGCGACTCGGGCGCACCGTCGGCCAGTTCGGTCGCGACGGCCTCCGCGCCGGTGACCGCCACGACCGTTGCCGCTCCGCCCAGTGCGCAAGGTCCGCTGACGAAGAAGTGGTTCGAACTCCAAGCCGGCGACTGCCTCGCCGACCCACCGCCGACTGATCCCAGCGTGGTCACCGTGTCCGTCGTCGATTGTGCGATACCGCATTCGGCGGAGGTCTATCTGCGGGCGCCCGTGGAGGTCAATGCCGCGATCGCCGACGTTGCCGATCGACAGTGCAATGCTGGATTCGCCCAGTACACCGGGCAGTCCGTCGGCGGCGGCCCGTTGGTGGTGACCTACCTCATCGACTCCAATCAGGACCGGACGTCGAGCGATCCCCTGCCGAGCACCGTCATCTGCCTGCTTCAAGCCGCCAAAGGCGGGCCGGTGACGGGGTCTGCCCGCCGCTGATTACGGCGAAACCGACTGTGGCACAGCCCCGGTCGGGGCCGGCGGGGGCGGAGACGGTGACACAGGGAGACACAGCCCGGTGTGGTCGTAGTCGAAGTATCTGCCGGGTAGGCAGAACGGAGCGCACCCGTTGGTGACTCCGGTTTCACCTGGTGCGCACGCGGTGAGAACGGCGGGCGGGGGCATGACAGCGGGGGCCAACGGTGCCATCAGCGCTACCGCGGACAGGGCGGCGATGAGAAGCCGTCGCATCGGCTCAGTGTAAGTGTGAAGCCAATCGGCCATCCGTAACCTGGGTGAGGTGAGCATTGCGTCGGATGCCGCCGTCGTCCTGGACGACCGGTTCTCCCGTGAGCTGCCGGAGATGGCTGTGCGATGGCGGGCCGAGGTACCTCCCGACCCGCGGCTGTTGGCGCTCAACGAGCGATTGGCCGTCGACCTCGGTCTGGACGTGGCCTGGCTGCGAAGCGCCGAAGGCCTGCAGTTTCTGGTCGGGGTCTCGGTGCCGGACGGAGCCACGCCCGTCGCGCAGGCGTACGCCGGCCATCAGTTCGGCGGCTTCGTCCCGCGCCTGGGTGACGGACGGGCACTGCTGCTCGGGGAGATCGTCGGTACGGACGGCACGGTCCGCGACATTCATCTGAAGGGTTCGGGCGCCACGCCGTTCGCGCGAGCAGGCGACGGCCTTGCCGTGGTCGGCCCCATGCTGCGCGAATACGTCATCAGCGAGGCGATGCATGCCCTTGGCATTCCCACCACCCGCTCCCTCGCCGTTGTGGCCACTGGTCGCCGCGTCCATCGGGACACGCTGTTGCCGGGAGCCCTGTTGGCGCGGGTGGCGAGTAGCCACCTGCGGGTGGGCAGTTTTCAATACGCCGCGACCGCCGGCGACGTCGACCTGGTACGGCGGCTCGCCGACCACGCAATCGCCCGGCACCATCCGAGCGCCGCCGACGCCGAGAATCCCTACCGCGCGCTGTTCGAGGCGGTCGTCGCCGCCCAGGCGTCGCTGGTGGCGCGGTGGATGCTCGTCGGGTTCGTGCACGGCGTGATGAACACCGACAACATGACGATCTCCGGCGAGACCATCGACTACGGACCGTGCGCGTTCATGGAGGCCTACGACCCCGCGACGGTGTTCAGCTCGATCGACAGCTGGGGCCGATACGCCTACGGCGAGCAGCCAGCGGTCGCGGGGTGGAACCTTGCCCGCTTCGCCGAGACGCTGCTTCCCCTGTTCGCCGCCGATATCGACCAGGCACTCGTCCTCGCCCAGGAGTCACTCGACGGTTTCCGCGGGCGATACGTCGCCGCCATGTTGGCAGGGATGCGGGCGAAGGTTGGCCTGCGCGACGTCGACGATGAGGTCGCGACGCCGCTGATCTCCGAACTGCTCGAACAGCTTCAGCAGAGCCGCGCCGACCACACGTCGTTCTACCGCCTGCTCGGCCGGGCGGCGCGCGGTGATGTCGAGCCGGTGCGCGGACAGTTCATCGACCTTGCCGCGTTCGACGGCTGGTTGGCACGCTGGCAGGCACTCACTCCGGACGTGGACGCGATGGACCGGGTCAATCCGGTGTACATCCCACGAAATCACTTGGTCGAAGAGGCGCTTGCCGCGGCGACCGAAGGCGACCTCGAACCGCTCTCGCGCCTGATTGCGGCCGTCACGGCGCCGTATGCAGAACGGCCCGGTCTGGAGCGCTACGCCGAGCCGGCGCCGGACGATTTCGGCGCCTACCGGACCTTCTGCGGCACCTGATTCAGTAGTGGTAGGTGTCCGACGGGGCGGGCATGTGGACAGGCTCGTCGTCGAAGTGCGACACCTCGATGCCGTAGGAGCGAGCCAGCTCGAGGATTTTGGTGGCCCGCGCGATGCGCGGCAGGTCGGACCCGTTGCGGATCTCGCCGCCGTCGCGCTCGAACTCGGCGAAAAACTCCTTCGCCCAACCGATTTCGTCCTGCGACGGGGAGAGCCCCTCGTTCACGACCGCACACTGATCCGGGGTGAGGCAGATCTTGCCGGTCATCCCGAACTCCACGGAGACAGCCGTGGCCTCGATGAGCTTGAGGGGGTTGGAGCCGATGGTCGGCCCGTCGATCGCGCTGGGCAGATGCGCCGCCTTGGCGGCGATGGTGAAGCGTGAGCGTGCGTAGGCGAGTGTCGCAGGGTCTTCCCCGAAACCGGTGTCGCGGCGGAAATCACCAATGCCGAAGGCGAGCCGGAAGGTCCCCTTGGCCGCGGCGATCTCGGTGATGCGCTCCAGGCCCCGAGCTGTTTCCACGAGCGCAACGATCGGGATATTGGGCAGCCGCTTGGCGGTCTCGGTCACGTGGTCGACCGATTCGACCATCGCCAGCATCACGCCACCGATGGACGTGTCGGCGAGCGTCTTCAGGTCGTCGGCCCACCACTGGGTGCCGAAGCCGTTTACGCGCACCCAGTCGGAGTTTCCAGCGCCCAGCCAGCGCACGACGTTTTCGCGCGCGGTGAGCTTGTCCTTCGGCGCGACCGCATCCTCGATGTCGAGAACGACGATGTCGGCGCGGGAGTGTGCGGCGGCCTGGAACCGGTCGGCCTGCGCGCCGTTGACCAGCAGCCAACTCCTGGCGAGTACCGGGTCGATACGCGAGCCGACGTCGGCCGGATCGGGCGCGTTGGTAGTGACCTGTTCAGACATGTATCAATGCTGGCCTAAACGGTCGCGGCAAGGCAAAGCGGGGTGGTAAACCTCCGGCATGGCCGAGCGCGTCAGTTTTCCCAGTTCGACGGGACCGCGGCTGGCGGGCATCATCGACCGGCCCGCCGGGGAGCCCCGCGGCTGGGGCGTCTTCTCCCACGGGTTCACGCTCGGCAAGGACTCCCCCGCGGCGGCCCGCATCTGCAAGCAGCTCGCCGACGACGGCATCGGCATGCTGCGCTTCGATGCGCTCGGTCTGGGCGATTCCGAGGGCGACTGGGGCGACGGGTCATTCACCGTCAAGGTCAACGACGTCGTCCGGGCATGCGAGTTCATGGCCGAGGAAGGGACGCCCGCCGACATCCTCGTCGGGCATTCCTTCGGGGGCGCCGCGGTGATCGCCGCGGCCGGACAGTCACCCGGCGTGCGGGCACTCGCCACGATCGGAGCGCCGATGGACCCCTCCCACGCCGAGCGTCACTACGACGCGGTGGTCGACCGTGTGCTGTCCGAAGGCAGCGCCGAGTGGATGGTCGGCGGGCGTTGCCTCACGCTGAAGCGGGCGTTCGTCGAGGATGTCCGCGTGGCCGCCCTGCACGAGAAGATCCGCGGATTGCGGTTGCCACTGCTGATCCTGCACTCCCCGACCGACAACACCGTCGGCATCGCGAACGCGAGTGAGATCTTCCGCACCGCACGCCACCCGCGCAGCTTCGTTTCGCTCGAAGGTTCGGACCACTTGCTCACCGGGCCCGGCCAGGCGCGTCGGGCAGGCCGAATCATCGGCGCATGGGCCGACGCGTACCTCCTCGCCGAGTAACCAGCGTCACATAGGCAGCGCGTCGGTCGCCGGTTTGGTGGCGACCAGTGGCGGGTATCCGCCGGCATCTTCGGAGCGGCATTGGACCACTGCGCCGGGTCGGGAATTAAAGGGACGGTGAGGTTTTGATGAGATTTGTGGGTCGAGTCTTCGGTGTTGTCGCCGCGGTGGCAACTTCAGCGATATTGACCTCTGTTGCAGGCATGCCCGCTGCGGCGGCAGAGCCATGCCCAGATGTGCAGGTGATATTTGCGCGCGGCACATTCGAGCCGGCCGGTGTCGGTGTGACCGGACAGGCGTTCGTCGACGCTCTGACCGGAAAACTCGGCGGCAAGTCCGTCGACGTGTATCCGGTCAACTATCCGGCGTCGCTGGATTTCGCGACGGCCGCTGACGGGGTGATCGATGCGAGCAACAAGGTTCGCGACGTCGCGGCCAGTTGCCCGAACACCAAGATGGTGCTGGGCGGATACTCCCAAGGTGCCGCCGTGGTCGCGTACTCCACAGAAGACGCGGTGCCTCCGGGCTTCAATCTGCCTGACGGCATCACCGGCCCAATGGCGCCAGAGGTGGCGAATCATGTCGCCGCGGTGGCACTCTTCGGCAAGCCGTCGAGCGGGTTCCTGCAGATGATCTACACGGGAGCGCCGCCGATCACGGTCGGCAAGCTCTACACCGGGAAGACAACCGACCTGTGCATTCCTGAGGACAACGTCTGCTCGCCGACGGGCACTGACAATGGCGCGCACACTCTCTACGCCGTAAACGGCATGACGGCCCAGGCCGCGGACTTCGCTGCACGTCGGGTCTTGTCGAATGGACGGGCCACGTAACGGTAATGGGCCGAATATCCACGGGCATGCCGGCGTTGGCCTAGTCGTGGATGCCTGGGATGCGATTCGTGCACGCCGGAACGTCAGAAGCTATCGGCCCGACCCCGTGCCGGAAAGCGATCTGCAGCGTATTGCCGAGGCGGGCTGGCGAGCACCGTCGGCGTCGAACCGGCAGCCGTGGGACTTCGTGATCGTCACCGATCCGGAGCGACTCCAACAGCTTTCCACCGTGTGGCAGGGCGCGCGTCACATCGCGTCGGCCCCCGCGGCCATCGCACTGGTTGCCCCCGTACCCCCTGATGAGCGAAGGAAATTGCTCGACCAGTACGACCTGGGACAGGCCACGATGGCCATGATGCTCGCGGCCACCGAACTCGGCGTCGGCACCGGGCATTCAGCAGTCGGCGATCAGGACAAGGCGCGTGCGATCCTCGGCGTGCCGGACGACCACATCGTGGCCTACCTGCTCGGGCTCGGATATCCCGCCGACCGGCCTCTCGCCCCAATCAGCAAGCCCAACCGCAGACCGTTCGACGAGGTTGTTCATCGCGGCAAGTGGTGACATGCGACTCAGGCCGCGTCCCTGCCCGGAACGTCCGGCCGCAAATAGGTGATCAGACACAAACAGATCAGCGTCATCGCCACCACCGGCCGTTTGAGGGCGATCAAGCCCGCCGCGAGGAAAACTCCGATCGTCACGAACGATCTCATCCGCAGCAGTCGGCGCATCCGCTGCGAGACGTCCTCGTGCGCGGGCCGATCGACCGCCTCCCAGCAGAGCGCGAGGTAGGTGACGTTGACGAGGACGAAGACGGCCGCATACAGCGCCACCGGGGCGTTGGCCAGCCTGCTCTCGGCGATCCACTCGGTGGCGAACGGGATCAGTGACACCGAGAACAGCTGCGCGAAGTTGAACCACAGCAGCCGTGACGTGGCCACCTCGGCATAGCCGAACAAGTGATGGTGATTGAGCCAGACGATCGCGATGAACAGGTAGCTGACCGCGTAGCTCAAACCCGTTGGCCAGAGCGGGAGCAGGGCTCTGAACGTGTCGGCGTGCGGCGGCTTGAGTTCGAGCACCAGGATCGTGATGAGCACTGCGAACACACCATCCGAGAAGAAGCGCACCCGATCGGCACTGAACTGTCGCGGGGCCACGCACACCTCCCGAACATAAGAACTAGCCGTCCAACTCTCCGACAATTCCACGCTCAATGGCGGCTCGCGAACGTTCGGGCAGCACGATCAGCCCGTCGAGTTCTCTCGAGGCGAGAGCATAGGCGCGTTCGCGCTCCTGCTGTGTCGCGGCGCTGTCGACCGCCACCCGCAGCGCGCTCCGCGCCCGGGTGAGCCGCTGCTGTTCGGCTTTGGTGAAATCGTTGCGCCGCCTGCGAATCGCCTCGCTTTCAGCGACGTCGAACGCTGTCACATAGTTCTCGACCGCGTCGAGGTAGTCGCGCGCGGCGTCACTGTCACCCACCAGGTCTTCGGCCTTCGCAGGGCGTAGCAGGTCGGCTCGCAGTTTGGCCCGATGGAAGCGCTCGGTCATCGGGTTGCGCATGTCGGTCATCAGCGGATAGTCGAGCAACTTGCCGATGTCGAGTTCGTACTCCAACCATCGGGTGTCCGTCCGGTCGTGCTCCTTTACCGTCCGTGAGATTGCCCTCCATTGCGCTGCGTGGTTCCCGGTCGCCTGGGGCGGAGCGGCGTCAGGCCTGTCGCCCCGATCCACCTGACGCGCCCTGGCAACCGAAAACGCCTTGACTGCGGCGACGACCACGCCGATCACCGGGACGATGACGATCAGCAACTCGAATAGACGGACGAGCAGCAGCCCCATCAAGCCAGGATGCCACCACACAAGGGCATCCACGGGATCGATGTTGACCCGAAGAAACCGATGCCCATATTCTGGGTTGCACAACCCATTATTGGCACATCACGGAGGCAGGCCAATGGCGAGCTCATCGACACCCGAGGGCGTCACACTGCCCTCGGCGCCCGCTGTCGTACGCGAACGGCCAGGTAAAGAGAGCATGCGCGCGATCATCCTCGCGAAGTTCGGCGGACTCGACAGCCTGGTCTACACCGAGATCCCCAAACCGCTGCCGAAGGACGGCGAAGTCGTCATCAAGGTCAGGGGTTTCGGCATCAACCACGCCGAGATGCACATGCGTCGCGGCGAATGGGCGGAGGCCGCGGAGGTCAGCGGCATCGAATGTGTCGGCACCGTCGACTCCTGCCCGGGGGGCGAGTTCCCCGTCGGCGCCAAGGTGGCGGCACTGATGGGCGGGCTCGGGCGAACGGTCAATGGCAGTTACGCCGAATACACCCGTGTCCGCGCGTCCAATGTCGCCCTCATCGAATCGGACCTGCCGTGGTCACAACTGGCCGCGCTGCCCGAAACATATGCCACCGCGTGGACGTGCTTGTTCCGCAACATCAGTCTCGCTCAGGGACAAACGCTCCTGATCCGCGGCGCCACATCATCATTCGGACAGGCTGCAGTCAAGATGAGCGTCGCTGCCGGCGCGCGGGTCCTTGCGACCACGCGCAGCCGCGAGCGCTTTGGACTGCTCGAGAAGCTCGGCGTCTCACGTGTCGAGCAGGAAGCGCCAGATCTGGCCAGCCATATCGCCGAGGCGAAACAACTCGACGCCGTCCTCGATCTCGTCGGCAACAGCACCATTCTCGACTCTCTCGACATGCTCCGCAGGGGCGGCACCGCATGCCTTGCGGGATGGCTCGGCGGACTCGATCCCATCGGTGACTTCAACCCGCTGGCGCGCATGCCCAGCGGCGTGAATCTGAACTTCTTCGGCAGCTTCGTGTTTGGCACGCCTGGCTTCCCGCTGTCCGATGTGCCGCTGCAGGACATCGCCCAGCAAGTGGCCGACGGACACCTCGAGGCCGCACCGTCGCGCGTCTTCTCGTTCGACGAGATCCGTGAGGCCCATCGCGTGATGGAGGCCGGTGAAGCAGGCGGCAAAATGGTCGTCGTGGCGGATTAGCCCGTCATACCGCCACCGACAGATTTTCGGCGGGCTGTAGCCACGTCGCGACGTTGCGGACGTAGTCCTTGAAGGTCGCCAGCCGCGACGGGTCGGTCTTGATCTGATCGCCTGGGGCCTCTGTGACGAACGAGGGCGCCCCGCAATCGAGATCCCAGTTGTAGTCGGCGAAGTGGTGGAAGGTCGACTCGGCGACCGCACGGCCGATCGGCCGGCCGTCCGGTGTGTGTTCGTCCTCCAGCACCACAGCCAGGTTGAAGTGACGCCCGGTCGCGGTGCTCCTGCCCTGCGCGATCGGGGTGGCGCACGCACTGTTCGCCGACACCAAACCTTCGTGCGGATGGGCGGGGAACCACTCGATCCGTCCGCTTTCGGTGCGATCGGTGCGCAGCAGCTCGTGCACAGGTCCTTCCACCAGCACCGGCTGGTAGTCGCCGTTGGCGCCGGAGTGGTAGTTGGGCCACGAGATGGTCGGGGTGTCCTGATCGTCGCACATCGTGCTCGGGTCGATGCTCTGGTCGTGGAACTCGTTGACCACACCCAGTGACCCGAGTCGACTCAGGCAACAGCCCAGGTCTTGGTGATCACGCGCGGTGAGCACGCCGCCCCCGTTCTCGCGGAACCTGCGGATCGCATAAGCGTCGGCGGCTGTCAGGCCGTCACCGACGTCGACCGCCATCAGCCACAGCTGGTCGTAACCGAGCTCGTCGATATGGCTCAGCACCGGGTCGTCGTCGCCCCGGTTCGCCCGGTTGCGCGCGATCACGTCATGGCCTGCCGCCCGCAGTTCGGCGGCCAGCAGCGAGAAGCGGCTGATGGCCCAGTCGTCCGGATGCTCAGGGATCGTCGTTTGCAGCAAGATTCGTGACACGGAACTCACTCCTGTACAAGCGTTTTCGGAGCGTCTGACTCGGCGGGTACGCGCAGGTGCGCGCGTGCGGCAAGTTCCTCGTCATCGACGAGGGTGAGCATGGGCTGGCCAGGAACACATAGCATCGTGACCGTGAACCGGCACCTCATGTCGTCGCGGTTGTTGCCGTCCGAGTAGTGGATGACGTCGCCACCGGGCTCCCAGAACGCTTCGCCGGCTCGAATCACCCGGGGCGGTTCGCCTTCGAGTTCGAACAGCATCTCGCCTTCCAGCATGTAGCCGAAGGCCGGCCCGCTCGGGTGCTTGTGCGGCGGGGCGCCCGCGCTGCCCGGTGGGTAGTCGATGACAACGGTCATGGCATGTGCGCCGTCGGGGACGAACGGCGGCTGCACTTCCTGCACAACCGTCAACGCGCTTTCCCAGTTGGCGTCATAGTCTTTCGACATATCTCGTTCCTCCTTGGTCGTGTCAGATGGCCGTGCCGCCGCCGTCGGCGTGCAGGGTGGAGCCGGTGATGAAACTCGCGTGGGGCGATGCGAGAAAGAGCACCGCGTGGGCGATCTCTTCGGGTTCGGCGGTGCGCCCCAGCGGCAGCGCCCTGCCCAGTTCCTCGTTGGTTTCGCCCCATTCCGCTTCGACGCCTTCGGTTTTCGTCGGACCGGGGGCGACGCTGTTGACCCGAACACCGTGCGCCCCGAACTCGGCGGCCCAGGTGCGCGTGAGGGATTCGACGGCGGCCTTGGAGGCACTGTAGGCGCCTGCACCGGGAACACCCTTTGCGGCGACCATGGTGGTGACGTTGATGATGCTGCCGCGCCCACGCTCGAGCATGCCGGGTACCAGGCCCGCGGTAAGGAAGTAGGCGCCGCGGACGTTGGTGTCGAACGTCTTCTCGAACGACGTCACCTCCTGGTCGACAGTCAGCGCTGCCGGAAAGCTGGCGGCATTGTTGACCAGAATGTCGACGTTGCCCGCCTGCCGGACAAGCGATTTGACCGATTCGATGTCGGAAAGGTCGGCTTGGATGAATCGGACGTCGCCGTCGATCCCTGCCGCGGCTTCCTTACCTCGCTGTTCGTCCCTGCCGGTGATGACGACCGAGGCGCCCTCACGGGCCATCAGCCGTGCGCAGGCCAGGCCGATGCCGGCCGTTCCGCCAGTGACCAGTGCCGTCTGGTCTGTCAATTCCATTGTGGTCTCCATGGTTACGCGATGAGGGGTTCGACGTCGGCGAAGTCGCTTCTACCGTCAGCACAATGCGCCAACGCAATACGCAGCCGTTTTCTACCGCGTGACGCCCGCGACATGACCGTTCCGTGCGGGATGCCCAAAATTGCGGCGGTCTCTGCGTAGGTGTATCCCTCGACGTCGGTGTAGTACACCGCTACCCGGAAGCCTTCCGGCAAGGCGTCCATCGCTGATTTGATGTCGATGTCGGGCAACGCGTGCAGCGCCTCCGCCTCGGCAGAGCGCGGCGCCGCCGGCAGCCGCACGGCGCTGTCCGCCAGGTCACGCTCGGTGATCCCGTCGACAGGGACTTCGGATGGGCGGCACTGTTTGGCGCGGTACGCACTCACCCAACGGTTGTAGAGAATCCGGAAGAGCCAGGCCCTCAGGTTGCTGCCCTGGTGGAAGCCGCCGAATCCCGCGTACGCGTGCAGGAGCGTGTCCTGGAGCAGGTCTTCGGCGTCGGCGTCGCTGCGGGTCAACCGCCGTGCTCCACGCGATAGGACATTGAACAAGGGCTCGACTTCACGGGCGAATCGCGCGGCGAGATCCTTGTCCTGCTGGGACGTGCCCTTCATGGTGGCCTCCAGTTGCTGCGGTTGTCTCCAGATCAGACTCGCGCGTGCGGAGGCGAAGCGAACCCTTGGAAGTCCGTAGTCTCCGTGGTCCGTAGTCCGTAGTGCGGCGGGGGTCTAGCTTGCCCAGGACACAGTGCGCAGCTGCCTGCGCGAGGTGATGCCGAGCTTGACGAACACCTTCCGCAGGTGCCATTCGACCGTGTGGGTGCTGATGAACAGCTGCGCCCCGATCTCCTGATTGGTCAGACCGTCACTGGCCAGCCGAGCGATCTGCTCCTCCTGAGCCGTCAACTCACCGCCGGAACTGACTGGTTGTCTGCGCACCTTTTCGCCGACGCCTATCAACTCGCGGCGAGCCCGCTCGGCGAACGCCTGCGCACCCATCTGGACGAACATCTCGTGCGCCTCGTTGAGCTGTCGGCGAGCATCGATCCGCCGGTTGACCCGACGCAACCATTCGCCGTAGCGCAGATGGGCGCGAGCGCGGTGAACGATGATGGGTGTGCGTTCCAACCGTTCGATGGCTTCGATGTAGAGACCCTCGGCAAGCTCGTCGTCGGCGAGCAGCGCCCGCGAGCTTGCCAACACGCCGAACGCATAGTCAGTCCCGCTGGCGACCGCGCGTTCCTCGAATCTCCGTAAGGCCGACGCCGACGCTTCCTGCTCGCCGCTGCGCGCCGCCGCCTCGATGAGTTCGACGAGGCATGGGCCGTAGAAGCCGAGGTCTTCGTATTCGCCGGCGTCGCGCGCGGCGACGAACGCCTCCTCGTATCGTGCGAGGCCGTTGTAGAGCACAGCGGTGGCGAAGCCGGTCAGACCGATCACACGGCCTTCGCCCCTGGCCTTTCCGTTCGCCGCGGCCGCCTGAATCATCTTGACCGCGACTTCGGGATCCCCGCGCCAGGCGACGAGCAGCAGCGAGTGATACCTGACCGGCGCGTAATAGTCCGTCGCTGCGGTTATCGAGTTGGCTTCTTCGATAAGTCGTGCAGCGGCGGCGAATTCGCCTGCGAACATGTGCGCGCCCGCGCGGTATACGAGGGCTTGCGGAAGAACGGCCAGCGCGCCCGCATCGCGTGCGTGCTGGACGACGGCCGTGGACAGTTGCTGCGCGATCGCTTCGTCCCACAGTTCATGGGCGGCGGACTCCTGCAAGATCGGGAACGCAGGCAACATCCAGCGCCGGACGTCCCCGTCATGAGCCTGCTTGCACATGAGCTCCAATGCGGCGCGCAGCGGGCCTGCGCCAGCGCTCGGGCCGCCGCTGATCCGTTCTGCGATGCCCTTCAACAGGAAATCAACCGGCCGAGGGGACTTCGGCAGCCGATCGACTGCGGCCCGCGCAGCCTGTGCCGCCTTGGCTACAGCGTCGGGTGCGCCGAGACGTCCGGCGTACATGGCGGCGGAGAGCGCCTCCAGATAGGTCTCCCGCGCCGTGTGGTCGTCGAGATTCTCCAATTGTTCGGCGGCGTCGAGTAACGGCTGCGAGGTGTCGCTCACTCGTGGCGCGCCGGTATCGCCGCCGCGGCTGCGGACGAACTCCATCTGGGCGCGCAATCGGGCTATCTGGGCGCGTTGAAGTTCCGACAGCCGGCCGAGTTCGGCGATCGCAAGGAGTTCGTACGCTGCGGCAGGCGCGGCGGCGTCGCGTTTGGCCTGTGCCGCGGCAATGGCTCTGGCGCTGCGGAGCGCCGGATCGGCCGTCAGGGTGGTGGCGCGCTCGAGGAAGGCCGCCGCGGCGGCGAAGCCCCCTCTACTCTGCGCGCGGCCGGCAGACGCTTCCAATTCCGCGGCTACCGCATCGTCGGGTCCCGCCGCCGCGTTGGCGGCGTGCCACGCCTTCCGGTCGGGGTCTGACCGCGGATCGGTCGCGTCGGCCAACGCCCGATGAGCGGCCCTGCGGTCGGTGAGCTCGGCCGCACGGTAGGCGGCCGAGCGCATCAGCGGGTGATGAAACCGCATGCGGGGTCCGAACTCGATGATCCCGTCGGCCTCGGCGGGCGCCAACGCGTCTACCGGGATGCCCAGTTTCGCCGCCGCACGCAAGAACAGCGCCGCGTCACCCACCGGTTCCGCCGCCGCCACGAGCAGCAGACGCTGCGTCTGCTCAGGGAGCGACCGGATACGACGCACATAACTGTCCTCGATAGCGGCCGCCGACGAGCGTTTGCCCACGATCCAGAATCCGCCGGCAAGTTCCGTCGCGGAGACACTCCGCGGCACCTCGAGTATGGCGAGCGGAACGCCGCGGGTCTCCGCAACGATGCGATCGCGCACCCGCGGGTCGATCCCCCCGGGCATGACGGATTCCAGCAACTCGCGAGCGACGGCGGCCGGCAGTCCTCGGATGACCAATTCTGGTAGCCCGGCCAACGCCTCCGCACCGGCGTCGCGGGCCGCGAAGACCATTGCGACCGGCTCGGCCAAGAGGCGACGCGCCACGAATGCCAGCGTTTGCACCGACGCCTCGTCGAGCCATTGCGCGTCGTCGATGACACAGAGCAAGGGTTGGTCGTTGGCTGCCGCAGCCATCAGGCTGAGCACGGCCAACCCGACAAGAAACCGATCAGGCGCCGCCCCGACTCCGCGGCCGAAGGCGACGTTCAGCGCCTCGCGCTGAGGCTCCGGCAACTCGTCGAGGTAATTCAGCAGTGGCGCACACAACTGCTGCAGTCCGGCGAACGCGAGTTCCATGTCGGCTTGTACGCCTGCCACCTGGACGCAACGGAATCCCGCCGCCAGTTCTGAGGTGTACTCCAGCAATGCCGTCTTGCCGACGCCCGCCTCGCCGCGCAGCACCAGCACCTGGCTGGTCGCCGATTGAGCCGTCGAGATCAGACCCCGAAGCGTCTCGCATTCGCCGGCGCGACCGCGAAGACGTTGTCCCCCACCCTGACTCGACATAGGCTCCACCGCATCTGTTTCCAGTGGCACCTTACCGGTCTGTCGGTCACGGAGATCATCGGGGTTGATCTTGATCGCAGCGACGGGCCCGGGGCAGCCGGTAACCGCCGTAGAGCAATGCAGCCACCAGAAGGGCCACGAAATACGCGATGTCGGCGCCGTGCCACGCCTGCGCGATCGGTCCGTGTATCAACGTCGTGTTCATAAAGGGGATCGCGGCCAAGTACGCGAGCAGGAACGCGATCAAGGCGGCCACGGCATCGCGGCGGTCGGTGGGTTCTACGGCCGGGTTGATCGTGGTCCGACCGCGGGTTCTGATCAGCCAATCGATACTGACGACCGCGACAAAGCCCGGGATCCAATAACTCACCAGCAACACCGCATCCTGAAACCGCGTCGCGGTGTCGGCGGCGTCCAGCCACAGGGTCAGACCGAGCGCCAGCACCGTCACGACGATGGCCGACACCGGCCTGCGGACACGCACGCCGATGGTCTGCAATGTCAGCGATCCGCTGTATTGAGTCATGACTCCTGAACCGACGGACGACAGCGCAATGATCAGCAGAGTCACGCCGCCCAGCAGGCCCCCGCCCATCACCGACCGCACGCCGTCGGCGGTTTGATAGGCCACCACGTCTCCCGCCGCGATGCCGATGCCCTCCACGAAGAACAATCCCAACACGACTCCGGCGAACGTGAAGCCGAACACTCGGGCCGGTGACGACGTCGCAGGCAGGTACCGACTGAAGTCGGCGGCGTAGCTCGCCCACGACACCGCCAAGCTGAACGCGATGGTCACCTCAAGGACAACTGCACCGGAAAGATCTGCGCCGGACACCGTCGGAGGCGTGACAACCTCTTGCCCGCCAACGAGTTTCACCGCGAACACCACGAATGTCGTGAACAACACCACCGTCATGACCGCCTGCAGCCGATGGATCAACTCGTAGCCGAAGAACCCGACCACACCCTGGGCGCCCAACACGATCAGCGCGGCGACCCAGAACGGGATGCCCAGCAGCAGCGTCAGCGCCTCTGCACCGAACAGCGCGGCCAGCGCATCCCAGGCGATCGACGACAGCCACTGCAGAACGCCGGGCAATACGACACCGCCGCCGAAAGCCATCCGTGTGTTCGGCAATTGACCGGCGCCCGTCCGTGGCCCCCAGGTCGAAAGGTAGGCGACGATTATTGCGCCTAGGACAGTGCCGATCGCCATCGAAAGCAACCCCAGCCAGAAGCCAAGCCCAAGCACGATCGGCAGGACACCGGTGAATACTCCGGTCATATTGACCTGCGGGGCAAACCACACGGTGAACAGGCGGGCGGGCGTACCGTACCGCTGATCCTCGGGGATGGGGGCGATGCCGTGTGACTCGACCGAGAGATCCCCTGCGCGACGGGGACGGTGGCCGATGAAGGCCCCTGCCGTCCAGGCGTTCGAGGAGCCTCTCCCTGTCACGTCTAGCTCGCCCACGAAATCGTCCTGAGCTGCCGTCGCGAGGTGATGCCGAGCTTGACGAAGACTTTCCGAAGGTGCCATTCGACGGTGTGCGTGCTGATGAACAGCTGCGCACCGATCTCCTGGTTCGTGAAGCCGTCGCCGGCCAGTCGCGCGATCTGCGTCTCCTGGGCCGTCAACTCATCGCCTGAGCCGCTCGGCTGTTTGGCGATCTTTTCGCCAGTGGCGACCAACTCCCGGCGGGCCCGCTCGGCGAAGGCCTGCGCACCCATCCGGGTGAACATCTCATGGGCCTTGCCCAGGTGCCGACGGGCGTCGACGCGACGATTGACCCGACGCAGCCATTCCCCGTAACGCAGGTGGGCACGGGCGAGGTGGATGACCATACGAGTGCGCTCGAGGCGTTCGATGCCTTCGGCGAAAAGGACGTCCGCATGCTCGTCATCGGCGATCAGGGCTCGAGCACTCGCCGAGAACCCCAGGCCGAAGTCAGTTCCGCTGGCGCCCGCGCGTTCTTCGAGGCGACGCGCGGCCACGGCCGCCGTCTCCAGCTCGCCACAGCGCACCGCGGCTTCGATCAGTTCGGACAAGCGCCACCCATGCAGGCCGAGATCGTCGTATTCACAAGCTTCGCGGGCGGCCGCAAATGCTTCCTCGTACCGGCCGAGTCCGTTGTTGAGCACGGCGGTGGCCCATCCGTTCATGCCCAGCGCCCGGCCTTCACCCCTGGCGGTTCCACGCGCCGCGGCGGCCTCGAGGTTGGGGAGTACGTCGGCCGGAATCCCCCGCAAAGTAGCCAATGACAGTGAGTGGTATCGCATCGGCGCGAGATGATCCGTCGCTGCGGCGATCGATGTCGCCTCTTCGAGAAGTGTTGCCGCCGTGGCGAACTCGCCAGCGAATATGTGAGTCCCCGCCAGAAACACGAGTGCTGACGGCAGTACCGCGAGTGCCCCGGAGTCACGCGCGCGCCGAACCATGTTGCTGGCGAGTTGATGCCATATCGCGTCGTCCCACAGCTCGCCCGCGGCGATTTCCTGCACGACGGCCAGCCCAAGCGACGCCAAGCGCAGGGGTTGGCCATCGCTCGGCGGCGCATGACATATCTGCTCCAGTGCCGCACGCAATGGGACGGCAGCCTCGCTGGTACCACTGGTGATCAGGTTCGCCAAACCGCTCAACAGGAGGTCGATCGGCCGTTGCAGATTCGGCACCCGGCCGACCGCAGCGCGGGCGGCCTCGGCGACATTCGGCAGTGCACCAGGCTCACCGAGTCGCCCCGCATACATCGCTGCCGTGAGGGCCTCGAGATACGCCTCCCTGGCCAGATCGTCGTCGAGGTTCTCCAGTCGCATTGCGGCCTCGAGTAGTTGCGACGCGGGCTCGGCAAGAGGTGGAGAGCCCAATTCACCGCCGCGGCTGCGGGCGAACTCCATCTGGGCGCGTAGCCGAGCCACCTGCGCGTTCTGAAGGTCGGACAGCGGCCCGAGTTCGGCTACCGCAAGCAGCTCATGTGCGGCCGCCGGGTCCGCTGCGTCCCGTTTTGCTTGTGCGGCCGCAATCGCCCTCGCAACACGTCGGGCGGGATCTGACGTCAATGCGGTCGCACGCTCGAGAAACGTTGCCGTCGCTGCGATTCCGCCCCTCTTCTGGGCCCGGCCCGCTGAGGCCTCCAGCTCCGCCGCCACCGCGTCGTCGGGTCCGGTCGCGGCATTGGCGGCGTGCCATGCCCGGCGATCGGGGTCTGACTGCGGATCGGTCGCGTCGGCCAACGCCCGGTGAATTGCCCTGCGGTCAGCCATATCTGCGGCGCGGTAGGCAGCAGAGCGCACCAACGGATGGTGAAAGCGCATACGGGGTCCGAACTCGATCAATCCGCCGGCTTCGGCAGGACCCAATGCATCGACTGCAATGCCGAGCCGAGCCGCCACGCGCAGAAACAGCGCCGCGTCGCCGACCGGCTCGGCCGCCGCGACGAGCAGCAACTTCCGAGTGTCGGCAGGGAGGGACTGGACGCGGTGAACGTAGCTTTCCTCGATCTGCCCAGCCGAACGGCGCACACCGAGGTTGCCGAAGCCGCCGGACAGCTCTGCTGCGGAGACGTTTCGCGGTACTTCGAGCAGGGCCAGTGGGATGCCGCGCGTCTCGGCGACGATCCGGTCTCGCACGCGCGCGTCGATCCGCCCCAACACGACGGAATCCAGCAGGTCCCGAGCGTCGGCGTCGGACAGGCCGCCGATCATCAGCTCCGGCAGGCCTGCCAACGCCTGCGCCCCGGCGTCGCGGGCCGCGAACACGATGCCAACCGGCTCCGCCAACAGGCGCCGCGCGACGAAGGCAAGCGTCTGCGCCGATACCTGGTCGAGCCACTGCGTGTCATCGATGAGGCACAGCAAGGGTCGGTCATCGGCGGCCGCAGCCATCAAGCTCAGCACTGCCAACCCGACGAGAAAGCGGTCCGGCGCCGACCCGACGCCGCGGCCAAAAGCGACGTTCAGCGCTTCGCGCTGCGGTTCGGGCAACTCGTCATGGTGATTCAGCAGCGGTGCGCACAGTTGCTGTAGGCCTGCGAACGCAAGTTCCATGTCGGACTGCACGCCGGCCACGTGCAGGCAGCGCACGCCTGACGCCATCTCGGCCGTGAACTCCAGCAGTGCGGTCTTGCCAACGCCCGCCTCGCCGCGCAGTACCAACACCTGACTGGAACCTGACTTGACCGTCGCGATCAGGCCCCTAAGCGTCGCGCATTCGCTGACGCGACCGCGTAGACGCTGCGCCCCACCCAGGCTCGACATAGGCACCACCGCGTGTAGTTGCGGTGAACCTTACCGCCATGCCGTTACCGATGGCGCCGTCGGCCGATCTTGATTGGCCAAACGGCGGAGTGTTAACCCTCGATAAACCTCACCGTCTCGTCGAGCGGCGCCCGGCCGGTACGGATGTAGTCGACGGTGGTGTCTTCGTAACCGATCGACATGCCGCAGAAGAGCATGAGCTCGTCTGGGGGTGACACGATCTCGGCGACGGTCTTGCGCACCTGCGACCACGCCATCTGCGGGCAGCTGTGCAGCCCTTCGACGCGGAGGAGCAGCATGACGCTCTGTAGATACATTCCGAGATCCGCCCATTGGGGCCGGCCCAGATCGCGATCGATATAGCAGAACAAGGCTGCGGGCGCGCCAAAGCAGTCCCAGTTCGCGATGGCCGCCCGCTGCCGGGCCTCCCAGTCCTCGCGGGCGATGCCCAGTGCGCTGTACCGCTCCCTGCCGAATGCGGATCGTCGCTCGCCGTAGGGGGATTTCAGGTCGGGCGGGTACATCACGAACTCCCGCTCGTCCCACGCGTCGCCTGCGGCAACCCGCTCGACGGCGAGCTTCTTGAGCTGCGCCAGCGGCGCGCCGGTCACCACGTAGATATGCCACGGCTGAAGATTCGATCCGGACGGTGCCCACGCCGCCGCGCCAAGCACGCGCTCCAACACCTCCTGCGGAACGGGCCGGTCGGTGAATCCGCGGACCGCCCGTCGGCTCGTGACCGCCTCGTAGACGTCCATGCCCCTGAAACCCGGGATTTGAGCTACGCCTTGGCGGCTGCTTCCAGAATCCAGTCCTCGAACCGGGTGTCGAACAGAGTCGCGCCGTCACCGGGAACGAGGGTGCGTTCTGCGATTTCGATACCCCAGTAGCGTGCGGCCGGATCAGCGACGACCTCGCGGCTGTCTCCGCGGGCCGTCAACGCGGTCCGAATGAGGTCGGAGAGCAGAAACGCCTCGGGCCCGCCGATTTCGGTGATGCCGTTCACCGGGGCGTTGACTGCCGCGACAGCGAGTCCTTCCGCGACGTCGGCAGCGGCCATGGGCTGGAAGTAAGCCGGTGGCATGCGCACCGTGTCGCCCTCGGTCGCGGAGTCGGCGAGCGTCCTGACAAACTCGAAGAACTGCGTCGCGTGCACGATGGTGAACGGGATGGGACCGTCAGTGATGAGCTTCTCCTGCAGGAGCTTCCCCTGGAAGTAGCCGCTCTGCGGGGCCAACTCATCGGTGCCCACGACCGAGAGCGCGACATGGTGACCAACCCCGGCGTCCTTCTCGGCCGTGAGCACGTTGGTGGTCGCCGTGCGGAAGAACTCGATCGCCGCATCGTCGAGCGTCGGGGAGTTCGAGACGTCGACGACAACCGAGGCGCCGGTAAGAACCTCGGCCAGACCTTCGCCTGTGAGTGTGTTGACGCCGGTCGAGGGCGCCGCGGCCACTGCGTCATGACCATGTTCGGACAAGGTGTGCACCAACTTTGAGCCGATGAGGCCCGTTCCCCCGATGACGACGATTCTCATGATGAGCCCTTTCGCTTTCTCTGACAGCTTCCTGCCCGCCAGAACGGATGGCCGATCGCCAACTCATCCCGGCGTCGAGAAATTTTTCGACGAGCCGTCAGAGAGCGGTGCGCTGCACTTGGGAGGGCTGCGGCCCGGCCGTCCCCGCCGTCAACAACTCGGCGGCCACCGCCGCGGCGACATCACGCGGATAAGTGCGGCATGCCACGCACAAGATGAGCGCTGCGGCGATCACCAGGGAAACCAACATGATGAGGAAGGTGTGGTTCAACGCAGAGGCTGCGGCAACAGAAAGTCCCCCTGCGGAGGCGCCTGCTGTTGATACGCCGAGATGGGTGGACACAACGCCGAACACCAGGGGTGCCACCCCCGTCGATATCGACACCAGCGTGGTGCGCACCGCTTCAGCCGTCCCCCACAAACGTGAATGCACGATGTCCAGCCTCGCCGCGTTGAGCGGCGGGTTCACACCACCCAACGCGATTCCCGCAAGAAACGCGAACACCAGCGCCAGCGGCAGGCTGTCCGCAAGCAGCGTCGGAAGGATGAACACCGCTGCGGCCAGGAACGCCGTCCCGCCCACCATCATCCGTGCGCTGATGTGGCCGCGCGCTGTCAGCCAGTCGGCGATGCGTCCGGTGCTCAGCACCCCGATCAGGGCGCCGACGCCGAGGACGTAGATAAGCAAGGTGGCCACGGCCTGACCGATCTGGAACCGACCGCACAGTAGTGCCACGCCGAAGGTGCTCAATCCGGTGAAGAAGAAGTAGCCGAACGAAGACCCCACCACGAGAACGACATTGGTGCGGATCGAGAGCACGTAGCGCACTTCTCGCCACACGGAGCGACGCGGGGAATCCTGATGAACGGCGGGCGGGTCATCAGTACTCGCGCCGAGGCGACTGCTTTCTCCGCGAATCGGTTCTCTGAGCAGAGTCGCCACAGCGATGGCGAGGACGAATCCGACCACCGCCAACCAACTGAATCCCAGTCGCCAGCTCACCGCCCCCAGTTCCCCGGCTACCAGCAGTCCCACCGCCGTACACGCACCCTCGCCGGCTAGTACGAGGCCATACACCCGTCCGCGTTCGCCAGGCGCGAAGTAGTCACCTATCAGCGAGGCGACCACCGGCCCTGACACCGCCACCCCGGCGCCAAGGGCGACCCGGCACGCCAACAGCCAGCCGTAGCTGGGGCTTGCAGCGCTCAAAGCCATTGCGGCCGAACAGATCAGCAGTGTCATCCACAGCAGACGGACCCGCACGGTTCGATCCGCGAGCGCCCCGGCCAGCACGGTGGCGAGCGCGCCGACGCCGGTCGATACCGTGACCAACAGCCCGACCTCGGTGTTGGTGATGTGCAACGACTGCTTCAGCGGAACGACCAGCGCTCCCACGGTGCCGGCATCGGCGCTTTGCAGGCCCACCACCAACGCGAGCACCACGATCGGTTTCAACCGCTCGCGGCGCTCTGCTTGGCGGGCTGGTGTGATGGTGCGAGAAAGCGTCGGTTGGTGATCGCGACGGCCACGCCGCCACTGCCGGTTGGACTCTCCGATGAGGACCACTGCACGCTCCCCGACTGCCTACCCGACCTCAAGATACCGGGCAGGTGGCAATGTCAGCGGCATCACCGGCGCGCGTCACCCCTTCATTTCTGGCCGCCGAGGTGGGGCCATCGAGATGGATTGCACCAAGAGCTGTTTCGGATCGTGGGCGATTCCGTGAACTGCTCGTGAACGTCCCGCGCCAGTTCTCCTACTTGCGGCGCGAGCAGCTGGCTGATCCGGTCATCTGTGGCGGGTCCCTGAAACCATAGGGTTTCGTATCATCCGATCTTGCCGACCGTCTAACTAGGACCGGCCGCCGTGTAGGTCTCGCTGTTCCGTCCAGGCGACACCGGATATGCGACATCACAGGAATCGCCACGGCTCCGCACCAAGGTGATCACATATGCGTCTCGAAGTGGGCGACCGTCTAGTCACCACTAACGACCGGCGCAAATCATGTCAATGATTTGGGCCATGCCGGTGACGGCCATCGGCACTGGCTCCACAGGAGGTACGTAAGGCATGACGATTGACTGGGTTCCCGCCCAGCTTCCCCTTGACACGGAGGGCCGCCGGATCGTCGATACCGCCCTCGGCATTTTGATCGGCGTTCGCCGGTGCTCTTCGGATGCAGCGTTTCAGGAGTTACACGGCGCCGCACAACGCCACAGAATCCCAGCGTTCCCGATGGCTTGGGCGCTGGTCCATCTCGCCGGTGGCGGCACAGAATCCGCTCATACATTCAGCGCCGCTCAATCGGCCGCACGCCACGAGTGGGGGCAGTTGTTCGCGCCATCCGCCGTTCCGGCCGGTTGATCGCCAGTCAGAAATCCGTCGCCGCGGACTTGAAATACCCTGCAGCGCATTGATTTCTCGGTCCCGCGACCTTGTTGTGGGTTTCGGGACCGATAAGCACCGCGAACGGCATACTGAGCACGGTATCGACGCAACAAAATGCGAAACCGCCTGGCTGGGGGTGTGGCCGGGCGCTCGCGGTCGCAATATTAGCGCCGCCTCCTTCACAGCACATCCGCAGCTCAACGCCATCCAGATGTCGACGCCCCGTCTTAAGTTCGGTTAGGAGAAGGAGCTCCAGGCGAAGGGACTTGCGATGACGGAGTCGAGAACGCAATCCGAGCACCGGGATACTCGCCAGGCCGATGGTCCGTCGAACGGCCAAGCGCCGCGAGTATCCGGCAGCCGTTGGACTCGCGTAAAAAACGAATGGGGCCATCGTCTGCAGCCCGGGGAGCAGTCCGTGGTCATCGCATGGTCATCGTTCACTGCCACCTTCTCCGGTGTCCGGGCGCTAACACACTGGATCCGCGCCGGCCACGGCCCCTCTGGCGGCGGAATGTCTATCGGCGGCCAGCACTTTCACCACTACAACATTGGGATCGGGCTGCTCTCGACCATCGGCGCGATCGCCTTACGCGGGGAAGAACGTCACCGCCGGCACCCGATGACTGCGGTTGCCTACGGATCAGCGCTGGCGCTCATCGTTGACGAGCTGGCACTGCTGATGGACCTCAAGGACGTCTATTGGGCACGTGAAGGCCGCAAGAGCGTCGACGCCGCCGTCATTCTGGTGGCGGCAGGCGGCACCTTCGTCGCCGGCATGCCATTCTGGCCGCACGCACGACACGCACTACGCAGCACAGCCTAAGACCACCCACACCGGCGCTCCACAGCCCAAAGAGCCAATCGACGGTCCACAAAATCTCTGTCGCGAGCCGCCCGTCGAGCGCACTGCGCCCGCCTCCGCCAGTTTCTTCGTGATGCGGGTCGCCGGAACCCGCGGTCATCGCCGTGACGGGGATCGGGCCGGTAGATCAAACCTGGATCGATCCGTCGCAACCCTGGCTGCGCCGCGTCTGAGGGACCGACACAAAGAGAAAGGGAAGGAAATCGATTTCCTTCCCACTCCAACGTATAACGCACATGGGGGCTTGCGGCAAGGCCCCGGTCATGGCGCACAATCGCTGACCTAGACCAGAAACTGCGACTTTGGGGGCGTGTGACAGCGCAAGACTACGAAGACGAGTTGCAGTCCGAGCGCATCTACGTGGCCGGGCTGTACGAGCGACTCGACGGCGAGCGGGCACGAGTGAAGGACCGCTACAAGGCGGCATTGCGTGGCGACGGTGGCGCACTCGTCGAGAGAGATGTCGAAGTCCGTGCGCTGGCCAAGCAGGTCAAGCGGCTGGACGTCGCGGACAGCGGGCTCTGTTTCGGGCGGTTGGACAGCGTTTCCGGTGAGCATTCATACATCGGCCGGATCGGCATTTTCGATCGCGAGAACGATTACGAACCGCTGCTGCTCGATTGGCGTGCGCCCGCAGCACGCGCGTTCTACATCGCCACCGCAGCAAGTCCGGAGAACATGCGGCGCCGCCGCCAGTTCCACACGCGCGGGCGCCAGGTGGTCGATTTCACCGACGAGGTCCTCGGCCGTCCCGGCGGTGGCGAGCGAGGGGATGCCGCGCTGCTCGCCGCGGTCAACGCGCCGCGTGGTGAGGGGATGCGCGACATCGTCGCGACGATCCAGGCCGAGCAGGACCAGATCATCCGGCTGGATCACCAGGGGGTGCTGGTGATCGAGGGCGGTCCTGGCACCGGGAAGACCGTGGTGGCGCTGCACCGCGTCGCGTACCTGCTCTACACCCAGCGCAAGCGGATGGAACGCCACGGCGTGCTCGTGGTCGGCCCCAATGCGGCGTTCCTCACTCACATCGGCCGCGTCCTTCCCTCGCTGGGTGAATCCGAAGTCGTGTTCATGACCATCGGCGACCTCGTGCCCGGTCTGCATGTGACTGCCGAGGACACTCTGGAGGCTGCACGGCTCAAGGGCTCGCTGAAGATCCTGGACGTGCTGGCGGCCGCAATCGCCGATCGTCAGCGGCTACCGGAGGAACCGCTGCCGATCGAACTGTCGGATGTGACTGTGCGGATCGACGCAGGCACGGCGGAGTGGGCACGCGAGGAGGCACGCGCGACCGGGTTGCCGCACAACGAGGCCCGCGCCATGTTCCGGGAAATCGTCACGTACGTGCTCACCGAACGGGCGATAGCGCGGATCGGCACCGGCTGGCTGACACGGGAGGACCGCGACGCCTGGGAACAGCTGCGGGAGGACCTGATCGACGAGCTCGCGGAGAACGACCACTTCATCGCCGCGCTCGACGAGCTCTGGCCGATACTCACTCCACAAACACTGTTGGCAGAGCTGTACACGTCGCCCGAACTACTGCGAGCCGCAGGTGGCGATGCGGTACTGCTTCGCGCCGACGGCGACGCCTGGACGGTGTCGGACGTGCCGTTGCTCGACGAACTGGTCGACCTGTTGGGCGCCGCAAGCCTGCCGACGATGCCGCCGAGCGCGAGCGCAACGCGGAGGCCGAGTACGCCGCCGGCGTGCTGGACCTCTTGATCAGCCGCGAAGACCTGATGGACGACGAGGACCATCTGCTCGCACAGGACATGCTCTACGCCGAGGACCTGGCGGAGCGCTTCGTCGAGCACGACACCCGCGATCTCGTCGAACGCGCGGCCGCAGACCGGGATTGGACCTACGGTCACGTCGTGGTCGACGAGGCTCAGGAGCTGTCCGAGATGGACTGGCGGGTGCTGATGCGCCGCTGCCCGAGCCGATCCTTCACGATCGTCGGCGATCTCGCCCAGCGTCGTTCGGTGGCGGGGGCGACCTCGTGGGACACGATGCTGGACCCGTACGTGCCCGGCCGCTGGGTCTACCGGTCGCTGTCGATGAACTACCGCACCCCGGCCGAGATCATGTCCGTCGCCGCCGCGCTGCTCGCCGTATTCGCGCCGGACGTTCAGCCACCCGAGTCGGTACGCGCGTGTGGGGTGTTGCCTTGGTCCCGGCAGGTCACCGATGACGAATTGCCCACTGCCATCGAGGAATTCGGACGCGCCGAAGCAGAGCGCGAAGGCACGAGCGTCGTGATCGGGCCAGCTGGCGTGCCGGGTGCGGTGCTGCCTTCGGATACCAAGGGCCTCGAGTTCGACGCCGTGCTGGTGGTGGAACCGGACCGGATCCTCGCCAACGGCCCACGCGGTGCGGCCGAGCTCTACGTCGCCCTCACCCGCGCCACCCAACGCCTCGGCGTCCTGCACAGCGGCCCGCTGCCACAGGCGTTGACGGGGCTGACCGCGACCGCGCTCACGTCGAGGTGAGCGGGACTATGTTGGCTGACATAGAACCCGATCGAGCGACAGTAGGAGTGCTGCCATGGCGCGATGGGCGACGTATCGGCACCAGGGCCGCGACCGCGTCGGCGTGGTGTCAGGCGAGGCGCTCCATGCCATCTCCGAGGACGTGGGCCTGCTCGACCTGATCGCCCGCGGCGCCGACGGTCTCCGTGCGGCGGCGGAGGGCGCCATGACGTCTCCGGCGCAGGTGGTCGCTGTCGCTGATGTCGAGTTGCGGGCCCCTATCCCCGAGCCGCCGTCGGTTCGGGACAGCTTGTGCTTCCTTGATCACATGCGCAACTGCCAGCAGGTGACCGGTGCCGGCCGTACGCTGAGCGATACCTGGTATCGGGTCCCTGCATTTTATTTTGCCTGTCCTGCAACCGTTTTCGGTCCCTATCAGGACGTCCCGACCGCACCGGGATCCGCATGGCAGGACTTCGAGCTGGAAATCGCGGCGGTTGTCGGTGCCGCGGGCGCTGACTTATCGGTCGAGCAGGCGCAGCAGGCCATCGTCGGTTACACGATCTTCAACGACTGGTCGGCCCGCGATCTTCAAATGCTGGACAGCCAGCTCGGGATCGGTCAATCGAAAGGCAAAGACAGCGGCATCACGTTGGGTCCGTATCTGGTCACTGCCGACGAGCTGGAGCCTTATTTCGCCAATGGCCGGCTCGATCTGGAGGTGACGGCGTTGGTCAACGACAAGGTGATCGGGAGCGGCTCGACCTCGGCGATGGATTGGACCTTCGCCGAGGTGATTTCGTATGCCTCTCGCGGTGTGCCGCTGCGGCCGGGGGATGTTTTCGGCTCCGGCACAGTCCCGACGTGCACGTTGATCGAGCACCTCGACGCCGCCAACCCCGCCGCCTTCGGTGGATGGCTCCACGACGGCGATGTCGTCACGCTGCGGGTCCGCGGACTGGGCGAGACGCGTCAGACCGTCCGCGCCACTCCTGCGCCCTATCCCCTTCGCACGCTTGAGAACCCCGACGCCGCCAAATCGCGACCACGGGTCAACCTGGCGACGGCACGCGTCCCGTACACGCGCGGCCTGCACAACCTCGCCGACCGAGTGTGGGCGTGGACTCTTCCCGACGGCGGTTACGGCTGGAGCAACGCCGGGCTGATTTCAGGTGAGGGCGAGTCGCTACTCGTCGACACACTGTTCGACTGTCATCTGACCGCCGAGATGCTCGACGCCATGCGGCCGATGACGGATGCGGCGCCGATCACCAAGGCGTTGATCACCCACTCCAACGGCGACCACACCCACGGCAACCAGCTCCTCGATCCCGCCGTCCGAATCATCGCCGCCACCGGCACCGCCGAGGAGATCGCGCACGAGATGGCACCCGAGATGCTGGCGATGGTGCAGCACGTCGACTTGGGCCCGACCGCGACGCGTTATCTACGGGAACGGTTCGGGCCCTTCGACTTCGGCGGCATCAAGCTCCGCAACGCGGACATCACGTTCGATGACAGACTGGACATCGACGTGGGAGGGCGACCGGTTGCCCTGCTGAATCTGGGGCCGGCGCACACCGCAGCCGATTCGGTGGTGCACGTACCCGACGCCGGCGTGCTCTTCGCAGGGGATCTGCTGTTCATCGGCGGCACACCGATCGTCTGGGCGGGCCCAATTTCCAACTGGATCAAGGCATGTGACGCCATGCTCGCGCTCGACGCTCCGACCGTGGTGCCCGGGCACGGGCCGATCACCGATCCCGATGGGATTCGCGCCGTGCGCGGCTACTTCGAGCACATCCTGGCTGAGATCGATGCGGCTCACGGCAAAGGTCTGACGTTCGCGGAGGCCGCCGACAGGATCGATCTCGGCGACTACGCGCACTGGTTGGATTCCGAACGCGTCGTCGTCAACGTCTACCAGCGCTACCGAGAACTCGAACCAGAGACCCCTGAGCTTCCGCCGCTGGCGCTGCTTGCGATGCAAGCCGACTGGCACGCCAAACGCGGCGGATGACTACTTCCACGCGAACACCGGTTGCTCGAGTTCGTCGACGCGATCGTGACGGCCCTCCAGGCAGAGCCATCGCAGTTGTAGCAGGACAGCTCCCGTCGGCGCATGGATGAGGTCGTTGCCGAGCGGGATTTGCACGACAGGGCGTGGGCTCTCGGGGATGGCGATGAACCGCGGCGAATCGTCACGCTGCAGTTGATGTAGCCCGACCCGGTAGACCGCGACCACCTCGTCGGGCGCTGGACGGGGGTCGAGTCGGCCACCGCCCCAGATCACTACCGGGGTGATCACATATCCGGACCGTGTTGGGTAGTCGTCGAGTAGACCCAGCACCTCGGAATCGGACAGCCGGATGCCGACCTCTTCGTCCATCTCCCGCAATGCGGCGTCGACCGCGGTCTCGCCCGGGTCCAACCGGCCGCCAGGCAATGCCCATTGGGCGGCATGCGAAGAGAGCCGAGAAGCCCTGCGGCACAGGAGGAAGGCGGCGCCGCCCGAGACGTCGACCATCCGGCCGTCGAGGCCGGGCTCCAGCAGTTCCTCCCCATCGATCCAGTCGTCGAGAGGTGCCGGATCGACTCGGTCTTCACCGACGATGGAGTCGACCAGCACCACGGCGACGGCCGCGTGCCGCTTCGTCGGGTCGGTGACGACGCGGCGGTCGTGCCCCGCCAGGTGTTCGCGGATCCGGTCGCGCAGCGCGTCGTCGTAGCTGATCGTCACCACTTGACCATAGGCACACCCCTCAACGCGAGGTGGGCGATCGCGGTCAACCTTGCGTGAATGCTGCTTCGAAGAACGCCAGTTCCAGATGCATTGCCCGCCGGTAGGTGGCGCGCACGACGACACTGTCGTCGGCCTGTTCATCGAGTAGGCGCTCCAATAGGAGCGCCGTTTCCTCAAACCCGGGATCGGAGTAGGTCGTCACCCACTCTGCGTACGGTCCCGCGTTGGCGGCGTCGAGAGACGCTCCCAGCCAGGCATACAACCGCATGCACGGCGTCATCGCGGCGAATATCACGCCCAGATCTTGAGCGGCCGCAGTCGCAAGCAGGAATTCGGTGTAGGCCAACGTCGCAGGTAGCGCCTCGACACCAGCCATGTCGATACCCCAGGAGCCGGCGTAGGACGCGTGCAGTCCCAACTCCTGTCGGACACCGGTGAGCAAGTCGGCCAGCGTCAGCAGAGTCGACGTATCCGGACTGCGGGCCAGCGCCAAAGCATAAGCGCGAGCGAATGATTCAAGAAAGAAGGCGTCTTGGGCGAGGTAACCCGCGAAGAGCGTACGCGGCAGCGAGCCGTCTCCGACACCGCGGACGAATGGATGCGCGAGCACGTCTGCGGCCACATCGGCGTTGTCGGACCACAATTGTGCGGACAGTGTCATGGTGGTTCATGTCCCAACGTTCTCGGCTACCTACCAGCTCTCGCAAAGGTTGAACGTCACAAACCTATCGTTTCATCATCGTTATTAAGGTTTATCTCAGTTGTCACATGGGTAACTCTGGTAACAGTGGTGGATGTGGTCACCACACACCCGACAACGAAGAAAGAGCGGAATGGGACATCCGAATGAACACAGTCTTGTATTGCAGCCCCAATGGCGTCGTTTATGAGACCCGCGCCTACAGCAAGGCCGACATCGACCAACTGGTTCAGCATCACGGCCTTCACAGTTTGACCAGCAAGGATCGGCAGTTCGACTTCTGGTTCTCCCCGTCGACGCGTCGATGCCAACGCCGCGCCAACACGATCGCAACTGAATTACTCCTAGCAACAACAAGTTTCACAGCAAGGACAGTGCCGCTACTCCACGGCTGCGTCGTCGTCGCGACCCATGACGCAGACGGCGATCTCGACGGCCTCAGCTGGCAGCAACTGGACCTGCTGGCTCAGAAGGCCCGCTCGCTGACGAAGCGCGACGTCCGGGTGCTCGGCCGCCGGATTGGTCGTGAGAAGCGCAGCCGCAAGTCGGATTCACCGGGGTACCGCCCTGCTGGTCAGAGTGCAGTGAAAGCGCCGCCGACCAGCAATTCCGTCCCGGCGATGTAGGTGCTCTCGTCGGCGGGGCTCAGCAGGAAGAGGGCGAGCACTCGATCATCACCACTCGACCATGGACGGGCATTGTTTCGTTCGGTGCCTGCGGGGCAACACTGCAGCGCATGACCGGTTCCTCATTACGGGCGGTCAGCGCCGCGGATTCGGAGCCGCGAAGAAAGAGAGGATCAGCATGGCACTCAACGATGACGACATCACCACGTCCGGCGCCGGCGGAGAGGGACCCGCTGACGGCGGCTCCAACCCCGAGAGCCACGACGGTGGCGCCGACGGCACCGCAGGCGGCGAAGGCCCCGCTGACGGCGGCTCCAACCCCGAGAGCCACGACGGTGGCGCCGACGGCACCGCAGGCGGCGAAGGCCCCGCTGACGGCGGCTCCAACCCCGAGGGCCACGACGGTGGCGCCGACGGCACCGCCTGACCGTTACCCGATGCTGAGGCGCTGCATTGCGGCCGATCCTCGAACGTTCGCCGACGAGTACTGGGGTCGCAAGCCGTTGCTCAGCCGAGCCGGCGCGTTGCCCCGCGACTTCAGCGATCTGCTCTCACCGATCACGGTCGACGAACTGATCGCCGAGCGCGGGGTGCGCGCGCCGTTCATTCGACTGGCCAAGGAGGGCGACGTCCTGGCCAGAGACTGTTACCTCGGGCCGGCCGGATTCGGTGCCGAGATGCCCGACCAGGTCGACAGCGGAAAGGTACTGAGCCAATTCGCCTCCGGCGCAACGATTGTGCTGCAGGGCCTGCACCGGCTGTGGCCACCTCTCATCGAATTTATCCGACAGGCCGTCGATGATCTGGGGCGTCCGGTTCAGGCGAACGCATACATCACGCCGCCCGACAATCGCGGCTTCGATCCGCATTACGACGTGCACGACGTGTTCGTCCTACAAGCGTCCGGACAGAAGCGCTGGATCGTGCACGAGCCCGTGCACCACCATCCCCTGCCGTCCCAGCCGTGGACACGACACCGTGCCGCGATCGCCGAGCGTGTCACCGGCGAACCCGTCATCGACACGGTGCTGTCGGCCGGCGACGCGCTGTATCTGCCGCGCGGGTGGGTTCATTCGGCGGTGGCAATGGAGACGACGTCAATCCATCTGACAATCGGAGTCTCGGCTGTGACCGGCGTTGACGTCGCTCGCGCCGTCGTCGATCAGTTGGCGAACGTCGGCGATTTCAGAAAGTCGCTGCCGATGGGCAGCGCTCCCACCGACCAGAACGCCATGATCGCGACGGTGACCAAGGCGATCGCGGAGATGGTCGATCTGTTGCGGGATGATGCATCCATGCTCAGTGCCGGTGCAGCCGCGCAGCTATCGCGACAACACGTTGAGCGGACACGGCCTGTTCCGGTGCGCCCGCTGGCCTCGCTTGCGGCGGCCGACGATGCGAGCACCACGCCGGTGCAATGGCGTCACGGGTTGGTCGCTGCGTTAGAGCACAACGGCGATCGTGTCGTCCTTCGACTGCCCGACCGAACGATGACGTTCCCGACCTCGTGCGGCGATGCGATGCAGGCACTGCACAGCGGGAAAATCACCGACGCGGGTGGCTTGCCGGGTCTGGACCGCGCTGACGCGACGGTTCTGATCAGGAGACTTCTCCGGGAGGCCGTCGTCGTCCCAGTCGACGGATGACCGCGGCTAGGCGACAGCCGTGCAGTGACCAATCGCTGGCGCGCAATGACCCGATGTACGGCACCGCGTCCGCGGGGTCGGCATGGATGCTGCTCGAATTGTCCGGCTCATGGGGGCCTTCGGCGTTTTTGCAGTCGCCGTCGGCCATCGATCCCCAGCTCGGACGCACGATCGTTCGCCGCGTCGAGGCCGCAGGAATGCGTATCGCGGCGATACGTCGTCACGGTCGGCGGCCGGACACGCCGCGATGGCGGTGGTTCATGGCGCAGTCCGCGGTTGGCAGTGAAGCCCTGTACCAGGGCGAGGTCAGCGATCCCCGGGAGTACCTCGAGATTTCACTCGACGGAACCGACGGCGCATTGTCGAGCGACCCGCTGGTCGCGATCTGCGCGCATGGCAAGCATGATCAATGCTGCGCAGTCCGCGGTCGCAGCGCATGTCAGGCGATCGCCGCGAAGTACCCCGAATTCACCTGGGAGTGCTCGCATTTGGGTGGCGACCGGTTCGCGGCCACGATGCTCGTGCTTCCCGAAGGACTGTGCTACGGGCGGGTGGATTCCGCCGAGCCGGCGGAACTCGTGCGACTGTATCTCGAAGGACGACTGGACAATAGGTTCCTCCGGGGACGCACCTCACTACCGCATGCGGTGCAGGCCGCGCAGTATTTCGTCCGTGAGGCGTTTGGCGATGACCGCATCGATGCGCTGCACCCTGTCGATGTCGAGCGCCGGGAACACCAGATCCGTGTGGCGCTCGGCGGCGAATCAGGTCCGATCGAGGTGATTCTCAAGGAGGAACTGACCGAACCGCTTCTGTCCGCCTGTCATGCGAAGGTCGCAGGCCGGGTCCGCGTGTTCGTTCTGGAGCGAATCGTGACCACGGTCTGACGTCCGTGGGCGTACAGGGACGCTCAGCCGACATCACCCGAGAGCCGCTGGCGGAGGGTGGCCGCACAGAGCGTGAGGTGGTTGCGCTCGGCGAGGTTTTGGGCCTGAGCAGCGGCCTCCACGTAGAGCCGCGCCGCCGTCGCGATGTCGCCGGCCCGCTCATGGAGGTAGGCGGCAGAAGCGGTGTACCGCGGGAGCGTCGGGTCGAGTTCGGCGAGGGCGGCGAGCCCCGCCTGCGGTCCGTCGGCCTGGCCGACGGCGACGGCGCGGTTGAGCCGCACGACCGGGCTGTCGGTGAGCCGGACGAGCTCGTCGTACCACTCGACGATCTGTACCCAGTCGGTCTCGTCGGCGGTCTGCGCGTCGGCGTGCAGGGCCGCGATCGCGGCCTGCGCCTGGTACTCCCCGAGCCGGTCACGGGCCAGCGCGGCCTGGAGCACGGCGACGCCCTCGACGATCAGGTCGCGCCGCCAGAGGCCGCGGTCCTGATCGGCCAGCGGCACGAGGCTGCCGTCGGCGCGCGCCCGGGCCGGGCGTCTCGCGTGGTGGAGCAGAAGCAGGGCCAGGAGCCCCGCGACCTCCGGTTCGTTCGTCGTCGCTTCGAGCTGCCGAGCCAGCCGGATTGCCTCCGCGGCCAGGTCGACGTCACCGCTGTACCCCTCGTTGAACACCAGATACAGCACCTTCAGCACGGTGCGCAGGTCTCCCGGCTGACCTAGGCGGACGTCGCTGACGGTGCGTTTGGCCCGGCTGATCCGCTGCGCCATGGTCGCTTCCGGCACGAGGTACGCCTGCGCGATCTGGCGGGTGGTGAGGCCGCCGACGGCCCGCAGCGTCAGGGCGACGGCCGATGCCGGGGTGAGGGTTGGGTGCGCGCACAGGAAATAGAGCTGCAGCGTGTCGTCCACCGATTCGGTCGGTCCGGGCGGAGCGGCGCTTGCGTCCTCCTGGAACACCCGGAGCTCGCGGTTGCGTCGCGCGGTGTCGGATCGGGCGAGATCGACGAAACGGCGCCACGCCGTGGTGATCAGCCAGCCCTTGGGATCGACGGGGCGCCTGTTCGGCCATGTCTCGACGGCCCGCACCAGTGCTTCCTGGACGGCGTCCTCGGCTGTCGCGAAGTCTGCCCCGCGGTGGACGAGAGCCGCCAGGACACCCGGGATCAGGTCCCGCAGCTGGCCCTCGTCCGCCGTGTTCATCGCGGCAGCGGCCATCTACTCGGAGACGGTCGGTGGAGCGGTCAGGAACGGCCGAACCTCGAGCCACTCGTGGATCGGCTTGCCGCCCGCGCCGGGCGCCGCTGACAACTCGCCTGCCAACTCGACGGCGCGCTGGTACGAGTCGACGTCGATGATCATCCAACCCGCGATCAGGTCCTTGGTCTCCGCGAACGGGCCATCGGTCACCGGGGGCTTGCCCTCACCGTCGTAGCGGACCCAGGCGCCCTCCGGCGCCAGCGCCTGGCTGTCCACGTACTCGCCGCTGCCTTCCAGCCGGGCAGCGAAGTCGTTCATGTACTGGATATGCGCCTCGATCTCGGCGGGCGTCCACTGGTCCATCGGCACGTCGTTGACGGCCGCCGGCGCGCCTCGGTAGTGCTTGAGGAGCAGGTACTTCGCCATGAGATTCTCCCTTCAGGTTCGCGACCCTAGTTGGTCGCTTACCCCTGGGACGGAGCCGTCACCACTTTCTCGACATCCGCGTGACGCCATCGACAGATGTGTCATCCGCCAAGCCCCGTCCAGAAACAAATCGGCCCGTACGCAGCGATCCTCGCCGGTATGCGGATCCGCTATGAGCAATTGCGAGACCGCAGAAGGTCGACTCACCCACCTTCGCCGGCGCGGCCGGTAGAGTCTTCGCGTGCCTGAGAGGTCAACCGTGAAGTCTGTAAACGCCCGTCTCGCTGAGGAACTGGCCGTCGATGAGGTTCGGGTCGCTGCCGCCGTCCGGCTACTCGACGAAGGCGCCACTGTCCCGTTCATCGCCCGATACCGCAAAGAGGCGACCGGAAGTCTCGATGACGGCCAACTGCGGATACTCGCGGAACGCCTGCAGTATCTGCGTGAGCTGGACGACCGTCGGTCCGCAGTGCTGGCCTCCATCCAAGAGCAGGGCAAGCTCACCGACGAGTTGACGGCCGCACTGATGGCCGCTGACACCAAGTCGCGTGTCGAAGACATCTACCTGCCCTACAAGCCGAAGAGACGGACCAAGGCGCAGATCGCTCGTGAGGCTGGGCTCGAGCCCCTTGCCGATCGGTTGCTCGCCGATCCGGCGCTGATCCCCGGGGAAGTTGCCACGGAGTTCCTCGGTGACGATGTGGCCGACGCCGCCGCAGCACTCGACGGAGCGCGACACATCCTGGCCGAGCGCGCAGCCGAGGACGCCGAACTCGTCGGTGCCATCCGCGAGAAGTTCTGGAAGGGCGGTTCGCTACGAACGGCGCCCTGGTCGGATGATGTGGCGAAAAGTGCTGCTGCGCAGAAGTTTCGCGACTACTTCGAGTTCGCCGAATCGCTGGAGAGCATGCCGTCACACCGCGTCCTCGCCGTGATGCGCGGCGAGAAGGAAGAGGTGCTTGCGCTCACCTTCGACGGCGGTGACGACGACGCCTACCACGCGATGATCGCCCAGACTCTCGGTATCAACAGGGGCTCGACGGCCCCGGCGACACCGTGGCTGGCCGCCACCGTCGAGTGGGCGTGGCGCACCAAGCTGATGATCTCCGCACGGGTCGATGCCCGCGTTCGGCTCCGACAGCGCGCCGAGGAGGACGCCGTGGCCGTGTTCGCCAGGAACCTCAAGGACCTCCTGCTCGCCGCGCCCGCGGGTAACCGCACGACGCTGGGCCTGGATCCCGGCTACCGGACAGGAGTGAAGGTGGCCGTCGTGGACGGCACCGGCAAGGTAGTGGACACCTGTGCGATCTACCCTCATCAGCCGCAGAAGCAATGGGATACGGCCAAGGCAACCCTGGCGGCGCTCGTCGCCCGTCACGGCGTCGAGCTGATCGCCGTCGGTAACGGCACGGCGTCACGCGAGACCGACGCTCTGGCCGCCGAACTGATCGCCGACATTCGAGCCGCCGACGCTCAGGCTCCAGAGAAGGCCATGGTGAGCGAGGCAGGCGCGTCGGTGTACTCAGCCTCTGCGTATGCGGCGCAGGAGCTGCCAACGCTCGACGTGACCCTGCGCGGGGCGGTGTCGATTGCGCGGCGGCTTCAGGATCCGCTCGCCGAACTGGTGAAGATCGACCCGAAGTCGATCGGCGTTGGGCAGTACCAGCACGACGTCACTCCGGGCACGCTCGCCCGCAGCCTGGACGCTGTGGTGGAGGACGCCGTGAACGCGGTGGGAGTCGACCTGAACACCGCATCCGTCCCGCTGCTGGCGCGAGTGTCGGGGGTATCAGAATCGTTGGCCGAGGCGATCGTCACCCACCGCGACAAGACAGGACCGTTCCGCAACCGCAAGGCGCTGCTGAAGGTTCCTCGCCTGGGCCCCAAGGCATTCGAACAATGCGCCGGCTTCCTGCGCATTCGTGGTGGCGACGACCCCATCGATGCCTCCGGTGTCCACCCAGAGGCGTACCCGGTGGTCCGGCGCATCCTGGACCGCTCGGGGGTCACCCTCGCCGAACTCATCGGCGACGAGCGGTCGTTGAGGGCCCTTCGGGCCGCCGACTTCGCCGATGATCAGTTCGGAATCCCCACGGTGACAGATATTCTCGCCGAACTGGAGAAGCCCGGACGCGATCCGCGGCCTGCGTTCTCCACGGCCACATTCGCTACCGGCGTGGAGAAGGTGGCCGACCTGAAGGTGGGCATGGTCTTGGAAGGCGTGGTGACCAACGTCGCGGCGTTCGGCGCGTTCGTCGACGTCGGTGTTCATCAGGATGGCCTGGTGCACGTGTCTGCGATGGCCGACCGCTTTGTGTCTGATCCGCATGAGGTCGTGCGGTCCGGGCAGGTGGTGCGGGTCAAGGTCGTCGATGTCGACGTAGAACGCCAGCGGATCGGGTTGAGTCTGCGTTTGAACGACACACCGCAGCAGGATCGGGGCAAGCGTTCCGATCAGGGGCGGGGGACGCGACCAAAGCCGAGTCGCGGCAAGGATTCTGGGCGTCGGGAGTCGAGTCAAGCCACGGGATCAATAGCAGATGCCTTGCGTAAGGCGGGTTTCGGGAGCTGACCGCGCCTCCACGCGAGTCCAGAAACGATCAGCCAGCCGGGCTAACGGCCGCAACCCCTGGTGTCCAGGAGAGAGCACGGCCCGACGGGACCCCGGTTGTCCGGCGGTGGATTCTCTCCATCCCAAATGGTCAGAGAGACATTGCCCTGACCCCAGTTGACCGTGTGGTAGGTGTGGCAGATGTTCCAGTCCCAATTCGGGGGGCCTGGGGAGTTGAATGGGCCGCCGGGCCCACCGCCTGGGTCGTCCCCAGGGCACCAGGCGTACGGGCCGGAGGGCGGCGCCGCCTGGGCGGTGCCTGCGACCAGCCCCAAACCAGCCAGTCCCAAACCGCCGGACACCAACACAGTCCTTGCGAACCCGGCGATTCCTTGTTGCATCGAGATTCCGTTCATAGGCGGTCCTTTCGTAGGGTCCGACCGTCCGTCGGTTGGTGCGCCCGGCCTCACAACTGAGCAGCGCCCGCTTACCCGCGCGTAATCAGATACGGGGCCAAGCCGAATTTCTCAACGAGCGTCAGCCAATCCGTCCCCGAGACCTCGTAATCAGCACGTGCGGCTACGGCAGGTACGTCGTCGGGCCACGAGAATCGAAAGTCCAAACCCGAGACGGAGTCGCGACATCCGATGGTCAGTGGTGCCATACCAGGAATGGACACGCGCATGCCGGGCGACGTGGACCAGTAGTTGGTCGCTGCATCGCTGATGGCATGTCCGAGGTTCGGAAGCAAATGATGCCCTTGCATGGGGCGGTAGATCACCGGCGTCGCGGTCACCTGCGCAGTCGAAACCGCGGCGATGAGCGCATTGGAGTTCGGGTCGATCACCCGGATCCCGTCTGCGCCCACGTCGATGGCCAGCCGAGGTTGGTGCATCGATCGCGCGAATTCCCGCTGCTTTTTGAATGCGAACGAACCGAACTCCTGCATCTTCAGCGAGTTGGCAAACAGCGAGCAGCGAGCCGGCTCCCCCGGTGCAGGCTGTCGAATCTCCAGCCCACTGCGGCGGCTGACCATGGTGAGTATCTCCTCGAAGTCTGCGGCCGACACCCAAGCGTCGATGTCGACCGGCAGGCCGTACCCCGCGTCCGGCGCATCGAGTCGTGTTCCGGCCGCAACGCGACGATCCCGTCCGCCCAGAATGAATCGGTGCTGACCGCATTGCAGGTGCAGCGCCGTACCCATCGTCGCGCCGCCGGTCACCCCCCATGTACCCAGCTTCGCGTCACCGAATGAATAGACATCGCTTGGCCGCGTATTGACAGTTAGGCCATCGCTTGTGACGGAAACGATCATCTTTCGGCGTCGAGACCACCAATACCAGCCGTAGACACCCGCAAAAATGAGAGCAACAAGGATGTACTGGAAACCGCGCCCTGCGAATTGCTGCATCCACTCGGCACGACCCTCGGCAAGCGACTGCACACCCATGTAGAGGCCGCCGAGCACGACGCTAAAGGCCAGCACCCCGGCCACCATGATGGCGTAAGACTTGGTGGGGTTGTTCTGCCAGGCGGGCGTCGTTATGGAGGCCACCTTGGAGCCCCAGAACGGCGGATGCGCCTCGAACTGGCGCGACCCAATCGGTCCATCGTTGAGATTCATCTTGACCCCTCCCGTGTACACAGACCCGGATGCAGGTGCGCCCGTCGTTGTCGCGAGTACATAACTGACGCCGCGCTACCGATCCCAATAAGTCAGTGATGCGCATCTATTCGGGAATCTAGGTCGGCGGAAGAGGGCCTACCAGGGTAGTGGACTACCTCGGTCGCGGAGGTGCGCTACTTGCGGGCGATCGGAGAGTCAGCAGCGTGATCTCGCTCGGCGCGAACACCCGAAACGGCGGACCCCAGAATCCGGTGCCACGGCTGGTGTACAGCTGGGTCCGATCAGCGTGCCGACTCAAACCGTGGACGACCGGTTGTTCCAGTCGGACAAGAAAATTGAACGGCCAGATCTGACCACCGTGGGTGTGCCCCGAGAGCTGAAGATCGACGCCCGCGAGCACCGCTTGAGCGACCTGCTTGGGTTGATGCGCGAGGAGCAGGACGGGCAGCGTCGCGTCGGCCCCCGCGAGGGCTGCCTCGAGATCCGCTCGGTGTCCGCGCACACCGGACGATTGTGCGGTGGCGTCGTCCACGCCGGCCACAACGAGCCGGTCACCGCCGCGCTCGACGATCACGTGTCGGTTGTGCAGAGCCACCCAGCCGATGCTCTCCATGTAGTCCAGCCAACCCTCGGCCTCGCTGAAGTACTCGTGATTGCCGGTGACGTAGACGCGAGACAACGCGGCATTCGCCGAAGCGAGCGGACTCGCCTGCAGTTCGCGTACCTCGACCGTCCCGTCAGCGATATCGCCGACGTGGCAGACGAGGTCGGCGCCGAGCTCGTTGATCCGCGCCACCACGGCCGCCGACCACCGCGCGCGATTGATCGGCCCGTAGTGCGTGTCGGTGATCACTGCGACGCGCAGGCCATCCATGCCGGGCCCGAGCCGCGCGATAGAGACATCGACTTTCTTCACGCGCGGCACTCGCATCGCTTCGGCGTAGCCCCACGTCAGGAGAATTGCGACCACACCGACGACGGCTCCCGCGACCAGTCGGGACCGCACCGGATCCTCGACTCCCGCGGTCAGCAGGACCAGGTGCAATAGCTGACCCAGTAGCGACCAGACGAACATCACCCACGCCGCGCCGAGCAGTGTGTCTCCGGTCGCGGCGGCCCAGTCGATGTGTCGGCGCCCATGACCGAACACCATCAATAGAGGCATCGCAGCGAACGCAGCGGCGAACAGCAGCGTGCCGACCACAAATACGGCCGTCGGCCATGACGCACTCGGCGCAAGCAGCGTCCACCACGGCACCCCGAACAGCACCAGGGTGATGGCCAGCACGACCAACATGCGGCGCCAGTGCCGCGGCGGCCGCCGCGGCTCGACCGATTCCACTACTTCTGCCGGGGTGTCTGTCATCGCGCCTCGATCTCGTTTCACGGTCTAAGGACCTATGACGACGCTACCGAGGCGTGCTGTCAGCGGCTGCGGTCACACTCGCTTGAGGGCGTCGACCAAAGCCTCGCCGACAACGGCTCCCGACTGTGGATTCTGGCCGGTGATCAGGCGCCCGTCGACGACCAGCTTCGGCTGCCACGGGTCGGTTGACTCGAAGAGGGCACCTTCCTCGCGTAGCGCACTTTCAAGGTCGAAAGGCACGTCGTCGCGTGCGTACCCATCTTCTTCGGCTGTGGAGAAAGACGTGAGCTTTCGACCACGCACCAGCGGGGAACCGTCCTCGAGAGTCACCCCCAGGAAGGCCGAGGGGCCGTGGCAAACCGCGGAGACGATCCTGCCCGCGTTCCAGGCACGGATTACCACTGCCTGCACCTCTGGGTTTCCGGTGATATCGACCATCGGGCCGAGACCGCCCGGGAAGAAGACCGCGTCGTAATCGAGCACGTCGACCTCGGACAGTTTGCGGCTGCGGGACAAGCGCCGGTAGGCCTTACTTTCCCGGAAGCCGCTCTGTGCCGAGTCCGCGGCATCGTATCCGTCCTCCGGCGGCTTGCCGCCCAGCGGCGAGGCGAACTCGACTGCCACGCCGGCCCTATCGAGCGCTTCGAAAGGATGCGCGATCTCGGGGAAAAAGAAGCCGGTGTGCCGATTGTGCGGGCCGATCACGGCAGCATTGGTGGCGACAAAGAGGACATAGGGCACTGCCATGGGTTCTCCTTATGGCGAGAGTTCGTGGCAGGAGACCACGCCCGACGCCGGATTCTTCGAGTAACAGACAGCATTCGCGCGGAATGGGCTATGACCAAGCGCGAATGCGCCATTCGGCTGACATTGGTGCTAGGGGTGGTCATGATCGTCCAGTCCGCACGGCAGGCCGCGTCGGCGTACCCAGGCGTGGTGTTGCTTGCCCAGCGGGGTTACCGGTTCGGTGACGCCATCCAGGTCGTCGTAGATCGATCGCGCCGGGAGCGTCGCTCGCAACGTCGCGAATGTGGTGTACATGGCGACGTACAGCCGCGGAAAGAAGGCGGACTCTTCAGGCATCGACATCTGCCGAGCAGGGTGGTCGGCGGCGCGGAGGTCAAGAAAGCCGCGGAGTGCGCGTATCGGGTCGTCACGGGTATAGGTGAACGGCTGGGGCGCGAGCATCTCATACATGGTTCCCGCCCACCACTCGTACGCCTGGTCGACGGTGAGTGCCGATTCCCTTGCGAGGAAACCGCATTCGACCATCAGATCACGCAATTCGTGCTTACGTCCATCGACCGTTGCACGCGCCATTCCAACGAGGCCGCGGCGCTGCCGTTCGGAGAGGACCTTGACACAACCGAAGTCGACGAATCCGACTCGCCCGTCGAGGCCGAAGCGATAGTTGCCGGGGTGGGGATCGGCATAGAACAGGTTGGAGTGCCTTAAGGAACCGCCCAAGAAGCGCGAGATCACCTCTGCCCACGTGTTCTTCAGGTCCTGATCGGCCTCTTGCGCGGCCGCCCAGTCCAGCCCGTCGAGATACGTCATGGTCAGCACCCGGTCACCGGACGCTTCACCGACGACGTCGGGGACACGGATGAATGGATGGCCGCGATAAAGCTCGCTGAATGCGGCGAGATTGGCGGCCTCGTGACGGTAGTCGATCTCCTCGCCGATGCGCGCGGCGATCTCGCGTGCTGCGGGCCGCAAATCAGGCATCGTCGCACCCGACGCCGACGACAGGAACCGGAGGAATTTCGTCACCGTTTCGTGGTTGGCCAGATCAGCGCCAATCGCTTCTGCCGCCCCGGGGTATTGGATCTTGACTGCGACTTCGCGGCCATCGCGCATGATCGCGCGATGCACCTGCCCGATTGACGCGGCCGCCATCGGTTCCTCGCTGAACCAGTCGAAAACCGCGTCGGTCGATCTGCCGAGGTCCGCGTGCAGCGTTTGTTTGGCGAGGTCGGGGTCCATCGGCGGTGCGTCGGCTTGCAGCCGCGCCAGGGCCGCGTGATAGGGCATGAAGCCTTGGCCAAGCGTGTCCGTGTCGAACATCGAGAAAATCTGCCCGACCTTCATCAGCACGCCTTTGGAGCCACCCAGCAGCTGCGTGTACCGCTCGGCGGTGCGCTCATGAAAACGTGCCACGGCGCCTGCGTCACCCACGTTCTCCCGCAGGCTCGCCACAATTCGGCCGCCTGCGGTGCGCGCGGCGAAACCGGCCAACGGCATGGTTCGGCGGATCCTCCCGCGAGGTATCCCATCACCCGTGACCGACACAGCAGACCCTGCCGGCGAGGGAACGACTCCGGCGCTTGACTTTTCGGCTCCTGACGGAGACATCGCCTCGGCCATCGCCATGTGTCCCTCGTAGCCGAGCGATGTCGCCAAGTCGCGGTAGCGCCGGGCCAGCTCGCCGTAACGAATCTCCTGACCCCGGGCCCGCGCCACCAACGCGCGTGAACGCGACAGCCAGACTTCGCGGTATAGCAGCCCTTCATCAGGGCCAGTCGCCAACCGTTGAATTACGCGGTCGGCTTCGTCGATATCGCCTTCTTCGCCGCGTGCCAGCAGGGTGTCCACCAGAACACCGGCCGTGGCGCTGAGATAGCCCCATTGTCCGGTGTCGAACAACGTGTTCACGGCGTTACGGATCATCGGGAGGGCACGATCACGATCTCCGGTCGCGGCCATTTCGCGTGCCAGCCACGCTTCGACGACCGGTAGCTCGCTCGCGTAAAACCGTTTGGCGAGAATCATTTCGCGCACTTGCGCGAGCACTGCGGCTCCACGCTCGCGTTCCGCAGCCGAGTCTCGGCATAGCAGAGCGAGTCCCATACCCAAGCGGGCCAGGCCCAACGCGAGATCGTCGCTGGATCGCTCGGCGACATGCAACGCCTCGTCGAGGGTGGCCATGGCCTCGTCGTCGGCGAGCATTACTCCCGCCGGGATTGCGGAGTATGTCACGCTCACCACGTAGCCCTGCACCATGGGATCGGTTCCGCGCGCCATGGCGACTGCCTTTGCGAAATCGTCCTTCCACCTTGAGTTCCCTTGGGCCCAGCGGGCCGAGCCACGCACCGCGAAGGCTCCCGCCACCATGTGTTCGAGTAACGGGTCGCCCTCGCCCAAATCGATGCATTGCTGGGCCCATCGCAGTGCGTCGGCGATCGGACCGGTCTCCAGCTTGATCGGCAGCGCGACGAAGGCGAGCAAGACGGTGAGTGTCGGCTCGCCGATCGACTCGACCAGCGTCATGTATTCGGAAGCCAACTCCGAGGCCTCCCGCACGCGGCCGTGCAGTACGTGGACCATCAGCATGCCCGCCATACCGAATGCGAGAGACGATTTGTCGTCGGCTGCTTTACACAGCTGCTGCAGCTCCGCGAACCGCTCGTCGGTGGTGGTCGCACGTATACGGATACCGTAGGCACACAACATCACTCGCGGCGCGATTCGCATCGCGGTGCGATGTGAGTCGTGCAGCGATAACGCGTCGGCGCATTCGCGAGCCCGCTCCCAGCTCCCGCACGCTCCGGCGAGATCCTGCTTCGACAGCCAGGAGGCGGCGCGCATGTGCCAGCCGTAGGCTTCAGGAACATCGCCTGCGGCCTGAACGTGCTCGGCTATCAACGCTGCGTTCTCGTCGATTCCGGTTGGATCACGCGCCTCGATCACGCGGGCCACGCTCCGATGCAGCTCGGCGCGATCCGACTTCAGCTGTGATTCGTAGGCCACCGTGCGAATCAACGGGTGATGAAACGCGTACTCGGCTCGTGGGCTGACACTCACCTGATCGAACAGCTCGGCCTTGACCGCTTCGGCTAGGTCCGGCTCGACCTGCAACGCGGTCAGGAAGTCGATGTCGAATCGCGACCCGATCACGGACGCGGCGCTCAGGCACCTCTTGGCCGTCGGCTCCAGGCGGTCGATGCGGGCGGCGATGGCAGCCTGCAACGTCGCAGGCACACTGATCTCGGCGACATCCGCACGACAGACATAGTCGCCGCGGTCACCGACGAGTACGTCACGCTCTATCAGGTCGCGGATGATTTCCTCGGCGAAGAAGGGATTTCCGGACGCCCGGTCGGCGATGGTCAAAGTCAGCTCAGCTACCGAGGGATCACGACCCAGCAGCTCGGTTATCAGCTCTGTGGTTGCTGAATTCGTCAACGGTGCAAGGGCAACCGCCTTTGCGTCGGCGGCCCGGGCCAGTGCTCCTTGGTAATCCGGACGGTAGGTGATCACCACCATCGTGGGGGTCCGCGGCAACACTGTGAGGAATTCGGCCAGCAGCGCCTCGCTGACGTCGTCCATCCACTGGGCGTCTTCGATGATGAACACGGCCGGAGCGGTACGCGCAAGCGACGCGCCATTCACCAGCGCCGTCAATCGCCGCCGGCGGGCATCCGGGTCGATGTGAACGGCCGTCACGTCAGGGCTGGCGATGCCGAGCAAGTCGTCGAGCAGCTGCAGGTCGTCGGGATCGGCGCCGGGGAATCGAGTGCGCACCTGCGCACGTGCGGCGCCCCCGTTCAATTCATCAACGCCGACGACTGTTCGCAGCAGGCGCGAAATGGTGTGTAGCGGAATGTCGCTGGCAATAGATTCACAGAAGGTCCAGGACACGTCGACACCGCGTGCCTCCGCGATCGCTGCGACCTCGCGCACCACGCGACTCTTACCGATGCCCGCGGCGCCGACCACGCCGGCTACACCGCCGTGCCCGCTCATCGTGCGGTCGAGTAGCTCAGTGAGCGTTGCGATTTGGTGCTGGCGTCCCACCAGTGACGCTTCAGAGCGACTCTGGGGTCTGCCGCGTGGCTCCATCGCCACGAGACGGCGTGCAGGCACAGGAGCGTGGGCGCCCTTGATGCTCACCATCTCCATCTCATTGAGCACCGCAGCGTGAGCGACCAGGCGGGCGGTGGACTCGCTGACCATGACGCCGCCGGGCGGCGCGACGGATTCAATCCGCTGCGCCATACCGACTTGTTCGCCGATGGCGGTGTAACGGAACGGTTTTGAACCCATTTCGCCGGCGATCACCTCGCCGGAGTTGAGTCCCACGCGCAACTGCAGCTCCACACCGTCGCGGTCTTTGACCTCCATCGCCAGTCGGACGGTCTCATCTTGAATGCCCAGCGCCGCATGACAGCCACGAACGGCGTGGTCTTCCAACGCCAAGGGAGCCCCGAACACTGCCATGATTCCGTCGCCGGTGAACTGGTCGACGGTGCCGCCGTACCGGCGCACCACCGCTGTGGCACGGCTGACGAGTTCGGTCATGATTTCGAGGAGCCGCTCCGCACCGACGGCCGCGGCGATATTCATTGAGCGGACCACGTCGGCGAACAGAACCGTGACCTGCTTGTACTCCGCGCGGGTAGCAGTGTCATCGACTGGTGAGCCGCAACTGTGGCAAAACCGCGCACTGGCCAGTGGCTCAACGCCGCACGTCCGGCACGCTGGCACGGCCGTCATCTGACCCTCCGCCGATCCCGGACCCCCCGCGTTCGCGGGGGTCCTCAAAGGATAGGCCGATCGACCCTGAACGAGGGACCGTCAGCTTCGCGGTGGGTTAGAGACATCGTTCGGCTCTGGGTGGTGATCAGAAGTCAGCCATTGGGGCGGGTGCCGGCCGCACGGCTGAGGCCTGGGCCGGTGTCGGCGGGTATGCGGGCAGCTGCGTTTCGCAGGGGCAGGGTGACGCTGAAGGTGCTGCCGGTTCCGTGTCCGTCGCTGTGGGCTTCGATCTTGCCGTCATGAGCCTCGACGAGCGCTTTAGCAATCGACAGGCCGATGCCGGCTCCGCCGTGCTGGCGGTCGCGGGCCGCGTCGGCTCGATAGAAGCGGTCGAACAGCCGGGGCAGGTGTTCGGGGGGCACCCCGACTCCAGTGTCCTTGATCGCGATGGCCAGCTCTTCGTCTGCGACTGCGGCCGTCACGCTGACACGACCGCCCGGATCGGTGTGGCGCAGCGCATTGTCGAGCAGATTGCCCAGTACCTGGCCAAGCCGTTCAGGGTCGGCCCACAACGCGGGTAGGCCGTCCGCGACAAATGACCTCAGGTCCACGCCTTTTGCTTTGTAGCGGGGCGCGAATGCGGCGATAGCCGTGGATATCAAAGCCTGCGGCGATATCCATCGGGCGTCAATGGCCGTAGTGCGGCGTTCGGCGACTGACAGTGAGTTGACGTCGACGCTGAACCGGGCGAGGCGGCGAGTTTGATCGCGCAGAGTGCTGATGGTGTCTTGGTCGAGGGGCTGCACGCCGTCCTCCAGCGCTTCCATGTACGCCTCGAGCACCGACACGGGAGTCCTGATCTCGTGCGCCAAGTCGGCCAGCATCTGACGGCGCGCATCGTCGACGACCCCGAGCTGCTGGGCCATCTTATTGAAGGCACCGGCGACCGCGTCGAATTCCTTGCCGAGATGTGGCGGCGGAACTCGGATGTCGTAGTGCCCGTTGGCAACCGCGGAGGCTACTCGGGACAGAGCGGTAGCCGAACGATGCACGCGGCGACTCAGGTACCAACTCAGCGTCAGCGCCGCCAGCGCGGACACTCCCAGAGCGATACCCACAGACATCGCGGTCGCATCGCGAAAAGCGCGCTCATAGGGGTGGTTGCCGTTGAGGCCGGGGACCACCGCCTCGTCCATGAGCCGACGGAACATTGGCGGGCCGACGATGGCGGCAACGACGCTGGTGGTGGCGATACCGGCAATAACGACCACCGAATTGGCGACCAACAGCCGCATGCGGATGCCTGGGCGCACACGCTGCCGCAGGCGGCGCGCGAGCGTCATCACCCTGCACCCATCCGATACCCGACGCCGCGCACAGTGGTGACATATCGCGGCAGAGAGGGATTGTCGCCCAGTTTGCGTCGTAGATGCCCAACATGGACATCCACGATGTTGTCGTTGCCCACCCAGGAGTCACCCCATACCAATTCGAGCAGCTGCCTTCTGCTCAGCACCACGCCCGGGCGTGACGACAACGCCGCCAGCACGTCGAACTCCGTGCGGGTCAACATGATCGGCGCGCCATCCAGGTGTACCTCCCGGCCGTCGACGTTGATGCAGAGGGCACCGAACAGGCGGGGAGGGCTCATCTGCTGGTCGGGATCCAGGTCAGTTGGGGGGGTGCGGCGGGGCCGTCGCAGCACCGCCCGGACACGGGCCACGAGTTCGCGGGGGCTGAATGGTTTCGTGACGTAATCGTCCGCGCCGACAGACAGCCCGACGATGGTGTCCAACTCGGTATCTCGGGCGGTCAACATGATGACATATGCGTCGGAGAAAACGCGAAGTTGTCGGCACACCTCGATGCCGTCGACGCCGGGCAGTCCGATATCGAGGATGACGACATCGGGATCGACCTCACGTGCCAGCGTGAGAGCGCTATCGCCGTCGTGGGCGACGCTTGTTTCGAAGCTCTCGCGCTTCAAATAGCTCGCAACCACGTCGGCCAAGGCCGCTTCGTCGTCGACTACCAGCGCCCGGAAGCCCGCGACCACGGCCGGTGCGACTTTGTCCATAAACCCATAGTGCCCGCGGACCCATGGACCGGTCGATGCGCAGCGGGTCAGCGCGCAATTCTTTATCGAAACTTCAGGAAACCATCGGCGAATCGATAGCAAACCGGACGGCGCAGCCGAAGCTGAGTGTCACGGAATTGCCGCATGACCGCCTTGTTCTCATGGCGTGACCTCGACGCAAATGCGGTTCCGTGTCCGATGAGCAACTCGGCGTACAGGCTTGCTCATAGGAAGAGCGCAGGTAGGTACACACGTCTGTCGATGAGGACTGGTTCGACTCTTCACATGCGTCCGCGTCGCTTCCTTCATCGAACCTTTAGTGAGTACTTAGCAGATGAACGTGCTCTCCGGTCAGGCTGGTGATGTCTCAACGAGGCCCTGAGCTAACACCGTTACCGAGGAGGATCACAATGAAACGGTTCAGCTTCACCGTTGCAGCTGCTACCACGTCGGGCGCCGCCGCCGTGGCGTTGGCAGGCATCGCGGCGGCGGCCCCCACGGGAGGCGGGAACGCCGGGGACGCCACGAAAGAACTCCACGCTGCGGGATACAACGTGCAGATCAACGGCAGCCTGACCGATCCGTTGTCCACCTGCGTAACCACCGGCGTACATGGCACTCCCACTACCGCGGGTTTGCCGGGTCCGAGCTTTGGCGCTCGCCCGTTCACGACCATCTACCTCGACGTCTTGTGTCCTGATGCTCACTAGCAACCGCCAATCGGCACGCTGACGTCCCGGTTGCACCTGACAGACTCCAGCTCCTGCGGTCTGTTGGCTGACGTGGGCAGGACCGACCCAAATCGGCCGATCTGCCGTCGGTATTCCCCAATCTCATTGAAAGCGAGGAATTTTGCATGACTACCACAACAATCGCCACCAGCCGCTTCGACAACATGGCCGCCGCGCTGATGCGAGCGGGTGTGTTGGTGAGCCGCTACGGGTTGGTCGTGGTTCTGGCTTGGATCGGGTTCGGCAAGTACGTCAAGATGGAAGCGCGTGTGCTCATTGAGCACAGCCCCTTGATGAGCTGGATCTACGACTACCTCAGCGTCACCACCGTTGGCCGCGGCCTAGGGACGATGGAAATCGTTGCCGCGCTCCTTATTGCATTGCGTCCGGTGTCACCACGCGCGTCGACGGTCGGCAGCGCGTTGGCCGTGGTGTTGTTCATGGGCACATTGAGCTTCTTGTTCACAACCCCGGGGGTGGTCGCCACTCACGCTGCCGGCGTACCTGTACTGACCGCCCAGCCGGGCCAATTCCTTCTCAAAGACTTGGTGCTCATCGGTGTGGCAGTGTGGAATTTGGGTGACTCGCTTCGAGGTGCGATGCGGCAGCGCGCTGTCAACGAGTCCGACTGATCAGTGTGTGAATTGCATTGGCGTAGAGGTCGTCGCCATCGGTGGACGTCAATCAGAGTGTGCCCACGACAGCTGGCTTCTGTTCATGCTGCGGACAATCCGGGAGCCGTAACAAATCCTGCGACGGCCACGGGTCGCGTGAGCAAGAAACTCAATAGCGAATCTTCATTGACCAAGCAATGAATGCTTGTCTACCGCAGCGAGAGTGAAAGCATCTCACAAACGGGACCGGCCGAGCGGGTGCGGTAATCGACTCATCAACCGCTGGCCGATGAATTCCAAACAGGAGAGCATCATGAAGAGAATCATCAAGCATGTCGCGCCGTGGTTGGCCGCAGCCGCTGTCGGTGGAGCGATTGCTCTGGCGCCCATCGCAAGCGCCGACACCAATCCGCTCGTGCCGTATGGCCCCAATCCCACAAGCCCGTATGTGCCCGGTTACCACGTCGACAACCACGACGAAGCAGACACTACCAACGGCTTTCGGGATGTGCCGTTCTGATGCCGCTGGCCAAAGACCTGCCCGTCAACCAACTGAGTAAGAGGAGCATCACGATGAACGGGTTCGGATTTGCCGCCGTCGTCGCTATCGGGTTCATCGTCGCCATCCTCGGCCTGGCTGCCCCCGCCCAAGCCACCACTAGGCGCAATGCGCCGACCGTTGGGGTCTCGACGATCAACATCCCGGCCGACGTCGGCCACCACGCGTGGGTCATCGATATTCAGCCGCATGTCGACGTCCCGCACCGGTAACGCTGGTGAAGATCTCACGGCCCCCGTTTTGGAGGCACGTTCTACCCCGCCGAGATGGCCATGACCCTGTCGTAACACGCTGTTTCGGAACATGTTGGTGTACAGCGTTGTAGCGCTCCTCGTCGCCGCAACGGAGCAGTGTTCGTTGCGCAGCCTGAAGTCTGCAGGCGATCGTCGTGGACCCCGCGCCTGCGCGCAAAGACCGCGCCAGCGATCTGCACGTGCCCGATGTGCTGCGCCCACGACTAGCCGCGGCCGAAGTACGGCATGCCACGGGCCATCACGGTCAGCGACGGCACCGACACCTCCAGCGGCAACTCAACAAGGTGGGCCACCGCCCGAGCGACGTGCGTGACATCGAATGTCGGCTCAGCAGCAAGGCTTCCGTCAGCTTGCAAGGTCTGGTGCCCGATTCCTGCCGTCATCGATGTCGCCGCGTTACCGATGTCGATCTGTGTCACGCAGATGTCGATGTCGCGCAGATCCAACAACATCGACGCCGTCAACCCGCTGATCGCATGCTTAGTGACGGTATACGCCAGACTGCGAGGCCGTGGACGGTGCGCGGACAACGAGCCATTGTTGATGATCCTTCCGCCCCTTGGCACTTGCGCCGACATCACGCGGACAGCTTCGCGAGCGCAGAACAGCGCACCGTCGACATTGGTGCGCCAGGTGGCATGCCACTGCTCGTCGTCGATCTCACCGACGGCGGCCGAGGGCCCGAACACGCCCGCGTTGTTGAACAGCACGTCGATACGACCGAACGCCGCCACCGCAGCTGTGAACAGCGCCGCGACCGATGCCGCGTTCGTGACATCAGTGGGCACCACCACAGCGTTCGGCCGATTCCCGCCGGACTCAGCCAGCGATTCGGGTCGCCGCCCAGCCAACACAACCCGATGCCCAGCATCCAGCAGAACCCGCGCAGCCGCGCGTCCGATGCCACTGCCGGCTCCGGTTATCACCACAACCTTGTTCACACGACCGATTGTCTCCCACCCCACCGGGGTTCGGCCTTCCAATCCGGACTGGCAAAGACTCTTGACAGCTCGTGGCGATGTGCCTACTGGCCCGCGTTGCGGGCGAGATCGATGGCGTATTGATTTACGAAGTTGCCCGTCGGCGGATCTCCGCGGTTGCATGATCCGTCGGATTCGCCGGGACGTTTGATCCACAGGTAGGCGTCGGCGTGCGCGCCCGCTGTAGCCGCGGTGGGCGGGGTGCCCAGGGCTCGGCCGCTGGGGTTGCACCAGTCGAGCGGGGAGTCGGGCGCTGGTCCGGCGCCGTTGCGTGACGTGTCGATCACGTAGTGCGAACCGTTGGTGAGCCCCGAAATCGCTTCGCCGTAACCGATTTCGTCATCGGTGGTGAAGAAGTTCGCGGTGTTGAGGCTGAAACCCCGCGCGTGGTCCACACCGGCCTGGTTGAGCCTGGCGGCCATTTCGTCGGCACCGTGCCAGCGCAAGTGGCCGGCGTCGATGTACACGACCGTGGCCGGATTGCGGGTCAGCGTGTCGACGGCGTAGCGAATCAAGTCGAAGCGTTCCTGGCGCTGGTCGGCTGACAGGCAGTCGGCCATGGCGAGCGCATCGGGTTCGACGATGACCGCCGCCGGCGAGGAGCCTAGGTCGGCGGCGATGCCGTCGATCCACTGGCGGTACTCGGCGCCCGTCGCGAAGCCTCCCGCGGCGAAGCTGCCGCAGTCGCGGTGTGGGATTCCATAGAGTGCCAGCACCGGCATGGCGCCAACAGCCTGCGCGTCACCGGTGTATTTCGCGACCGTCGCTGCAGAAGAGCCCGGGACGATCCAGTACGCCTGCGGCGTGTTCGCGATGGCGGTCAACTCAGGACTGGGCGGATCGACGCTCTGCGCGGCGCGCATGGCCGCCGATGTGGGATTGACGTAGAACGGTGCTCCGGCCAGCGGGTTTGCCTCATCGGCGGCCAGGCGCACCGTCGGAGCGGGACCTACGTGCACCGGGTCGGCAACAAGACCCACACAGGCAACGGCCGCAACAGTCAGAAAGGGAGCGATCCACCGAGCGACTGCACCAGCAGCTGAGGACATCACCCCCGGGAAACTAGTGCTTGAGAAGATCGAGCGCCAATCACCGGCGACAAGTCATGGCACGAACGGTGCTCGGTATCGACGCGTATTGCGCCGAGTCCACGCGTTAGTGTGCCTTGGTCGGCCTCAGCCAACAATCCGATAGAACAGTTGAGCACATTCATGACCGCAGCAGCAGAAGCGTCGGCGATCGAATCCCGGGTCGGCCACTACTACCAGATGGACGACACCTACCTTGTCGGCCGCGAGAAGGTACGCGAGTACGCCCGTGCCGTGCAGGACTATCACCCCGCACATTGGGACCTCACCGCCGCCGCGGACCTGGGTTACCCCGGCCTAGTAGCGCCGCTGACGTTCACGTCGGTCCCGGGCATGACCTGCAATCGCCGCATGTTCGAATCGGTGGTCGTCGGTTACGACACTTACCTGCAGACCGAAGAGGTCTTCGAGCAGCACCGCCCGATCGTGGCCGGCGACGAACTGCGCATCGACGTCGAACTGACGTCGGTGCGCAGCATCGCCGGCAGAGACCTGATCACCGTGACCAACACCTTCACCGACACTGCCGGCGAGCGGGTGCACACCTTGCACACCACCGTCGTCGGCGTCACCGCCGAGGACCTCGATCCGGCGATCAAGACCGCCGTGCAGAACGCGATGATGCACGACGTGAACATCCTCGCGGTCGGCGAATCTGATGCCGCCTACGAGAAGACGGTGCGCCCCGAGGGTGAGGTTCGCATCGCCGAGGGAGGCACGGCCCGCACGCCGGGGACGCCATCCTTCGATGACCTGAAAGTCGGCGACGAGCTACCGGTGCACCACACCCGACTGTCCCGCGGCGACCTGGTCAACTATGCCGGCGTGGCCGGCGACGCCAACCCGATTCATTGGGACGAGGACATCGCCAAGCTGGCCGGGCTGCCCGATGTGATCGCCCACGGAATGCTCACCATGGGGTTGGGCGCCGGCTTCGCCTCCGCATGGTCGGGTGACCCCGGTGCGGTTACCCGCTATGCGGTGCGGCTGTCCCAGCCCGCGATCGTGTCGGCTACCGAGGGCGCGGACATCGAGTTCAGCGGCCGGATCAAGTCGCTGGACCCGGCGACCCGCTCCGGTGTCGTCATTGTCGCCGCGAAGTCCGATGGCCGGAAGATCTTCGGCCTGGCGACGCTGAACATCCGCTTCCGCTGACTTGGCAGCTCGTGGAGGGTGCCGACAACATGAACCCGGCTGTAGCTACTCGAACTCCGTGTCATCTCGCGATGCTCTGACCTGCCGTGACGCAGGTTGTCTCACGTGATGTCATTAAGCAGTTGTCTCAAATTCGTGTCATTCTCTTAGAGCACGTGGAGGTTGCGGTCGGTCGCACACACGCCATCCCGCCTGACGTGTGGGTTCCAACTGGCCATTTCGTCCTGTGACAGCAGTATCCCCACCAGTACACTTTGTCGTACATTCCGGGTTTGACGGCGGGTGAAAGACGCTGTAGCACTGCGAATCTGATGACAACTTTCAAGTTAGTCGCCGTGGGGCGGTCACACACAAGGAGTCCGTCATGCACGAGAGCGCCCATTAATAGCCTATTCACCAGAGGTAAGTCGTCACCCGATCTGGGTTGCGCAGTGGCCCAACGTCTTCGACGACGACAACGACCGCTGCGCTACGTTGTAGCGCTCAAGGCTGGACGTGCTTCCCTCGTAAGGCGTTTGGTGCATGCTGTCATCGAGCCACGGGCAGCGCCCATGCGCTGCCCTGCTCGCGGTCGAGCACCGTCTCCCCCTTGTTCTTCAGCCCGAAGATGTAGACCAGCAGGCTCACGCCGATCACCACCGTGACGTACACGATGAACAAGGTGACGTGATCGGGCTTGGACGCCTGATACAGCACCGGCGCCGTACCACCGAACACGGAGTTCGCGAGCGCGTAGCCCAATCCCACACCCAGAGCGCGGATTTCGGCGGGGAACAGCTCCGCCTTCACGATGGCGTTGACCGATGTGTAGCCGGTGATGATGACGTAGCCGACCGCCAGTATGAGGAACGCCATGACCGCTGAAGTCGTCTTCGGAAGGAACGTGAGAAGGACGTAGGTGTAGATGACTCCACCGACGCCGAAGAAGACCAGCAGTGGCTTGCGGCCGACCCGGTCGCTGATGATCCCGCCGACGGGCTGCAGCAGCATCAGGAAGATCAGTCCCAACAGGTTGACCCACGTCGCCGTCAGCGCGCGGTCAGACCCGAAGGTGGACTTGACGATTGCGGGCGCATTGACGCTGTAGGTGTAGAACGCGACCGTGCCGCCCGCAGTGATGAGGAAGACGAGAAGCAGCGGCCGCCAGTGCGTGGTGAACAACGACTTCATGGAACCTGCGTCCGGGTCCTTACCCTCGCGGATGGCCTCCAGATGCGACTCGCTGAGCGACTCGTCCATCGAACGTCGAATCCAGAGCACCACGAGGGCGGCGATGCCCCCAATGAAGAACCCGATCCGCCAGCCCCAGGCGTGCAGCGCGTCATCGTCCAGGAAGTGCAGCGCGATGAGGAGGGTGAACTGCGCAAGCACGTGGCCGCCGATGAGGGTGACGTATTGGAACGACGACAGGAAACCGCGCCGATTCGAGGTGGCCGCTTCGGACATGTACGTCGCCGACGTGCCGTACTCTCCGCCAGTGGCGAAGCCCTGCACGAGCCGAGCGAGGACCAGGATCACCGCCGCCCAGTAGCCGAGGATCTCGCGGGTGGGCATGATCGCTACGACGAAGGAGCAGGTCGACATGACGGTGATGCTGAGCATCAGGGCGGCCTTGCGACCGCGACGGTCGGCGTAGCGGCCGAAGAACCACGATCCCACCGGGCGCATCACGAAGGTGACGGCGAAGATCGCATAGATGTACACCGTGGAATTGGTGTCGTTCTCGTCGAAGAACTGTTTCTCGAAATAGGACGCGAAGACGGTATAGACGTAGACGTCGTACCACTCGACGAGGTTGCCCGCCGAGCCCCTGACGGTGTTGAGCACCGCCCGCCTGGTACTCGTCGGAGCGCGTGTCGGACCGGACGGCATCGCCTCATCGCTCATTGGGGGACGATAGCGGATCGAGTCCTACGTTCGCGGTCGCTTGGAGGGTCCCTTCGTACGCAAGGCGGCGCCGGCTCAGGCAGCCGCAAATAGCCGCTGTGTGCTCGGCTTCCGAGAGGTGATGGTGCAGAAAAGATCCGCCGGAATAGTCAATTGGGACATCAAAGTGCCGCAGTCGATCTCTTCCGCTCGAAGCAACTCAACTGCGTTCGGAAGGAGCGACGGTTGTTTGACCGTGCCCATCAAAACAGGCTCTGCACGTCGCCAGCCACGCATTCGCGGCTTCGTATCCGCGCCGCTTCTACCTTGTCAGCGTCGGGCCAGACCAGACACCCCCAGGCTCGCCGCTGCCATCGCCGCGCCCAGAATTATCCAGCCGCCGAATGCGACGCCGGTCATCAACGGCAGGGCGACGGCGGAGCCGATGATGCGGGCCGCGCTAGTGGACATTGTGAACGCAGATTGGTACTGACCTTCTGCCGCTGGTGGAACGTCCCGCAGCGCCACGAACCACGTCGCCGCTCCGCCAGCCACCTCGCCGACGGTCAGCAAGACCACCGCGACCACGATCACCACCCCGACGAAGGTTGGGCCGAGGTCGATGGCGGCGGCACCCATCAGGGTGCAGGCCGCCAGCAGCGCCAGTGCCGCCAGGTCTGCAGACCGCGCGGCCGCCACTGGAGTCACCACCCGCGCCGCCCATGGAGTCTGCATACCGATCACGATCGCGGTGTTCAGCGCCAGGGCCGCGCTGGGTACCCACCGGGGGCCATCTGTGTAGAAGAGCACCCAGATGGGCAGCAAGAGTGTCAACACCGGCATCGTCAGCTGGACGATCGTGGCCAGGAACGTCGCCACGGCAAATCGATGGTCTCGCAGCGCGATTAGTGCGCCGCGGCGCGCGCTGCGTGGCCGTGGCCCCGTCGTCGTGGGGACGAGCACAGTGACGGCGGCAGTCAGGGCCGCGACTCCCGCTGAGGCCCAATACGCCGTCCGGACGCTCGCATCCGTGCCGAGGACCGTGACCAAGCCCCCGATCAGCGTGCCGAGGCCGAAACCCACGTTCAGCAGGGTGTGCATTCGTGCCCGGATCTCCAACCGCTCCGAAGGCGCGGCTTCGGATACCGCCAGCGCCTGGCGGATGGAGCGAGAGGCCGCTTGCGTGGTCGCGAACCAGACGGCCGCGACGGCGTATCCCGCCAATGAATCGGCGATGGCGTAGCCGGCCAGGGCGCCCGCTGCACCGAAGCCGTAGATGGTGGCCGCAGTCCTCAGTCCGATGCGATCGGCGAGAGACCCAAGGGGCACGGCGCTGCCGAGCGCGGCGATCCCCGCCATTGTCAATACCGCGCCGACAGCCTGCGAGGTCAGATCGAGGTGGGTCGTCGCGTGCATGACGATGGTGGACAGGGCCACGCCTTCGACGACGGATGTGGCGACTTGCACGACGTCGAGGAGACGCTGCCGCCGGACTCCGCCGGGAGCGGTGCGCGCGGCGGGCAACGACGCACGCCCCGCTTCGCGAATGATCATCGGCGGCCCTTTCTCTGACGACGCCTTTACCTTTCCGAACGTCTAGCCAGTAGTCCAACAGCTAGTTCTTCTGCCAACTATCATCGAAAGCGATGGAAGTGCATCAACTGCGCTACGCCGTCGCGGTGGCCGACTCGGGCAGCTTCACTGCGGCCGCAGCCACGTTGCGCGTCAGCCAGTCCGGGGTGAGCGCGCAAGTCGGCCGCTTGGAGCATGAACTTGGTGTGCGGCTGTTCGAGAGGTCGGCACGGCGCGTCACCGTCACCCCGGCTGGAACCGACCTGCTGGACCGGATGCGTCACGTGCTGGCCGCACTTGACGAGGTGCGGTCCGTGGCCGACGAGGTGCTCGGACTGGTAAGGGGATCGGTCCGGCTCGGCGCCGTGGCAGGGCTTGGCTGGCCGGCATTTCTGGATGCGATCGAGCAGGTTCACGACGCGCATCCGCAATTGGCGCTGTCCCTGCGCGAGGGAAACTCGGCGGCTCTGCAATCCGAGGTGCTCGCGGGTCGCCTCGACGTGGCGATCGTGTCGTGGGTCGACAAGCCACTGCCCGGGCTGCGCTGGTTCGTCGCCGTGGAGGAGCGCCTTGCCGCCGCGATCGGCAACGACCACCAGTGGGGGACCCGTGCCAGCGTGGCACCGGCGGAGCTTCTCGACGTGCCGGTGGTGTGTCTGGCAGCGGGAACCGGCGTCCGGGCGGCCTACGAGACGATGATGAGTCGAGAAGGACTACCGGCGCCCGTCACGTGGGAAGTGACGTTGCCGACCACCGCTAGGGCGCTGGCCAGCCGTGGATTGGGGGCCGCCGTGCTCACGACGTCGGCGGCCGACCTGCCCGATGCGTTGGTCTACGTTCCCGTCGAATCCGACTACGCCCGTTCACGTTTGGGCATCGTATGGCGTTCGGGTCATGCAATGACCGCCGCCACTCGCATCGTCCTCGACGCGTTGCGCGAGCACCTCGCACGCTCGGTGTCGCCGCAGCACGATGAGTCCGCCGCTTCCCCCTAGTCATCCGGGTGCGACGTCTCCGGCGCGGCGCTCTCTCACCAATCTCGCGACTTGCGAACTCTTATCGATCTTCTTCCCGGTGTCACTCGCGCCTCGAAACCCGCCCCTTCCCAACCGAATAC